>JBLFWN010000127.1:0-17690 GCA_047611405.1 Planctomycetota bacterium | reverse complement strand
CCTGCTCGTGCGGTCAGAGTTGTCTCGCAGTACAGTGCTTCCGGCTTCGAATCGGAGGGTAGTTCGAAGCCCCTTCCCGAGACTCAAGGAAAGGAGCATGGCCGAGAGAGATCAAGCACGCGCACCCCGCAACCTGATCCTGTGTTCGGATGGCACAGGCAACAGAGCCGGCCGCGCCAATGGAACTAATGTGTGGCCGCTCCATGAGGCGATCAATCGCAGAGCCGCTGACGGCGAAGCCACTCAACTCGCGACGCACGATGACGGCGTCGGCACCAGCAACTACCAATGGCTCAAGATCATGGGCGGTGACTTTGGCTATGGCCTCAAAGCGAACGTTTTGCAGCTCTACGCATGGCTCGCACAGAATTATCGTCCGGGCGACCGCATCTACGTCTTCGGGTTCAGCCGAGGTGCATTCACTGTGCGGCTGCTGGCGGGCTTGATCGCCCGCTGCGGCATTCCGGCGCAGGCTGGGCCAGAAAACAAGACCCTGCACAGCCGAGCCAAGCAAGCCTGGAACATCTACAAGCGCACGCAGGCCATCGACGGGGATTGCACTGCGCCCAAGGCTTCAAGCAAACCTACGGGGCAAGCGCGAAGCCGAACAGCACTGATCCGAATGTGTCGACCCACTTCGTCGGCGCTTGGGACACGGTCGATGCGTACGGGCCTCCGATCGACGAAGCCAAAAAGGCTCTCGCGTGGCTTTCCGGCTTTCTAGACAAGATTCCGCTGCTAAGGCGCTTCGCAGTAACTCGCTTCAAGGACTTCCAACTCAGCGAGAGAGTCACCAACGCCTACCACGCAGTCGCCCTGGACGACGAACGCCATAGCTTTCATCCGGTGCTATGGGACGAGCGCGACAAGAAGAAAAATCAAACAGTCGAACAGGTCTGGTTTGCCGGTATACATGCGGATGTCGGAGGCGGCTACACGCGCGCATCCCTGTCTCTCGAACCACTGCATTGGATGCTGCAGAAGGCGGAGACCTGTGATTTTCGCTTCGATGCCACACATAAGGAACGCATCGAGCAAGAGCGCAGTGCAGCAAGACGCTTACACGACTCTTGTTCTGGAGTCTGCGTCTACTATCGCTACCGCCCCCGTCATGTCAGCGCACTCTGCGCACAACGACACGTCGCTCCCGTCCGCGTACATACGAGTGTACTGGAACGGATTAAATTGACGGGGGAGTCCGGCTTGCCGAATGGATTGCCTAGTGCCTTCGAAGTCGAGGGCGGCGCCGCGACGAACACGGGGCACAGGCCAAACTGTGCGGCACTGGATGCGGTTCGTGGCGTGACCTGCTGGCGTGGCGCGCTGTACTACTCTTCCCTGACCTGGACGATCTGGCTCTTGAGTACATGCAAGGAGTCCGTGGTCAACCCTCGCGGCTTTTCTATGGACTAGGCGAGTACAGCCTCCCCTTCCAGGACGTGACTTTATGTATCGCGGCTCCGATCTGGCGCACAGCCGTGATGAACGCTGGTGGTAGCCTTCCGCCGATCGATGGAACGGGCATGCACAGCTTTGACATGAATGCCCACATCCAGTCAGGTATCGATCAGAGCCTGACAGCAGGTACGCGGGTCTTTGCGCAGCACTGGTCGTGCGATCCGCAGTCGAACTTTCCCACTGGACTCACGAACGAGATCGACTTCTTGATCCAGCATTGATCGCTGCGCAACAGACGCCGCCAAAGCAAACGGCCCCGTGCTCGCCAAGGCGGACACGGGGCCGTTTGCATAACGGGTACTGGAGGAGCCGCGGATCTAAGACCCAGCTCCCCCATAGCGAGTGCCACTCACTGCTTGCCGTTCGCGACAATGTACGCGAGCAGGTCCAGCACCTCGCCCTGGTCCAGCGTGATCAACAAGCCACTCGGCATAGCGGAGACCTCCAACGACCGGATCTCGATCACATCGCCCAGCGCGAGAGTGACGGTATCTTCGGGCTTCTGAATGTCTTCGGCCACACGAAGCGTATCGCTCGTGCGCTCGACGATAAGCCCGTTGTAGAAGGACTCATCCTCTAGTTCGATCGAGAACAAACGGTGGGTGTCTTTGATCTTCCACGAAGGCTCAAGGATGTGACGCAGGATCTCCTCGGCCCTGTACTGCTTGGCGACACTCGACAGGTCGGCGCCGACGTTCGCACCTTGGCCTTCGATGTTGTGGCAGTTAGTGCAACTCGCGACCGCGAACATCGCCTTGCCATTCTCGAGGTCGCGGCCAGACATCTGGCCGTCGAGTGAGCTCTCGAAGTCGGTCATGCTCCACATCTTCACGAAGGCGCGTGAGGTCGTTGCCGCGCCGCCCATCAATTCGTCGGGCGAGTAGAACCCGACCTTCGATTGGGTCGCGACACGCACTTGTTCGACCTTCTCGGCTGTGATCACCGAAGCTTGGTTACCCCAGGAAGAGCGCACATAGGTCAGGACCGCCGCGATCTCGTTGTTGTCGAGCAAACCGGCGAAAGGCGTCATCGGAACGAGCCCAGGATAGTGCTTGCCGGAAACCTCGATGGGTCCGAGCAGGCCGTTGAGCGTCAACTGGATCAGTCGATCTTCGTCTCCGATCGCCCACTCAGTTCCCGCCAGAGGAGGGAAGCCCGCGGCTTGTAGACCCAAGCCATCGGGTTGGTGACAAGTCGAGCAGTGTCCGTCACGGGCGAAGATCTCAGCCCCTTCGACGTACATCGTGCGAGCGTCGCCCTTCAAGTGGTCCGGTATCTCGACGACAACCTCTTCCACGATGGACTGGTTGTTCAGGTGCGCCATCGCTGTCTTGTAAGGCGCATCCAGCCAAGTGTCACCGAAGATGGTCGGCTTCTCGATTTTCACATCGAGCGAAACCAAGGTCTTCTTGCCATCAAAGAAGGCAACTTGAGCGGGAGTGAAGCGCGTCTCGAAACCCGGCCGGTTCCAGATTTTGACCTCGTCGATCGCGATCGGCTTGTCAAAGCGCACCTCGATCCAAGGGTTGTTTTCGGTGCTGGTGTGCGAGAAGTTTCCCTTGTTACCGTCGACCAAATTGCCGATCGGATGCTCGCCACCGTTGTATTCCGAAGACTGCGTCAGCGTTGCCTTGCCCGTAACGTTTTCGCCGCCACTCAGGATCTCCATTTCGGCCAGATTGATAATCTTCTGGTTACCTGCAACGGACATTTTGAATGAGCTGACTTTGCCGCTGGCGATGGCAGGGTGGCTGACTTGGATCAAGCGGCCGTCCTGCTCGATGCGTACATTCGCATTGGCCTCGATCGGCTTCGGCTTCAGATGACTCGTCGATTGAGCGAGAACAGCGAGGCCCTCGTCTCGATCGATCCACGAAGCGGCGACAATGGCTTCCATCTTGACGCGGCCGTGCTCATCGGCGGCGGCGTGTTCCAAGAGTTCGGCTTGATCGTCGATGCGGTGGCCGTTGTAACGCACCGCGCGCACTGCGGCGGCACGGGCGCGGTAGTCGTCAGCATGAAGGAGTCTACGCAGCAAGCCTTCGTCAATGCGATCGAGTCCCCAGCTGACCCACAAAGCCTCGACCAGGTGATGCTCGAACTTCGGATCTTCCGCATCCAAGCCAGCGACCCAGTCGGCCAAAATGGGCAAGACCACTTCGGGCTTGTGGCCACGCAGTTCGCGACGCGAACGATAGCGAGAGCGGTACTCGTGCAGCTTCAAGTTTTCGAGTAGCTGCTCGATGGAAGCACCTGCGACCTTGGCCGGTTCGACGAGAGCGCGGCTCGGGTAGGTAATGCGATAGATCCGTCCGTGACCGTGGTCACGATGCGGGTCACGCGCGTTGTGCTGCATATGACCGATCAGCGGGTTGTGCCAATCGACGATGTACAGCGATCCATCCGGCGCGACTTCAATGTCCACGGGGCGATAGTTTCCATCCGTGGATACCGTCAGGTCCTGACGCCATTTTGTCTCGTAGCCTGTGCCCGCATCCATCATGCGGTGTTGCTTGGTCCCCAGGAAGCCGATGCTGTTATTGATCAGCATGTCGCCCTGGACATCGTCCGGGAAGTGGCTGCTAAACAGGAACTCGATACCGGAGGTCGGGCGCACGCGATGCGCCGTCTCGATCAAGTCGCGGCTGCCGGGTGAGGAAACGCCGTAACGAGGCTTGACCGAACCTGGGAGCATCCATTCTGTCTTCGGCCCGGAAGTGTGGATGAAGAAGTGCTGACCCCAGTCATCGAATGCGATGCCCCAAGGGTTCGGAATCGACAACTGTGCATGACGCTCCAAGTGGCGGCGCTGCGGTGCGTAGCGATAGAAGCCGCCGTTCGTACCTCTGACCGGACCGTAGGCCGTTTCAACATTCGTACGCAGGAAGACTCCCTCGCACATCATAAGCGCACCGGACGGATCCGCGCAGTAGGCACCAATCGCATGGTGCGTATCGTGATCATCGAAGCCGCTCATGATGACTTCGCGACGATCCGCATGATCGTCACCGTCACGATCCTGCAGCAGCACCAAGTTGATGCCTTGCGACAGGTACACACCTTCCGGTGCGAACTCGAAACCCATCGGTAGGTGCAGCTTGTCCGCAAAGACGGTTTGCTTGTCGGCCTTACCGTCGCCGTCGGTGTCCTCGAGGATCAACAGCTTATCATCGGGCCTGGGATCACCGGGCCGGTAGTGCGGATAGCTCGGCATCGTCGCGACCCACAAGCGGCCCTTGTTGTCGAATGACATCTGCACCGGGTTCGCGAGGTCGGGGAACTCGTCTTCCGTCGCCCACTGCTCGAGCTTGTAGCCAGCGGGCACCTTGATCGTCGCGAGGGCTTCCTCACCCTTCAGGAAGGAGAGCGTGCCGTTCTTTCCGCCCGCCTTGTAGTTGGTATCGACCTCGGGCAGTTCAGAGGTCATTGCATCCAGAGCCAACAAATCCAGCTTGTGTCCCTGTAATGCCTCCCAGATTGCTTCGTCGCGAATCACCGTCATCTCACGGATCTTCTCGATTTCGAAGGGATAGTTCGCGGGACCGAAGGGGTTGTAGCGCCGACCAAAGACGTGCACGCCGTTCGGCATTTTGAAGTCGTTGATCCAGAACCAGTTCTTCTCGGTCACGGCCTCGGCGACGAGATTCGCGTGCGCATTAGGCTGTCTGTTCCACTCGCCGAAGAGCTCTTCGACCAGGAAGGCTGACAAACGCTCGTAGCCCGCATCGTTGAACAACGCACCATCAGCCGTCAGCGCTCGGCGCGAGCTATCGTGCCACTCGAGTGAAGCATTGAATGCGTTCACAAAGTGCACTTCGTGCTCGGCGGAGACGGCTTCCATGACGGCGGTATAGGCAGCCAGGTTCGCGTTCTCGAGCCTACCGTCCGGCACATTCATCGTCGCGGAGCGGTCCTGATAGGCCGTCGGAGACACCAACGCCAACTGCGGTGCCTTGCGCCCGTTGTATTTTTGACTGAGCGTGTGCTTCAGATAGGCGTCGAGCTCGGCCCGAAAATTGTCGAGGCCAGCGCGCCCCTGGAACGACTCGTTGAAACCGAAAAAGGCGATCAGCACATCAGGCTGCAAACGCGTAAGCCATTCCTCTTCGGTCTCGAAGTGGCCGATACCCTCGGCAATGTTCGAGTCCGAGTACAGATGGTGAAAGGCCTCGGCGCCAGGGAAGCCAAGCTGGTTCTTGCGTCCCGAGTGCGGACGAAAGCTGGGCGTGTTGCCCTCGTCGCACATGTTACGGATGACCAGATTATGATCGGGATAGCGCAAGTGCATGCCTGTCTCGAAATGGCCGAAGTGCAACATGCGGGAGCCGGTGCCGTTCCCCATGAGAACGACGCGGGAGTTCTTGCGAATCTTCAGCTCTCCGTTCGGCAGGGCTGACGAGCTGCTACCGACAAGAACGAGAGTCGCGATTGCGAAGAAAGGGGAGCCGAGTTTCATCATCAGTTTCTCACTTTGGCCTGGGGCACGATCGAGAGCATAAGTGGGCCGAGCCACGCACGCACGGAATAGGACAGAGTTGGCGAGCGGTGTGGCCCACGACTCGGCTGTGGCCACTTGTCGGCGTGCATCTAGCGCCCGTGCTCACGCCGAGTGCTTCACTCGCGAAGGTGGCGCTGCGAGTCAGCGGGCTGCTGATCGGACATCAACGATGGCAAATCGGGTACGCCGTGCTCGGGCCGACTGAATGTGCTAGCTCGGCCAGAGCTGACGAAATACTGTGTTGCGAGAGATGCCGTCGCGAACTGACCATCAATCACCACTTCGCCGGGACACGTGACTTCAGACTACGAATCAATGATATTCGAAACGGAACGACTGCGGGTTCGCCACATGGGGCCGGGCGACGAGGAGATGCTCTTTCAGGTTTATGGCGATCCGGAGGCAATGCGCTGGGTGGATGATGGGCAGCCGATTAAGCGCGCGGGTTGTGCGTCTTGGGTAGATATCACAGCAAAGAACTACGAGCTGCGCGGCTATGGCATGTCCGTTGTCGAAGAGAAGGAAACAGGGCTCGTCATTGGCTTCTGTGGACTCGTACATCCGGGCGGTCAGGCGGAAACAGAGATCAAGTATGCGTATCTACGATCTCATTGGGGCCTCGGGATCGCGACTGAGGTGGCGACCGCGCTGCTGAAGTATGGAGCGGAAGCTTTTGGTATTGGCCGTGTGATCGCGACCATCGCCCCGGACAATCATGCATCCCAAGGGGTGTGCCGGAAGGCTGGCATGCGTGAGGCGAAGAGGATTGCCAACGAGGATGGCAGCGAGACCGTACTGATGGAGTGGCTTGCTGAGGAATGACCGTTGGCGCCTTGCATCGGCGGGATCCTGAGCCGGTCTTGCGCTCACGCTTGAGCTCAGGCTCAAGGAGGTAACAGCGCGCACGTAGCGATGGCGAGTGACCCTGCTTCCACACGCCTCCCACAAAGCAAAAGAAACCCGCCTCGCATCGCCGCCGCCTCGCTAGGTTAGCGCCGATGACAGCCGAGCCCCCCACCAAGCAAGCCTCCCCCAAGAAGCCGGGTCTATTCGCGCGCTTCCTGACCTTCGTCGAGTTCCTAGGCAACTTGCTGCCTCACCCGGTCACGCTCTTCGCGCTGATCTGTGTCGGCATCCTCCTACTGTCAGGCATTGCCGGCTACTTCGAATGGCAAGTCATCGACCCGCGTCCCGCCGGCGCCAAGGGTCGTGCGGATGACGGCATCATTCGTGCCGTCAGCTTGATGAACCCGGAGGGTCTACGGCGCATTGCAATGGGCCTGGTCACGAACTTCACATCATTCGCGCCACTTGGCACGGTGTTGGTCGCCTTGCTCGGTGTCGGCGTGGCCGAACGTTCAGGCTTGCTCGCGGCCGGCATTCGCTCGTTGGTGTTGGGCGCGCCGCGCAGCTTATTGACGGCCGTCGTCGTCTTCGCGGCCGTCGTTTCGAATACGGCATCCGAGATGGGCTACGTCGTGCTGATTCCCCTTTCAGCAGTGGTCTTTCACTCGGTGGGTCGCAACCCGTTGGTCGGGCTCGCAGCTGCCTTCGCAGGAGTGTCGGGCGGGTACTCCGCGAACATTCTGATCGGCACAGTCGACCCTCTGCTGGCAGGCATCACCACTGAGGCAGCCGAGATCATCAACCCGGACTTCGCTCTCGGGGCCAAACTAGAAGTACTAGCGACCGCCAACTACTACTTCATGTGCATCAGCACTCTCTTGATCACCGTCGTCGGCACACTGGTCACGACGCTTATCGTCGAACCCAAGCTGGGCGCCTTCGACCCTTCGCGCGCGGATGACAACGTCGGCGAGCTTGCTGATGGCATGGGAGCGCTCTCGCCCGTCGAACGCAAGGGCTTGCGCATGGCCTTCTTGACCATCGGTGTGATGATCTTGGGCTTGCTCGCTCTGACTTTGCCCGAGAACGGTTGGCTGCGAGACCCTGCGGACAACCCGAGCCTCGTGCAGGATCTGAAGCCGATGCTGAAGAGCGTTGTCGCGCTGATCTTCGCCTTCTTCGTCATTCCGGCAATTGTCTATGGCCGCGTCACCGGTTCAATGAAAACCGATCGCGACGTCATCGATGGCATGTCCAAGGCGATGAGTTCGATGGGGCTGTACTTGGTGCTCGTCTTCTTTGCGGCACAGTTCGTGGCCTTCTTTAAGTGGTCCGAGCTCGGCAAGATTTGCGCAGTGACTGGCGCAGCACAGCTGCAGGCATGGAACCTGACGGGACCGCTCGTGTTCCTGCCATTCATTCTTATGTGCTGCCTGGTGAACTTGATGCTGGGCAGCGCATCTGCGCAGTGGGCGGTCACGGCCCCGGTCTTCGTGCCCATGCTGATGACTGTCGGATACAGCCCACAGGTCATCCAAGCGGCCTATCGCATCGGCGATTCGACGACGAACATCATCACGCCGATGATGAGCTACTTCGGCTTAATCCTGGCCTTCGCGATGAAGTACGACAAGAAGCTCGGGATCGGCACGTTGATCGCGACGATGATCCCGTACTCGATCGCGTTCCTGCTGGGCTGGATCGTGCTCTTCTATGTGTGGGTATTCGGCTTGGGCTTCCCGGTCGGACCTGGAGCGCCGACTTACTACCCGTAGCCCTGACTCCACAGCAATGGGTGTGAGTTGAGTGAGTCTCCGCGACACCTTCGTCCCGGCAGACGATCCCTGATGATCCGCCGGGCGTAGGAGCGCAGCCTTTACGCGCACGGGACGGTCCATTAGTAAATCGAAAAGCGCGCAGGCCGCGCTCTGTCGCTGCGAAGAGGTTCACTTGACTGTGAAGAGGTCGAGCCGAAGCGTGTGACTGACGACACATCGAGTTGCCTGCTAGACTAAGCAGAGGCCCCCATCGAGGAGACGGACATGATTTCCCCTGACCGTAAGACTCTGCTTGCTTGCCTTCTTGTTTGTTCAGCACTGATGACCCGCGATTCATCGGCGAGCACGCATTTGCCATCGCCACGCAGCACAACAGCCCCCCCGCAGCAAGGCGAGACTAAGCTCGCGGACGAAGCTGTCCGTACTGCCAAGCAGGACGAGCTAACTACGCTCCTCAGTAGTCATCGCAAGGCCAAGAAGTCTCAAGACGCGCGCAACCTGCGAGTGGCTATCGAGGCCATGTTGGCATTCGACAACCCGGAGTTGCTGCCCGTTGCGTGTGAGGCTTTGACCTACAAGCTGACCAAGGTCGACAAGGCCGTTTCCAAGGTCGAGGCGGACGAGCTCGGCTTGGTGAAGCGTGACGAGATCGCAGGCTTGTATCTGGCCCGCGAGTCGATGGTTCAACAGTCCGCTGCCCTGTTGCTCGCCAACTTCCCCGGCGAGAAGCAGGCCACAAAAGTGCTGGGCAGAGCATTCAAGAACAAAGCCCTGCGCGAGGACAAACCCAAGGTCTATGCAAATGTGATCCATTCATTGGGCGCGCTGGGATACACAAAGATTCACAAGGATGTCGCCTCGCTCTTCCGCAAGTATAAGAACGAGAACATAACGCGCGCGTGTGTACGCTACTTTGGCCAGGTGCGAACACGAGATCGCTCCGTGGTGCGTACACTGTGCGAAGAGCTGCAGGCACCGGCTCCGGCGAGCGTCGACGGCGCCAGCAACCCGCCCGCTAGCTATTGGGAATCAAAATGGAAGATGTGGAGTGCACTGCGGCGCGATGTCTCGTGGGCGTTGAAGGAGATCACGGGCGAGACCTTCCTGCCGACGGAAGGTGACATCAAAGGCGATCGTGACAGAGCGTTGGCATGGCTCAAGAAGAGTGGAGCCAAACACGGGATTCGATGAGTCACTTTTGCTTGAGCGTAACTGCGCTCGTACTCGCGTTCCCGCTCGCAGCCCCCCCCGCCTCGGCTTCTATTCCAAACGCCCTCTACCGCCTCGACACCGCAAGCGAGCTGGCGCGACAAATCAAGAAGAAGCGCGACAAGGTCGATCCCGAGGTCTTCGCCAAGCTTGCAGAACTGCGAAATGAGCCTGCCCTCGGTGTGCTTGAGCAAGCGACGGGCAGCCTCAAGAAGGCCCGCACCTTGGCACCTGCTTATGCGGCCTTTGCAGCGTGGGCAGATGCAGAGGAAGAACAAGCGACGCGCGCGCGTCGCTTCCTAGCGCGCGCCGCCTTCAAAGCCAAGCCACGCGAGGTTCAGCGGGATATCGTCCGCGCCATGCGGCTCTTCGGCGATCCAGCCGGACCGGCGCTCGATCGCGTGCTGAACGAACATAGCGATGCGGCCTGCCGGGCATTGGCATGTGATGTTCTAGTTCCACGCTTGGCCGCTTCGGATGAGTCTGATGCACTCGGCCTCCTGCTCGTAAACGCGTCATTGGACGAGTCACTGGGACTAACCTACTTGAGCGCGCCCGGGGTCAAGCTTGCCGGCTTCCATACTCTTCCACACAAGGAAGTGCTGCGCGCAGCGCTGGTCGCACGTCAAGACGCAACGGCGACGCGTGCTATCAGCGCCAAGTTGCTCGACCCAAGTGCGAGCACGCCATGGAAGTATTTCTGCATCGACCTGCTCGCGGTGCGCGACACCGAGCTCGCGACGGACGGGCTGGTGGCTGCCTTCACTGATCCAGATGCCGGAATCGTGCTTGCCTCTCTGGAGCAAGTCGTCAGCCGTCGAGGCGTCTCTGGTTACGCCGATGACATTCGTCCACTGATTAGGTCCAAGGAAGCCGCTGTACGGCGCGCCGGTGTTGCGGCTCTTGGCGAGCTTGAATTGACGGATGCAACCGTCAGGAAAGAGATCGCGGATCTGTCGCGCAGTCGTGATATCGCGATACGTATGGGAGCAGCGCAAGCGTTAGCCAGCGTGCGCACGACCGAGGCCATGGATGCGCTGCATGGCTTGCTGGTAGACAACGCTTGGGAAGTCCGCTCCGAAGCGCTCGAGCAATTGACACGCCTGCGCAAGATCGAGTCCGTGCCGCTCTTGATCGATCGTTTGTCCGAAGAGATCGGCCGCATGCGCGAGGATGTCTATGGCGCGTTGCGAATCATCACCGGTCTCGACCTAGGCCGGCGCGATGCGGCTTGGCTGAATTGGTGGTCGAAGGAGTCTGAGACCTTCGAGCTGCCCAGTGCCGAAGACGTTCGGCAAGCGGAAGCAGATCGCGCCGCGAAGCTGTCGCACAATCGAACCAAGGCGGCTTCCATTTATGGAGTGCACGTCTATAGCGAACGCGTGACCTTCGTGATGGATGTCTCAGGTTCGATGCGCTTGAACACCGGCCCCGGGGTCGACCCGACGCAGGCCGCCGATCCGACGAAGCCAACGCGCATCGAGTTCGCTAAGGAAGAGCTCGCCAACATCGTGCGCCACTTCCCTGACGGCAAGTTGTTCAACCTGATCTTCTTCGCGAGCGAAGTCATGGCGCTCGACAAAAAACTCGTGAAGATGAATAAGTCGAATCGTCAACGCAGTCATCGTTTCATTCGCGATCAGATGGCGATCGGGGGGACAGCGCTCTATCCCGCACTCGAGTTGGCATTCCGAGATCCCCTGCTCGACACGATTTACCTGATCAGCGACGGTGCGCCGACCGAGGGAGAGATCACGGACATCGCCGAGATCCGCGCCCGTGTACGGCTTTGGAACGGACCCCGCCGCGTTCGCATCCATGGCATCACGATTGGCCAGGACTCGGACCTGCTGCAGTGGCTGACTAAAGATACGGGCGGGACTTACACGCGTCGAGACTGATTCGAGAGTGTCAGTTCACGGTCTTGCACGGGCCCTTTACGGGAGGTGCCGACGGTCAGACGGACACCTTCATCGGTGACTTCGCGACACCTGCAGGAGGCTTGCAACAACCACACGGCATCGACTTCCTTCCCGAAGGCATCTTGAATCTGTCCGCGCTGTCCATCGGCGGTTCGACGACACCTTTCTCGTGTTTCGGCGCCGAAACCGGTGACAAGGTAACCTTCGCGCTCGGCGTAGGAGTTCGTCAGCGAGTGCTGCCCCTGCAACTCCAACTCGGTCTTCTGAATTGACCGTCCGCTGATCCTCGGGATCAATCAAGCAGGTCAGGATGAGCATGCCTCGCGCGACTGGACTGCTCCGCCGACCGTGTTTGAAATACGAGCCATCGCGCAGGCGACGACGCTCTCGTCAAGTTGTCGTGCCAGTGAAGTGCATGTCTTGACGTTGCAGTCGACAGCAGGCAGCGGAAGGATGGCCGCGCCTTCGGACACCCGGGCACACGCTGTGCGGAAGGACGGGGAGCCCTTGGCTGAGACTCAGATCGTAGCGTTCTGGACACGCTCATCCGTACCTCACGCGAGTATCATTCAGTCGAGCCAAACCTCAAGCCTCAGTCCATGCCCACAAACACCCACGACCAACCCATCGGCGAGTCCGTCGATGGTTGGAGCCCGCGCGCACGCCCCTCTACCGAGGCCATCGAGGGCCATCATTGTCGCATCGAAACACTTGACGTAGATCGCCACGGTGCCGACCTGTCTCATGTCTTCGTGGCTGGGAGCGAAGATCCGCAGTGGACCTATCTGAGCTATGGTCCCTTTGACAGTGCTGAAGCCTTCCTGAGCTGGCTCAAGCCCGCAGCGGGCAGTGACGATCCGATGTTCCACGCGATCGTCGACTCCCGGTCGAATCAGGCCGTTGGCCTGGCCAGCTACCTGCGCATCGAACCCGAAATTGGCAGCATCGAAGTCGGACACATCCACTTCTCGCCGCGACTCGGCCGTACGACGGCTGCGACCGAAGCGATGTATCTGATGATGCGACGTGCCTTTGATGAGTTGGGTTATCGGCGCTACGAGTGGAAGTGCGATGCGCTGAACGAGAAGTCACGGCGTGCCGCTTCGCGCTTCGGCTTCCAGTTCGAGGGCGTTTTTCGCCAGCACCTGGTCTACAAGGGACGAAACCGCGACACCGCGTGGTTCTCGATCCTCGACTCGGAGTGGCCCCGGCTGCGCGAGGCGTATCAAAGCTGGCTTGCACCAGACAACTTTGACGAGGCTGGAGAACAGCGACAGAGCTTGCGGCAGCTGCTACAGATCAACGCCGCGACCTGAGCGATTCGTGCCGAGCCGATCGCTAGCGGTCTCGGCCCGAGTCGGATCCGTGTGTAGACCTCGGAGCCGAGGCCAGTAACCGCTGCGCTCTTGGCCCTTGCTCAGCCTCCAAGCCTGTCCGCGAGTTGTGCGGACGGATTGGTGAAGGCTACATCTGCCAGCGGATTCAAATCGACTCCGATCTGGTTGCCGCCGAACCACATGTAGAGCGCGCCCGAGTTCAGCACGGAATTCTCATCCGCTTGCGGCGCGCTCAACAAGAGGTCCAGGACCCCGTCATCGGTGAAGTCGAAAATCAGCATACCGACCGTACTGCGACCAAGCTGATCTCCGACACCCAGTCCCCAAGTGGTCAACAAGGACGACTGTGGCGGCTCTCCTTGCGTCAAGCTCAAGCCGTCCCAGACGAAGTATGCTCCACTATTGGTCACGCCGAAGGGGTCGGCATGCTGACTGCCGATGATGACATCGTCGATGGTGTCGCCGGTCAGATCAGCGAACTGAATGCTCGCACCCGTGACAGCGCCCAGGCGATCGCCTGCTGACGGGTTTGCGATGCGGAAAGTGTACAGAGGGCCGGGCGAATCTAGCGCCGAACCGGTCTCCCAGACGTGAACACCTCCGACATCAGCCACTCCATTGTGGTCAGAGAACTCCGCACCGACGAAGAGGTCGACGATTCCATCGCCCGTGACATCGTGCAGCCTGACTCCCTGTCCTGTCGCACGGCCGAGCTGATCGCCATGCTCGGCAAGGTTGTTCGTCAAAATGTAGCTCGGATACAAATCCTGTAGAGCACCGCCCCTCCAGATGTAGATTGCGCCGGCCATGGTCGCGCCGAGCACATCCGCATGTGAAGCACCCGTGATCAGATCGATCGTGTTGTCTCCGGTGACTTCGAAAAACTGGATCCCCGGGCCAGTGATATCGCCCATGCGATCTCCCCCATCTGTCCCGTAGTTGGGTGCGTCCAGCGTCCAGTCCGCTGCACGCTGACCACTATTGAAGCCCAGTGCGCCATCCCAAACGTAGATCCGACCCATGTCCGGCAGCTGATTGACATCCGCGATCTGGCTCGCAGCCACGATGTCCAACAAACCGTCGCCGGTGATGTCGACGGCAAAGACGCCTTGGCCTGATATCTTGCCGAGTTGTTCCGAATCGAGGTCGCCGTACAGCTCCGCTGACGGATCTACCGGGCCACTATTGAAGGGCGCTCCCTCAAAGATATAGACCCGCCCACTATTCGAGTCGGCCAGCTCGGCCGTCACGATGACATCGAGGTATCCGTTGTCTGTCACATCGGCGAACTGAATTGTCTGGCCATTGCCTGCGCCGAGCGCATTCCCGGGCGCGGCACCCGCGATGATCAATTCCATCCTCGGCGACGTCGACATGTTCTGTAGATCGTCACTCACCTCCCAGATGAAGACAGCTCCGGTGTCGACCGTGAAGTTGGCGTCTGCGTACCGAGCACCAGCGACAACGTCCAGCCTTCCGTCGGCCGTCATATCGACGAATTGAATGCCTTGCCCGGAGACGTTGCCGACTTGATCGCCCGCGGCAGGCGTGTTGCTTGCGATCGTGTCCAAGGAGGCGCTTGGCCCGGGCAAGAATCGGAACTGTGCTCCGCCTTGCCACAAGAAGATCGCACCGAGATTGGCCAAGCCAGATCTATCGGCCTGGTACGCACCAATGACGACATCGGCAATCGTGTCGCCGGTCAGGTCGATGAGCTGCACGCCATGGCCCGCTGCCAGACCCAAACGATCTCCCGCAGTCGGATTCGGAATCGTCAGCTCCACCATCGGAGAAGGCTCGTTGTTGTTGCGCAGGCTCGGCCCGAGCTCCCAGACCCAATAACCACCGGCGTCGACCACGCCTGCGATGTCAGCCCAGGTCGACCCTGCCACGAGCTCAGGTACGCCGTCACCGGTCAAGTCTTCGAACAATACCGGCATGCTGCCGAACTGATCGTTCGTCTCTGGCACAGGTTGGTGGAAGACGACATCCGGTTGATAGGTACCGGAGATCCCAGGTCCGCCAAAGTACGCGAACACGGCTCCAGAATTCGTCGTGAAGTTGAAGTCCACATCCTGCGTGGCGATCACGATGTCGAGGATGCCGTCACGGTCAAGATCGACGAGCTGCAGCGCGGGGCTAGCCGCATTGCCAAGTCGGTCGCCAGCCATCGGATTCGAGAGCTCGAGGGTCACGTCCGGAATTCCGGTAGGAGAGCTGGTGCCAATCCAAATGAAGGCCACACCTGTGTTGCTAATGTTGCCACGATCCGCATCGCGTGCCACTGCCACGACATCCGGGATTCCATCACCCGTCACATCGCCGACGCGAACCATCGGACCGGCGTCATGCTTGATCTTGATCGGCACCGTCAAGCTGGCACCCGGCGCTGGGTTCGAGGGCGCAGGACCGGATACGCTGCTCGGCGAGCTTCGAAAATATAGGTCCACTCGCTCGCCCGCGTGCTCGGGAATCGTCCAGCGAACCGACTGAGTGAATGGCATCAGCTGGCCGCGCGCAGGCTCGAAGATCAGGCCAGCTTGAGGATTCGCGAGGGTTAGATCCTGAGGCCCGCCGGTCCCGCTCACGCGAACATCGAACTCCACGGTCATGCCGATAGGAACCTCTGCAAGGCTCGCACCGAGCAAGTCGACCGTCACGTGCTCAGTACGACGGACGCTGCTCGATTGGGCACCCGATGCGATTTTTTGTGTCCGTGCGGCGGACACCCACACGATCGGAGTCACGAGCACGAGGAATGGAAGGGCGATTCGCAAGCCGAGTTGATACTGAGAGCGCAAGGTGAACCTCATGGTGCGGGATGCAGCGGTGCTAGGAGGAGACACACTCCCCCAGCCCCATATCCGGATATTCGGACCTGCGCTGAGCGGCTTTTCCTATCTGACGGTGCCATGGCTCCTCCGCTTGAGGCCGAAGGATTGTGGCGGTCGGTCGCGAACGCGATTACGAAGTCGAAGCTAGCCCGCAGGCCGGCGCGCTAGCAGCGCCGCCCTGAAGAGACCGCTTCATCAATTGGGTTCTCCGAATTGGCTGGCAAGGCGGCAGCTCCCGCGCATGCTCGGACGCTGTGCGCGGGTTCTGCCAACGCAGCCAGGCGATTCAGAGGATCGCCCCAAACGTAGCTCTACATTGCAGTACGGCCCCGATTGACCTGTTCGTGGAGGTGGGGCAACCACTAGGAACTTAGTGCGCCTTGACCTGCGTCCAATGCCGGGCACTGCGCGAACCGCTGTTTCTGCGGCAGCCAGCTAGGGCCGATCGCAGCGCATCAATTGGCCAAGAGGAAGCCTGCCGCCACGATCAAAATCCTTGCTGACTCAAGTCCAGCTCGGACTCAAATTCCGTAGGGCCCAGCAGGGCTGAAAGGCCTGTCACGTCATCGAGCCCACTAGCGGGTCCCGCCAGGCCATCAGTGTCCGCTGTAGATTTGCTGCCGGTCACGCGAAACTGTTCGACGACGGACCTCATCATTCGGACTTGAGACGAGGAGGCATCCGCCGTACTCGCGAGTTGCTCCGCGCTAGCGGCCGTGCCTTGCGTCAACGAACTCAGCTCCTCCATCGAGTTGTTCAGCTGGAAGATTCCGGTCTCCTGCTCCTGGGAGGCGTTCGCAATCTGACCGACCAATCCACTGACTTGACCGGCAGACTCAACCATCTCGTGCAGCACACTCCGAACCTCTTCTGCAATCTCCGTCCCACGTCTTGCCGAGCGCGTCGAATTCTCGATCTTCTCTGCCGAGTCCCGTGCTGCTTCGGCGCTGCGCAACGCGAGACTGCGCACCTCTTCCGCCACGACCGCGAAGCCACTGCCCGCCTGCCCTGCGCGCGCGGCCTCGACGGCGGCGTTCAAAGCCAGCAAGTTGGTCTGGAATGCAATCTCGTCGATCACCTTGATGATCTTCGAGATCTCTTCTGATGACGCGCTGATCTCGGACATGGCCTCATACATGGACTCAATGTCAGTCTGCCCCCGTATGGCTGTGCTCTCCGAAGTCAGCGTGATTTCGGCCGCGCTCTGTGCCGACTTGGCGTTCTCTTTCACCATCGCGGAGATCTCTTCCAATGATGCCGAGACTTCTTCGATGCTACCGGCTTGCCTTGCAGCACCGTCGGCGAGGACTCCACTGGCACTCGCGATCTGCTGCGCACTCTCGTCGAGAGCCTCGGAAGACTGTCTAACCTTGGTCAGTGCGCCATCGAAAGACTCGGCCATGTCGTTGGCAGCTCCAGCGAGATCGGCCAACTCATCATTCGTCACGATCGGGATGCGGACCGACAAGTCCTTGTCACGAGCCATGACTGACAGTGCATCCGATTGTGTCTTGACGGGTCCCACGATCGAGCGCGAGGTGCGCCACGCGATGACGAGTGCTAGCAACACCGATCCGATAGCCGAAAAAATCACGCTGGTGATGAGCTTGCTGATCTCTGCCGCAAGGCTCTCACTGCCGAGAAGCAAGGCATCTCGTTGGTCCGCAATGATCCCGGTCAGGATCACATTGATCTCGTTCGCACGCGGCGCGGCTTCTTCTTTCAACAACTTTACTGCGGCGTTCCAATCGTCGGAATTTCGAATCGCAAACATTCGATCGGGCAGGTGTTCGAAATCCGCGCGAGAG
>JBLFWN010000126.1:0-17691 GCA_047611405.1 Planctomycetota bacterium | reverse complement strand
GAAGCGTGGCTTGGGCGACTTGTGGTTGCGGCAGTTAGGGCGTGGACAGAAAGGGGGTACGAACATCGACAAAGGGTCTCCAAGGGAGGTCGGTATGACCTCGTCCCAAGAGGACCTGCGACGTGCGTCATGGTTGCCCTCGATTGGCTGAATGTCTCGAATTCCTCAACACGGAAGCCTGGCAGTTCAGTAACCTTTTGCTCCTCGTTGCTCACCTTGTCAGTCGCTTCGCACTTTTACCAATACTTGGTGCCGGGGGCTCCCGTGAAGCTCGTGCCTGCTGCTGTGCTGTCAATCAAGATTGGAATCCAATGGCCACCTTCGGGCGAGGTCGAGACATAGGGCGAGTACGACTTCACACCGCCCCCCGCGTATGATCATTCCGGGACCAGAGAAGATCGCGAGCACTTCGCCATTGCCGTCACGATCATCGAGGCTTCTGTCGCCCGTTGAGCAACATCTGAGTTACTACGCGGCTCCCTAATCAAAAGGACGGCTGACTCACGAGGAGTCAGCCGTCCTTTTGATTAGGCGCCTATCAGTGGTTGGCGGGGGGGGGCGCGAACTCATCAACTGCTGGAGGAGTCCGAACCCGGTTCCTCCGGCCTCGCCGCCAGAGAAGACACGACCCGAAGGGTCAATCCGAAAGATTCGGAATGACCGCTCGAGCGCGTTCTTATCAGGGGCAGAAGGTTGCCGACAGACCGTCCGAAAGGTTGAAAGCCGAACCGCCACCAGCCGGGTCGCGGAACCAGAACTGGAAGTTCACGGTGTCGCCGGAATTGATCTGGCTGCCACCGGGGAGGCT
Organism: Planctomycetota bacterium; assembly: GCA_047611405.1. GTDB lineage: Bacteria > Planctomycetota > UBA1135 > UBA1135 > JBLFWN01. Next base: position 16,883 of record JBLFWN010000126.1, on the reverse strand, counting down.
GTTCAAGTTCAAGGAGTAGCTCACGCCACCAAAGACATCCGTGCTCAGCAAGGGCAGGCGCACAGTCGAGCCGTTGACGCAGCGGAAGCCTTCTCCGAACACTTGCTGTGTTTGGCTTGGACCGTAGTAAAAGATGCCGAATTGGTTCTGTGCTGCGCTGGACACGATCAACTCGAGGTTGTTTGCAGCAACGCTGGCAGTTCCGGCGAAGTCCATGACAGCACCCGGCGAGAATGAGTTGGGCGAACTCGTGCAGTAGTTCGCAGGGTCCGCGCAGGTGTTGTTCGGGTCGTATCCGTCAAGCAACGTCTGATCTGTGCCGAGCGGGTCGAGCCATTGGGCAATGGGGTTATTCGAGAAGAAGCGGTCGAAGCGTCCGTAGTACGCGGTCTGATCGCAGGTGAAATTGTTCACACAGCAAGCGGGGCCACGCACGCGACCGTTTTGGTCGAACAGCGGACCGCCAGAGCTACCGCCCTCCAGCGTTCCTTCGCTCCACGTCACGCGCCAGAACACGTTCTCGCGATTGGCTCCGTTGCCATCGATGGAAATCTTCTTGTTGCCACCGCTCGGGTGGCCCATCGAGAAGGCGTAGCTCGGGGTTCCGATACCGCGCGACCACCCCGCGAAGTAAGGGTCATAGCTGGCCGGGATGGTGTTGTTGATGCGCAGCAGGCGGTTGTCGTAGGTGCTGCTGGTCGATAGCACGGTACAGCCCGAGACCTGCATGTTTGTCGGCGCTGTGCCGGCGCTGCAGTTCGGACGCTCGTAGCCAAAGCGGAAGATGCAGTTCGAGGTCTGGCCGCAGTGGTCTGCGGTCAGCACGTATTGGGTGCCGTCGCTCGCCGTGTTGTTGATGAGCGCACCAGAGCAAAGAGCGCCATTCGAGAGCGTCCGCATGGTCGCGCGTTTTTGAACGTCCCAGGGGTCGCCCTGAGGACAGTTCACGTTGATCAGGCAGTTGCCAGACCAAGCCCCGCCGCCAACGTGGACCGTGCCGTCCATCAGGCCGTAGACATCGCGGTAGTCATAGATGACTGTCGAGGTTTGGAGGATCGGATCGGGTGTTTCGGGGGGGACGTCGATCTCGATCGTCATCACTGAACCGGCCAAGGGCTCGAAGACGAAGCCACCGTCGAGGTGATGATTTTCGTGGGTGAAGGCGCCGAGGAACTCAGCGTTTTCGTCGCTGTAAACGAACATCTGCGCGCCAGCCGGCAGCAAGAGGGTGTCGAACTCCAGCGCGAGCGAGTGGGCCCCGCGCGAGGTGATTGTTACGCGCCAAGCACGGGAGCCGTCGGCGAGTTCCGCCCAAACACCGTCATCGAGCGAGATGTCGAAGTCGACCATCGCGCCATAGCGCAACGGCCTGTAGCTGGCCGCTTCGTCTTCGGCCATGTAGGCCGCGACATCGGGAGGCGTAACCTCAATGACGGGGGGCGCGTCGGGGAAGGCGCCTTGGAGGCCAAAGGGAACTCCGCCGTGGGATTGTTGAGCAAGGGCGCTCGGGGCGAGGAGGAGTACCGCAGCGAGCGCGGCACCTTGGGAGGCTGAGTAGGGAATGTTCATTTGTACAGGTTGGGGGAGCTGGATGAACCGCATGCGACAGGCAAGACACTGTAACCTCCATGGGAGGTCAGGTGCGCTGCGAGCAGTGTCTATCGAGTATGTAGGAGGGTCGAAGGCGATCTGAGGTTCCCTGATGACCCCTTTTTTCGCTTCTCGGCCCCATGCACGCATTGATCTTAGCTCTGAGTCGCAGTCAGGGGCCAGGGCTGCACTCACCATGTCGCAATTGTGACGAACTCGATCTCATTTGATTTCAGGAAGAGGGCGCTGAGTGGGCCTGGAGCTGAATTCAGATGCTCCCGCAATCTCAGCGTTTGATGGCTATCACCTGGTCTGTCTGCAGCCCACCAGCAAGGGAGCCTGATTCGAATGTCACACGGGCGCTCACTTGGTCATCCGCGACCTTTGTCGGCACTTCAACGAGGGCCGGGCATAAGGACCCTCAGTCAAAGCCTGAGGGACCACTTCCCACGACACGGCCCGCGCTGTCGATAAGGTCGATCGAGGCATGCAGTGTGCCTAAACTGAAGGCTGGCGCTTCGCGGCCGCGAGAAGCTGTGTTGATCAACAATCTATCGGCGGCGTTAAGAGCGACGCGGGCTATCAAGCGACCACAAGGAGCGGCGCCGTCCTCGTCCGTTGTGAAATGCAACCGCATGCAGATTGAACGAGGGCTCGGGAGTCCGCCTCGCTTCGTCACGGTACCAATGGGGGCGACCCTAACTTGGGCACTGGATCATGTTCGTGGTACTCGCCCTCTATGGGCACATCCTGCATGTGGGGCCTGCGCGCTGGAGCTTCTTCCTGATCGCGCCGCTGTTCGTTGGATCTGCAGCGTGGCTCTTCTATCTTGGCTACTTCTGGAGCCACGGATTATGGAGGAACCAACCCCGGCTCATTCGCGCCTATGGCCCGACGCTCGCGATTGCGATCGTTGACGCTTTCGTTCAGTACACCCAAGGTCGAGCCTGCTTGATGACGAGTCGGTTGTCCTCTGTGACCTTGAACTCGATCTCGATAGCGAAGGGTTCATCTGCAGCCGGGTCATACAGAGCCTTGAACTCTCGGTGAAGCGTCTTCAAGTTCAGGCGCAATTGGGCGCGATGCTTGGAACTCAAGAGAGGCTCATCGTGGACGGCACGATTCGAGCTCTGCACATAGACATCATTCGCTGGAAAGCGCGGGCTCAGCAGTTGCTCCTCGGGAACCGAAGAGCCTTCTGGATTCGTGACTAGATCCTCTCCGACTTGCGTGTTGACGTAGTACAGCTTGCGCGCATCCTGATTGCCGATGCGATACAGGATGTCATCGGTTACGGCGACGCCGTTCACTATCTCGTTCTTGAAGTTTGGATGAACGAGGACGCCCATCGCCGCATGAAGATGGTCGATCCTGAAGAACTCACGTTCCTCATAGGCGCGAAAATTCCACATGCTGGCAAATACTTGCCGGATCGATTTTGCAAGCGCACCCTCGTCCGGATGATGCGTGTAGGAGTCGTACAGGCCAGCTCCGCTGAAGCCGGGCAGGTCCTCATTGTTCGTGCTGGATCGACAACGAAGTGATGTGCCCTCTGGGAAGCTGGCGCGATGCTTCTCGAGAGCATCGTGCAGCCCTGCCGGAAAGACTCCGGCCTTGATGCGCTTCCTGAAGGCGGAGAGCGCCTTAATGCGCTGTTCAGTATCCGCTTGGAAGCCATCCGAATTCCGCATCGCAACGACCGCTTCATACATCTGGTTGTGGTGCATGAAAGCGTCGTAAAAGTGAAAAGGTACAGCGAAGCCCTTGGGGGTCACGCCTTCACCAAGTCCGAGTGATCCGAGGGTCGCGACGTTTGCCGCTTTGACACCAAAACTCGTCGAGTCTTCAAACCCAATTTGCTCGAGTGGCCGAATGGCCTTCACTGACAGGTCGCGCGGCGGCTTCGTCTCGGCTGCTGGTCGCAGCGTTTCGAAGTGAGCGTTCACATCTTCCGAGCTTGCCTCTCGCAGCGTGATTCCATCGGATGCGACGCGATAGTACACGTACTTCCCGATCAAGGCCTGGATGGACTCGTTCACGTCGACACCAGCGAAGTATGCGTTCGGGACATCATCCTGGATAGCGCGCAGATTGACATGCGAGAGTGGTGTCTGGCGGACCGATGTCAAAATGCCCGCGACGCGAGGCATCTCGTTCGGGAGGTTTTTGATGATGACAACATCGCGTGGGCCAGGAAGCTCCGTTGCATTCATCAAGCGCAGACGTCCGTACGACTCAGCCATGTGCAGGGGCAGGAACCCAATCTCGGTGAACAGCTGTTCCGCAAGCAAGACCGGAAACTTAGCCGCCTCGTACGCGGCGAGCTCTTCCTGATAACGCTCGAGGTGACGCTCCATGGGGTGGTAGGCCAGCTTGCCTCGTAGCAATGGCGAGCGCGCCTCCAGCAGGTCACGGGCTCGCTCAATGTTCGCAAACGAGAACGCATCCTGCATTTCAAAGCTGAATGTGAAGACACCAGGCGTCCCATTCGGTGCGAGCAGCAGCGGTCGATAGTTGATGGCACCGCGCATGCCCCATGGGCCGCGTGACTTCCCGATCGACCCCATGAACATACTGTGCGCGGGATGCTTCTTGGTATTGATGAAGTAGAGCTTGGGTTCTTCTGACTCGTGTTCTTCGATTTCGAACTTCACGTATTGCAATCCGGCTTCACCCAAGATGTCTTCACCGGCAGCAGAAAGCTGATCGTACGTTTGTTTATCAGGGATCGAGCTCGCACCGTCCTTGATCGATACTTCTTCTGGATTGAGCAGGCGTTGGTTCCTTCCGGTTACTTCGAACCCGCCAGCGCCTCCTCCTGCTCCCCAGTCGTCACCGTCCCAATCGTCGTCCCAGTCATCCCACTCTGATGCTTGACCACCATTGAGCTCGAGGCCACTCAGTGCACCGTCTCCATCATCGTCGAGAAAGCGCAAGCTAACAGACGCCTTTTGAATCTCAGCGGCCGACAGAATGTCATCACCATTTTCGTCCATGGCATTCAGCAGTGCGTTATCTCCCCACTGAATGCGTGGCAGAGCATGACCGGAAGGGCAAAGATTGATTAGGCACGCGAGTGCCGAGCCGACGGAGATTCCCCGTCGAGTGTCATTGATTCGAAGCAGGATGGAGAGCACGGAATCTTCCCTTTGCAATGTTTAGAGTCATCGAAGGCCCCGCTATCGTAGCGAGTTGAGAGTGCATCCGAGGATCGAGACCATCGAAGCATGCGTGGGATCTGTGGTACACGTATGCGATGGCTCCGTGCCTAGTGAAGAGCCTCAGGTAAGTGTCCCGAAGCCTTTTCGGGCTTCTCTCCTAGCACGCGTGGAGCTATCAAACGCCTCGAGCGCATAGCCGAGCAGGTATGAATGACGCTGCGCTGATTCATCTTCTCGCAAGGTGATGCTGCGTAAGTCGTTCTCGCAGTGCGCGGGAACACACCTTTGACGTTTGATCGGCGCCGGTGTGCGGCAGCTATCGGGCCCGAACGGTGTGTACCCCGTGTTGTCAATGAATTCATAGAGAGCATCAGGCGGCACTCGGGTATGGCGCGTCGCGCACAGGCTTCGTATCGTTCGCAGCGTGCTACCTCATATCAACAATCGAATTGCCGACGAGCTCGGCGCCACTGTTCAACAGGTCGCTGCCGCAATCGAATTGCTCGACGAAGGGGCGACGGTTCCTTTCATCGCGCGCTACCGCAAGGAGCGCACGGGCGGCCTCGATGATGTTCAACTGCGCGCGCTCGAGGAGCGGCTCACTTACCTGCGTGAACTCGAGGAGCGGCGCGAAAAAGTGCTCTCAGCGATCGAAGAACAGGGCAAGCTGACTGCGGAGTTACGCCGTGCGATCGAAGCGGCCGAGACGAAGACTCGACTCGAAGACCTGTACCGGCCCTACATGGTCAAGCGCCGCACCAAGGCCCAGATTGCGCGCGAAGCGGGGCTGCAGCCATTGGCACATGCTCTGTTGCAGGACGCCGGTCAGGTCCCGGAGCAGGCTGCACAGGCCTATGTCTCCGAGGCTAAAGGCGTACCTGATGTGGCGGCCGCTCTCGAAGGAGCTCGTCAGATTTTGATGGAGACGATGGCCGATGATGCGGACCTGTCCGCGGAACTGCGTGACCACGTCTGGAGCAACGCTCGCTTGCGTTCGCAGGTGAGCGAGGGCAAAGAGGCGGAGGGCGCCCGTTTCAGTGATTACTTCGACTACACCGAAGCGCTATCCACCATTCCTTCGCACCGTGCGCTGGCCTTGCTGCGTGGGCGCAAGGAAGAAGTGATTGGAACCAATCTGCTGCTCGACCCGGATGACAAACGCCTCGGCACGGACGTGACGGGCGATGCACGGGCCAGAATATCTCGTCGCTTCGGGCTTTCCGATCAAGGTCGCCCAGCGGATGCCTGGTTGCAGGAGACGGCCCAAAATGCCTGGCGACTAAAGTTCGCGATGCGTATCGAGACCGAACTCATGATGCGCCTGCGGGCCGAGGCTGGCAACGAGGCGATCGATGTCTTCGCGCGCAACTTGAAGGCCCTGCTACTGGCGGCTCCAGCTGGGCCGAAGACGATTCTCGGGCTCGATCCTGGATTGCGTACCGGATGCAAGGTTGCTGTCGTCGACGTGACCGGCAAGATCCTCGCGACTGACACGATCTATCCAACACCACCGCGTAACGACTGGGAGCGATCGATCGCTTCTCTCACAGCCTTGATTGAGCGCTTTGATATTCCGTTGGTCAGCATCGGCAACGGAACTGGGTCGCGCGAAACGGATCGCCTCGTGGCCGACCTGAGCAAGCGCCTCAGCGGTCGCAAAATCGAACGTGTCGTAGTCAGCGAAGCTGGTGCGTCGGTCTATTCCGCATCTGAGCTCGGATCGCGTGAGCTGCCCGATCTGGATGTCTCGTTGCGCGGGGCCGCGTCAATCGCACGCCGCCTGCAGGATCCGTTGGCGGAGCTGGTCAAGATTGAACCCAAGGCCATTGGCGTCGGTCAGTATCAACACGATGTCAATCAGGTTCAGCTTAGTCGTTCGCTGGATGCTGTCATCGAAGACTGCGTGAACGCTGTCGGTGTGGATGTCAATACTGCATCTTCAGCACTGCTTACGCGTGTTGCGGGTATGACAAGCACCCTGGCCGACAATCTCGTTGCTTATCGGGACCAGAACGGAGCCTTTCCGAACAGGAAGGCGATCTTGAAAGTGCCGCGCTTGGGCAAGAAGGCCTTCGAGCAGGCTGCTGGATTCCTACGTGTAATGGATGGAACGGATCCGCTGGACCGTTCGGCGGTCCACCCCGAGGCATACCCCGTCGTGAAGCGCATCGCTGCGAAGAGCGAGCGCGAGGTGAGTTCGATGATTGGTGACTCGCCTTTTCTGCGCGGACTGTCTCCGTCCGACTACACGGACGAGGATTTTGGTGTACCGACAGTGACCGACATCATCGCCGAGTTGGAGAAACCCGGACGAGACCCGCGTCCGAACTTTGTCACGGCTACCTTTGCCGATGGCGTCGAATCGATGTCCGATTTGAGACCGGATATGATCCTCGAGGGAGTCGTCAGCAATGTGACCAACTTCGGCGCGTTCGTCGACGTAGGTGTGCATCAAGATGGCTTGGTGCACATCAGCCAACTGTCGCACACCTTTGTGAAAGATCCGAACGAGGTCGTGCGCGCCGGTCAGGTGGTCAAGGTCAAGGTCATGGAGATTGACATGGACCGCAAGCGAATTGCGATGTCGATGCGGCTGGATGACGATAGCCGCGAGTTCTCATCTTCTGGAGATTCAAAAAGCGACCGTTCCGAGCGCAAGCCCACGGACGGAAAGCGAGGGGCTGGCTCCGGACAACTACGTCCCAAAGCGCGCAAGCCGCAGGCCCCAGCGCGCAATTACTCGGATCCGCCGTCCGCGGAACCGAATGCTTTCGCGCGCGCTTTCGCACAGATCAAAGTTCGCGATGAGTCGACAGGGAAGGGCACCTCGAAGCCTTCGAAGAAACCTAAGAAGTGAAGCCGCCTCACTCGCATTGATGGTTGGGCTCTATGAGGCAAGCGTAGGTCGGCTTCTAGCGGGCCTTTGAAAGACAGCGATCAGCACAGCACCGGTCCTCGAATGAAACTCTGCCTTGTATCAAGGCCCCCAATGCCCTGCTATTGGAGGTCGGGCAACCATTCGGAATTTGATGCGCCTTGGTCTACGCTCGATGACCGGGCACTGTGCGAACCGCTTTCTTTTAACAGGCTGCAGTCAATCAATGAGCAGCACGCGTCGCAGCCAGGCAGAGATGTCGGCGATTTGCTCCGGACATACACCGTGATCCATCGCGTATGTCTTGTACTCGGGCTCGTAACCTTGCTCGCGTAGGTCCTTGACACTCTTCTGGCCCAGAGTCTCATCTACCACTTGATCCATGCGTCCGTGCGTAACCCAGATCGGAAGTTCGCGGTTGGCGGGCGAGGGCGTGATTGTCCTAATGGTCGCGAAGTAGGTCGAAAGCGTCATCAGGCCGGCCAGGGGCTGTGGATACGTTAGTGCCGCCTCATAGCAAACCGCTCCTCCTTGCGAGAAGCCTGCGAGCACGATCTTTCGGCTATCGATGCCACGCTCGATTTCGCGATCGACCAATGCCTGGGTCGCGCGTGCCGACTGCGCCAGCTGCTCCTCGTTCCATTTGCGTTCGGGCTGCCATTCCAGAACGTCGTACCAGGCCGGCATTACGAAGCCGCCATTGATTGTCACTGGAATCGATGGAGCATTCGGGAAGATGAAGCGCACGGCCGCATCCTTCGGCAGCTCGAGGCCTGGTACGATCGACTCGAAGTCGTGCCCATCAGCGCCCAGACCGTGTAGCCAGATTACGGAGGCTGTTGCGGCGGTCGGGGAATCCAATTCTATGCAGGAGAGCTCGGTCATTTTGCCACGATACGGAACCACCGCAGCGAAGGCTCGCAGGGAAATGAAAAGCAGCTCGTTGGCCCAGGCTACATGGGGTTGGTCCAACTTTCGCGACAGGCACCATGGGGGTCACATGCGGGATACGGAAATAGAGACCGCGGGGACGCGCATGAGACAAGTCATGAACAACGCTCCCCATCCCTTCCCCGCAGATGAACGCCAGGATGTCCTGCAGCTGGATGGATTCAAGCTGGTGAGTACGCGTTACAGGCCGGGGCGCGTAATGGAGCCTCACTCGCATGGTCATAGCAACATCACCCTGGTACTCGCGGGCCGAATCGATGAGTGCTTGGGCGGGTGCCGCGTGGATGCCAGTAGTACGAGCTTCGTTATCAAGCCGGGTGGCACCTTGCACAGCAATCGCTTCGGGCCGAGTCCGGTTTTTTCGTTCATGATGGAGCTCGATCCGGGTCGCGAAGCGGATATCGGTTTCGACAGAATCAGAGAGGCGGCATGGTCGAGTGCGGGTCCCGCCTGCGCGGTGTTGATCGAGCTGTTCCGCGAACTGCAGTCAGAATCGTCCAATATCGAAGGAACAGTGCTGACGGGACTGACCGAGGTGGTCGAACGGGTGCTGCATTCGACGAAACAGCAACGTGAACAGAAATTAGGTCCGACTGCAAAGCGAAGGCTCAATCAAGCTGTTCGCATCCTGCACGAATCGCACACACCTATGTCGAGTTCGAAAGACCTGGCGCGGCGCGTCGGGCTTCATCCCGTCTACCTCGCACGTCTTTTCCGACGGGGCCTTGGTCAGGGGATTTCCGAGTACGGCCGTCGGTTAGCGGTACGGCGTGCCGCGAGCCAGTTGACTGATGCTGTGAGTTCGCAAGCAGACATCGCTGCAGAAGTCGGTTTCGCCGATCAAAGTCACATGAGCCGCGCGTTCCGGCGCGAGTTGGGCCTGCCGCCAGGCGCCTTCAAGCGTCTGGTGTTGGATACCTATGTGGTTTCATCCGTTCAAGAGATTGAGCTGACGGCTGGCTAGAGTACTGACAGTGACTACCCTTTCTCTGTCGAAATTTTCATGCACATCGCCACACTAGCCCTTCTCTTGCCGGTCATCACCTCGCACGTTTCTTCGCTGGAATCCGTTCGATCAGAAGATTCGCGTTTGCTGTCGGACGTCGATGAGCTGGGCGGCCTAGTCGAACGCTGGACGCAAGCCATGACCGATTTGGGGGTGCCCGGCTGCTCGATAGCCGTCGTGATGGATGGCGAGTTGCTAGGGTACGAGTCCATCGGAATCAGGAATCCAGCCGGAGAACTCGTCAACGAAGATACGCTGTTTTATATAGCGTCGTGCACCAAGACGTTCACGGCGGGTGCGCTCGCACGTATGGCGGATAAGCGCTTGCTAGACATGGACGCGAGCGTGCAGAGCCTTCTTCCGCGCTTTCAATTGGCGGATGTGCAAGCCGCGAAGTCCATCACGGTGCGCGACCTACTCTGTCATCGCCATGGCTTGAATAGCACACCGATAGTGCTGCTCGACGCATACACGGGGCAGATCACTGAGGATCGTTACTACCATTGGATGGCAAAGGTGATGCCGGCCGGTGTCGGTTACACCAATGTGAACTTGACCCTCGCTGGCCGAGTCTTGCAGGCCGTGTCCGGTAAGCCTTGGCAGGAGGCTCTAGCGCAAGACCTCTTTCAGGCGTGTGGCATGCGCCGTACGACGGCCTATGCGAGTCGCATGTACGCCGATCCGAATTGCGCATTTCCGATGGAGGGCAGGCATGGTGCTTACCGCGCATGTGAGGTGCGCAAGACGGATTCGACGATGCATGCTGCGGGGGGAACTGGAACGAGTGCGCGAGATGGGGCACGCTGGATCGCGATGCACATGAACGAGGGCTTGCTCGACGACGACTATGTGCTGGAACCGGAGACTGCGCAGGCGATGGCGACACAAATCGCGGACATCGCACCGACTGGCAGCACACGCAGGATCACGGGTTATGGACTTGGTTGGCATGTCGGTACGTATCGAGGCAGGCCTTACGCCACACATGGTGGGGGCTACATCGGAACAGCGACGCACTTCTCGTACTTGCCGGAGCATGGACTCGGCATGGTCGTCTTGACCAATGCGGCTCCCGCTGGCGTGCTGTTGATCGATGTGATCTCCATCGATATTTATGACCGTCTACTCGGGGAGACTGGGCATGTTGACATTTTGCCCAGCTACAGGCGTCGAGCGCGGGAACTGTTGGCCGATCAGGAGGGCAGTGCAGACTCTCCAGGTACAGTGGCGGCCAAACTCGAGTTGGAGCTCGAGGCCTACATCGGCAGTTACGCTGCTGCCGAATTGGGAGACTTGGTTGTGGGGGCAGAAGGGGGCGAACTCATTGGCCACCTGGGGCGCCTGCCACTGAGTATTCGCGTCACGGATGCAAAATCTTTAGTGCTCGACAGCGCAGCTTTCAATTCGATCCCCGCCGTGTTCGATGTCGACTCCGGTCATGTCCGAGCACTCGAGATCGAGCTAGCGGGTGAGGCCATTCGGTTCGCTCGTTGCAAGCAATGAAGCAGTGATTCCTTGGTGATCTAGGTTTCCAATGGGTGCTAGCTTCTCGTTCGAAGTTGACTCGAGAGCCTCGCTTCAGCGAGGCTCATTCATAAGCCACCCCTCTCGACACGACTGCCTTCATGCCCCTCTCCATACTTGAACTGACCGCGGCGCAAAGGCGTCGCTCCTCGGCCTTGCGGACAATCCTGATCACCGCATCTTGTCTGACGGCGCTTGTCTCAGGTGCTACTGCACAGCACCCCAGCGGATATACGGCGACCGAGGTCATGATCCCAATGCGAGATGGCACGAAGCTCTACACGCAGATCTTCCGCCCCGTCGATTCGGACGAGCCAGCGCCCATTTTGCTTACGCGCACTCCTTATGGCATTGGCGGCGTACCGATGAGGATCGATCGTTCAGCGATGGGCCCCTCGCCTGCATTTGCGGACACTGGATACATCTTTGTGAAGCAGGATGTGCGTGGACAGTTCCGTTCGGAAGGCGAGTGGGACTTGATGATGCCACCACGTCTGGACCGTACGGATCCCACAGCTACGGATGAGAGTACCGATGCCTTCGATACCGTTGATTGGTTAGTAGAGAACGTCGAGGGGAACAACGGGCGAGTAGGAATGTGGGGCATCTCCTACGATGGCTGGCAGACGGTAATGGCAATGGCGGATGCTCATCCGGCACTGCTAGCGGTCTCTCCGCAAGCCTCCCCTGGTGATGAGTACCTAGGTGACGACACGCATCACTACGGCGCATTCCGGCTGGCCTATACTTTTGCTTGGCTTGGCTACATGGCTGCTGAACGCGGCGATGCAGACAAGAACGCAATTGGGCCCGTGCTGACAGAAGACGGCTTCGAATTCTTTAGCAAGGCTGGCTCGATGGGGGACCTGCAGGAGCGTTTCTTCGGCGATCGCGTACCCGAGTGGAACGACATCATGACGCACGGCGATTACGATGAATACTGGCAGGTTCGCAACGTCATTCCACAGTTGAAGCAAGTGCGACCCGCAGTGTTGAACGTCGCCGGTTGGTTCGATGCCGAGGATTTTCGCGGCCCTATCGACATCTACAAGGCTGTCGAGAGCACGGCTTCGGCCCAGCATAACTGGCTCGTCGTTGGGCCTTGGAAGCATGGCGGCTGGAGCACGCCCGGAGATGGAGCTGGCCAGTCGCTAGGTGACCTCAACTTTGCCGAAGCGACTGCAGAGCGTTTCCAGTACGACATTGAGTTGCCCTTCTTCGAGCATTATCTGCGCGATGAGTTCGACCCCTTGTTTCCCGAGATGCTCGCCTTCGAGACGGGAGTGAACGAATGGCACGAACTCGATCAATGGCCACCGGCCGGTGCGAAGGAGCACTCGCTGTATCTGCATGCGGATGGCAAAGCGCTCTTCTCAGCGCCTGCTCCGGAGGGCGGCTTCTCCGAGTTCATTAGTGACCCGATGAAGCCCGTGCCCTACACCGCCGCGGGCACGGTCTTTCCTTCTCCGGAGTACATGGTCGAGGATCAGCGCTTCATCGATGGGCGCGCCGACGTTCTTTCCTTTCTCGGTGATGCACTCGAGCAAGAATTAACTGTCGTGGGGCGCCCTCTTATCCAGCTTCAGTTTTCAACGACAGGTACGGACGCAGATTGGATCGTCAAGCTGATCGATGTCTATCCGGAGGATTCCGAAGAGGTTTCCGCCGCGACTGGTAAGACGATGGCAGGTGCCAAAATTGTGATCAGTGCCGACATTTTCAGGGCCAAGTATCGCGAGAGCCTTTCGACACCCATCGCACTGGTACCGGGACAGCTCACCGAGTTGAGCTTCGAACTCCCCGATCGTTTTCACTGCTTCCGCAAGGGGCATCGTCTGCTAGTGCAGGTGCAGAGCACGTGGTTCCCAATGTATGACCGCAACCCTCAAGTCTTCACTGATATCTACGCCTGCGACGAGGATCACTTCCAAAGAGCGACGCACCGGGTGTATCACGATCGCTCCGCTGCTTCGCACCTCAAGCTAAAGGTGTACGAGGACTGACAGTGAGGGCGCCCGTTGTCCTGCTCTAGCAGCCCGTTGATAAACAGCGATTCATGGATTGGTTCCCTCGAATCGACTGACAAGCCGCCAGGTTCTGCGCATAGTTGTGCGCTATTCGTAGGTTCTGGCAACGCGGACAGGCGGTTCGAGGGGGCCGAGACATGAATCGCTGTTTTTCAACGGGCTGCTAGGGGGCCGTGCTAAAGCGCCATGCGAAACCGGTGCTCACTCCGCGCTCATTGCGTGAGTCGATACGCCAATAATAAGTTGTGTTTGGGCTGAGCGCACCTGGGTCGAAGGAGAGTGCGGTCTGGTTGCTTTGCAGCGGCAGCGGATGGCTCTCGCCGAGATACACATCATAGGAAGTAGCGTTGCCGGCACCCCTCCAGCGCAGGCCAATGCCCGCCGAGAGGTTCGCATGCTCATCTAAGTGAAGTGGCTGAATAGCAATCGTGCGTGATGGAAGCCCCGTTCGTGCTGTTGCGAAGGTCCACACATCACCTGCGGTTGTCGATTGTGGGTGAACGGAATCGACACGCCACTCGTAGCTCACGCCAGCCTGCAAGCGAGGAGCAGCAAAGCGCTCGGTGCGCGAGTCCAACGTGGCCAGGTGAGTGAGTGTTCCGGTGGGCCCGAAGTACAGCTCTTGAGTAACTGCCGCCTTCCCGGCTATCCACTGCAGATCAATCTTCAACGACTTCTCCGTAGCTCGATGGGCGGGTGTCGGAGACAGCGCGAGCGCGGCAGCGAAATACGGAGTCGTCTCAGTCGTAAAAGAAAAAGGAATACCGGCAGTCGTTCCGTTGGCGTTGATCTGATCCACGCGCCAGAACAACGTCTGCCCCGGGTTGAGTGTGCCCAGATTGACGGCAGCTTCCAGGCTGTCAAGAACTCGCCATAGGCGCAGTTCTTGCGCGCTCGGACCAATGTAGACACGTTGGCTGACCGCAGCTGTCGAGGGCAGCCATGCGAGATCGACATCGCGTGCAACAGCTGTCGATCCGCTTGCTGGAAAGGGCTGCTCTGTCACGTGCGGAGGCTCGTCGGCATCGCCACTTCTAAGATAATCCGGTGCGTGACCAATTTCATTGTCCCACCAGAAATCAAGCTGATCTTTGAGTGATGTAATCTCGTTTTGAATCTGAACATCATTCGAAGCTATCAGATTCGTGATTTCGAACTCGTCGTTCAAGAGGTCGTAGAGCTCTTCTTGACCACCAGCTATCTCATCGTAGCAATACTTGAACTGCGCGTTGCGCGCCATACGCATGCTGGTTGGTATTGGTGTATTAGAGGTGCCGAATTCTGCAAACAAGGTCTGCCGCCAATTCGCGGGCGTGTTGCCCAACGCGACATCGAGCACACTGCGTCCATCGAGTCGCGATCGATCGCTGTCGGAAATGGGTAGACCCATCATCTCGAACATCATCTGCACCAAGTCGAGGCTGTTCATCAGCTCGGGACGAACGGCTCCTTGGGGCAGCACCCCCGGCAAGCTGACGATCATCGGGACCTTGCTGATGGCATCGTACATGCCAGCCCCCTTAGTCCAACAGGCCATCTCGGCGGACATTTCGCCATGATCGGCCGTATAGATCACCAGCGTGTTGTCCCCTAGACCGAGCTGGTTGAGTTGGACCAACACACGCTCGATGTTCGCGTCGATTTGGTTGGTGAGTCCGTAGTAGTACGAAAGCACCTCGCGCCATTCGTCGTCATCTAGGCTGGCCCAGTCACTCTGACTGTCGAGCAGCCGGTCCGTGGTCGGGATCTTGTCGATGTTCGGCGGGAGTCCGAGCGCCGTATAAGGATGGAACCTGTGCGCCCAATCCTCGGGACTCGCCGGCCCACTGGGCAGCACCGGTGTGTGTGGTCCATACATGCTGTAGTAGCACAAGAACGGACGCTCATCGGCAGCGCGCGCTTGCAGGAAACCGATCACCTGATCTGCCCAATAGCCCGCGGGGTGATAGTTGTTGTCGTTGAAGGTGAAACCCGTCGAGTTTCCCAGACCCAATGGAAGGCCCGGCATGCTCCAGAAGTTCCCGGCCTGACGGTGGTGCAGTTGTCCGTTGACGCTGCAGTAGCGCGTGTAGTCTTCGGAATCGAGGAACTCATCGAAACCCAAGTCGTCGGTGAGAGGAGTCTGATCTAGGGACGAGTAGTGGTGCTTACCGAAGATTGCTGTGGCGTAGCCCACATCACGAGCCAAGCCAGGCAGAGTCGGAATTCCACGAGGCTCCCAGATGTGATTGATTCGCAAGCCGTGATTGTGCGGCCACATCCCCGTGATCAAGCTGTAACGCGTTGGCATGCACTGAGGTGTTGGGCAGTAAGCATTCTCGAAGCGAACTCCGCGGTCTGCGAGTCGGTCAAGTCCAGGGGTCAATGGTGCCGTGACTCCTCCATATCCATTGTCTGTGCAACTCATCGAGCGAACGTTGTGCTGATCACTGATGATGAACAAGACGTTCAGCGGCTTGTCCGCCGGCAAGCCTTGCGTCATCGCTTCGGCCGAGGCGCGGGCTGCACCGACAAGCATGCATGCCAGTAGGGCTGAAGCGATCCACCTAGAAATAAGAGTCTGACTCATCCTGAGATTGGCTTGGTGGCCCCGTTGTCTCTGACCGGAATACCAACGCAGAGCATTGCGTGGATGAGGGGGCCTGTGACGAACAACCCAGCCCAGCCACCCGAATCAAGATGGGGCCCCAGCAAGGCAATAACTGCTACACCGGATGCACCAAGCATGAGTGTCATGACACCGCCGGGTTGGATCACGCGACTGGCACCGACGCTACGCGCACGTCGAAGCTACCGAGTCCAAAGCAAGAGATTACGAAGAGGATCACCCCCGCACTTAGAATCAGCCAACTCGGTCTCGGAGGTTGAAAGATCAAGCCAATGACTCCACCTAAGAGGCTTGCGACTCCAGGCAGGAAGAAGTGGCCTCCGAATCGGCTCAGGACCGGGCCAATTAAAGTGACTGCACTTCCATAATGGCTTGCAGGCATGGGGGATTGCTGCTTCATGTCAAGTTTGGATGAGCACCTAGTAGGTGGGGAAGGTACTGACCCCTTTAGAACACAGATTTCTCTGATCCGGAAGGCACTGTTCACTGCAACTGTACCACGCTGGGTGAAGTTGAACGCCAGGTACGAATTATGGGCACCTCCGTCGCGAGTCAGCGTTGACCGCTGACGATTCAGTGACACCGGCACTGGGCAGTGAAACCGTCACGGTGGATCATCATGCCCGTCTCCTATTCAAGCTTCGCGCAAACGGCACATCCATTCAGGATCTCTGTAATAACTGCTGGTCGAGAACGCCAGCAATTAGAGCTCCGGCTACGTAGCGCGGTAAGTCAGCCCACTGCCACCCGCGACCAAGAAGCAGGTGACCGGCCGTTGTTCTACGGATCTCTTCTAGCCATTGCACTTCCGCGAGCTGACTCAACTCGACGCAGAAACTGATTCCGATCGCGAGTACTAACAAGCGTCGGGTTGCGAACTGGGGAGCAACTGCCGCAATCGTCATGTAGAGACAAGTCGTCCACAAAGCATCACCAGCGTTCTGTGCCAGCCAGTGGGGGACGATGGGGTGACCCGAGCGCGACAGCAACCCAAAAGCGATGATGACTAGCATCATGCCAATCACTTGAACCCGCCTTCGGCGGGGAGGGGAAGTGTGCTCTTTGCTCATGGTTCCAGGAGGGTGTCGTGGCCGATGTGATCGTGCGATCTTTGTGGTCAGCTCGCAAGTGACAGTGGATG
>JBLFWN010000125.1:0-17692 GCA_047611405.1 Planctomycetota bacterium | reverse complement strand
CTTACGAACCGACCACTGACACTCGGTGTCTATGGTTCGCAAGAGCTGCAGAAGCACGTCGATCGCGTGAGCCCGACTTGTGATGTGGCCTATGCCTATTCTTCGTCGATGGGCGCGTTCTTGATGAACGGTAGCACGCCCTTCGTCATGCACTTCGCCGAGCTCGACTCGGATAAGTGGCGTCAGTATGCCGAGCGCAAGAGTTTTCCAATGAAGCAGGTCTACCGGCGCGAGTGGCGCACACTGCAGACCTACGAACGCAAGCTTGCAGCCGCGGCAGGACAGAACGTCTTTTGCACGCCCTTGGAACAAGACATCTTTCAAAAGGTAATCCCGGGCGAGCCATCGGCCGTGCTACGCAATGGCGTCGACTTGACCGCCTTCGCTCCCGACCCGGATGCGCGCGAAGCGGGGCACATGGTCTTCTCTGGCGTGATGGACTACTACCCGAACGTCGATGGCTGCGTTCACTTCGTCCACGAAGTCCTGCCACGCGTCAGGGAGGAATTCCCGGATGCACGCTTCACGATCATCGGCTCGCGGCCGAACGACGAAGTGCTCACTCTCGCCAAGGTCAAAGGCGTGACCGTGACGGGCTTTGTCGATGACACGCGCGATTACCTATGCCTGGGCGCGATCGGTGTTGCCCCCCTGCGCATCGCACGCGGGATTCAGAACAAGGTGCTCGAAGCCATGGCGATGGGCTTGCCTGTTGTCGGCACCAAGTGTGCAACACAAGGCGTCAATGCGCGTCATGGCGAGCACTACATGGTGGCGGACAGTGCACAAGACCAGGCGCAAGCGATACGCGACTTGCTACGCGATGACGCGCGCGCTCGCGAATTGGGCGCTTCGGCGCGACGCTTCGTCGAAGACAACTACGACTGGGATGTCGTTTTCGACTCCCTGAACACGATCCTAGAAGACTGTAGACAACGCGAGGTCACTCGCGACGAGACAAGAAGATGAGTCACGACAACATCGCAAGCACCTTTGATGCATGGGCCTCTGACGGTCGCGCCGCCGGCTTGGAACAGGGTCATGGTGACGTCGTTCGACAGGTGATCGCCGCCATGGAGATCAAACCGGGCCAACAGACCTTGGATATGGGCTGCGGTAACGGATGGGGAACGCGTTTGCTCGGTCAAGCTGCCCCTGGCGCAGGCGCCGTTGGGATCGACGTGTCTAAGGGCATGATCGCCGAGGCCGAATCACTGCATGACTACACCTACCGCGCGCGCTATGAGCACGGCAGCTTCGAAGCACTCGACTTCAAGGACGGCAAGTTTGATCGCGTCTTCTCCATGGAGGCCATCTACTACGCAGTCGACTTGGACAAGTCTCTGTCCGAGATGCATCGCGTATTGAAGAGTGGCGGGGCCGCCGACATTGTCATCGATTGCTTTGAAGAGTCCGAGCACACGGCCGGCTGGCCCGAGAGCTGCGGGTTGCCCATGCATCGCCTCACGGAAGCTGATTGGAAGAATCGCTTCGAAGCGGCGGGCTTCGCGAACGTGAGTATGAAGCGCGTGATCGATTCGCGCGGTGTCGGCGTGGAAGCGGACTTCACGCCCAGCGTGCACTGCCCGGACTGGAAGACTCGAGTCGAGCTGCACGAGGCCGGCAGCCTTTGGATTCACGCCGAACGCGCCTGATTCAAGAGCAGGCCGGCTGTCAGCGAAGCCCCGCGTGCACGCACCAGCGTCCACGCGGGGCTTCGCGCATGCTGGTCGTGAAGTCTGTCACACAGCCGGCCACCGGATAATTACGATTGCCGGTGATGCAGCGATACACGTCTTTATCCACCGACCAGAGTAGAGAAGAAAGATGATCACCATCTCCAAGTCGCGAATCATGGGTCTCTGTGCGTTGATGGGAGTCATGAGCTGCCAGAGCGTCGACAAGAGCATTGGCGGCGGAACACGCGAGATCCAGATCAGTGCAGACATTCGCCATTCCGAGCATGATGAAACTACGCTGACACCTATCTCTCGCCTGTCTATTGATGGTGTCTGGTTCCATGGGCTGCAGCAGCACCAAGCCCTACAAAATCACGCTCGAGAATGTCGATAACGCCGTCGCGCAGCTCATGGACGAGCTGCAAGACAGCCATTTTGTCACTGCATTGGCCGGCACGCTCAACGAGCGTGCCGGGATCGCGATCGACAAGATCGTTCTGGAAAGCGATCAACGAGTCAACACCGAGCGCATCCGCCAAACCTTCGAGAACCGCGTTGTGAACTTCGGTGTGTTCGAGGTCGTCAGCTAGGAAGACACCCAGAAGTTCCGCGAGACGCAAGCGGATCAAGACACGGTCCCGGATGCCGGCAAGCTTATCGGTGACACCGAGCGCCAATATCGGTCGAGCCGCACGGAGTATCGTTTGGTCCTGAAGTTGATGGATATCCAACGTGGAACCATTCAGTGGACCGGCACCTACGACCTCGACAAGCGGATATAGGCACGTGATTGACAAGATGCCGGACAAGCGGAGGGACAAGCTGTGGGGTAAGTACATCCTCAATCACAGACGACTCGAACTCGTCCTGCTCGCTGCTACGCTGTGCGCGTGTGCTTCGAAGCGAGGCGCATGAACGTGGTCCAGTTCTGGACATCGAAGCAGGGCAGCATCGCTCGAGGTCGACCTAAGTAATCGCCCGATGGCAGGCCGAATAGGCGTGCCATCGGGCGATTGTGCTTGCTCGAGTTAGTCCAGACTCGACACGCATGTACAATCCGCCGCATGTCCCCCAGCGCTGGTCCTTACGACATCATTGGTGATGTCCACGGTTGTCACGACGAGCTGTGCGAACTGCTCTCGAAACTCGGCTATCGCATTCGCGGCGATATCGTGACTCCCCCCGACGGACGCCTCGCAATCTTCCTCGGTGACCTGGTCGACCGCGGTCCCAAGGTAGTCGAGTGCACAAGGCTCGTGATGGACATGGTCGAGGCCGGCACAGCGCACTGTATCCTCGGCAACCACGAGTGGCAGATGTTGACGCACATGCGCGGCGAGAATGACTTCCCGGACTGGGGTCTGCCCGAGACCTTGGAGCAGTTGGCACGCGCGCCTGAATCCTTCACGCAACGCCTGCGCACATTCTCGGAAGGCTTGCCGATCACGCTTAGCCTAGACGAGGGCCGATTACTCGTGGCACACGCGGGCATGCCTGAAGACTTGCAAGCACTCGACGCTGAGACGAATGAGTCGGCGCGTTGGTTTGCGTTGAACGGATGCCGCCCAGAAGACGGTCACCACAGAGCGCGCTGGGCCCCGAGTTACCGCGGAGAGACGAGGGTCGTGTACGGCCATACGCCGACCGATGATCCCAAGTGGGTCAACAAGACCATGTGTGTCGACACAGGTTGCGTCTATGGCGGCGAGCTGACTGCGCTGCGATACCCGGAGCTTGAGGTGGTTTCGGTCGCGAGCAGCTTCAACTACGGTTGGGGTTGAGTACTTCTAGCCGCCACCGAGTCGCCCAACACCTGACTCGCTACTCTGCGGCTCCGGACTCAGCGCGACCAGGAGTTACGACTTCCGAGTTGGCCGGACTCTCTCCAGCTTCGGCGCGGCTCCACTCTGAAGAGGCCCCGCTACGACTCGTCTAGCTGGGTTGAAGGACAACTGATTCCTCGCTTGGCTGCGATCCAGGAGTGAGTTGTTCTGAACTGTCATGCTTCCGTGTTGGAAACCACCATGCGCTCACGCCTGCCCTGTCCGGTGGGAAACTAGCGCTCGTTCCCGAGCGACGCGGTGTGAATCAGGTCCGCACTCAGGGAGACCTCACTGCCATCTGCAGGCGATGCCAGCGTCATCGAAGCACCACTCAGCCGAATACCAGGGTTGCGATTGAGCGCCTCGCGAATCGGACTCTGCGGAGTCTCCGCCAAGAGAGTCGCAGCCCACAACGGCGCGAAAGCGAGCAGCGTCAGGACTGCCAGCATCGGAAATGGTGAATGGCTCCACCATCGCGAGACTGGCGGTCCGTCGCTCACAGAATATCGAGGCTACTGCGCGCCCACTCGACCAGCGGCTTCACATAGATGCCGAAGGTGATCGTCAGCACGGCCATCGCGACGATGAAGCCAGTGAAGACCGGCTGCGGACGCGGGGTCGTCTCGGCTGCTTCCGACAGGAACAAGTAGCGAGCCACCTTCATGTAGTAGAAGAGGCTTAGCGCGGAGTTCAAACCAGCGACTAGCGCGAGCCAGGTGTAGTCGGCGTCGATCGCTGCGGAGAACAGGTAGTACTTGCCGATGAAGCCAACGCTGGGCGGCAGGCCCGTCAGGCTGATCAGGAAGACGATCATCGCGCAGGAGACCAGCGGAGCCTTCGGGCCCATACCCTTGAGCGACTCGTAGGTGACCTCGCCCGTCACGCCCTGGAAGTACAGCAAGAAGCCGAAAGCGCCCAGGTTCATGAAGTAGTAGGCGGCGAGATAGAACATCGCTGCCTCGAAGCCAGCGGCGTTCATCGCCACTACTCCCATCAACACATAACCCGCGTGCGCGATCGAGGAGTACGCCAGCATGCGCTTGACGCTGTCCTGCTTCAGAGCGGCCAAGTTGCCGAGCGTCATCGTGACGGCCGCCAATACGGCCATCAGCATCCCGATCTCGTCCTTGTACTGGGCCAACGCGCCCGTGGTTCCCTCGGCGGCAAACAGCGCGCCCAAGAAGCGCAGCAAGGCGCCGAAACCGGCGGCCTTTGAAGCGACGGCCAGGAAGGTCGTGACCGGGGTCGGGGCGCCCTCATAGACATCCGGCGCCCAGAAGTGGAAGGGTGCGACGGAGATCTTGTACGCAAAGCCGGCCAGGATCAGCACGATGGCGACACCGACAGCGGCAGGGCTGGTGGCGACTGCTGCACCAAGGCCGCGCGGAATGCCTGTCTCGGAGGCGCTGTTCATCAGCGTCAGGTCGAGCGTACCTGTCAGTCCGTACAGAAGGCTGATGCCGTACAGCATGATGCCGGCCGAGAGTCCGCCGAAGACGACGTACTTCATCGAGGCTTCGGCCGACTTCTTGTCGCCCTTGTGGAAGCCTGCCAGCGAGTAGCTGGCCAGCGACAACAGCTCGAGCCCCAACATTAGGAGCAAGAGGTTGTTCGTGCCAACCATGAAGAAGATGCCAATCGCGGCGCTGATCAACAGGAAGTAGTACTCCCCGATGTGATCACGACGCTCGCGACGGTCCGCCATCACGAAGCAGATAACAACAGCCACCGACCCAAGCGTGAATAGCTTGAAGAAGGAGCCGAAGTTGTCGACCACGATCAGGCCCAGCACGGTCTGTGACTCCGTGCCGAAGTCGACCATCAGCTGGAAGCCGGCGATTGCGATGCCGACCAGCGTCACATAGCCGACCAGGTGCGAGTCCTTGCCGCGCTTCACGAGATCGATCACGAGACCGATCAACGCGAACAGCAGCAGCGTCAGTTCAGGCGCGATGAAACCGATGCCCTCAAAGTGAGAGCCTTCGGCAGACATCGGGCTGAACAGTGCCAGGGGGGCGATCAAGACGGAATCCTTCGTGGGTCAGGGGGCGTGGCTAGTGAATCGATCAGCCGTTGAAGGCCAAATCCTTCATCAGCTGAATTACGCTCTCATCCATCCAGTCCAATAGCAGGAAGGGAAAGATGCCGAGCAGCAAGCACAACAGCAACAGCGGTGCCTGACAGAAGATTTCACGCGCGTTGATGTCCTTGTAGTCCTTGTACTTCTCGTTGAGAGGTCCAAGGAAGACACGTTGCAACGCCCACAAGATGTAAGCAGCAGTCAGCACGACGCCGACGCAAGAGATCAGGACCAGGATGCGGAAGCGCGTATCCTCGGCCCCGAAGGCTCCGACCAGGGTCATGGCCTCTGACACAAAACCCGCCATGCCGGGCAAGCCCAGCGAAGCGAAGAAGGCGATGGTCGAGAGCGCCCAGTAGCGTGGCATCGACTGCGCCAAGCCTCCGAAGCCGTTCAGATCGCGGTGGTGCGCCCTGTCGTAGATGACACCGACGACGAGGAAGCAGGCGGCCGAGGACGTTCCGTGGTTGAACATCTGCAGCGCGGCGCCATTCATGCCCCAGTTCGTCAGGGCGGCCATGCCCAGCACGACGAAGCCCATGTGCGAGACCGACGAGTAAGCGACCATGCGCTTGAAGTCGGTCTGGCCCAAGGCCACGTAGGCCCCATAGACAATCGCGATCACCCCTAGTACAGCTATGGAGAAGGCGAAGGTCTGGAAGGCGTCTGGCACAATTGGGAAGCAGGCGCGGATCAATCCGTAGCCGCCAAGCTTCAGCAGGATGCCGGCCAGAATGACCGAGATCGGCGTCGGCGCTTGGACGTGCGCGTCCGGCAGCCAGGTGTGGAAGGGGAAGGCTGGGATCTTGATCGCGAAGCCGATGAACAAGAACCAGAAGACCCAGGTCGTGAACTGCATGCCGAGCAGCGACGGGCCGTCCAGCTCGCCTGCTCCGCCCAAGCGGACCAACTCGGGGATCGAGAAGGTACCCGCGTTCAGACGCAGCGCGACCATCGCGATCAGCATCAACGCGCCACCCGCGAGGGTGTACAGGAAGAATTTGATCGCCGCGTACTCACGCTTCGGGCCACCCCAGATGCCGATCAGGAAGTACATCGGCAGCAACATCACTTCCCAGAACACGTAGAACAGGAAGTAGTCGAGCGAGACGAAGACACCGAGGATGCCGACGTTCAGCATCAACAGCAGCGCGTAGTAGGCCTTCGAGACGCGCGGGACGGTCTCGCTAGCCGGGATCGCAATGAACAGCAGCAGCGTGGTCAACCACACCAGCGGTAACGACAAACCGTCGATGCCCACGTGGTAGTTGACGCCTAGCGCTTCAATCCAAACGAATTGCTGCTGGAACTGATAACCGACAAAGGTCTTGTCGAACATCCCGAAGTACAGCTGCGTAGCTAGCACCAATGGGATGAAGGTCGCGACCATCGCGATCCCCTTCACAAGCGCCATATTGCGCTTGGGGGCGAGGAGGATACCGACCATCCCGATCATGGGGATGAAGGTGATCCAGGAGAGGATATTGTCCGGGGAGATCATGGGGATCTGAAGACGGTTGTGTTCGGTGCCGCGGGCGGACCGCGTCGATTCTTGGGGTGACGGCTAGAACAGAATCAGCCCGGCGGCGAGAGCGATCCCGCCGGCGACGGCAAAGGACACGTACTGCTGCACGCGACCGGTTTGGAACAGCCGAACGACTGAACCCAATACTTGAGAGAGACCAGCGACGCCGTTGACCATGCCGTCGACAATCCTGCTGTCGATCCAGGCACAGATAAGGGCGATCACTTTGCTGAGCTTGCCGACACCATTGACGGCGCCGTCGACGATGTTCTCGTCGATCCACTTCTGGACCGCGCTGAGCATCAAGGTGCCTTTGATCACGACGAAGTCGACGCCTTCATCGATGTAGTACTTGTTCTCGATCAGCGTGTAGACGGGACCGAGGGCCTCGACGAACAGCGCGGGCTTGACTCTCTTTTGGATGTAGAGCTTCCAAGCAGCCCAGATGCCGCTGAGCATCACGAAGACCGAGACGGCCAACGCGATCGAGTGCGCCGTGTGCGCAGTGTGCTCGTCGACCACTGGGTGGTTCATGGTGCTCAGATCGATGCCCGGGTAGAGCGTCGCTTCTGAGATCATGTGGGTGAACCAGGTGTGGTGCGGGTTCCAACCTTCGAGGAACCATACGCAGCCACCGAGCATGCCCAAGGTGGCCAGCACCAAGAGCGAGATCGTCATCGGCAACGGCGACTCGTGCGCGTGCTCACTGCAGTGATCGCGCGGAGTGCCGAAGAAGGTCATGAAGATCAGCCGGAACATGTAGAAGGCTGTCAACATCGCCGCGAGCGGCAACAAGACAGCAGCGACCACTCCGGACGGCGATCCGGCGAACAAGACAGCTTCCCAAGTCGCAGCGATGATGCGGTCCTTCGAGTAGAAACCCGAGAAGAACGGCATGCCCGCGATCGCGAGCGTGCAGACAAACATCGCGATGAAGGTCAGCGGCATCTTGCTGCGCAGCCCGCCCATCTTGCGCATGTCCTGCTCGTGGTGGCAGCCGTGGATCACGGAGCCAGCCGAGAGGAACAAACAAGCCTTGAAGAAGGCGTGCGTGACCATGTGGAACAGGCCAGCGATCAATCCTAGCCCGCCCGTGCCGATGGCCGCGACCATGAAGCCGAGCTGCGAGATGGTCGAGTAGGCCAAGACACCTTTGATGTCATTGACCGTGCAACCAATGGTCGCTGCGAAGATGGCAGTGACCGAACCCGTAACCGTGATGACCTCGAGCACTTCAGGTGAAAAGAGCGGGAAGCAGCGACCGAGCAAGAACACGCCAGCCGCAACCATCGTCGCGGCGTGAATCATGGCCGAAACCGGCGTCGGGCCTTCCATCGCGTCCGGCAGCCAAATGTGCAGCGGGAACTGAGCCGACTTGCCGACGGTGCCGCCGAAGATGAACAACCCACCGAGGGTCATCCAGGCCGGGTACTCGCCACCGTTGGCGGCGACGGTAGCCTGCGCAGCGGCCCACATCTCGGTGAACGAGAAGGTCTTGAAGTGGAAGTAGAAGATCGCCATGCCGAACAGCAGGCAGGTATCCCCTACGCGCGTCGTCATGAAGGCCTTCTTGCAGGCGTTGGCCGCTTGCTTGATGCGGTGGCTGTCCGGGTCTTGACTGAAGTGACCGATCAGCAAGTAGGACATCAGCCCCATCAGCTCCCAGAACACGAACAGGAACAAGAGGTTGTCGGACAGCACCAGGCCCAGCATCGCGAAGGTGAACAGGCTGATGTTCGCGAAGAAGATGTGGTAGCGCCGGTCGCCGTGCATGTAGCCGCACGAGAACAGGTGCACGAAGAAGGACACCACACCCACGACCAGCAGCATTGTCGCGCCAAGGCCGTCGTACATGATCCCGGCCGTGAAGCCGAGTCCACTGCCTGCTTCCTTAACCGCGCTCGAGTAGAGCCAGCCGAAAGTCGGCCCGCCATCAGCGGCGGAATTCACGAACCATGCCGCAGCTTGTTCGCCCTCCTCACCGTGATGCCCGAGAGCGTGCATGGCCACTTTCGCGAACATGTAGACCGTGATTCCCATCACGACGAACATGCCCGAGGTCAGCATCCAATCACCCTTCCGCGGCAGATGCCTGCCGAAGAAGATCTGCACGACGTACCCGATCAGCGGGATCAGGGGCACCGCTAGCAGGAGCTTGTAGTCGAGTTCCGGGTCGAATTCCATCTGCGTGTATAAGGCGAGTGCGGCGGGAGGCCAGGCTACTTGGAGAGCAGGGCTACTCCCTGAGGAAGTCGACTTCGCTCGGCTTGATTGAGCGGAAGAGGTTGTAGACGTTCAACACGATGGCCAGCGCCACAGCAGCTTCGGCGGCGGCCATGATGATCACGAAGATCGCAAACATGCGGCCTTCCATCGCGTCGCCGTTGTAGCGGTTGAAGGCCACAAAATTGATGTTGGCCGCGTTGAGGATCATCTCGATCCCCATCAGCACGTACAGGATGTTGCGCCGCGTGACCATGCACACGAGTCCCAGCGCGAAGAGCGCGGCCGAGACGGCAATGTAGGCTCCGAGTGTCATCAGGCGTTCCCTTCCTCGGGGCCAGTGCGGGGTTCCATATCGCCAGCTCGGCGGCGCGCGATGTACACCGCAGCGACCAGCGCGACCGTCAGGAAGAAGGCCGCCAACTCGAAGGCGACCAGGTATTCATTCGGGTTGACGAAAGCCAAGCCGATGTCAAGTGCACGCGTACGCGGCTCGGCCAGCTCGGCTGTTTGAACCCAGGGGCTGCCCGACGCGCTGGTCGTGAAGCTGACCTTCATGCCAACCCACGCGACGGCGGCGCCAAACAGGCCGAGGCCGCCCAGCACGCGCGGAAGCTTGCGCTCGTTCAAGTCGGGCGGTGACAGCATCACGCCGAACAAGATCAGCGCCAGGATGCCGCCGACGTAGATCAGGATCTGCGCCATCGCCAAGAAGTCGGCACCGAGCAACAAGAAGAAGCCCGCGACGCCGGTGAAGGTCGCCATCAACG
Source organism: Planctomycetota bacterium (assembly GCA_047611405.1). Lineage (GTDB taxonomy): Bacteria > Planctomycetota > UBA1135 > UBA1135 > JBLFWN01. The sequence continues at coordinate 7,592 of JBLFWN010000125.1, read as the reverse complement.
AGAAGGCGCTGCGAACGATCGAGCGTTCCCAGATGCAGACCAAGCTGCCGCCCAACGTCAGGAAGGTGAACAGGCCGAACGCGACTCCTTCTCCCCCGGCTGCGGACATGCCGCCGCCGATCGCGAGCACCGCAAAGAGCGCTATCACGGTGTAGAAGCTGCGTTGAAAGATCGTTTCGCGATCCATCTTATGCGTCGCCCTTCTCGGCCGCTTCAGCAGCAGCCTTCGCGGCCTTGGCAGCTTCTTTAGCGGCCTTCTTCTCGTCGGCCTCGCGCATGCGAATCTTCGCGGCGCGATCCATGCCTTTGAAGGAGAGCAGGTCGTGCAGAAGCTCACTGCGGTCGTAAACGGCCAGCGCGAACTCCGTACCCATGTGGATGCAATCCTTAGGGCAGGGGTAGACGCACAGCTCGCAGAACATGCACTTCTGGTAGTCGAGCGTGAACGACACCCACTCGAGCTCCTTACCGTGCCGGATCGCGTCCATCTCGATGCAATCGATAGGACACGCCCGCGCGCAGGCGAGGCAGTTGATGCACTTCTCCTGCTCGAGGTAATGGATGCCGCGATAGCGATCCGGGATGGGCATGCGCTCATCCGGATACTGCACCGTAATCGGCTTCTGCAGCAGGTATTTGCCTGTGATCCTCATGCCGACAAAAGTCGTCTTGAGGGTGTTCCAGACGTTGAAGATATATTTCTGCGTCGCGGTCATCGGTTCAACCAGTGAACGAGGGCTTCCCAGAGACTGGCTCCGAGCACACAAGCGAGGGCGAGCGGAGTCAGGTACTTGTATCCCATCGTCATGATTTGATCGATGCGGATACGAGGTAGGGTCCAGCGCAGCCACATCATCACGAAGACTCCGAAGAAGCCTTTCAGGATGAGAGTCGCGGCGCAGACCACATTGAGCAAGATGCTGCCGTCGCCCGCAGTCGAGCGAACGAGGGCAGTCAACGGTGACTCGAAGCCACCGAAGTAGAAGATGGCTGCGACGACCGACATCAGGTACATCGCCGCGTACTCCTCCATGAAGAAGAAGGACCAGCGAATACCGGAGTACTCGGTCAGGAAGCCGGCGACCAGTTCGGACTCGGCTTCGGGCAGGTCAAAGGGTGCGCGCTTGGTCTCGGCCAAGGCCGCAATCCAGAAGATGACAAAGGAGGGCAACACGAAGGGGTTCATGAAGACGGCCCACTTCATGCCGAACCAATCGGCTTGCGCGGCGCTAGCGTCGAGCAGGCTGAAGGTGCCGAGCGTCATCAGCGGCACCAGCAACGAGAGACCGAGCGGGATCTCGTAGGCAACGACCTGCGCAGCTTCGCGCATCGCGCCGTACAGCGCCCACTTCGAGTTCGAGGCCCAGCCAGCCATCACGACGCCGATGGTCGTGGTCGAGCCCAGCGCCAGGATCGTGAAGATGCCGAGGTCCATCTTCGCGAAGTAGAAGTCAGGACTGATCGGCATGGCCGCCAGCGCGCCGAAGATGCCGGCCAGCACAACGGCCGGCGCGAGCATGAACAATGCCCTATCCGCGCCGAGCGGGACCATGTCCTCCTTCATCAGGAGCTTGACCCCGTCCGCGATCGTCTGTGCCCAACCGTGCCAGCCTCCGGCGTACATCGGGCCGTAGCGACACTGGATGTGGCCACTGACCTTGCGCTCCAACCAAACGGAGAACATCGCGATGAATGAAACCATCGCAACCAGCAGGCCGACTCCCGCCGCTGCCGCTGTCAGCCAGAGCGCCCACGTAGGGACCCACTCCGGCCGGACACCGTCCAGCAGGTTCGAGATCAGGTTGCCGTTTTCCATGAACTTTGGCGCCTGGGCGCCGGTGACAGCTGTACTTGGGGTGGGCCCGCGCGGGCCAGAGGAAAGAGAGGTGGTGGAGAGATCAGCGGTCGGTTTCGCCGACGACGATGTCGGTCGAGCCGATGATGGCGACCGAGTCAGCCAAGAGCGTGCCGGGCATCAGAGCCTCGATCACGGCCAGGTTGACGAAGGATGGCGCCCGGACGCGGACACGAATTGGGATTTTGCCGCCGTCGGAGACAATGTAGTGGCCCAGCTCGCCGCGCGGGTTCTCGACACCGACGTAGGCTTCGCCGGCCGGAATTTTCAGGACCTTCGGGATGTCGCCCATGACCGGGCCGGGCTCGATATTCTCGAGGCACCAGCGGATGATCCCGAGCGACTCCTTCATTTCCATCACTCGGACCCAGACGCGGTCCCAGCAATCGCCGAGCTGACCCATCTCGCCCTTGCCGACCGGAACCCCGTAGACGCCGGCCTTGTTGATCTCGTCATAGATCATGTAGGGGCAGTCACGACGCAAGTCGAAGTCGACACCCGAGCCGCGCAACATCGGACCGGTCAGGCCGAAGTCGAGAGCCATCTCTTTCGAGATGACGCCGACGTCTGCTGTGCGCTTGACGAAGATCTGATTGACAAGCAACAGGTCGTGGTACTCCTGCCACTTCTCCTCGAAGACATCACAAAAGTGACCGCACTCTTGGATCCATCCGGGAGGCGCGTCATTGAAGATGCCGCCGATGCGAATGAAGCTGTACGTCAGACGCGCGCCGCAGATCTTCTCGAACAAGGCTTGGATCCACTCGCGCTCCCTGAACATGTACAGGAAGGGAGTGAAGGCGCCGATGTCGATGCCATAGGTACCGAAGGCGACCAGGTGCGACGCGATGCGATTGAGCTCCACGCAGATCGTGCGAATCATGTTCGCGCGACGCGGGATCTCGAGCTCGGGCATCAAGGCTTCGACGGCCAAGCTGTACCCGAGGTTGTTGTTCATCGCCGCGAGGTAGTCGTAGCGATCGGTGTACGGCAGATACTGCAGCCACTCGACGTTCTCGCCGATCTTCTCGGCGCAACGGTGCAGGTAACCCAGGTGAGCCTGAGCACCGGTTACGAGTTCACCATCGGTACGAATGAGCACCCGCATCACGCCGTGCGTGGCGGGGTGCTGCGGTCCCATGTTGACCTCGAGGTCCGTCGTCGAGACGTCGAGCATCATCTCGCGCTCGCCACTGGGCAATACGCGGGACTCGTCTCCGAAACGGATCGACCCCTTGGACTCCACTTGCTGTTCGGGAGGCATGATCTTGGTGGTGCTTTCGCCTACTCGCAGGAGACTCCGTGGTACTCCGTCGGGAAGACGTAGTCCTTGCGAAGCGGGTAGCCGACCCAGTCGTCGGGGAGGAGGATATTGCGCGGGTCCGGATGACCTTCGAAGGTGATGCCGTACATCTCGGCGCACTCGCGCTCGTGCCATTGCGCCGCACGATAGATGGGCACGCTGGTCGGCAGCGAAGGAGCTGACTTCGGCAGAATCGCCTTGAACGCCAAGCGATGGCGGTGCTCGATCGAAAACAGGTTGCCGACGATCCACAGATCCTCGGAATCCACGGCAGGATCGTTGGCCGAGATGTCGATCAAGAGTTCGAATGCGAGTTTGCCGTCCGTCTTGCAAACACGCAGGAATTCGGTGATTGAGGCCGCTTCGATCAAGATGTAGGAATCGCCGACACGGCCGGGATCCTTCTCCTTCTTGTTCGCGGGCCGAGGCTCTTCAGCCCGGATCACACCGGGAGCGTTAACTGCCCGGAGATGGTCAATGATTGCCTGGAAGTCCATGGTCGTCTCAGGCTGTGCGCATTGGCTTGCGGATGACGGGCGTGCGGCGGATCTTGTCCTGCAACTTCATCAGCCCTTCGAGCAAGGCTTCAGGGCGCGGAGGGCAACCCGCGATGTAGACATCGACGGGAATGATGCGGTCGACACCCTTCATGACGGTGTAGCCAAACTTGTGGTACGGACCGCCACCAGTCGCGCATGCGCCCATCGCGATGACGTACTTCGGCGATGGCATTTGGTCGTAGAGGCGCTTCACGCGCTCGCCCATTTTGAAGTTGACCGTACCGGCCACGATCATCAGGTCCGCCTGCCTGGGTGTCGCCCTGAAGGCGCCCGCGCCGAAGCGGTCCAGGTCGTGGTGCGCGGCGCCAACAGCCATCATTTCGATAGCGCAGCAAGCCAAGCCGAACGTCATCGGCCAGATGCTGTTCAGTCGAGCCCAGTTGAGCAGCCAATCGACCTTCGTCGTCAGTACGTTTTCTTCGAACGCGTTTTCCAGCAGTGCCATGTTTTCGTGCGCCTCAGGCGGCTTCCTCGTCGGAATCCGTACTCGGGTCGTCGCCGTCGGGATCGCCGTCGGCATCGGCAGCAGATGCCGCCTCGATTTCCTCGACAGCGAGGATTTTTTGCGGCGTCGGGGTCTCGGGCTCGTACGGCTTGCCGCCGTACGACAAGACCCAGTCAAGGTCGCCCTTCATCCAAACGGATGCGAGACCAAGGAACAGGATCGTCACGAACAGCAGACCTTTGATCAGCGCGTACAGGCCGATCTCCGGATGTTCGAAGGCCGCGTTCAACGCCATCGCCCACGGGAACAAGAACGCGATCTCAACCGCGAAGATCACGTAGATCAACGCGACAGTGTAGTAGCGAATGTCGAACTTGATCCAGACGTCGCCGATCGTCTCCTCGCCACACTCGTACACCTCAAGCCCTTGGTCGGTCTTGCGACTAGGTCGAATGATCGAGCCGACGAGCACGTTCACGAAGACGAACGCGAGGCCGACGGTCGCGAAGACCAGGAGATTGAGATAATCGAAGTACATGAGCGGGGATCTGGACCGAGCCCGCGGACCGAGAGAAGCTGGTGCCTCGACAGGGAGAGCAGCCTTGCTTGGCCGCTATCTCCTTGTATTGGCACGACTTGCGCGCGATCTGCGATATCGACGCCAGGCGGCCCTGCACGGGGCTGCAGGGCGTGTCCTAGGGAAATCGCGGTGAGTCTAGTTACGCCCGAGACAAGGTGTCAAGGAAGGGAGGGAGCTTGCTCGGCATCGCGCGCGGAAACCTCTCGGCGGGCGTGACGTGAGTAAGCTCCGATCTCGCCCAAGAATGACAAATTCGGCTGCAACCTGAGACGCCTCGCCCGGTCTGTAGAGGATGTGGAGAGTCCATTATATGAGGGAGCCCCGGAGCGGGAAGGGGTGGCTGAATTGGGCGCTAGGGCGTGCTGGCCGCGCTGGGTGCAGGCAGGGGTCCTAAGTGGGCTCGGGCTAGGTTCGTTATGGATCTACGCAAGCTCCGAATACCCGCTACCCCTGCAAACGATGGGAAAAGTGACACTTGAAACACTCAGGGCATCTCCATCCCGTTCCTTCATTGGGATATTTATTATTATTTGCAATTTACTGCCACCGTACTCATCAGATGCATCAGCTTGAGCTGGGAGTCCTTAGCTGACACCCCTATAATGTCGGGTCACCCCCAGCTGATCGACCGGTCGATGACCGTCCCCCGAGAGAGCCCCTGGTGTAGAGTTGGCTCGACACGGATATTATGACTCTGACTGCTTCCAAACCCATTATCACTGGCCCGACCAAGACCAGCCGCCTCGGTATCGTACTGACCATCGACTTGACCGCAGGTCAATCCAACATGGTCATCGAACGAGGCAGCACGCTGCCGCGCGCATCTTTGATCGTCACGACGGCCGCCCGGCGCATGATCGAGCTGTCTAAGGACGGTCAGAAGTGCAACACGGTCGCCGTCGTTGGTTCGGATCTTCCGCCGACTGCACACCCGGACCTGCGCGAGATAACCGAAAACGTGCGCGCGCTGCGCGACAAGTGGTTCCCGCGTGCGAAGCTTTGCTTCGTCTCGAACGGCTTCGACCTTGAATCGTACGACCTGCGCCAGACGATGACGCTCTACGATCGCGTCTACCAAGACTTCCACTGGGGTACGGCCAAGACGTTCAGCTCGCTCACTGGCCAGAAGGGCCCTGTGCTCGCGTCGCTTACGCGTGACCTCGGTGGCTTCGATCGTCTGGTCGTGCAAGCACGCTTCGCCAGTGGCGACTCGGGCAACGCATCCGACGGTGAAATCAAAGGTTGGATCAAGCGGCTGCAAGAAGTGAAGCCGCAAGAGGTTCAGATTCTGACCAGCGCGCCCGCCTCTCGTAAGAAGGTGCGACCCATCCAAAAGAATCGCCAGCAAGAGATCGCCGAGCAGGTCACCGAGCTGACCGGGCTGACAGTGACGATCCACGCTGACGAAGTTCTGGTTCCCTGACGTTTCTGTTCTCGGATGAGCTGACCTCTTGAGGTCGCTCCCCTACGTTTGGAAACTCCGTGACATAGTCAGTGCAGTTCCTTCGACTGGAACTGCGCTGCCATCGAGTCACCGCCGCCTTGGTGGCTCTTCGTTCCGGCCCACTTTGCTTATTGCTTGTGGGCATCGCCTCGTCTTCCAGTTCCAATCTGAAGCGTGATGGACGAATCCGGAACCACCGGCTCGGCTACGCCCGCTGCTGCGACAGACCCGAACGTCGTTGTGCGCCTCGCGGGCGTCAGCAAGCACTACGGCGAGCTGCGAGCACTAAGCGAGCTCGACATGGACGTGAGGCGCGGTGAAGTCGTCGGACTCCTTGGGCCAAACGGCGCTGGCAAGACGACAACTGTGCGCATGTTGTGCGGCTTGATGCCGTCCACAGCGGGCAGCATCCACATTGGCGAGCATGATGTGGCGCAAGACCCACTCGAAGCCAAGCGCCTGATCGGCTTTGTGCCGGATGGCGCGCCGCTGTACCCGAATCTGACACCGCGCCAGCACCTCGAGCTCGTCGGCAGATTGCACGGCATCGACGAAGCGCGCTTGAAGCGGGACTTGGAACACCTGATGAGCAGCCTCGGATTGTCCGACCGTATCGACGATCCCGTTGGCCAGTTCTCGCGCGGCATGCGCCAAAAGACCGCGCTCGCGTGCGCGATCCTGCCGCAACCCACGCTATTGGTTTTGGACGAGCCGCTGTCTGGACTCGATGCCCCGACGGCCGCAATGTTCAAGCAGGTCTTCCGCTCATGGGCCGACCGCGGCGGCGCCGTGCTGTACACCTCGCACCTGCTCGATGTGGTCGAGCGCGTTTGTGACCGCATGGCCATTTTAGCCGAGGGCAAGTTGGCCGCGATCGGGACCATGGACGAGCTACGTCAACGCGCGGGACAAGACGGAACACTCGAACAAGTATTCGGCACCTTGGCAAAGACGGAAGCGCCTGAAGATATGGCGGCGGCCTTGTTGGCCGGGCTGGACGCATAAGCAAGCGGCGTGACGCTCGCTGTGCTGACTGCCGTTGCGTTAGGTAGTTGGGGCAGGCACTGTCACACACCAAGGGGCCGCATTGTGATGCATTGGAAGTCCTGAGCCAGGACGACATATCCACTCGTCGTTCGCGTTCGCGAGACTAGTAGCAGAAGACGGGGCGGTAGTTGCATTAGCTACTCGATGAGCTGGGCACGCGCGGGTGGAATAGGCGTTGCGCGCGACGCGGGGCGAGGCAGCCTATGCTGGAGGCTGATGACATAAGGGGTTTGTGTTTGAGTTGGCGCTTTGGTTCAGGATCGAAGCAGGATTGGCGCGCGCTCGCCGTTCTGCCCGTCCCCCTCTCCTTCGGCCCGATCGGCCGCAGACGGCCGAAACCTTCGGTTAGGGGCCGAAG
>JBLFWN010000124.1:0-18082 GCA_047611405.1 Planctomycetota bacterium | reverse complement strand
GTCGAGCGCTTGAATTCAGCACCCATCGATTACCTGCTGGCGACCGACACTATTCCGCAGCTTGGTCCTAAACCTGACAAGCTGGAGGTCGTCACTATGGCGCCTCTGCTTTCCAAGGCTATCCTTCACATCCACCGCGCCGAATCGATCAGCTCGCTCTTCGAGTGAGCTAGGTCTCGACGCGGCTTCCTCTTCTTCCGATCTTAGACCCTGTGCGCTCACGACGAGCGACGAATCATCCAGAGTCACGACCATGACTGACGTAACAGCATCCAGCCTGTCGGCTAGCATTCGTACCACCCTCGGCAGCCGCGACGCGCGCAAGCTTCGTCATCAGGACCGCATCCCGGGCAGCCTGCAGTCGAATGACGAGAAGGATAACGTCAACCTTCACTTCGATAGCGCCGCCTTCCATACGTTGCGCCGCCAGCACGTGCACCTGTTTGATCTCGACATCGATGGCAACGTCGAGTCGGCCGTGGTGCGTGAGCTGCAATGGGACGCGATGGGCAGCAACGTGCTGCACGTCGAGTTCAAGCGAGTGACGCGTGGTGTCGAGACTGAGGCCGAAGTCGAGCTCAATTTCGTTGGTCACCCGAAAGAGGGCATCTTCAACCACTTGATCGACCACATCACCGTGCGCACGATCCCTTCCCTGATCCCTGACTCGATCGAGGTCAAGATCGGTGAGCTCAACCTGGGTGATCACCTACGTGCCGCCGACATCGAATTGCCCAAGGGCATCTCGCTCGTCAGCGACCCGACGCTCGAGGTTGCCGTCCTCTCGGCCCCGCGCATCGAGGCCGAAGAGCCCGTGGAAGATGGCGAAGAGGGCGCAGACGCTGTCGTCTGATGCTCGTTGCCCCGTGTGGCGCCGCCGCGGCTGCTCGCTCCCTCGAATCGAGTTGGGGAGGGGTGGCGCGCGGGCGTCCTGCACCCATCAAGCCTGTTCGATCGGCTTCCGAGCTCGAATCCGGAGCGCGAGGCCCCCGCAGGGAGCGCCGCCCGCTGAACGGACTAGGCCTCAGAGCCGGCGCGCGCTATTGCAGCGGGCGAAGCAGGCGCTAGACTTGTCCCGCTTCGAACGGCGCTAGCCGCTCGAAGCCCCCTCCATTCCGGTGCCCCGGCATCTGGATCAGCGACCTCGATGCGGCCGCTCGGACCTAGTTCAGAACTCGGACCGTGACACTCAGCAGCCAGCACAGATTGGTCGTCGGCCTCGGCAACCCCGGCCCAGACTACGTATGGACCCGACACAACGTCGGCTTCCACGTGGTCGAGCGGATCGCTGCCGAGTTGGAGGTGCTCTTTGAACCCGCAAGCCGCCTGGAAGGCTATCAAGGCAATCGTGCATTCACATGGGCGAGGTCGGAGGATCCGGCCGCGTTGCTCGTGAGGCCCGAGACCTTCATGAACCGATCCGGTCAGGTGGTGGCACCTCTACTGCGCTTTCTGGAACAGCAGGACGAAGGCCATTCGCGACGCGCAAAGGATGCGGCCGCGGATGAGCCCAATGCCAAGCCGATCACTCATCCAGATGGTGCACCCGCTGATCTGCCGACTGATTCCGCGAGCACCCGCGAGCCTATGTCAGCAGAACAGCAAGCTGCAGCAAAGCAAGCCGAGGCGAAGCGCAAGCAAGACGCGCTCGATCGCCGCGCCGCGCGAGTCCTTGTCGTCTATGACGACATCGACTTGGACGTCGGCCGCCTTCGCATCCGGCCGCAGGGCAGCGCCGGTGGCCAACGAGGCATGCGGGACATACTTGAACACCTGGACACCAATCGTGTCCCACGCATCCGCGTCGGGATTGGGCGTCCAGGGACCGATGCGGCGCGCTATGTGTTGCAACGCTTTCCCCCGGACGAGCAAGTCGAGATAGAGATCTCGGTCGCGCAAGCGACTGACGCGATCCTCGATTGGCTCCGAAACGGAGATCTCGATGCATGCATGGCGCGGTTCCACAGCCGCTGGAACCAGGACTCCTGAAGACTCGCCAAGCGGGCAGGCAGGATCCACAACGTCCATCAGGACGAGGAAAACTATGACGCAAATTTACGAAGGCATGTTCCTCCTGAACAACCAGATGGTTCGGGAGGACTGGAATGCCGCGAAAGCAAACGTGACCGACATGCTCGCAAAGCATGGCGCCACCGTGCTGAGTGCCCGGCGTTGGGACGAGCGCAAGCTCGCGTACCCGATCGAGGGCAGCTTACGCGCTACCTACCTGCTCACTTTCTTCAACATCCCCGGCGACAATCTTCCGGCGATGACGCGCGACTTCAACCTGAACGAAGAGGTGTTGCGCTACATTCAGCTGTCCGTCGACAAAATCCCGGACGGTGAGCTCGAGCTCGCCGACGCCGAGAATGCAGACGACTTCACGATTCCGGCGCCGCCGCCCGACGACGCGCCCGAGATCGAGGAAGAGGCTAAAGAGCCCGAAGAAGACGAGGATGCCGACGTCGAAGTGCCGCCGGAAGCCAGTGTCGTCGCCGACAGTCCGGCTCCTGCTGCTGAACGTCCGGCCCCCGCTGCTGACGCCACCGAACCTGCTACGACCGCTGATTCCACCGAAGAAAAGGAGGGTTGAGCCATGGCTAGAAGACCCCGCGCTGTTATCGCCAGCAAGAGCTGCGATGACCCCATCATCAATTACAAAGACACGACTTACCTCGGTAAGTTTCTGACCCCTCAGGGCCAGATCACGTCGCGCCGCCGTACAGGTTTCTGCTCGCAGTGCCAACGGCAGCTCAAGAAGGCCATCAAGCAGGCGAGACACGTCGCCCTTCTGCCCTACGTGGGCTGAGCGAGGTATCAGCATGAAGTCAGTAGAAGTACTCCTGCGGGAGCCTGTTCAAGATCTCGGTGCGCCCGGTGATGTCGTTATCGTTGCTGCAGGTTATGCACGCAACTATCTCGTCCCGCGTAAGCTGGCGGTCGCCGCCACTGCCGAAAACAAGCGCATCGTGGTCAAGCGCCGCGCTGCCTATGACAAGGAAATGGTCGAGAAGGCTGCCCAGCTCGCCGCTCTTGCGAGTGCGCTGGATGGCGTTCGGATCGTCGCGGTCGAGAAGGCCGACGACAACGGTCACCTGTACGGTTCGGTCAATGCAGCTCGGATTTCCGAGTTGCTTACCGCTGCCGGTCACGGTGTCGCTGAAAAGCAGGTGCGCCTCGAGCAGCCGATTCGCAAGTGCGCGGATCACGATGTTCGGATCCACCTGCAGGCCAACGAGTACGTGAACATCACGCTCGAGGTCAAGCGCGAAGGCGCCGTGTGTGGTCAGTGGCGGGCCGCCATCTGGGCGGCCCGCCGATCTTCACTGTTCCGCCGGTGGGTGCAGCTCACTAGGCCCGACTGGGTGGGCTAGCTCCACCTGGTTTGCCGGGCAGCATCCGGCCGCGAGCGACCCGCCATCTACAGACCTGGAGCGGGTGCCATAGGAGCTTGGTCATCGGCCAGGACGGTCCGCTCTGCCAGTTCTCCAGCGCTTTCGAACTGCACACTCCGCTTCGGCGACTCAGTTTGATAACCATGTCATTCCCGAAGGAGGATTCGAAAGCTTGAGCGAGGAACTGGCCCCTCGAGGTCGCATCATTCCGCGCGACGACATTGCTGAACGCTCTGTCATTGGCGCGCTGCTGCAAGACCCAGATCGCATCGTAGATGCTGCGGAAACGCTGCGTCCCGAGGACTTCTTTGACAAGCGCCTCGGGTTGGTTCTTGAGGTTTGTCTCGACCTCAGCGACCGCTCGGTGCCGATAGACATCGTCAGTGTCGGCGCAGCTCTCAAGGCCAAGGGGCACTTGGGCGAGGTCGGAGGCCATGGTGCACTGGCGCAACTTTCGGTTGCCGTCAGCTCTTCGGCTCACCTGAACCATCATACGAGCGTCGTCAAGAAGCTCGCGCTGATGCGCCATCTCGTCGCTGAGGCGACCGGCATAATCGACGATGTCTACGAGACGCCGCCCGACCAGGAGAGCGTTGACGAGTTGCTGAACCGTTCGGAACAGCGCATCTTCGATGTCGGTGAGCAGGTCGGTGGTGGTACTGCCATCACGATGGAATCGGCCGTCAAGGAAGCCTTCAAGCGGCTCGATGCCAACGCGAATCGTGGCCAGCTGACCGGGCTCCCGAGCGGCTTTTACGAGTTGGATGACATGCTGGGAGGCTTCAATCCCGGCGAACTAACGATCATCGCTGCGCGCCCTTCGATGGGTAAAACGGCCTTCGTGCTGAACCTGATGGAGCGCGTAGCTCTGTCGCGCCCTGATCACTTCGACCACGATCCCGTCGTGCTGTTCTTCAGCCTGGAGATGGGCTCGCAATCGATCGTGCAGCGCATGTTGTGCGCGCGCGGCCGCGTGGATGCGCACAAGTTGCGAACCGGCAAAATCCCGAACGAGGACTACGCTGATCTGGTGCGAGCCGCTGGCGAGTTGCAGCAGTCGAAGATCATGATCGACGACGCGCCCGGCTTATCGATCATGGCGGTACGCAGTCGCGCGCGCCGTGTCGCGCGCCAGTATGGCCTCGACATGATCGTGATCGACTATCTGCAGCTGATGACTGCGGGGAAGAAGGTCGAGAGTCGTCAGCAAGAGATCAGCTTGCTCTCCCGATCCTTGAAGGAACTCGCTCGTGAGCTGAAGATCCCGGTCATCGCGCTATCGCAGCTGTCGCGCGCGGTCGAGTCACGCGAGGACAAGCGCCCCCAGCTGTCCGACTTGCGTGAGTCCGGGTCGATCGAGCAGGACGCCGACGTGGTGTTGATGCTCTATCGCGCCGAGTACTACTTCCCTTCGGAAGAAACCAAAAACAAGGCAGAGATCATTTGCGCCAAGCAGCGAAACGGCCCGACGGGCAACGTCGCCTTGCAATTCTTCGGCAACATCCTGCGCTTCGAGAATCCCGAACCGTCGATGGCCGAACCGATTCTGCCCTGACCATGGCCATAGATCGCTCGCGATTTCCGCGCGGCTTCCGACCGCGGCGTGCACTGGACCTTTGCGGTCTGTGCCTCCTGCTGCTGCTCGTACAGACCTCGCTGCTGCAGACCGCGGCATATGCGCTGCAAGCAGAGGCACAAACCGAGGCGGCCGAGCCTGAAGGCATCGTCACCGGTATCCAGATCGTCGGTCTGCATCAGCACTCCGAGGAGCGCATCATCGCAGCGCTCGGACAGAAGATCGGCCAGCGCTTTGATGCGAAGGCCTTCGACCGTGGCACCTCGACGATCTGGAACGTCTATCGCGTACTCCCGATCAGTCGCGATCGCATTCCGCCCGGCGGCGGCGAGCTGCTCGTCAAGGTGATCGAGCAGCCCGTCGACCTCGAGCCGCGTTTCATCGGCAATGGGACCTACTCGACCGAGAAGCTGCGCGAGTGGGCGCGGCTGGGCGAGCGTGGCGAGGTGTACTTGCACGAGGCGCCGGCCATCCGCGAACGATTGATCGCTGGCTACAAGAATCACGGCTTCCACTTCGTCGAGGTCGATACGCTGACCAACGCCGGAGAACAAGCCGGCGGCTTGGGCGCGCCCGACATCGTGTTCGAGATTCGCGAGGGGCCGAAGGTACGTGTGCGTGAAGTCATCGTGCGCGGCAACGAAACGATTCCCGATACTGGTTGGGGTCTGTGGGCCGGCGGTTTGCGCGCGCAGGCAAGCCTGAAGACCAAAGGCAAGGGTGTCTTCCGCTGGTGGGGGGGCGTCTTCGACGAGATGGAACTCGAGGCTGACTTGGTCGCGATGCGTCAGATCTACCGCGATCGCGGTTGGTTGGATGCTGCGATCTATGTCGAGAAGATGGAGTTCAACGATCAGCGCGATCGGATGGTGCTCCACATTCGTGTCGACGAAGGACCTCTGTGGAAGGTCGGCTCGATACATGTCGAGGCGCTCGAGCGCAACGACGACGGCAACTTGGTCAAGGCCGATTTGCTGTTCCCGGAAGATGACTTGCTGGACGAGTTGAACCTGAAGGTCGGCGGTCCCTATGAAGCTGCACGCGTGTTTTTGGACACGCGCGATCTCCGCAACTACTACGGCGAGCGCGGCTACATCGAAGCCTTTCACTTCGCCGAGCGCGGAGCTGCCGGTTGGCGTTGGCACGATCCCCATGTCTTGAGCGACTACGAGACTAAGACGCTGCAGGTCATCTACCGCATGGAGCAGGGCCAGAAGCGCCGGCTGCGGGAGATTCGATACAAAGGAAACACACACACGCGCGACAAGGTGCTGCGGCGCGAGATGAGCGTGGAAGAGGGCGAGCAGGTCGATGTGCGCGAGATAGAGCGCTCGATCAATCGTCTTAACCAATCCGGATACTTCTCCGACGCGCAAGATATCGAGCACCGCGACCCGTACTACGTCTTCTATGAGACCGACGACCCCGAGGTCGTCGACTTGGAAGTACGCGTGGAAGAGGGACACGTTGTCAACGCCGGGCTTGCCGGCGGAGTCTCGAGTGAACTCGGCCTGATCGGGCAAGTGTCGTTGCGCATGAGCAACTTCGACGCTTCGAGCTTGCCAGACACACCCTTCTCGGTCTTCGGCGACATCTACTCGAAGGAAGCCTTCCACGGAAACGGTGAGCTGCTCGAGCTCGACATCTCGCCCGGTTCGCGCGTCAAGTCGGCCAGCTTCCGCTATCGGCACCCGGATATCTTCGGCACACACTACGACCGCTGGAGCCTCGACAACTCTTATTCGATCCGTGAGCGCTTCTTCCGATCGCACGATTCCGAGCGCCAGCGTGTACGCGTCACAGCCTCGCGATTGTTCGGGCACGACTTTTCGCTCGGATTCGGACCCGCCTGGCAGCGTGTCCGCTACGACAGTTTCGACGACGACGTCCCGAGCAGCCTCTCCGATTCGGCACTCGATACGGAATTCGCCGGAGCGCATGTGACGATGCGCTACTCGACCTTGGACAACAGCCGCAGTCCGCGAAAAGGCTACTACCTGAAGTGGGTCAACACGGTGTACGGCGGCGACGCCTTCGAGGGCGACAACGATCTGTGGAAGACCGAGGGCACGTATGAGATGTACCTACCGCTGGAAGATTGGGATGGAGACGATGTCTATCCCGGCTTCTACTTCAACCTGACCGGGCAGGTCGCCAATCCCTACGGATCTCCGGACGATGTCCACTATTCCGAGCGCTACTTTTTGGGCGGCACCTCGACTCTACGCGGCTTCGACTTCCGCGGAGTTGGCCCCTACGAAGGTGACTTCCCGATCGGCGGCGAGACGCTTCTGCGTACGAGCCTCGAGTTCCGCTATCCGATTTATGCTGTTGCCCGTCCCGGAACGTCCTTGCGACGTGAGATGCTGCGTGGGCTCTTCTTTTTCGACGCTGGCCAGACCGGCATCGATCCCTACGAAGTCGATCACGACGAGATTCGAGCTTCGGTTGGGTTCGGCTTCCAGCTGACCTATCCGATCCCGCTCGGGTTCAACTTCGGCTTCCCTGTGCGCGAAAGGCGCGAGGACGACACCCAGGTGTTCTCCTTCAGCCTTCGATTCCGCTGATCCTGGCCTCGAGTTGACAGAGGCTGGGGCCTCGGCTACACAAGGCGCCCAAGGGACGCCGCACAGTAGGGGTCCAGGGCTCATCGGAAGACCGAATCTCGCCGGGATCACAGTTGGTCCGGCAGTGAGCCAGAGTAGACGCACCGTAGTCGAATTATGTCATCACGAAGCCTCACGGAATTGGCGGCGCTATGCGATGCCAAGCTGGAGGGAGATGCAAGCGCACGCATCACCGGTCCAGCCGCTTTGTACGAAGCGAGCTCTAGCGAAATCAGCTTCTTGGCACATCGTCGCTACCGCGAACAATTGGTCTCGACGCATGCTGCGGCGGTGATCGTCGAGACTGACGACGACTTGCCCGAACTCGCCAGACGCGTGGATGGGGGCGGGCCGGCTATCCTTCGATGCGAGAATCCGGGGCGTGCGTTCTCTCGCATCATCCTCGAGTTCGCACCTGCCGATGTTCAGCCGGAAGCTGGCGTGCACGAGTCCGCTGTCGTCGATCCAAGCGCCGAGATCGATGCGTCCGCCTCGATTGGCCCGCTCTGCACTGTCGGAGCGGGAACCGTGATCGCGGAGAAGGCCGTGTTGGATGCGGGCGTCCACATCGGAAGCGATGTCCAAATCGGACCGAGCACTCGCCTGCATTCGGGAGTCGTCGTCTACGCCCATGTCCGGATTGGCGAGCGTTGCCTGATTCATAGCGGCACCGTCATCGGCGCGGATGGCTTTGGTTTCGAGCCGACTCCCGCAGGTTGGGAGAAAACTCCGCAGTGCGGATCCGTTCGGATCGACAACGATGTCGAGATCGGCGCCAATGTGACGATCGACCGAGCTCGCTTCGGCGAGACCAGCATCGGCGCCGGAGTGAAGATCGACAACCTCGTTCACCTCGCGCACAACGTGCGCGTGGAAGCCAATGCAATGCTGATCGCACAATCCGGAGTCGCAGGTTCGTCCAAGATCGGCAAGTGGGCCTTGCTGGCCGGACAAGCCGGCGTCTCGGGCCACTTGGACATCGGTGATGGTGCGCGCGTTGGTGGCGGGAGCGCAGCCTTCAAGGATATCCCCGCAGGGCAGGATGTCTTTGGATTGCCCGCGGGACCCAAAGAGGAACAACTCACAATGTTGGCGCGACAGCGCAGGCTTGGGCGATTGCAGGGGCGCGTCCGCGAACTTGAAAAGCGTCTAGCTCAGCTGGAGCAGGAGATGAAATCCGAATGAGACGACAGCGAACGCTTCGAACTGCCGTCGAGTTCTCGGGCATCGGTTTGCATTCCGGTGAAGAGACGCAGGCGCGCATGTTGCCGGCTCCGCCGGATACCGGTGTTGAGTTCATCCGCACCGACTTGCCCGATGCCCCGTCCGTGCCGGCGCATATCGCTTATCACGTAGCGAAGGAACGCCGTACGCGTCTTGCGCGCGATGGTGTCGAGGTCGAGACAGTCGAACACTTCTTGGCCTGTTGCCGTTCGCTGGGCGTCGACAATTTGAAGGTCGAGCTGAGCAGGCCTGAGTTCCCGGGTCTGGACGGCAGCGCCAAGCCCTTGATCGAACTCTTCGATCAGGCAGGCATCGTCGATCAGAAAGAGGAGGCGAAGACTTTCGTGCTGGACGAGCCCGTCTATGTGCGCGAAGGGAATGCGACCTTGGTCGCACTTCCTGCGGCGCAGGAGAACTTGACCGTTCAATACGTTGCTTCCTTTGACGAGCCTGGTGTCGACAACGGGGTCTTTCAGATGGAGGTCACGCCCGAGAGCTTTCGCGATCAGATCGCGCCGGCGCGCACCTTCTGTCTAGCGTCCGAGGTCGAGGCCTTGAAAGCTGCTGGCTTGGGCAAGGGCGCCACGCGCGAGAACACGCTCGTACTCGGTGATCCCGACACGGTCTATCGCTTTGACGACGAGCCCGTGCGCCACAAAATTTTGGACCTGGTAGGTGACCTGAGTCTGCTCGGTGCCGATCTGCAAGCGCACATCATCGCGACACGCTCGGGACACAACACCAATGCCGAATTGGTGCGTCGCCTGCTGGACCTGATGCAGGCCAAGGAGACTGGCGGCCTGGTGCAGCGTGAATCTGCGCTCGACATTCGCGAGATCTTGCGCATGTTGCCGCACCGCTACCCCTTCTTGATGATCGATCGGGTGATCGAGGTGCAGGGTTTTGACCGCGCGGTGGCGATCAAGAACGTGACGATCAACGAGCCGTACTTCCAAGGTCACTTCCCGGCCATGCCATTGATGCCTGGTGTGCTGCAACTCGAAGCTATGGCGCAGTTGGCAGGCATGTTGTTGCTCCAAAAGCTCGAGCACTCCGGCAAATTGGCAGTGCTGTGGTCGATCGATAAGGTCAAGTTGCGTGGCACAGTCACGCCGGGTGACCAGCTCCGAATCGAGGTCGAAACCATACGCATGAAGGGGCAGACGGCCAAAGTGAAAGGACACGGCATGGTCTCGGGTCGTGTCGTATGCGAGGCAATTCTGATGTTCACGATGATCGAGGCCTGAGGATGCGAAGTCAGAATCCACAAACCGCAGAGGATCGTCACCGCTCTCGCGATTTGAATTCGCATGGGATCGCGGCCCGAACTCCGCTCATGACCGATACCAGCACTCCTTCCGCATCCAAGTTTCACACCCCCGGTACTTAGCATGGCAACCAAGATTCACTCCACGGCTGTCGTCGCCGACACTGCGCAGCTCGGTATAGGGGTCGAGATCGGCCCTTACTCCGTCATCGGCGGGGAAGTCACGATTGGGGACGGGACACGAGTCGGAGCCCAGGTCGTGATCGATGGCGTAACCGAGATAGGCGCGGACAACATCATTGTTGGTCAGGCTGCCCTCGGCGGAGCACCTCAAGACTTCTCGTACAAAGGCGAGAAGACAAGACTCATCGTCGGCGATCGCAACACGATCCGCGAGTTCGTAACCATCAATCGCGGTACGGTCAAAGGTGGCGGCGTCACCAAAGTAGGCTCGGATAGCCTGTTCATGGCTTGCTCGCACGTTGCACATGATTGCGAGCTGCAAAACAATGTGATCCTGGGCAACAACGTGATGCTAGCGGGGCATTGCTTGATCGAGCGGAACGCCAACATCAGTGGCGCAGCGGGCGCTCACCACTTCGTGACCGTCGGCGCCTTCGCTTATGTCGGTGGCATGACGCGCATGGTCAAGGATGTGCCGCCCTACACCATCGTCGAAGGCTATGGTGGCCGCATCCGCGGCATCAATGTCGTCGGCATGCAGCGCGCGGGTTTGCCTGACACGGAAATCGAAGAGATGCGTTCATTGTTCAAGCGCATCTTCCGCGCCAGCGTTCCGCGCGGTCGCGTGCTTGATGAACTAAAAAAAGAAGACCCGCGTCCGGATGCGCAACAGCACCTGATCGATTCGCTGATGCGCACCGAGTTGGGTATGAAAGGTCGCTTCCGCGAGAGTTTGCGCGAGCAGTTCACGCAACTCGGCGTGCAGCTCATCATCGAAAACGGAGACTGAGGATGGCTGCTGAACAGAAGTTGCGCGTGGCCGTGATCGGCGTCGGGCACCTGGGCACCTACCACGCACGCATCTACAACGATCACCCACAGGTCGAACTGGTGGCTGTCGTCGATCCGAATGCGGAGAAGGCGCAGCAGTTGGCGCAGGAACTCGGTTGCAAGGCACTGAGCGATCCCTCCGAGCTGGCCACGCTAGATGTTCAGGCCGCGAGCGTCGCGGTTCCGACCGCCTTCCACGCTGAGGTCTCGGTTCCTCTGCTCGAGTCGGGCATCCCGCTGCTGGTCGAGAAACCGCTCGCCTCCAATCTTGAACAAGCCGATCAAATCCTAGAGGCCGCCGAGCGTGGCGGAGCGGCGCTGGCCGTCGGACATGTCGAGCGCTTCCAGCCCGGCGTCAAGCGGCTACGCGAGCTGGGCATGCGCCCTCGTTTCATCGAGTGTCACCGCTTGTCGCCCTTCAGTTTCCGCTCGATGGATGTCGGTGTTGTGCACGATCTAATGATTCACGACCTGGATCTTGTGCTCGATATGGTCGACGACGAGGTCGTCTCGATCGACGCGGCCGGCGGAGCGATTCTGACGGAGCGCGAAGATGTGGCATCGGTGCGGCTCGTCTTTGCTGGCGGTGCCCGTGCCAATGTGACCGCCAGCCGGGCCTCTTTGAAACCCATGCGCCGCTTTCGGATGTTCTCCTCGGAGGGCTATGTCAGCTTGGATTTTACCGAGAACTACGGGCTGATGGTGCGCAAGGCTGACGGTTGGGACGAGGGCCGCGCCAAGTTGGCGCAGCTGGCTGTCACTGATCCGCAGCAGCTGGCTGCATTGGCCGCCAAGGCCGGCGGCAACATGGACGGTATGTTGGACATCGATCAGCTCGAGCTGGGTGGTGACGAGCGCCCGCTCCAAGCCGAACTCGACTCCTTCGTCCAATCCGTGCTCTCTGGGCACGAGCCAGAGGTGACTGGACAAGACGGTCGCAAGGCTCTGGCACTCGCAGAGCGAATCGCAGACGCCATTCGCACCGAAGGATGGTAGATAGGGGGGCTCATCAGAGTCCCTCCTACACTTCACCAGCGCTCGACGCTGCCTGAGTCGCACACGCACGAATGCGTGCTGAGCGCCGGGCTAGCGACCACACGATACGTGCTCATGGTGACCGCGTATCGCGGAGGGGCCGCTTCCGACTCTGTCTGGAACAGGCTCCATGCAGCTCCGACCTATCGATCCCGACGTTTCCTTCCCCGATCTCGAAGTCGCCCGCTTGGACGTGTGGGACTCGAAGAAAATCTTCGAGCGCAGCGTCGCTGAGCGCGACAAGGGGACCCCGTTCATCTTCTACGATGGTCCTCCCTTCGCGACAGGTAAGCCGCACTACGGCCACCTGGTCGCGAGCATTCTGAAGGACATCGTTCCGCGCTACTGGAGCATGAAGGGCTTCCATGTCGACCGACGCTGGGGCTGGGATTGTCACGGTCTGCCGGTCGAGAACGAGGCGTCAAAGGAACTCAATCTCAAGGACAAGATCGCGATCGACGAGCTCGGCATGGAGGCCTTCAACGGTACTTGCCGTAGCATCGTGCTGCGCTACACCGAGGAATGGCGCAAGACGATCCGGCGCTTGGGCCGTTGGGTCGATTTCGAGCGTGGCTACAAGACGATGGACACATCGTTCATGGAGTCCGTGTGGTGGATCTTCAATCGCTTGTGGGAGAAGGGGCTGATCTATCGCGGCCACTTCGTACAGCCCGTGTCGCCTGCGCTGGGAACGCCTCTGTCGAATTTCGAGGTCGCGCTCGGTCCGCAGGAAAAAGATCCCGTGTCGCGCAAGGATGGACACAAGCGCAGGCAGGATCCGAGTCTGACGGTTCGCTTCCAGCTCGAGGATGAGGATGCCGCGCTGTGGGCTTGGACGACGACGCCCTGGACCTTGCCTTCGAACTTGGCCTTGGCCGTGCATCCGACAGTCGAGTACGTGAAGGTGCGCGTGCTCGAGACAGGCGAAGTGGCTTACGTGGAACCGAGCCGACTGGCCGACTACCAAGCGCGCGGCCGCGTCGGCGAGACCGAAGAGTTGGAGCGCATCCAGGGATCGGCGTTGATCGGCCGGCCGTACGAGCCGTTATTCCCGTACTTCAGCGAACTGCGTGAGAAGGAAGACGGCAGCCGCCTCGCCTTCCGCGTCGTCGGCGCCGAGTACGTCGGGACAGACGCAGGCACGGGCATCGTCCATCAGGCGCCGGCCTTTGGCGAGGATGACTTTCTGGTCGGTCAAGCCGAGGGTCTTCCTATCGTGCGACCCGTCGACCTGAACGGCATCTTTAGCAGCGAGGTGACCGACTTCGCCGGGCAATTCGTCAAGGATGCGGATAAGGGCATCATGACGATGCTGAAGAATCGTGGTCGGTTGGTGGACCGCGACACGATCATGCATGCCTATCCGCACTGCTATCGAACTGAGAAGCCACTGTTGTACATGGCGATTTCGACCTGGTTCATGAAGGTCGAGACGATGCGCGACGATCTGGTCGCGAATAACGACCAGGTGCATTGGGTGCCCGAATACATGGGCAGCGGCCGTTTCGGCAACTGGCTCAAGGGTGCGCGTGACTGGAACCTGTCGCGCAACCGCTTCTGGGGCACACCGCTTCCGATCTGGGTCTGTGACGAGGATCCGAGCGATACGGTCTGTCTCGGCTCGTGCGCGGAGCTTGAAGGATACGCGGGGCTCGCAGCCGGTAGCATCACCGACCTGCACCGCGACACGATCGACGATATTACCTTCCCGTCCAAGAAGACCGCCGGCGGAACGATGCGTCGTGTTCCTGAGGTGTTTGACTGTTGGTTCGAGTCGGGCTCGATGCCGTACGCGGAACATCACTATCCGTTCGAGAACAAAGAGTTCGTCGAAGCTGCGCTACCCGCCGATTTCATCGCCGAGGGGCAGGATCAGACGCGTGGTTGGTTCTATACCCTGAAGGTGCTCTCGACCGCTCTCTTCGGGAAACCCGCGTTCAAGAACGTGATCGTCAACGGCATCGTGCTGGCCGAAAACGGCGAGAAGATGTCGAAGAGCAAGCGTAACTTCCCCGACCCGAACTTGGTGCTGAACAAGTACGGCTCGGACGCCCTGCGCATCTACTTGATCAACTCACCGGTCGTCAACGCGAAGGACCTGCGTTTCAGCGAAGCCGGCGTCGTCGAGCATGTGCGCTCGGTCCTGCTTCCGCTTTGGAACTCCTTCTCCTTCCTGACTCGCTATGCGGCGATCGAAGGTTGGGGACCGGATGGAGTGCGCCCCGACCCGCATGCGAACGAGCTGGATGGTTGGATTCTCTCGCGTATGCAGACGCTGATTCGGACCGTCAGCGAGCGCATGACGGACTATGAGTTGTTCCGCGTCATCCCTGCGCTGCTCGGCTTTATTGATGACCTGACGAATTGGTACATCCGTCGCAGCCGTCGCCGTTTCTGGGATGGCGACCTGAATGCCTACCGCACGTTGCACGAGGTGTTGCTGGTCGCGAGCCGCGTGTTGGCGCCCTTCCTGCCATTCATCTCGGACGAGATCTACACGACTCTCGTTGGCGCGGATGGGCGCGATAGCGTGCACTTGGAGGACTTCCCCGAGGTCGACGAGACGCTCTTCGATCCTGAACTTGAGCGACGGATGGAGCTGGCGCGTGCCGCCGTGGGGCTGGGAAGGGGGCTGCGTTCGAAGCACAACGTGCGCATCCGTCAGCCCCTGCCGTGCTTGACGCTGGTCGCGCGCACAGAGCTTGATTTGGCTGCACTGAAAGGCGCCGCGCCCATTATCTCGGACGAATTGAACGTCAAGAGGATCGAGCTGTCGGACGACGAGTCTTCGCTCGTGAATTACTCGGCGCGCCCGAACTTGAAGGTGCTCGGTCCACGCTTCGGCAAGCAGCTGGGCGCGATCCGCAAAGAGATCGGAGGACTCGCGAGCGACGTGCTAGCAGGTGTCTTGGCCGGACAGTCCGTCGAGAGTGAATCGGTCGAAGGTCTCGAGTACAGCCAGGAGACGCTGCTTGTCGATCGCAACTCGGCCGAGGGCATGGTTGTCGACAGCGAAGGCGAGATCACGGTGGCATTGGATCTGACCATCACGCCGGAGCTGCGGCGCGAAGGCTTGGCGCGTGAGGTCATCAACCGCACGCAGAACCTGCGCAAGGAGCGTGGGCTCGAGTTGGATGATCGCATCCGCATCGTGATGCGCGCCGAGGGTGATTTGGCCCAGTCGATCGTCGAGCATTGGGCGTTGATCCGAGACGAGGTCCTATGTCTCGATGATCAGCCCGAGTTCGAAGCCGAATTGATCGAGCCGGAGAGCTTCGAGATCGAAGGCGCTGTTCTCGAGTTGTCGGTGACGCGGCAAGCGTGAGCGCGAAAAGGGTATTGCGCGGGCTAAATCGTAGGCCCGCGCGAACAATGGTTACGGGGCAGACTCTGTATGGGGTGCACGAGCAGGCCGGGGCTCGCGCTCCTGAGGATGTCGACGCTTTGTGCCCTCGCTGGTCTCATCTTCAGGAGGGTCCTGCGCCCAAGCTCGCGAGATTTTCGTGATGCAATCGTGGGCAGTCTCGCGACTCGTCCTGGATCTGGAAGAGACGCCCTTGCCGCGAGCCGCCGGAGTGGTACCTTCGTGTAAGGGGTAGTCCTAGTGGCGCAGGTGACTCCTCGTGTGCCCTGGAGCCGAATGCCCGTTATCTGGGCCGTAGGCGATGAACCGACAGCATCGGTTCGTGTTTCCGGCCCCCCTGGAACCAGGTGGTTCCGGGCCCCTGCGAGCACGGCGTCACCGGGACCCCCTGAACTCCAATCATGCCCGCGCTTGCGCGGGCATGATTCGTTTCGGGTGAAATGGACGCGCTTGGATGGAAGCTCGGCAGTGCGCTCGTGAGGATGCGCGCTGCGCGCCTTTGCCTTTGGATATCCGCTCAAATCATCGGTTGCGATGCTTCGAGCACGATTCTGATCCAACTCGAACCATCGGATGCAATGGGGTTGAACGGGAACGGAGTCGTGCTTGAGCGTGCGCCTTTGCAGTGCGCCTCCGATGGAAGCAGCCTCGCGCCAGTCCGCTTTCGTTGTTCAGGCTTCGGACGGGCAGCGCGCATCGCTATCATCGGTCCAGAGCGTCCCGCGGCGCACTCCCGCCACTCGGGAGAGGGCTGCTCACCCGGCGCGTTGGTTTTATGAGGAAGCTTCTGCTGTTAGCTCTGTTGGCGACCGTTCTAGGCCTCGCCGTTCAGAAATACGCTGCCAAGGACAACGAAGGCGAAGACACCTACGAAGAGGTGAGCTCCCTCGAACTCGATGGGGGCGAGTTTACGGATCCCCCAGAGGGTGAGTCTGAGCTGCCCGAGGCCATGCCCATAGTGCAGCCGCAGGCGCAAGATGACGAAGTTGGCAGCATCGATCTGCGAGCGAGCCCTCAACCCGGCAAGCAGGAGTTCACCTTCGACCCGAAGGTTACCGATCCGTCGGAGCTGGCCCTGCTGCTGGCGGACTGCTGGTATCGCGAGGACCCATCTTCACTCGAGCGGTATATGAACGATGGTGAAGGCCATCAAATGCCGGCCGACCGTCGCATGCTGGTCAGCTGCTTCTGGAGGGCCGTGCGCGGGGACGCGAGCCAGGCAAAGCAATATTTGCCGGAACTGGCGGCCTCCGAGGATGTGTCGGCTGAGGAGCTTCAGCTGCTGCGCACGGCCGCCGGTTCGGGCGGGGCTGCGGCTGCCGTACCGGCCAGCCATTCACGCAACAAGCCGCTAGCAGTCGCGATGAGGCAGATCCTGCTCGATCGCAAGGTCGAATCGGCCCGCAAGGCGGGCCGAATGGGGGAGGCGGCGCTGGCGCTGTCCGAGATCTTCTACGAGGAACTCGAGGCTCCGTGGACACCGCGAACGGAAATGATCCAGCAGTGGACCCAGACCCTGCGCAGCGTTCAGGACCAATACCGCTTCAATCCTGATGCCGGCTGGGCCTCCTTCGACTACGAGATTGTCTCGGGGGACAGCCTGGTGTTGATCCGTAAGAAGCTGGCGAAGCGCGATCCGAACCTGAGGTTGTGTGTGGGGCTCATTCGTGAGGCCAATGGCATGCGCTCAAGCGTAATACAGCCGGGACAAACCCTGCGCATCCCGACGGATGTGCCAAACGTCGTGGTTGACCTCTCGGAGCGCCTGTGCATGTTCCGGCAGGGCGAGGAAATCGTGCGGGCCTGGGTCGTGGGTATAGGCAAGGAGGGGCAGGAGACGCCCCTGGGGACCTTCGTAGTAGGGGATAAGCTGCCGAACCCCAGTTATATGCCGGTGGGGGTTACCCCCAAGCCGTTCGGGCACCCGGACAACCCCCTGGGCACGCGCTGGATTGGGTGGAACCGCAATGGGCAGAAGTCCAGCTATGCATTCCACGGGACTTCCGATCCCGACGGGATGGGCAAGCAAGTGAGCAAGGGATGCATTCGCATGCGCAATGATGACGTGGAGGAACTCGACGAGCTGCTTCCTGTGAACTCGAGCGTGTACGTGCGACCTTAACGGGTCTCGTTTGGGAATCTCTTGGCGACCGCTGCCCGTATACGTGACCGTAAGTAGCTGCAGGGTAGAGGCTTCTGCCTTATCAGTAATTCCAGCCGAAGTATGGTGGGCTAGCCGTTGACGCAGGGCCGCCAGGCCCTATCATCCCCCCTCCAAAGCGCGAGCGAGCGCAGCACCGACTGCCCGAGGGTCAGCTGCTAACGCACCGCAGACGGAAGCCACGCGAGGAGACGAGGAGGGCGTATGCGCACTCCGACGAGCCCCAGTGGCAGTTCTTTGAAAACAGGGTGACTTTTGAAAGCCTGAGCGAGCATGGCATCGTGCTTTGTAACGTCCTTCGGGGCGAAGCGAGGTAGTGGTGCTGTACTCAAAAAAACCAAGACTCAAAACTTCAATTGAAGGGTTTGATCCTGGCTCAGAACGAACGTTAGCGGTGTGGATTAGGCATGCAAGTCGCGCGAGAAAGCCTTCGGGTTAGT
>JBLFWN010000123.1:0-18725 GCA_047611405.1 Planctomycetota bacterium | reverse complement strand
GACGGGCAGAACGGCGCACGCGGGGCGGGGGCTTGTTGGGGGCGTTTGTGGCGGGGCGGGGCGGGGCGGGCGGGGCGGGCGGGGCGGGCGGGGCGGGCGGGGCGGGCGGGGCGGCATGTCACAGGTAACATGGGGGACGGGACATCGGGAATGCTGGGTTCGCTTGCGGCCAACGGTGGGTCGGGTCGGTTGGCGTGAAGCTTTCACCGAGTGTTTGCCGATAGCTCTGGCGTTGGGTTGCTCACGCATGTGCTCATGGCAGGCTTCGGGGATCAGAGCCACTCGCTCGGTTTCCTTATGTGATTCCAGGGGGCGTGGTCTGGATGAAGAATGAGTCGAGTCGAGAGCTGAAAGGGTCGGGACCTTTGAGGTGAAGGCCGTGGTGAGTGGCGTTGTTCAGGACGTAATTGATCAGATGCTTCAGCGCCTTGCGGTAGCGGGCTTGGGCTCGGACGATGGCTACGTGGTAGCGCTCGGCGAGGATGGAACCGGTGCGGTTCCAAATCTTGTTTAGGGAGCGAGCGATGCGGATGTTGAGTCCTTTCATAGCTTTCCCTAGTGCGTCTTTGTTCGTTGCCTTGACGACAAGGTGCATGTGGTTGGACATCACGCAGTAGTGATGGATGCGCATTCCCAAGCTGTTATTCACGGCCTTGAAGCAATTGCGAATGGTTTTGAAGGCCGCAGCTCTTCGCATTGAAGGCAGGCCATCGGATAGACGAAGCGTTACGTGAAGGGTGTCGAGTCGCGTGCAGTCCTCCCGCCTCTGATGACTCGCGACTCTTCGTTCTCCCTTGCGAATGCGACGCTTCTTGCGACCAGCGCCGGGTCGCCATCCCCCATGCGTTCGGTCAAATCGAAGGAAGCCCTGTATCGATGCGGATTGTCGTTTTGCCATAGGTCTCTCTAAGTAACTAGTCCAGGAGATGGGCCGCAACTACAATCGAAAACCTAAATAAGTGTCACCTATTGGCTCTATTCGCTAAATCAAACCATTCACCCCCCACGCCCAGCCCTCACATTGTCTGCCGGAATCAAGTCGTATCGATCGCCTCCTTGTGCATAAAAAAAGAGCACAAGCCCCACCCCAAACCCCCAAGCCACCCACGCAACAAACGCCCCCCATAAGCCGCCGCCCCGCGTGCGCCCTTCTGCCCGTCCCCCTCACCTTCGGCCCCTAACCGAAGGTTTCCGCCGTCTGCGGCCGATCGGGCCGAAGGAGAGGGGGACGGGCAGAAGGGCGAGCGCGCGCCAATCCTGCTTCGATCCTGAACCTGAGCGCCACACCGCCACACCGCCAGCGTACTCTCACAATGATCCGAAGACCGACCGCATCATCTCAGCCCATTGACTTGATCGTCGTCTGATCCCCGATTTTGCAATCCTCTGAGATCGGCACAGGCTTAAAGTCGTCATCGACCGCGACCATCGTCACCTGCGCTTCGGTCACAAAGTCGTGGTCCCCACCACCGAAACGGCGCTGCGCCCAAACTTGTACGCCGACGCGAATCGAGGTGCGTCCGACATGCAGCGTCTCCGTGAAGAAGGACACGAGGTCGCCGACCCAGACCGGCGCCTTGAATTCGATCTTATCCATCGCGACCGTGACGATCTTGCCGGGATGACAATGGTGCGCTTCGATCGCAGCCGCGAGGTCGATGCCCGACAAGATCACACCGCCAAAGATCGTCCCGACAGCGTTCGTGTCGCGCGGCATCATCACCTCGCGGATCGCGGGCATGCGGTCGATCGGGTAGGCCTGTTTTTCTTCGGTCATGGGTCTTGCCGTTGGTATTTCGTGCAGCGGATGCTGAATTGCGCCAGGACTCAGCAGAGTAGGGAGCTAATAGGGCCAGATACGCATTAGCGCCTTGCGACTCAATGGGCCCCGGCATGTTGCCGCAAGCTGCCTGGATCGAAGGCATCAATCTCTGCGATTCGTAGCACCTGGTCTATACGAGGAGAACGCCAAGACAGGACAGGACATCACCGACTTGCTGGCAGTCATTTCGCCTCCCTATGCGTAAAGGATCGCTTGCCCGATCAGGTGCGGCCAAGTCTGAATGCCGATCGCCGTTGACAGCTCTGCCCCCTCCTACTTCAAGAGCTCCGAGCGTGCCCACTCTCTGATGATCGCCTGAAGCTCGCGTGTCTTGCCACCGAAGAAGTGATCGGCTTCCGCGACCTCTTCGATCCGCAGCACCTGAGCGAGTTCTGGGAAGCGCTCTCGAAGTGCCGTCGCCGTGCCAAAAGTGTCCTTATCAGCCATGACTGCCAAGCCTGGCGTAGTCAGCTCTGCTGCGACTGAGCACTCGTAAGCGAGAATCGGCAGAGCGACCAGTACGACCCGCTGGATCCGAGCATCCCGCACGGCAAGCCCAATGGTCTGTCGTGAACCGAACGAGAAGCCGCCCGCCCAGAGCGGGATGCCGCGCCCATATTCTCGCTGCAAGTAGTCGAGCGCCGCGCCAAGGTCGTCTTCCTCGCTTCCCGGTCCCCCCTGCCCATGATGCTCGCCCTCACTCGCACCGACTCCGCGAAAATTGAAGCGTAGGACCGCGAGGCCTGCCTCGTGCAGGCCGCGGGCGGCACGAAAGACAACGCTGGAGTCCATGCTCCCACCATGGCTCGGGTGCGGGTGACACATCACTGCCGCCGCGGTTGGCGGCCCATCGGTGGGAGCCCACAAGACCCCCTCGAGGGCGCCTGCGGGGCCGGGAAAGCTGATCTTCATGACAGACAGACTCTAGCGACTCCAATCCGGAAGCTGGAGGCCTTGGGCCGCGTTCCAGTTGTGTTTGAGTGAGCACCACCTAGGAACACTGATGTGACTGCCGGCCAAGCTCTACACTACGGTACGCGCCGATCGAGCCCAGCTGGCTCGCTCGAGCGGTGGCCTCTAGCCACCGCATCCTTTCGGCCACCCCCCGGCACCCTGCCCCCAGCACGATATGATCAGGATTCGGATGATGTCCGTACTCGCTTTGCCCTTCGCGTTGATGTTGGCCAGCAGCGTCCAAGCTGCTCCGCAAGACAGCCGCGAAGCGATGTGGCCCGCGCCGACCAAGGAAGATTGGGCAAAGCCTTGCTTGATCACCTTCCAACGCACGTGGCAGGACGCGATCAAGGTATCCGAGGATACGGGCCGGCCGATCCTGATCTGCGTGAACATGGACGGCGAGATCGCCAGCGAGCACTACGCCGGCATTCGCTATCGTCAGCCGGACAAGGCTGCTCTCTATCAGCCCTACGTTTGCGTGATGGCCTCGGTCTATCGCCACAACCCGCGCGACTACAACGAAGAGGGCGATCGCATCATGTGTCCGCGCTTCGGCAGCGTGACCTGTGGTGAGCACATCGCGATCGAGCCGGTGCTGCACGATCAGTACTTCGAGGAGACGCGCGTTGCGCCGCGTCACATCATGGTCGAGCTCGACAAGAAGGAAGTGTACGACATGTACTACGCCTTCGACACAGACTCGGTCTTCGAGACGATCAAGAAGGGTATCGATGAGCGCGAGCACGAGCCCAAGCCGTCGTCGCGCGACACGCTGACCTTGTTCGACAAGGTTGCAAGTGTCGACATCGCGGATCGCCAAGCTGTCGAGAAGGCGTTCAAAACGGGTGACCTAATGCGTCGCCGTTCTATCTTGCAGACAGTCATCACGCAGAAGGATGTGACGCAAGTCGACCTGCTGCGGTTGGCGCTGTTTGCCGACGACAACGAGTTGAGCCGCATCGCGTACGAAGCGCTCGTGCTGAGCGAATCTCCGGACGCCGTTCGCTTGATCGCTGATGTGCTGAACACAGATGTCGCGCCCGACCAGCGCGACGAATTGATTGGAGCCTTGCGCCGGCTGAGCGCGGTCTCCGACAAAGCCAAGATGCTCGCGGTCGTCTATCAAGGCCTCGCTAGCCGTTCGGAGACGCTCGACGCCGAGCAATGGTCCAACGCGATCGAGAGTTCGATCGACTCCGACGAAGCCAAGTCCAGCTACACCTTGGGCGTGCGCATCGAACAGCAGTCACGCCTGGCTGAGACGCAACCCGACGACACGGAAGCCAAGCTCGAGTTCGCCTCGTCTCTGCTAGCACTTGCCGTTCACGAACAGACCGAGCCGCGTTACGCGCAGCTGTTGATCGAGGACGCGCACGGCGCGGCATTGGAAGCAGAGAAATCCGGTGCCAAGGGATGGCGTCTGCATTCGGTCCTCGCAGCTAGTTCGCACCGTTTGGGCGACATCCGCGAAGCCCATCGGCACGCGCGCCTGGCCATGGAAGACTTGCCGTCGAGCGCCACCGATTGGACCTCGATGCAGACGCTGTGGTTGTTCGCCGTCGCTAACCAACGTCGTATTTCGTATGCGGTGCGCGACAAGCGCGAGTGGAAACCGGAGTGGTTGGCGGATACGAATACCGCATACACCTTGCTCGCGAATCACCCGCTGGGCACCGATGGTCAAGTCGCCGATCACTACGACTTGCTGAAGGCCTTGGGCGTGCTGAATATGGCCTCGGACGTGCTCGACCGCGGCCTGCATCGCTTCTCCGATTCGTGGATGTTGCACGACCGCTTCCGCGGCAAGGTCCTCGCCGAGCGCGGTCTGGGTGGCTTCGACGGACTCGAGAACGCTTACGAAGAGATGTTGCGTCAAAACGACGCGCCTCTGAACTTGGAATGGTTCGCCGGCTACGCCTCTCTCGTCGTCGCCGAGTTCCACCGCCGAGGCGGAACACCGGAGCGCGCGCACGGTGCGTATGAGCGAGCGGTCAAGCACTACGCCAAATCTGTCCTTGCGAACCCCGACAACCAAGATTCGGCCGATCACTACAGCTCAATTGCGATGGCGGGCCAAGCGCGGCTCGCGATGGAACGCGAAGAGTGGGAGCAGTCGGTCGCGTTGATCTTGAAGTCGATCAACGGCAAGCCGGAGGCGGCAGCCACACTCGACGGCCTCGGTCTATCCGCCGTCGCTACCGCACAAATGTTGCGTTCGCAACTGCGCAAAGTCGGACGTGAAGACTTGGCCGATAGCATCGACAAGACACTCGATGCGTTGGATCCGAAGCTGCTGCAGTTGCCCGCATTTGAGCGTGCTGGGCCGACCACGCAGCAGCGACAGGGGCAAGGCGGACGTCGAAACCGCAGGGGCAGCGACAGTCAAGACTCTGGCGGAGAGTAGCTGCTTGCGGTGCCGAATAAATCCGGTGCAAGAAACAGAGGCTCCCAGTTCACATCATCTCCGGGAGTGCCCGTCTCCATGTGCACTAGAAGCACATGAAGGCCGCCACTCCCGGAGCTTGATTTGAATCGAGTTGTTCTCGCCCCCTGATCTATGAACTCATCAGGGCGTTCATGGAACGAAGCAAAGAGATGGTCGATGAGACGCTCTCGTAACGAGATCCTGTTCCATGGAACATCGAGTGCGTGCAGATTTGGAGTCTGAGATGAGTCTGTCAACGATCGAACCTGAGCAAGGAACCGGGAATCGTTGGGTTCGGCGCGGAACAAGCTATTCCGGCGGATAGGTGTCGAGTGCGCGCACTCTGCAGACAGACCTTCGGCCGGGAGGGAGGAGTCAAGCGATCTGTGAGCCTAGCGGCGGGGTTCAACATCGCGCGAGGATCAAGAGGTTGTGGACGACGACGGTCGCGCCCATTGTTGAGGCGTAGCGCTGCCAACCCTTGTTCATGCACCGAGCGAGCCCGAGGGTCCGTATTAGGAAACTGATAAGCCTTCGATGCCTGCACGGAAAGCTTGTGCGAGACGGAAGAGGGGGTCGAGTTCTCGCTCCTGCTCGACTCTGTTGCAACGCTCCTTGTTGGGGATTGACACGATCTCAACGTCATCGGTAATCTTCGCGAACCCGTCAATCGCTCCCTACCCTTGTCTGTTGCAATGCTCTCAGGGAAGTACCCGAACAGTTTCTTGTGACTCATCAAAGCAGGCTGAACTAGCGTCGGCTCGGCGGGCTTGCAGTCGAAGACCTCGTAGTCGGTGATGAATCTATCGCCAGTCTGCTGGATCTGAATCATGTCTCCAAAATCGACTCTCCTTGGAGACGGACTTCGGTGCGTAGGGGGCAGCAGCATTCGCTTCAACCCGCCTATCAGATCCGGCTCAGGTGGAACGATGATGATCGGCCCCGGGCTCGTTCAAGAGTCCCGCACTAGCTTCGGTGCAGCAGGCTGCATCAGTGCTGCGTCGACCTGGCACTTCCAAGCTTGGTATCGGGATCCTCAAGGGCCGTATGGCAGCGGGTTCAATCTGTCGAATGCAGTGTCGGTTGCGTTCGCGCCTTGATGCACATCGAGTTGTTGATCACTCAGCGACGAGAGCCGTCTAACGCGCTGGTAGGCATACGCTTCGCCGCTGGGTCCGAAGCCATGGTTCCGGTCCAAGGCCCAACCCATAATGCGGCGGATAACGGCAGAGGCTTGGCTGTCGCTGACTCCGGATCGGTATCCTACGCCGGATGACTGCCCCGCTGTAAACTCTGGCTTGGCAACAACTTGCCCCATGAGCCGAGGGGTTCAGCTCCCTGTGACCCAACACTCCTCGACATGGCGGCATCAATGGGTCGAGTTCGATGGAAGCCAATAGCAACACCACCCCCGAGCAAGTCCTGCTCGAGAACGCAGGCTGGATCTCGCGCTTTGCCGCGAGGCTGACCTGTGATCCGAGTACGGCGGACGACGTCATTCAGGACACTTGGTTGGCGGTGCTGCAGCACTCACCGAAGCGAGGCGTGCCTGTCGGCGCTTGGTTGTCGACCGTGCTACGCAATGCTGCACGTCAACGAGCTCGAGGCGAGGGGCGGCGAGAGCGGCGCGAGCAGGAGGCGGCACGGCCGGAACCTGAACAGGACGAGCAGTCCCAAGCAATGGAGCGATTCGAGCTCCGGCGCGAGCTCGCGGACATCGTCGCAGCCTTGGACGAGCCATATAGGAACACGGTCATCTTGCGCTACTACGAGGGACTCTCAGCAGCCGAGATCGCTCGGCGCGATGGCGTCCCCGCGGGAACCGTTCGTTGGAGGCTCAGCCATGCGCTCGCACAGCTACGCACGCAGCTAGACGAGACGCATGAGGATCGCCGCCAATGGTGCCTGGTCCTCGCGCCTCTTATTCGCCCCGCAGATATGGCATCCAGCGCGACTCCACTTCCGATCCTCACCGCACTCCAGGGAGCATTGACCGTGAACGTCGCTATCAAGCTAGTTGTTGCCGTCCCCGTCATCCTTGGCCTGATCACCATTGGGCTTCAGGCCACGGCTCTATTCCATACTCTCAGCGGAGGTGAGATGCCCTCGAACGAGCCCTTGCTGGTGCAGTTCCGCAAGGTGCCCGTGGCTGCCGTCGATAGTCCGACTGTCGCGGGTGGCGAAAGAGTCACTGTGGCGACAACAACACAGGAAACAGGAGTAGAAGATCCCCTCGAGCGAACAAGCACGTTCACTGCTCGCTTCGTCGATCCCAGGGGAAACGCTGTACCGAACGTCCGGGTCACACCCAACGAGAATAGTGGCACGACGATGCTCACGAACTCCGCCGACGGCGGCCTCGACAGTGTGCTGAGTGGCGCAGATGGTGTGCTGCACGCGCGCTTGGCAGAAGGTTGGAGTTCCGATGACCGCTGGAGCGCCGAGCTGACCTATTCGAGCGTGGGAAACACCGGTGGAATCATCGAAGCAATGGCCGTCTTCGGCAAGTTACTCGACTATGGCGACATCGTCGTTTACCCGGCCGGTTCGATCACTGGCCAAGTGACGGGAGAGTCAGGTGTTCCCACCCCGGATGTATGGGTGCGCACGATCGACGAATTGCCGCACCCGTTGAGTCTGGCACAGAGACGTCGTTCAGAGAGCGAGCACGCGCCGGCGCAATCACGGGCGCGAACGGACGAGCAAGGCCGGTTTATGCTGACCGGTGTGCCGGTGGGCTTCGCGCGTCTGGTCGCGGGCGGACCTGACTGGCTCGCGACCTACAGTCGTCCGGTCGAGGTCCGCTCCGGACAAGAGAGCTACGGCGTTGAACTCGCCCTCGAAGCTCTCGACCCCGAGGATGTGATCGAGGGCATCGTCGTTGACCCGAACGGAAAACCTGTACCTTACGCCGACATTCGCTACGAGTATCGAGGCTTGATGGGAAGTGGTTCAGGCAGTCGAAACGTCGATAAGAATGGCCGCTTCCGACTCGTGCTGCACCATCGCGCGGCTCGTAACATCCGAGCATCGTCCGATGGCTACCGCCCGATCCTGGCCGAGGATGTCGAGCCCGGTACGCGTGATCTCGTGCTGCAACTCGGCGAGCGAACGTACTCCAGCATGATCGTTCGCGGAGAAGGTGGCGCTCTACTAGAAGACTTCTCGGCCACTCTCTTTGATAGCAATCATCGCAATGTCTTGGCGCGAGCCGAGCGCGGTACGGAGGAAAGCACGCATTGGCGTGTGTCGATTCCGGAGGAAGCCTTCACCTTGGAAGTCGATGCCGAAGGGTACGAGTTGCTAGAGACTGGTTCCTACGATGGCCAAAGCGCGCCCGATCGGTTCGAACTGCAGCTCCTCGCACTGCCTGGAGTCCAAGGCCGCGTGATCGTTGATGGAAGACCACTGCAGGGCGCAACCATCAGCGCGCTGCGAGCGACCGATGGGCGCGCATCGCACAATGGATTGCCCGTGCGCTGGGGCCCTGGCCCAAACGCGTCGGCAGTAAGCGATGCTGAAGGATCCTTCTCCGTCACGGTTCGCTCTGCCGGCAGCTACATCATCCAAGCTCATGCGGAGGGACTTGCAGTTGCTGAAGCCGGGCCTTTCGACATCGAGCCCAGGCAAGGAAGGGTCGGAATTGAACTCAACCTCACGGCTGGTGGCCAGATCGAAGGCTATGTCCTTGCCGGAAGCGGTAGGTCCGTCGCGGGCACCATCGTCGCCGCCAATCGCGGCGATGGTCGAGCTCGCACAGTGCGCGTCGCTGCCGACGGCTACTATCGATTCGAATCACTGACGCCGGGGCCATGGCAAATAGTGAAGCACTCGGAAGAGATCAGTCCGAAACGCTCCTCCAGCACCCTTGAGCCTGGAGCTCGTGCCGCAGTCCCACCAACTTGCCAAGTGGTCGAGGGCCAGAGCACACGCTTTGACCTAGACCTCGGGGGCGGGAGCGCAACCATCGCTGTTCAAGGCCGTGTCTCGGTAAACGGTCTCGCGCCTGGCGCATGGCGAGCCCAGCTCGTCCCTCAGGACGAGTTCTCGCGACTGGATGGCACATTCAGTGAAGCACGCATCAATGGCATGTCGGTCACGCTCGATCCGAGTGGCGCTTATCAACTGCGTGCCCCACAGCCAGGCAACTGGCGGCTGACGCTGACATCTTCATCAATCCTTGGATTGCCACTGATCCTGACACGCGATCTCGCACTTGAGGCAGCAGGCGCACGCTTGGATCTTGAGCTTAGCGTTGGCTCCGTCAACCTTCGCGGCATCAAGCCCCTCGTGGACGAAGCAGGCGTAAGGACGAGCACACTCGACCTGTTATGTTGGAGCAACAACGAGTGGACGGCGATGGTCGCGTTGGTTGCATTCGATGGCCGGGCTCAGATTCCGGTGATGCCCGCTGGAGAAGTGCGAGTCCATCGCATCCCAACGGCAGTGCTCGATGCGGGAATGCCCGAGCTTGATGATCATGAAATCGTCGCCCAGGGCATGCTCTCGGCGGGCCGTCAGCTCGAGCTCACTATTCAGTGAGGCTTCGAATCCGATCTAGAGAACGGATTCATTCGCTGTGCCGCATGCTGCACTCTCGAATGATCCCTGGCTGAGTCAAACCGGGCTCTATGAAGTGTTGGACTTAGGGGAGTTTGCAGGCTCCAGGTCTCTCGCGTACTACGCGATCCGGATGCCGGGCGCAAACCCAGTCTATCGACTCAGCTGATTGCGTGCTGCTGCAGCTCGGCGCGATTCCCGTGGCCTGTAATGCTGGCAAGCGCGCAGTGTCGAAATCAGCTTCGGCTCGAGCCAGCGCAAAGCGCGCCACAGCACGCGCATCCAAGAAAGCATCCAGCGCAAAGTCACGCACCAAGCGCCGCCCTTCGTAGGAATAGAGAACAACACTTCACGATACCCCAACTGAAACTGAAAGTCATGAGCGCCCAAGTCCTTGAGACACGCACCCTCACCTACTCCCTCGAACTCACAATCGAAGCCACACCCGAGCAAGTCTGGAACTCGTTAACCGAGGAGATCAATGCTTGGTGGCTACCCGACTACCATATGACAGGGCCCGACTCGATCGTAACCTTCGACACACGCGCCGGTGGGCAACTGCGTGAAGAGACACCAAGTGGTGCGAGCTTGCTCTGGTACACGGTTCACATGTGCGTGCCACACAGTTCTGTCGACTTGATCGGGCACCTATCAGCCGCCTACGGAGGACCGGCGACGACGATGCTGCACTTGGGGCTGGAAGCGATCAATGCTGGCACGCGACTGTCGATCACTGACTCGATGATTGGGCATATGTCGGATGGCACGATGAAATCTTTGAGTGAGGGATGGATGCAACTGTTCCGCGACGGCTTGAAGTCCTATGTGGAGAGCAATTAGCGCGACGCCAGATGGCTACTGCCAGGACCACGCGGCTGCTCCGGATGACGCCGCGCTTCGATCGGCCCCATTGCAGAGTCCAGCGGATTGGTGAATCAAGTGCCACCTGAGCCGGTACTTGTACGATCCTGACCTTCCCCGAGGGTTCAAGGCGCGTCGCTGGTTTGCGCTACGCCAAAGGCCGTGGAGCAGGTGTAAGATAGTGTGGTCGTGATCGCGTTGCTGAGCCCTGGCTCGCGAAAGCTATGCAATACAACCAGCCGCAGTGACAGCCACACCGTGATCTCAGACGCGGCGCCTCGACTCGTCGCTCCCGGCAGCTCTCCCCAACATCCCCAGCGGCTCTCACGAGCCACGCCACCATGAAGCATTCCATTCTGCGCGCCGCCTTTATCGGCGCGGTGTTGATTCCCGCTTCTCACGCCCAGTTCGGCACGCTCCCGTTCCCGCTGTCCGCCACCGGTGAGTCCGGCGCGATGGACAGCATCTCAATGGTCACGCAACCGGAGGTCATCTCGGCCTTGACCGGTCTGCAAGGAGTCGTCTTAACAGACGTTGCGTTGCCCAGCGGAAAGCTGGTCAACCTGCGCCTGGAACGACTGAGTGTCGAGCGCCGTCGCTTCAACTACACGGTCAATGGTCAGCCCACCCCCGACCTCGTCGACGGCCTGAACCTCTCCGTATGGAAAGGCACCGTCGATGGCGATCCGAGCTCGAGCGTGATGCTCGGCTTCTCCGACTATGGTTCCCGTGGTTGGATCCAGCGCGAAGGCGAGCTCGTTCACTTCATGCCGCAACCCGACGCCGATGGCGATTGGCGCAGTGGTGATGTGCTCGTGCAGACTGAGGCCGAGATCAACTTGCGCGGCTTCAACAAGAAGCAAGATTGCGATGCGCTGACGCCGCCGATGGAAGCCTTGCCGCCTACGAGGACCAATCCGGGCAGTGGCTCCGGCGATACGACGGACACGTATGGCCCACCGAGCTGCAGCCTGCGCGAGTGCCCGATCGCGATCGAAGGCGACTATCAGCTGTACCAAATCTTCAACGATGTGAGCGCGGAAGCTGCCTACATCACGACGCTTCTGACCTTCGTCAGTGATCGTTACGAGACACAGGCCAACACCGTTCTGACCTTTCCCTACCTGAACCTCTGGTCGGTCTCGAACGATGGCTGGGGCTCTCAAGACAGTGGCGGCGACTGCGTCGACGTGCTGTACGAACTCCAGTCAGTGTGGGCCGGCAACGTGCCCGCCAACGCAAACATCGGTCACTTGCTGAGTGGCGCGAGCCTCGGTTGCGGTGTTGCATGGCTCGACGTGCTGTGCAGCAGCAGCAACAACTTCTCGGTCTCGGGTAACTTGAACAGCGACGTAAACTTCCCCGTCGTGCAGCAGCCGAACAACTGGGACTTCATGGTCATTTCGCACGAGCTGGGTCACAACTTCGCCAGTCCGCACACGCATAACTACTGCCCGCCGCTCGATGAGTGCCCGGCGCAGCAGTACTGGGGTCAGTGCCAGGACGAGCAGATTTGCCTGACGAACGGCACGATCATGAGTTACTGCCACCTCTGCCCAGGCGGAACCGGCAACATCACGACCTTCTTCCACCCGACGGCGGCAGCGGTCATGACGAATGCTGCGGCAGCTTGCTTGCCGGCCTTCGTTCAGTTCGAAGGCACCTCGCCGACCCTGCTCGACCCCTTGGCTCCGACTCCGGTTAGCGTTAGCTTGGTCGGTACGCCCGTTGGTACGGTCGACCTTCGCTTTCGCTACAACGGTGGCGCGTTTACATCGGTCGCGATGACAGACAATGGTGGAGGTAACTACTCAGCAGCATTGCCGCCCCCGGGCTGCGGGGACTCGCCCGAGTTCTTCTATGCCTTCACCGACTCGACCTGTGGTGCTTTCACGGACCCGCCGAACGCACCGGGAACGGTCTACACCGCTCAAGTCGGTACGATCACGCAAGTGTTCGGCGACAACTTCGAGAGCGACACGGGCTGGAGCCCGACAAACCTCGGTGCCAGCACTGGCGATTGGCAACGCGGCGTTCCAGTTGATGACAATGCTTGGGACTACGACCCGCCGTCGGATTCGGATGGAAGCGGCAGTGCCTACCTGACCGAGAACCAGAACGGCAACACCGACGTGGATGGCGGAGCTGTCCAACTCGAGTCGCCGACAATGGACATGAGTGGTGGCGATGTCCGCATCAGCTATGACTACTTCCTGCGTCTAACCAACACGGATGGCACGGACAAAATCCTGGTAGAGGCTAGCTCGAATGCTGGTGCCGGCCCCTGGACCGAAGTCGCTCGTCACGATACGGACGGCGGCCTCAGCTGGCGCTCGCACGTGATCACTTCTGATGACCTATCCAACGCTGGCGTGACTCAGACCTCGACGATGCGCTTGCGCTTCACGGCAAACGACGATGGGACATCAAGCATCGTCGAAGCCGGCATCGACGCCTTCGACCTGTCTGTTCTCGATTGTGGTAGCGGCGGCTTGGGTACGAACTACTGCATCTCTGGCGCCAACTCAGCGGGTGGCCCAGCGCTCATTTCGGCAACGGGTTCCGGAAGCATCGCTGCGAACGACCTTGTTCTGGAAGCCGCACCGGTTCCGAACCAGCCCGGCATCTTCTACTACGGCCAAGACCAAGGAAACCTGCCCTTCGGTAACGGCACGCGCTGCGTCGTCGGTAGCGTCCACCGCTTGCCGGTGTCCATTGCTAGCGGCAACAGCATGTCCTTGGCTGTCGACTACAACGCGCTTCCCCCGGCCGGTGCAATCGGCGCTGGATCGACCTGGAACTTCCAGGCCTGGTTCCGCGACCCCGCCGCTGGTGGGGCCGCCTATGACTTGTCCGATGGTTTGGAGCTAAGCTTCACTCCGTGATCGGATCGCGCCGGCTGCGGCGCTGAATCACTTTCGACCCCCGTCGCGATGCTTCGCGGCGGGGGTCGTTCCTATTAATTCTTTGTCCTCATGCAGGTAGGCTCCGACGACGGTTCTGCTTGCACGAACCCTGATAAATTTGTTCCCCAAGAATTAGGTCGTGCCAAGCTGCACGGAGCCGGGACTGGGACCTGAGGCAATGCGCGCCAAGAATTGCTCTCTTGGCTTGGGAACAACTCTCAGCCGTCATCGTAGTGGGAGCAAGAACCCGCTGAAGTACCAATAGGGCACGCGAGCGGGTCACTCTCGATGGATCATGAGCTCCACGTCGAACAGCGATACACAAACGGGCACGGCTTCCAACGACTCACATGGCGTACGGCCATTGATCGTGCAGAACCGACGGCGCCTCTCCTGGCGCGGAGCATCCCTGCGCGCCGCAGCCTGCATGTGGCTCCCCTTCGTAGTTACGATCCTGGTCAACCATCAGGTCCGGCGTTTCGGCGAGGACATCTGGTTCTGGCCCGGGCTGCTTCCGAGCATCTACTTATTCGACGACATGTACGACAACAGCTTCGTGCTCGTCGCGATCCCGAACTTGATCCTGTGGACGCTCATCATCCGGCGTTGGCAGTGGCCCGGGATGTTAGGGACCCTCGTTCATGGGACATTCTCGTCCCTCTACTTGGTCGCCGTGGCGGCAATGTAAGTCGCTGCACAGCCTGTGTGACGAGAAGATCACACGAAGGGCTTCCGACTGTTCTCGGCCATACGGGGTCAATTCCCCAGAGCCGTCGCGACAGGCAGCCAGAGACACGCGCAGCAGCGCGTTCACCGTCTCCACTCAGTCGTCTTGTTGATTCTGCTTGGCTTCGCTCGCTTCATCGGACGCAGATTCATCGGACTCGCTGACAGCCGCCAACACGAGCGTAGCTCGTTCGATGATCGTCTCTCGATCGATCTCATAGGCCGAAGCTGTCATCTCTACGTTGAGCGGTCCGAGAGCCATCACCACCGATTTCACATCGATCAGCGCGCCCTGGTATTCCACCGTTTTGTGTACGTACAGGCCGCTCGCTCCGCCAACCACAAGCTCCTCGTACGTCGACGACACGATCTTGATTATGCCTTCCTTCATCGTCTCATCGCGCATCCGCATGACCGCCTCTTGCATCGCAAGCCAGCGCGCTCCCTGAACGGAGTCGCCCGTCTCATAGAGCACGGCCTGAAAAAGCGATGACTGCGGCGCAGCGGTCGGCTGAAGCACCATTGCATTGGAATGGATGACGGATTCCAATGCGCGGTCGCGCTCCTCCTCGCCCAAGATCGCCAGAGACACCGCTAGCTGGGCTGTCGTGATCTCGATTTCGGTCGCTGTCCAATTCCCTCCGGGCCCGGTCGACTCGAAGGTCCGAATCTTGTCGAGTCCACGCTTCAAGTCGTAGACCAAGCTCGGACGCAAGTCTGGATTCAGGTACCAGTTGGGATGAGAAATAAGCGCGACACTATCAGGAGGTGTAGCGAAGACGCGTGCTTCGATGCCAACGCCGCCCTCGCTAAGAACATGCTTCCAGAAAGCTTCCCCCGAGTGGTACGAGAAGGAGATGTTGACAGAGATCGCCCGCGCAAGAAGTTCCGCCGCAGCCCCTTCGCCCATCGACGCAGTGAAGCCGATCATGCTTGTGTAGTCGTCGAAGTCTTGAGCCCACCCGGCTGCCTTGCAGATTCGCCGTGCCACGACCTGTGCGTGCCCCTCGATAACACTATTCATCGCGGCCACAGTGTCGGAAGTATCGCAAGCAAGCATCCTCTTGCTCCACTGATGCTTAGTCTCGTCAGCAACATGAACCAACTCATGCACCATCACTGCTCGAATGAGGCGCTTGGAGTCGATGGGCTGGAGTCCGACGGCTAGGAGGCTCCTGTGGAAATTCTCAAACACAAACAGAAGCTTTCCCTCCGCGGGGAAGTACTTGGCTAAGACCCAATTGGCGAGGGGTTCCGTCACCGAAGCAGGCAGGTCCTCATCTGCAGACACTTCAGCAGCCAATCCCAGCTTGCTGGCTAGGTGCTTCTGCAGGGTTTCCTTTGCCAGCGCCTCTTGCATCTCCTCCACGCTGACGTAGCTAAGGTCGAACGTCTTCGGCATCTTCCAACTGAGGTCAGCCTCGACGAGTACGCCCGCTTCTTGCAGCAACTCAGCCAAGTCAGGTTGCGCCGGCTGATCAAGGTCGAACACGTAGGGCGCCTGCGGCTCGCCTTGCGTTCGAAGCGCGGCGGCCTGGGAGCAGATGAGCGACCCAATGAGGACCGTCGCCACTGTGCGGAACAGGGCAGATCCGAGGCTAGAGACCACGCTTTGGCTGCTTCCCTGTTGACAGAGAATTCGTGTGCTCATGATTTTCATCCTTGTCATCCTCGCAATACTACAAGTGGACTTGACGAGCATTCGTTTGAGCTTGGGAATCGGTGAGACTTCCAATGCAACCCAGCTCGGCATACGGTGCCTTCAGCCGACTTCCACCATTCGTACGCAGTGGCACTCCCACTGATCAGCCGACATGATCCGCGAAATCTTCAAGAACCAGATTCAAATATCCGCCTACACCGTGCTGCAGAACATCGATGGCATCGTGCACGAAGAAAGCCTGACAAGCGCCCCTGCTGGTGGAAACAGCGTCAATTGGGTCTTGGGTCACATCGTCGACTCGCGTGGCGGCATGCTTGAATTGTTAGGCGGCGAACGCCTCCCCATCGAGGGGCTAGCAGAGGTCTACAAGCGCGGATCAAGTGCGATCGGACCGGGAGCGGACTGCATCAAAATTGAATACTTGAAGGATGCCTTCGCCACTTATCAAGATTCGCTGACAGAGCGCCTCGACGCCGTGGACGTGAGCTGGTTTGCGCAGGAGTGTGCCGGACTGTTCGATCCCGAGCTGAAGACAACGCAAGCCGAAAAGTTGTCGACGCTTGTCTTTCACGAGTGTTATCACGCCGGGCAGCTTGGTGTGATTCGGCGCGCGATCGGCAGGGACGGCAAGATTCAGTAGTTCACTCTTCGTGACACGGGCGAGCGCTTTGCCGGCGCGATCGCACAGGCCTTTCCTGAACCACGACTCCAGCCAAGATCAAACGATTACTTGATCTGCTTGGGCTTTGTCTTAGCACGCGTCAAATAAGTTGTTCCCAGCACTTCCAAACAGGCTCCATCCGGTCCCACAAGTGAAGTCTCGATCACGAAGGCGTCGTCAGACTCGCGCACCTAGAACTCGTGCGTGCCATCGGAAGCGTCGGGCTGAGGAGTGACGATGACTTCCCCGTTCTCGACCAGGGTCATGCGCGGGCGGATACGAGGATCACGTTCGGAGACACTCCATGATGCCCAGGCCTGCTTCCCCACTTCGAAGCCGCGCACGTTCAACTGCCGGTCCCAATCCTTGCAGCACAGACGCGCCCCGTAGACCTCATCCTGCGCGTCGATGTGCTCGCCGCGCCACTCGCCGATCAATCAATCCAAGCTGCGTGCTTCTTGGTGAGGCGACAACTTGCCCGTGCTCCATTCAGTAGCAAAGAGCTCGTCCTACGTGACTTCTTTGGAGCCACCCGTACGCGTGAACTCCATGATCCAGTCTGTGTTCCAGTTGACGCCATTGTCCTTCGTCATCGAGCTATCCCAACGAAGCGTATTCGGTAGCCCATCCGAGAAGCAGTAGCGCGTGCGCGACGCACCGGTCATCGACGCAAAGAAATCGCCACGCCCATGCCGATAGCTCCCATGCAGTCCGCCGAAACTGCTGTTGCCATCCACCGTCCAGATCAGAAGCAATGCCCACAGCTCTTGCTCTGGATCGTAGGCTCGCAAGCTGAAACCGTTCATGAATTTGCCGTGCAGCGGACCGGCCCTCACCGGGGCAACATCCTTGCATCAGACCAGAAACGGATTGAGCAGCGAGCGTTGTCGCGTGAGCGCTCTCGAGTCGTGAGCAGCCCACGCGACTGAACGTGATTAGCCCTCGATCAGCGCAATCATGCGCTGTACGGCTTCATCGACAAACTCGTGATCCTCGGCCGCCAAGTCGCGTTCGACCAACTCGATCGTGTCGGGCAAGCTGGCTCTGATTTCGGTCAAGAAGGCCTCGTCCGCAATCGGGTCGTACAGCTCCCCACCTTCGATGCCATACCGACTGGTGCCCTTCTTGGGCATCATGAAGCACGCCTTGCCCTTCGTGCTGGCCAAGCGCGTGGTGATCTCGCGGGCGATGCGCGTCATCTCTTCCGCATTCATGCGCACGGCGACGATGATCGGGCTATGGAAAGTCGTCTGGTGTCCAGCCCACGCTTCAGGCACGACGTTGGGCTCGGTGAACAAGCCGATGTGCTCGAGGCCGCCCGGACAGATCACTTGCGGGATGCCCAAACGGCCGGCCACTCGTAGGCGTTCGTCGCCACCCGCACGCAAACCGTCGTAGAGTTCGTCGGGAATCTCGCCCAAGCCATAGTCGAACACGGCGCCAATCAGGCCGTCCTTCATCATCTGCTCCATCGCGCGTCCGCCAGAGCCGACTGCATGGAACACGATGACCTCGTAGCCAGCGGCGTGAAACTGCTCGATGGCACGCAATGCCCCATCGGTGATCACACCCAGGTTGGTCATGCCGATCATCGGCTTGTCGCCACTCGTGCTCGCCAGATCAACCTCGGAGCAGGCCATTCCATAAGTTGCACCGGCGGCGTTCGAGAGGATCTTTCGCGTCACCGGATTCAAGCCGAT
The DNA here is from genome assembly GCA_047611405.1 of Planctomycetota bacterium. GTDB lineage: Bacteria > Planctomycetota > UBA1135 > UBA1135 > JBLFWN01. Next base: position 444 of record JBLFWN010000123.1, on the reverse strand, counting down.
AATGTCGCCGACGCTGAACATCATCGTGATGTCCTTGATGCCGACGAAGGCGGAGGTGTCGCCCGAAGCGACGGTCGAGACCATCACCTTCGGGAAGCCGTAGGGCAGCGCCTGCATGACTGCGGTGCCGGCTGAAGTGCCTTGCGTGCCGCCCATGCCAATTACGCCGTGCACGCGCCCAGCTTCGATTTCCTGCAACATCAGCTTCGTTGCGCCGCCGGTCATGATCGGCATGGCCTCGTTGCGCGAAGGATTTTCGAGCAAGCTGGCCAGGCTGCGGCCGCCCGCATCCGCGATGACTTCACGCGTGAAGTCGGTCGGTGTCGTCGGCTTGCCGACGACACCGATGTCAAAGACCACGGCTGCGCCCCCCATCGCCTCGACCTGTTCCCTCAAGAACTGGGTTTCTTGTCCCTTGGTGTCTGCGGTGGCGAGAATTGCGAT
>JBLFWN010000122.1:0-18807 GCA_047611405.1 Planctomycetota bacterium | reverse complement strand
CGGCTGCTGAGATGCAGATGAGAGTGGCAATGGAGCGACAGATCGAGGCTCAGATGGCTGCCGAGCAAGCAGCTGTTCACGCTGAATTACAGCGCTCCAAGGCGGCTCAAGCGCTAGTCGAGTCGGAGATGGATGCGTCGACCGATCCAGCAGACTCTCCGGCACAAGCCGAGCCAGATGCACAGGCTGCCGAACGACTTCGTGAGTACTTTATCGAAGCCCTACCCGAAGACAAGCGCGAACAATGGAAGACCGACCTGAGTGGAGTCGACCTCGAAGATGTGTTGAAGCGCAGCCTAACTGTGGAAGACGAAGAGTGAGTGCTCGACACAATCAGGCGCATTGGCTTCAGCTCCTATGGGCTTGCGTGGCGACATTAGTCGCGACCGGTTCTGCACTTGCCCAAACCATCGTTTGCATTGGTGACTCGATCACGCAAGGTCAATCCAACGTCGAACAATCGGTTGCGTGGCCGACGCTTCTTGGCAGCCGAATCAGTTCGGATACACGCGTCGTCAACTTGGGGGTCGGTGGCGCGACGCTACTGCGCGACACGGATCAGCCCTACTTGGGCACGAAGCGTTGGCTCGATGCGCCCGAGCTGCAAGCAGATGTCGTAATCGTGATCCTGGGTACAAATGACAGCGTGCTGCAGGAGAGCCGCCGCTGCTGGGATGCGGTCGAACACCTGCAACGAGACCTCGATGCAATGCTGGCCGCGATCGGCAAGCGCTACGAAGGTGCGCGCGTTCTGTTGTGCTCGCCCCCGCCGGTTTTTCCGAAGAAGGGCGGGTTGAAGGAGGCGCGCGCGGCTGATTTATCCGAGCGCGCTCCACGCCTGACTCAGCTAGCGCAGGCCTATCGAACCGAGGCGGAAGAGCGAACCTTCGTCGACTACGTCGATCTGAGCCGCGTGATGAATGCCGGCCAAGTCACGGACGGAGTGCACCCCAACCCATTTGGGGCAGCTTCCATCGCAGATCATCTCGCTGCAATTCTACGCACGCCTCAAGATCCATCGGGCATCGATATAGTAACGCGCATCGGCACCGTCACCAGTGATAGTCAACTCAGCGAGTATCACGGATTCCCCAAGCTCGACTTCGTATTAGCCGGTTCATCCGAAGCCTATTCTGTGGTCCGTCCTCACCGCGTAGCAGCCGGCCGGCCTTGGATTTGGCGCGCGCGCTTCTTCGGACACGAACCGAGTCTCGACTTGGCTCTACTCGAGCGCGGCTTTCATCTTGTGTACTGCGATGTCAGCAATCTCTACGGCTCAAAACAGGCCATGGAGCGCTGGGAACGAGCGTATCAGCTGTTTCATGTACTGCTGGAGTTTAGCGAGCAGCCGATCCTGCATGGACTTTCGCGCGGCGGTTTGCCGGTCCTGAACTTCGCGATTCGCAATCCGGAGCGTCCTGCCGCGCTGGTGCTCGACAATGCGGTCTGTGACTTCCGGTCGTGGCCCGGCGGTCGCAACGGCAAGCGATCCGATGCAGATTGGACTCGACTACTCAACGCGTATGACCTTAGCGATGAGCAGGCCCTGAGCTTCGAGGCGGGACCGTTGAGTCAGCTTGATGCTCTCGCGAAAGCGCAGTTGCCCATGATCGTGCTGATGGGCACAGCGGATGTGGTCGTGCCGCCGGACGAGAATGGAGAGCGAGTGGTCACACGCTATGAGGAGCTGAACGGACCGCTTGATGTCTGGCGCAAGCCAGGACTTGGTCATCACCCGCATGGCCTGCATCCCGTGGCTCCCCTCGCTCGCACTCTGCTACGCATCACAGGCATTGATGAGTTCAATCCTGCGGCCCACCCTGTCGCATCGGTCGAATACCGCGGCGCTCCTGCAGGTTGGGGCGCAGGCAGTTCGTGGGCGCATCAGGTCGAGAGCATGCGCGCGCTCGCACAGGACAACCCTGATATCGAGCTCGTATTCTTCGGTGACTCGATCACGCAGGGCTTGACAGGATCAAGCCAACGTCTGACCCAAACCGGTGGAAAGCGTGCTATCGATCGCTTCGAGCATGCGATCTCATTGGGATTGTCTGGTGATCGCACAGAGCACTTGTTGTATCGCATCAAACACGGCGCGTTAGCCGTCATCGACCCCAAGGTCATTGTCATTCAAATCGGCGTCAACAATTTGAATTCGGCAGGGCACACCGGCCACGAGGTAGCAGAAGGAATGCGAGCGCTCGTGACCAGATTGAGGCGAGCCGAGCCGCAAGCCGAGCTGATCTTGTGTGGTCCCTTCCCCGCCGGCAAGTCAGCGGACCACCCCATGCGGGCTGCTATTGACACCATCCATACTACGAACGCTGAACTCGGACGAGTGACCGGTATCCACTATCTGGATCTTCGCCCGCTCTTCGTCGATGAGGATGGCCAGCCCAACGATTGCATGCGTGGAGACGCCATTCACATCAGTGGCGCGGGGCAAGAGGCGTGGATGGCGGCGATCGATGAGTTCATGAGCGCTACGAGCGAGCGCTAGTGCGGCAAAGCAAGCGTGGGTCCGTGGGCCATGCCTGCTGAGGAAATGTAGCCCGAAGCGAGCGAGTCCTGCGTACTCATCAATATTCGCTCTTCACGCGCACCTCACGCAACGCCTGCCTCTGTAGATAGCAGTTCACGGAACTGAGACTGGCAGTCTCGAACTCCTGATCCAAGCGTCACAGCTCGCCAGATGTTCGCAATGCGTCAAGTGCTGCGTTAATTGAGGCCTTCAAGCTCGGGTAGTCCGGATGGATGGCTACGGCATAGGCTTTGCTGGCCAAGGCGCTCGGCAGGACTTGAAGATCGCCAGGCCGGCCTGCTGCGAATTCGATCGCATCGGGGCCATTCATCACGGCGGCGTCGAGTTCTTTCGACTCGAGCCGTTGCAGTGCGCCATCGCCCTTGGGTGAGGGCACCGCAATCACGGCCGCGGGCAGACTGTTCGCGGGGGCGAGTTCTGATGTCGTGCCTGCTCGCGCACTGACTGCTCGTCCGCCTAGGTCGGCGAGAGCTGTCGGCTCGCCTTCGCCAACCCGCACCAAGGCAAAGTTCTGTGTCTGCTAGTAGGGCTTCGAAAACAACACTCGCTCGACGCGCGCCTCAGTGATTCCCAGCGTCGCAACAACGGAATCGATCGTGCCGGCTTCGACCGCATCAAGCAGTTGGTCGAAGGTCATGCGACGCCAGACGAGGTCTCGATCAATCAACTCGGCGATCGCTTGCGCCATTTCGACATCGCGCTGTTCCTTCTTCGTTGTCCCACGCGATGGGTGGATTGTCCAAGTCGGAACCGACGAGCCACAAGGTGGAAGGTGTCTGATCGCCTGAACCAGTCGAGTTGCAACCCGAGAGTAGTAACAGAGCGATTGCTGAGCCTACGGTCAGTCTCATGTGGGGACCTTGCAACATGGCGAGGAATAGATCGAGCGCGCAGCATTCCCAGCGCAATCGCATCGGACGCTCATTCACTCGTTTCACAAGGGTAGCGAACCGGCGCAAGTCCCAACAACGCTGCGCTAACGTCACCACCGATGGTCCGCTCCCTCGCTCCGCCCGCGCAGGGGCTCACGCCGCCTCCCACAAGGAAGCGGCCCCACAAAGAACCGATCCTTACCACAGCTATTGCTCGCATTGGGAAGGATCGGCCATCACTCACCTGGCGCTCCGCACTGCAAGATCACCCGTGAATCATCTGCCAGGGTGCTGAGGATTGGGTCGTGAAGGTCACGCTCAATGCATTCGTCAGCTTGAACGCGAAGCCACATGGTCCGGCCGGGTCACGGAACCAACCCTGGAAGTTCCAGGTGGCGCCCGCAACAATCTGGCCCGAGGCCGGGAGCTTCGCATCAGCGACAACACCCAGCACGATGTCGATCGCATCCTCGATGCCATTGCCGTCGAAGTCCATCAAGGGTGCGAAAGTCGCGTCGAGCGCATCGCGCCTCATCTCCAAGAAGAAGCCCGAAACCACAGCGAACAGTCGCTAAACCCAAGTTCTCGACAGCGGGGAAGCCGAGGTCGGTGAAGACATCGCTCGCGGCTTCCATGTTGACGAAGCCCGCGCCCTCCGACGTGACGTTGGGTGGAATCGGTGCGCCCGGCATGCCCATTGCATATTCATCGACCAAGAACCAGATGTGCCCGGGCGGAAGCGCTGCCGGCGGAATCGGCAAGTCGAAACCATGCGCGCACCGACCGCCGGGCCGTGGTTTTCGACCGAGAAAGTGACTTGTCTAGCGCCGGAGCAGCCAGAGTCGCGACGGAGAAAAGAGCAGCGCATTGAGTATGCACTCAAGTGCAGAGAGTCATTCGTGGCCGCGCTGAGGGGGGAGAAACCAGCTGGATGTCAGATCTCTACCCTCGCCGCACCATGCTGAAAGTGCCAGTGGCTGGCACGCTCATCAAGCCGAGCGAACCAGCCGAATTGGGCTTCCCGCAGGTACCCCGTGCGAGGGGCGCATCCCACTCATCGCCACCTTTCCAGCGCAGATCGTGGTTGGAGCGACTCCTGGTGCTTGAGCATCTTCTATGCCCGAGTCGCTTGCGTTCTCCCCCCGCTGGCTTGGGTGGCTAGGGGGGTGCTCCCCATCAACGGGCAGCTTGCCACCCTCAGTAAATTCAGGCCGGTCAGCTGGACAATATTCAGCTACAAACTAGTTTTGTCTCGAATCAAGGTCGTTGGCCGCATGCTGCCCCGATTCAGGGAGCGCTGCCAAAGTCCGCGTTACTCAGGCCGCAATGTCGGGTGCGTCAGTATCAGTCACGCGCTGCATCTCGGAGTAAAGCAGCTCGACGTTGACCGGCTTGCTGACATAGCCGTCCATGCCATCCTTAAGACAACGCTCGCGGTCGCCACTCATCGCGTTCGCGGTCATGGCCACGATCGGGGTTCGCTTGGTTCCAGTTTGGCACTCGTGAGCACGAATCCGTTTGGTCGCTTCGAAGCCATCCATCGTCGGCATCTGGCAGTCCATCAGCACCAAGTCGTAGTGCTGATTGAGTACCGCATCGACAGCCAGCGCGCCGTTCTCGACGACACAGACCTTGTGCCCGACTCGCTCCAAGAGTCGAGTGGTGATGAGGATGTTGACGGGGTTGTCCTCAGCCACCAGGACTTTTAGGCTGCGCCCACTGCCGTAGTCGGGCAGCTTGGATCCAGATTCGCGCTCTAGCTTGCTCTTGATTCCAAGACTACCGCAGAGCACGGCTTCCAATCGCGGAGAACGAATGGGAAGAGTGATTGATGTCTCCGAATCGTCCGAAGCTTCCGATGTCATGTTAAAGACGGCCTTCGCCTGATCACAAAGTTCAGATCGGATCGTGCTGCTACCCGCTTGGTCATCAGGGACAAAGGCAAAATCCAGAGGCTCAGGCACTACCGACTTACCCGGCTTCCACACACTCACATCCATCCCGAGTCGGGTCAGCTGAGCGATGAAGGAAGCCCTCGTGCGCGAGGGCATCCCGGCCACGACAGCTCGGCGTCCCTGCAGCGCCACAGAGTTACCGTGCTCCTTGAAGATCGGCAGGGGCAAGCCAACGATGAAGCTCGTCCCGCGCCCCTCCGTGCTGTGCACCTCGATGGTTCCGTTCATAGCTTCGATCAAGCGTCGACTGATTACTAAGCCAAGGCCCGTGCCTCCGTAGCGCCGGTTGTGCGACGCGTCCAACTGCGTGAATGGTTGGAATAGCCGTTCGCGTCGGTCCTTGGGTATACCTATCCCACTGTCGTGGACGGCGAGCTCGATAATCTGAACCGAATCCGTCATCTTGAGGCGAACTTCCAGGTTGACATCACCCTTCTCCGTGAACTTCACTGCGTTCCCGACCAAGTTCAGGAGCACCTGCCGAATACGGCCAACATCGCCGTTCACCAAGCGCGGTGTGTCGCGCGAGATCAGTGTCGACAGTCCGATGCCAGACTGCTGAGCGCGCGTCGAAAAGATGTCTATTACTTCTTCACAGCAACTGTGCAGATCGAATTCGATCAATTCGAGTTCGAGGCGCCCGGCCTCCAGCTTGGAGTAGTCGAGGATGTCGTTGATGATCGTCAACAGAGCCTCGGCAGAGTAGTGCACCGTCTCGGCGTGCTCCCGCTGCTCGGTACTGAGCTCGGAGTCCATCAGAAATGAGATCATGCCAAGGATGCCATTCATCGGCGTCCGAATCTCGTGACTCATGGTAGCCAGGAACTCCGACTTGGAGCGACTCGCATGCTCTGCCTGGGAGCGTGCAAGCTCCATGTCCTCCATGATGTCGATCGCAGCCAGGCGGGCCTCATCCGCCTCTTGCTTCTGGCGCTCGATCACGACGCGGGCCCGATCTGCTCTCTCGCGCTGCTCCTCTAACTCTGCATTGCGTTCATCGAGCCCACGCAACGTCTTTGCCATGAACTCGTTCCGCTCGCGAATTCCTTCGGTGGCGTCTTGCGCTGCCTTCTCTGCAACGAGAGCGTGTTCACGCGTATTGCGCAACTTGAGGATGAAACCCACAAGGAACACAGCTATCAGAACCAAGACGCCGAACACCCGGGCGGTCGTGCGACTGACTTCAGCACCGATCGAGGCGCGCGTAGTCGAGAGGGGGATCCGGATTTCCAACACGCCGCGCACATCACCTAGGACCCAATCGTTCTTCGGAGTCTCCGGATGCGTGTTGTGGCAATTGACACACCCTTGGGTCAGTACATCCGCCGTCGCATAGCGCAATTCACTGTGCGAACCAGTACGGAAGAGGCGGTAGAAGGCTTGGTCGGGGCTCTCTCGCAACGAGACTAGAGCCTCTACCTGAAAGGCGTCAAGTGTCCGCTCGCGACCGGGGAAAGGCAGATCACTGTACAAGGTGGTTGTCAGGCCATGACCATGGTCGTGCTCCGCAATCAGTTCGCCCAACTCCATGGTCAATGTTGCAGGCAACGGCAAGACACCAGCGCGCCCATGATGGTCGCGCGACACCACCATGCCTGCCTTCTTGGCCTTTTGGATCACGCTCTTCGTATACACCTCTCGAAAACTGGAGAGGGCATTTGTGAGCGTCTCTGCATCACGTAGTGCCATCTCCTCGATGATCTCTTGCGATGAACGCTGAAGCGTCTGATGCAAGAAGACGGCGCATAACATGACCAGGCTGATGGCAGCGGCAATGACGGGCCCGATGCCCCCACGTCGCGGACTCATTCCGAGTCCTGACCGTCGATGCCTTCGAGGTCGAAAGGGAGGGGCTCGCCCAGGCGAGCGTCGCAGTCATTGAGCTGCTCCTTCAATTCGAGCATGCAAACTTCTCGGCCTACCGCGACTCGGTTGAACGTCTCGAGCTCTTCGTATCGATCTCGAAGTTCGGCGTGAGCGAATTCTGCAAACTCGTTTGCTTCGACGAGTTCCTGATTCATATTCAATACACCTTCGCCAGCCGAGCGCAAGGCGTGACTGCGACCAAGCTCGAGAGTATGCCGTTCATCACATTCGCCTTACTCGGTGCTCTTCTGAGCCAGTCGGACAAGCCAACACCGGCCAAGCCACCACTGGATCCTGCTGCCAACGTCACGATCAGTATCGCGGGTACGCCGGAATCCAGGCCCAGGCGACTACCGCCATTGCTTGTCCCGAACATCAGCTCGTAACCGACGAACCAAGACACGAGTGCAGAAACGCAGAAGTTTGTCAGGTTCTTGACTGCGACATTGGTGCTGTTCTTGCAACGAACCATCCCAGTCTCAAAGCAGGTAAGGCCTGCCTGCATCAAGACTACAAGGGCCGAATAAGTCAGTAGCCAAACAAGGTCAATTCGATCGGGTGTCACGGACGTTCTCTCTGAATGGCCGTTCATGCTGCGACCACTTAGTTCCGGGATTCGATACATGTGCAAGGCACAGAATGCCTTGGTTCGTTGCAACTCGATTGTAAATGACCCAACACCGGTCTTAGGCGCGGGTGGGTTGACGCGAGCTAAGAGCCATCTGGGAACCAAGGATGAGTTCCCTAGGGTCGACACCTAAGGACGCATGTCTGAAGCGCTTACAGAACTTGATCTGCTGAGTGATTCGCTTTGGTTTCAAACCAGATTCGACAAGCGTGGCAGGCGAGCTGGGATCAGGCAGGCAAGAAGTCGTGCCATGTACTCGTTTGACATCCGTAAGTGGGGCGAAAAGTGAAGCGAACTCACGACCATCGCTACGAGTCTCGGGTCTACACCACTTGCGCTGGCTGGCAGCCTGCGGCAAAAACATGCAGCTTCCTTCGAATCCCTGGCAAGTGCTTCCGCCACGGCCAAGTCTCGCGATCGTGCGCCATGTCCTCTCGATTGATGCATCAAGGATGCCGGTTGTGGCGCGAAGCCTGCATTGCCTCGGCTCATCAAGTACAAGTTCGTAGGCTGCAGATCGGATTTATTCATTGGAACCTGAATTCTTGGTCTGCACTCGCCAACTGCAGGATGCCGCCTTCTCCCCGCCTCTGCTCTCCCCTCAGTATTTCTAGGTCCATGGGTTCTCTATACGGAACTGCCGCTCGCAGCATCGCGCTCCTCTATGCATGTATCTTCTGTGGTGTCGATGCAACAGCTGCGGAGGCACGCACCTTTGCGGTAGTCGTTCACCCAGATAACCCAAAGAAGGACATGTCGCTTGAACATCTGCGCAAGGTGTTTAAAGCGGAGACTCAGTATTGGTAAAGCAAGACGAAGATCTATCTCGTCTTGCCCAAGAGTGGTCAGCGTGAACACAAGTTCCTGCTGAAAAAATCTACAAGATGACGGATCGTGACTTGGCAAAGTACTGGATCAGCATGATCTATCAGAGCAAGCTAGCCACACGTCCAAAGCAGTTCCCCTCGACTTCTCTGATCTTGGAGATCGTCAAGCGCAAGAAAGGTTCGATTGCCATTGCCGATGTTGCGAACCTGCCAGAGCGGCACGGCCTCAAGGTCGTTACGGTCCACGGCAAGAAGCCTGGGGATCCCAAGTACGCTTTGGTTGCGGAAAACAACACGTCATCAGGCGGGCTTGATGCCGAGCAGGAGTCGGAATTCGATGCAGAGGTACAAGAGTCGAATTTCCGCTCGGAACTGGCTCTGCCTGTTGGCCGTCTGAACAACGATGAAGATGCTGATCGAATCGATCAGCTCGAACAGACGGTGGCAGATCTGCAAATCGCGCTCTTCGTCGATGAAGTCGAGCACAACTTCATGAACTCGCCACTACTCGATTTGAGCGGCTTCGGTCACACGGCTTCACGCTGGACGACGCGAGTGATCGCGACTCGAACACCGACGCGAACTTCGCGAACGGCGGCATAGACTTGTTCATTAACTCGCAGCTAGCAGATGACTTGTACTTCTTGAACGAGACGCTCTTCGAGCCCACCGATGAGGGGGAGAATGTGTTGGATATCGAGCGGGTGATCATTCGCTATCAACCCAGTGACAACTTCAGCCTGCAAGCGGGGCGCTTCCATACGTCGCTGAGCTACTGGAATGAGACCTTCCACCATGGAGAGTTCCTGCAGGACCGCATCGGACGCCCTTCGATCTTGAACTTCGAAGACGAGGATGGATTGCCCCCGATGCACTCGATCGGACTTCGGGCCCAAGGCATAGTCGACGCAGATACGATGGCAGTCGAGTACAAGGTCGAGATCGCGAATGGCCGAGGCCCGACCCCGGACCCGCCGCAGGTGACTGTCGACGCGAACGACCACAAGGCAATCAATGTCTCGTTGTCCTTCGAGTTTGACTCTCTTTCCGGATTGCAGGTCGGGACCGGGTACTACATAGACAAGATTCCCTCCTACGTAGACGAGGACGATGCCTTCGTCCATGGCGAGTTGGACGAAGACGTGATGTCCATCTTCCCGCCTACGTAGCGAGTGATTGGGAACTGCTCGCTGAGTTCTTCACGATCGACCACGAAGGTCTGGCTGGTACGGCTTCTTCGACAGGCTACTACGCCCAAGTGGCGCACACGCGCGGAGACTGGACACCCTACGCAGGCATCGAGGGGACCGATCTCGATGACGCGGACACCTTCTTCGCGTCAACGGACGACCGACAGATGATTTACGGTGGCATTCGCTGGGACTCTACGGTGTGGAGCGCGCTGAAATTTCAGTACGGCCATACAGAGCTCGACTTGTCCGATGGCAGCACGGCTGACGAGGACTCTCTCTCTTTCCAATGGGCATTCGCGTTCTAAGCAAACTACCCCGGATTGCTATCCAAGCGACCCTGATCTCGGTTTAGGGAGTAGTGAGATACTCCTCACCTAGCTCCTTTGATCAAAATGAGGAGTTTTCCTCAGGCCGCAGCCTTCCACGACCGACGTTCCGATCGTGCGTCCACTCTGTTCCCCCCAATCACTTTCGGCCATTTTCAGGAGGAACAGGGTCTCGACTCGACTTGGTGTCCTGTCCGCACTCGTACTGACGATCATCTGTGGCTCGAACCTGTTCTTGTACGTCCGCTGGGCTGAGATCGCGCATGAGCGGGGTACAGCGGCCTTTGATTCCTTACTTGACCATGCGGTCGACGGCGCAACCCACGAGTTAGAGCGTGTCGTCAAGGACATGGAGCAGTGGACGAGTCATCCGTCGATGATTGGAATCCTTGATCTCGACCCAGACTTCGAGATCGGCGAACTGCTCGCGTCGGTCATCGAATCCGATTCGAACGTCATCGAGGTCAGTTGCTTCTCCGAGAATGGATCCGCAGTCGCGACGACCTCACCTGAAGTGTTCGGGCAGAAACTCGACATTGCAGCGCTTCCGGTCGGCTCCTCAGTAGCGGACCTGCCAAGAGCCATTTTGATGGCTAGTGGCGAGGAGATAACCGTACTCGCTCCCGTGATTTGGGAGTTCGACAAGCCGGAAATCCTTGGGTACCTGCGAACCAGGATCAGAGCCGAGCGTTTGCTAAAGCTGGGGATGAAGCACTGGACGGCCGTCCTCGACCAGTCCTTCCAAGTGCTAGCAGAGGCGAATAACTCCCGACCCGTTGCTCGAGAGTTCGAATTCTCGTCCGATGCGGTAGAGGATGCATTCGGAGTCATTCACAAACTCGGAAAGCCTCTGGTCCCGGATCGTGTGACGATGAAACCGTTGTACGTTGCAGTTGCCGAAGGTCGCGAGGTCCTGTTCGGCCAGCAGATGGTGTTGAGGTCGATCATTCTGTTGCTGACGGCTGGCACTTCGATCCTGATCTTTGTGCTGATGTTCTTCTTCGGACGAAGCCTGCAGGCAGAGACAGATCGTGCGGATAACGCAAACCGCGCCAAGAGCGAATTCCTCGCAAACATGAGTCATGAAATCAGGACTCCGATGAACGGTATCATCGGACTCTCTGACTTATTGATAGAAACCGATCTGACTGACGAGCAACGCTCGGTCCTCCACACGGTCCAGTCTTGTGGAGAGTCCTTGCTGACGATTGTTAATGATGTCCTCGACTTCTCAAAGATCGAAGCCGGTAAGTTAGAACTCGAGCAGATCGAACTTTGCCCGCGAGAGCTAGTTGAGAGCACGTTCGACCTACTGACGGAGACGGCACAGACCAATGGAGTCGAGCTGATCTGTAACATCGACTCTAGTGTCCCTGAGCAACTCATCGGTTCGCCCGTCCGCATCCGCCAAGTGCTCGTGAACCTGCTCGGCAATGCGATCAAGTTCACGAAGGACGGCACTGTCAGCGTGAAGATGAGCGCAACCGGCGATGACCAAAGCGTCGTGCTCGCAGTTGCAGTCGAAGACAGCGGCATCGGAATCCCCGAATCAGCGCAAGCAACCTTGTTCGAAGCCTTCAAACAAGCGGATGGCTCGACAACACGCAAGTATGGTGGAACTGGCCTGGGACTCACCATCACACGCCAGCTGGTCGAGTTGATGGAAGGCTCCATCAGCTTCACGAGCGAAGAGGGCGTCGGAACACAGTTCGCGTTCTCGATTCGACTTGCACCAGTCGACCCAAATCCAATGCCACCGGAGTCTCGCCCGGAGTTGAGCCAGAGCCAGTTGTTGATCGCCACACGCTACAAAGCACTGGGCGACTCATTGTCACGCATAGCGGAACAGCACGGTGCGTCGAGCTTGGTCGTGATTTCCAGTGAGGCCCTCCTGCAGGCAATCGACAGTCAACAAAACAAGGGCGCGTTCGATGCACTCGTTCTCGATCAGGACCTAGACGGAGATCGGAGCGACTGGCTAGTAGAGGACCTAGCGCAGCGAGCCGAGGGGACTGTTCCCCCCACGATCGGATTGACACACTCGCGCAAGCCATTGGCTGCGACGCACTCGAGCTATGTTGTCTCCCTACTCTCGAAGCCCATCCACCGCGATGCCTTCTTGCGCGAGTTGTCAGCTGCAATTTCCCGTGAACAAGCCAGCAGCCCGCGCACCCCGTCGACAGAAACTCATTCTGCCCCCACGCTGATCAAGGCTGAGAGTGCCCGTATCCTCATTGCCGAGGACAACATTGTGAATCAACGCGTTGTTCAGGGGATGCTCGAAAAACTTGGCTTCGAAATCGGGCTCGCCTGCGATGGACAACGTGCAGTTGATATGTTCCAGGAACGGCCCTACGACGCAGTTCTGATGGATTGCCAAATGCCTGTCATGGACGGATTCGAAGCCACGAAGAAAATTCGAGAGGTCGAGAGCGGCCAGAACAGGATCCCAATCATCGCGTTGACCGCCAACGCCATGGCTGGGGATCGAGCTAAGTGTCTCGCTGCCGGAATGGATGACTTCTTATCCAAACCGATTCGACTCGATGAGCTAGGGAAGACGTTGAACTCATGGGTTCATCGGAATGCCCTCCCATCCAAACCGACTGAAACTACTGCGAGCTAATCGGCTCGCATTGACGGGATCGTAGGACGCCCACCCAATCTGGTAGACCGATGGCAACTCCCACATCGATTCTATCCCGACTGCGATGTCTTGGCAGCGGCCCTTTGCGAGCGATGAGGGCGCACATGTGGTGTAGTCGGAAATCTTGTCGATCTAATGAGAGAGCCCGGACCGAAGCGAGACTTCAGGACCGGGCTCAAAGTTGGAATGCGCTTGTTGCACTCCCGTCGGGTGCAATCAGAGTCGCAACCTATTGGGACTGTCACACATGGATTAACCTCCTTAGCAGGGGCTTCCCCCGTCCCAGAGAAGTGACATCCTCTGTGCGGGGCTCATGCCCGTCTTCTAGCGTCCTAGAAAAAACGGCACCCGCGCACATCGCGCGAGCGGCGAGCGCGCCCCAGTGGACGGCGACCGCAATTTCATCTTGGAACAACTTTGGATACTGTCAAGGGTGAAAGTTTCACTCCATTGCCAGGGGTGCGATGCGGGGCGCTCGCCTGGAATACGATTGTCCGCGGCGACCTCACGTGAATTCGCGAAGCGACCATCCGCCTAATACATAAGAGCCAACGGGGCAATGTCAGCAGGAGAGCGCGAATGCTTGCGCTATCCCGGATGCCATCACCACTTCTGGGAAAACGGCGCTTCAGTTGGGTTTAGGTATTGGAGGTCGAGGGGATCTGGGCGCCGGTCAGCGGGCATTCGGTGGTGGACATGGGGCGGCTCCGCGCAACTTGGACGGCTCATACCTGCCTGCTGCGAGGCGCGCCTCTTCGCAGGCAATCGCCAATGACCACCTCCCAGCTATCGCTATTGCGACAAATGCATTCGATTGAGCTTCTGTTGCGCTCACGTTTGGCGCCTTGGAAGCATGCCTAGTGTTTGCAATCCAGATACCCAACTCTGACCACGGGAAGCTGACGTGTGCGAAAGAAGTAGTTCACGTCTGGTCGATCTGAACCGAGAAAGCCCAGGTCCGCCTGAGTCCATCACTCATCTAGGACTCAACAGGGTCCTACTACCATGAGACATTTCATTCCTGCCAACCTCCGGATGTCCACGCTCGGAGCCTGCTGCCAAAGCGATGGCGCGCCCGCAGTGGAAGCGAATGTCAGTGCACTTTCACAGTACAACTTCCGCGGAGCCCCACAGAACGCCGAAGCCGTAATCCAAGGTGACATGAATGTCTGCAAGCCCTCGATCATGGGCGGCAGGCTAGACATCTGCTCTTGGACGAACTGGGGCGCTCGTGACGAGACCGGAGACTCAGTCTTGCCCGATGGCAACGGTCGCAACGCTAAGGAAGTCTACTTCACCGGATCCTGGTCCAAGGACTACGACTCGCTTTCCGGCAGTGCTGGTCTGATCAACTACAACTTCCCGAGCGTCGCGGCCCGTTCCACCCACGAGCTCAATGCCTCGGTTGGTGTGGACACTGTGGCTTCGCCTTCGCTCACTAACTATCGCGACTTCGACCAAGTCGAAGGAAGATACGCGAACCTCAGATCCTCGCACGGACTCGAGATCAACGAAGGGACGAACGCCGAGTTCTCGGCAGGCGTTGGCTTCACGCACGAGGATCACGCTGCCACCTACTACGGCACGATAAAGAGCGGCCTTTCGGACGCCCTCATTTCCGCTGGCATCACCGATACCAGCGATGAACAGACAACTCCAGATTCGGCATCAGCATGGGTTGAAGTTTCTAGCAAACGCTAGTCACTGCGACCTGAATGGCCGATCACTCACGCCCTCACCTCCCATCACACCTTTATCGATCATGGCCAATTTCAAGCTACGCGATCTTCGGATGCGCACAAAGCTGTTAGTAATCTTTCTCTTGGTCAGTGTACCCCCGCTGGTCGTCACTGCCTTTGTCGCCGAAATGAAGGCGGAGCAAGGTGTGGCCTCCGCGGTCGATATCTCTCTTGAGGTGATCGAGAAACAGGCTTCCGAGCAGATGGTCTCGATTCGCGACTCCAAAGCCGCGCGCATCGAAGCCTACTTTCAGGGAATTCGCGACCAAGTCCTCACATTCTCTGAGGATCGCATGGTCGTGGACGCGATGCGCGAGCTCCCGAGCAAGTTCCACAGCTACCGCGAACAGCGCGGACTGACGGATGAAGACATCAGCAGCATGCGAACCGAACTCGCAACCTATTACACGGGCGAGTTCACTGAAGAGTACCGAGCGACAAACAGCGGCGAAGACCCTGGCGCTATCAAATATTTCAATCAGTTGGACGACGACTCGATCGCCCTCCAGCATGCCTTCATTCGAGCTAACAACTTTCCGCTCGGTTCGAAAGATGGGCTCGATACGCCTGAGGATAGAACGGATTACTCCACGCTCCACGAGACGATCCATCCTCCGATTCGTAGCTACCTGCAGAAGTTCGGGTACTACGACATTTTCCTGTGCGATCCTGACAGCGGTGACATCGTGTACTCGGTGTTCAAGGAACTCGACTACACGAGTTCTTTGCACAAGGGTCCCTACTCCGACTCAAACTTCGGAGAAGCATTCAGGCAGGCAAACGAGCTAACTAGCTCTGACGATTTCGTCTTCGTCGACTTCGAGCAATACTCGCCCTCCTACGAAGCGCCCGCCAGCTTTATTGCTTCGCCCATCTTCGATGGCGACCAGAAGCTGGGTGTCGCGATCTTCCAGATGCCTCTTGATACGATCTCGGCTGTTATGAGTCTCCAGAGTGGCCTGGGCGTGACTGGTGACTCTTACATGGTTGGTCCCGACTTCTTGATGCGCTCTGACTCGCACCAAGATCCAGAGAACCACGGTGTCGTTAGTTCCTTCAAGAACCCGCAGGCTGGAACATGTCGCACAGAAGCTAGCATCGCTGCCAACACCGGTGCGAAAGGCATCGGCTTGATCGAGAACTACGCCGGCGAATCGGTGATCGCTGCGTGGATGCCGGTGGACATCCTCGGTGTCCAATGGGCGATGATCGCTGAAATCCAAGAGAGCGAAGCCTTCGCATCTCGCGCCACGATCCAGGAGTTCGCGCAGGCAAAGATTGCCGAGTTGGTACTGTGGGTCGCGAGCCTCGTGCTTGCTGTCACCGCACTCATGATATTCGTCGGAATTGGCGTCGCAAGCATGATCGCCAAGCCTATCGTCAAGAGTGCTGACGCCCTTGAACTCGTGGGTCGGGGCGACTTGACCCCGCGCTTGATCATCGAGAGCAAGGACGAGATAGGTGTCATGGGCGGGTGGCTCAACACTGCACTCGACAACCTAAGTGCGATGATGAGGAACGTCCGCGCCGGTGCCCAAGAATTGGACCTCAGCTCCGACGAGATCTCGAACTCCAGTAACCAATTGTCGATGAGCGCTAGCCAGTCAGCCGCCTCCCTGCAGGAGATCGCTGCCTCACTCGAGGAAGTCTCGGCCATGGCCAGCCAGAACGCCGAGAAGTCGACGGATGCCAATGGGCTCTCTGCCGAGGCCGCACGGAGTGCTGCCAAAGGCGTGAGCGAGATGAAGGATATGACGGAGGCCATGCAGGCAATCCGGAACTCATCGTCCGAGATATCGAAGATCATCAAGGTCATCGATGAGATCGCTTTCCAGACCAATTTGCTGGCCTTGAACGCTGCCGTGGAAGCTGCGCGCGCCGGCGAAGCCGGTGCCGGTTTCGCAGTTGTCGCCGAGGAAGTTCGTAGCCTCGCGATGCGCAGCGCGGAAGCTGCGCAGGACACAGCGACGAAGATCGAAGCAGCAACGAAGCGTGCCGAGCACGGCGGCGGAATCGCTCTGCGCGTGACCGAAGCATTGGCCGAGATCGTCGATTCGACCGAAGGCGTGCACACCATCCTCGAGGACATTGCGTCCGCCTCTCGCCAGCAGACGATTGGAATCAATCAAGTCAGCGAGGGAGTCCGTTCTGTCGACGAGGTGACGCAACTCACGGCTCGCAGCGCCGAAGAACTCGCAACAACCTCACAAGACTCTGCACGACAATCCGCATCGCTACGCAAACTCGTGTCTGCATTCCGTTTTGAAGATAACGACTCGCAGCCGGCTCCCATGCCGCAAAAGCCCGCCGCGATTAGCAGCCCGCGTCCGGCGGCACCTCTTCCGACGAACCGAACGATGGAATCAGAGGCCGCCGAGATGGCAACTCTGAATTCTTCCTACCCGGACCTGAGCCACGATGATCACCTCGAGAACTTCTAGCTCGATCTGATCAGTACCAACGGCGGGCCCGTTCTTCGAACAGAAGGACGGGCCCGCTTTCGTTGGCAAAGAGACTATGCGTTGGTATCGAGCACAGTTCGGAGAGCGTAGCTCACGGCCCCGCTGGCTGGCAGAGCCCTTGTCCTGCCTCGTGTTCACGGGTCGATCGGCCATCCAAGCCACGGGACGGTGCCCTTGCTCCCAAAGGAAATACGACAAGCCTTTAGAGTCGTGCTGACACCAGCCCCTCGCCCACGGCGACTCAGGTCATGAGAGCATCCACCCCAGCTGCATCTCTACCGCGATCGACCCCGCAGCGGCGGAGACCTTCTTTCGAACAGGTCCCGTCGGCCTAGCTTTACTTTGAGTGGCTGCCGGGAGGCGTCGAGCTACGGAAAGGCAGACCTGGGCTAGCAGCCCGTTGATAAACAGCGATTCATGGATTGGTTCCCTCGAATCGACTGACAAGGCGCCAGGTTCTACGCATAGTTGCGCGCTATTCGTAGGTTCTGGCGACGCGGACAGGCGGTTCGAGGGGGCCGAGACATGAAGCGCTGTTTTTCAACGGCCTGCTAGAGCCGACCCGTAGGAAAGGGAGCGCTGGCGATAATCGCAGCTTGGGTGAACAATGGGTCTTCCTACGGCTCCTCCTCCTGCTCTAGATCCTCAACATGCTGCGCACCCCTGCCTGCTCAGTCCTGCTTGCCAGCCTTTGTTTCTCCCAAAGCGACTCGGCTCCCCTGCTCACGAACGATCGTCCACGTCCCGCATGGGCTGATGCCAATGGCGACGGATTGTTGGATGTATTGACCGTTGACGAACATGGCCACGCCGTGCTGCTCGAGAACCTCGGCGATGGCAACTTCGCCGACATCACACGCGCAGTCGGCTTGGCCAATACACCAGCTGCTCGCGCGTCGCTTTGGTGTGACTTCGATGTTGATGGGCGCATGGACCTCTTGCTCGTCGACGGCGTGCTCCCGCTTCGACTCTATCGACAGAGCGTGCAAGGAAACTTCGTCGATGCGACAGCCGCCGCTGGACTAGCACGGCTACGCCATTTCATCGATGCGAACTGGATCGATTACGACGCGGATGGTCTGCCTGACTTGCAGTTGCTCGGTACCAGCGGAGACGCGATCTACCACAACCTCGGCGGCCTCGATTTCGTGCTCGTCCCGTTTGGATCGAGCGGTGGAGGTGCTGGGCTGCCGCTGGGCGGAACGCCTGGCGTGGGTCCAACGCCGACGATTCCCGTCAATCCGCAGTGGATCAACTGCGTTGGTTCCATCGAAGATCAGGCGGGAGCGCCTTGCTTGGAAGCCTCCTCGCTTCCTGTGCTGGGTTCTCTCTATCCGATCACGAATGAACTATTCGTCGACTCTGCTACTGGGCGCGTTGGCATCAACACGACTTCTCCGACGCACCAACTCAGTGTCAATGGGATGATCCAGACGACAGGTGGCATCGTCTTCCCCGATGCGAGTGTGCAAACGACAGCGACCCTGCAAGGGCCGCAGGGCGCTGCTGGCAATGACGGGCCTGCTGGTCCGGCTGGCTCAAATGGAAGCGACGGCGCTGATGGTGCGGCGGGCGCGCAAGGTCCCGCTGGTCCGACAGGTGCTGCCGGTTCGAACGGAAGCGATGGAGCCGACGGTGCGGCAGGAGCACAAGGCCCCGCTGGTCCGACAGGTGCTGCCGGTTCGAACGGAAGCGATGGAGCCGACGGTGCGGCAGGAGCACAAGGCCCCGCCGGTTCGACTGGTCCGCA
>JBLFWN010000121.1:0-19305 GCA_047611405.1 Planctomycetota bacterium | reverse complement strand
GTCGCGTTGGGACCTTGGCCGGCACTGGCGGTTTCGTCGAGATCGAGGGCTGGGATGTTTGGCGCTCGTTCTACTTCACGCTGATCACGACGGTCGGCTACAGCGATGAGGGACTGACGCACACTGGCAAGAAGCCCAGTGCGCCACCCCACTCTTCACCCGAGATAGACAACAGCTCCTGCGTCTCGGTCAAGTGCACGGGCACAATGTTCACGTCGTCAGGAAAGATGCGTCAATGGCAGTGCCGTTGGGAAGATGTCGCCCGCCTGCATCGAGTTCGAAGTTGATCGTGATGTCCGGGGCCGTCAGCGTGATCACGTGAGCGCTTCCGCTGTTCGGGCCAGTGAAGTCCGAGTTGGGTGCGGTCACGGCGAACGCGGGCTGTCCATCTCCATTCAAGTCCGCTGACCCCGTGACCAAAGGAATGGTTGGGCGACGGCCCATCGACACGCACGATCAACTCACCCGTCGCACCAGAAATGATCGTAGCGCTACCTAGTGCCAAGCCATCGAGACCTGTGTGGTGCGATCCAATCAGCAGGTCATCGATGCTGTCACCGTCCATATCTCCTGCACAACTAATTGACGCGGCGAACTGCGATCCGGGCTGACCATCAACGGTGTGGATCAAGGCGCCATCACGTCGGGCCGAACTCGATCGAGGCCAGCATCCAGAGCGTCGCCGGTGAATCGAAACTGTGTGGCCTGCGCAGAAGCCGCAACGGAACACACCACGGCCACCGACATAACCAGTGAAGAGACGCTAGCAAGCATGATTTCCAGGGGGAAAGAGGCTTGATGACGGGTAGGTTCAGGCCAGTTGCACATGCTGCTGGGTGGTGATGCAGTGTAGCAGCGGGGCAGATTCGCGCTCTCAACCTCACTCCACCTCCACTCAGGTTGGCACGGGGACTTGCGGGCGTTGCGAACTGTCGTTCAACGAGCTCCCAGTCCGTGATAACACTGCCGCGGGAAGTCGGCTCCTACCTGCGGCGCCGCAGCGCCTCGCGTCCTACGAGAAGCAGAGAGGACATAGTCAGGTGCGCCCCCTACCGCCGTCACAGCGCCAGCGAGCCCTACGCTGAACCTTGCCTAAGCTCTCTGAGCTGAACGCGTCACAGGACGAACAGCGAGCTGAGCGGGAAGGTGCCCGCTAGCGGCTTGCCGCTCCGCTCGAATCATTGCCATCGATCAGCTCCGTCGAGGAGTGATCTTTGGGGTCGCCACAGATCGCAATTTGAATCCCAAGCTCGGCATCGATAGCCGCTTCGGGGACGGACAGGGCCGTGTAGTCAGTGCCCTTTGCGTGTACTTGCGGAAGCAACGCACGCAGGCTCGCCTCCATCGTCGACTCGTCGAATGAAATCACATAGTCCACGCAGCGTAGCCCGGCGATCAGTTCGGCTCGCTCTGCGAGCGGCACAATCGGCCGCGTCGGGCCCTTGTTGGCACGAACGCTCTCGTCCGTGTTGAGCGCGACAACTAACAAGTCGCCCTGGCGTCCCGCATCTTGCAAGTAGCGCAGGTGTCCGACATGCAACAAATCGAAGCAACCGTTCGCCAGGACCACGCGCAGATCGGCATTGACGGTCCGCAACCGATCCAGCTCCTGGCGCAGCACGTCGCGCTGCCAGAGCGAGCCATCTTTGCTTGCCGTAGACACGATCCGATCCGTGGTCCTCAAGCCTGCAGGTTCTTGGAACCCGGAGTTCGGCGAGGCTTCGACTGAGAACTTTCCGTTTCCGGTGTCGGCACCACATAGCCATCGCGTGAGACGGTCTCGCGCGGCCAAGGTGCTGTCCTCATCGCTTCGCTCAACTCGACCGCCGTGCACGCAGAGGCTCCGTGCTCCTGCACGACGACACCCGAAGCTGCATTCGCCATGACCATCGCTGCCACAGGATCGAGCCCGGAGGTCAAAGCTAGCGCGAAGACAGCTGCTGCCGTATCGCCAGCACCACAAACGTCTGTGACTTCGCCAAGTCCGGAAGCCGGAATACCGATGCCGTCGACGCCCATGCCTTCGCCGAACAACTGCATGCCGCGGTTGCCGCGCGTGACGAGCAAGTAACGGCAGGCCATGCGTCGCATCACGGCCCCTGCAGCATGCTCCAGCTTGCCTTCTTCGTTGAAGGTCTCAGGCGAGAGGCCTGTGAAGCGCGCCATCTCGTCCATATTCGGTGTGAGTGCCGTCAGCCCACGATAGTTGTCGTGCATCGTGCGCGGATCCAGCACGACGATCTTTTCGGCACGAGCCATCGCCGAGACCGCGCGGCCTACGGGCGATCCGACTGTTCCGTACTCATAGTCGGCGATCAACACAGCATCGATGTCTTCACCGATCTCGAGCAAGCGCGTGGCGACCTGCTCTTGAGCTTCAATGCTGACCAAGGTCGATGCCTCGCGATCGATGCGCAGAATCTGCTGCAAACTACGCCGCCGTTCGGCAGCTAGGATGCGAGTCTTGACTGGTGTGCGCCAATCGGGAGCGACGCGCACTCCCGTGACATCCACACCTTGATCGGTCAGCAGCGCTAGAACTTCCTCGCCGCGGTCACCGGCTTGGCCGCCGATGACACCGACCATGTGCACTTCGGCGCCGAGGGTGCGCAGGTTGCGGGCGACATTCGCGGCCCCTCCAGCTCCGACCTCCTCGCCCTCATGCGACAACACCATCACCGGCGCCTCTCGCGAGAGCCGCCGTGGGCGCGCAAACATATAATGATCTGCAATCAGGTCTCCGACGACGGCCACCTTGAGCGAACCGAAATCAGGCAGAGGTTGATAGCGAGGCATTGGGGATTAAGCAGCAGGATTGAAAGAGGTCGCGCCTCTCGGTCTGAGCGGTCAGCCTGACAAACGGCAGCGCCGCCCTCAAGCAGACCCTTTCGAGCCTAGCGCCGGCTAGGGCGATATCGCAGGCAGATGTGTGCGGAACTCGAGTGTCTCTCGGGTCGGTGATCATGAAAATGCGCTTCAGTCGCGGCCCAGAGTCAAAGCCTCAGGCAACACGGCATCGCAAGGTTCTGGAGGGGGAGCCGCGGCAGTAACCCACTCAAAACCGGCCTCTTCCGCGAGGAAGTAGTCCGATCGAACGCCCATGGAGGCGTTGTAGCGAATCGAATAATGCAAGTAGGAGCTCTCCACGCACTGTTTTGAAAGGACAAGATCGATCTCAGGAGTTTGACTTTTAAAGTCCCTCCACTCGTCCAGATCCATCGCCAGCACGCGCTCGACCCACGGCTGATAGATGGCCGAGGCGGGCGCCTCGCCGTGAGCCGATAGGCGAGCATTCACAAACCAAGGCATCACGACCCCGAGCTTGTCGATGAATAGATTTTCTTCAGGGCCGAAATCCAGCGTACTTCCACCCGTGAAGTCCGAGATGTCGCGGATCGTCTCGCGCTCGACGTAGCCCGCAGCCAGCGCCATGTCGTATCCCTCCGTACCGGGGAAGGGATAGAAGAAGGATGTTCGGAAGCGGCCGATGCGCGCTTGAGCCAGCAATTCGATGCTCTGCAGCCGCTCTTCGTGGGTCTCGGTGGGCAGTCCGATCATCAAGAAGCCGGAGGTATGCAGGCCGTGCTCTTCAGCCACTCGCACCGTCTCCAGGATGTCGCGCTGACTCATGAAGCGCTTCAAGACTTCGCTACGCACGCGCGGGCAGCCCGACTCGATGCCCAGCTTCAGAATTTTGCAGCGCGCTCGCGAGAGCGCTTCAGCGACACGCGGATCGAGCCGTTTGACGTGGCTATTGACCACGATCGGCACCTCGATCCCTGCTGCTTCGTAGGCATCACAGAATGCGATCGCGTGCTCCGGGTTCATCGTGAACAGATCATCGTCGAGGATGAAAGTGTTCACGTTCGGATAGCGATTCAAGATCCAGCGCACTTCGTCGATCATGCGCTCGGACTCTTTGTAGCGCAGGAATCCAAGCTTGCTCACCGGTCGGCCGAGGTCTTCCTTATAGCGATCGACAACGCGGTGGTTCAGGCAGTATGTGCAGCGATACGGACAACCGCGGCTGCTCATCAAACTGAACCAACCGTTCTTGTGGTCCGTAATGCGGCCGGTATCGAACAACTCGTAGTCGGGCCGCGGCAGCTCGTTGAAGTCGGGGAACTCCCCTACTGCATTCTCGACCCACAGCTCCGCGAGATGCTCGCCGGGCTGCTTCGCGGCGGCAGGTCGCAGCCCACCTTTCCACGACAAGAAGTTCTGGATATCGTCCGGGGTCTGTCCCTGCTCAACTCTGTCGACGAGCTCCAGCAGGCGGTCTTCGCATTCGCCGACGCCGACGTGATCCCAGACGCCGTCATTCATCACCTCTTGCGGAACCATCGTGCAGTGAATGCCACCGACCACGAGCGGAGGCAGGTCGATACCTTCCTGCTCGGCGCGCGTACGCAGGGCATTGGCTATCTGCGTCGCAGCTTCGTACTGCATCGTCAAACACGAGAACCCGATCAAGCCGGGTTGCCACTCGCGAATGTGCTCGACGATGTCATCGAAGCTGGGTGTGGGCGGCAGGTTCTCGTTCAGGTTGAGCATCCGAGTCTCGTGCCCGGCCTGCTTCAAGACTGCGGAGAGGGATGCCAACCCGTGGTTGAACCCCATCTGCGTGTAGAGGTTCGGATAGATGAAGAGCACGTTCATGACGCAGTCTCCTCGGAAGCGTCGCCGGCGCGGCCGTGGCGCGCACGATCAAGAATGGCCGTGGTAGATCGGCCCTGAACCAGAGGAGCGAGCACGACTTGACCGCCATGGCTCTCGACCCATTCGCGCCCGACAACTCCCTTGTCGGCCCAGTCTTCACCCTTGATCAGTACATCAGGGGTGACTTGTTCGATGATACGTGCCGGAGTGTCCTCGCCGAAGGAGACCACCGCATCCACCATCTCGAGCGCAGCCAAGACGGCCAAGCGATCTTGCAATGGATTGACGGGTCTGGTGTCGCCCTTCAGGCGCCGAACACTGGCATCGTCATTGACGCCGACGATCAAAACATCCGCCTTCGAAGCAGAGAAACGCAGGTAGTTCACATGGCCTACATGCAGGATATCGAAGCAACCGTTCGTGAACGCGATGCGTTTCTTTTGGCGCCGCCAGTCCTCGAGCACGGCGCCTAAGGTCGCGTCTTCCAATATTTTGCCTTGCTGCGGCCTTTCTTCAGCCAAGCGAAGCACTAGCTCGGCACGCGTCACCGCGCTAGTCCCGAGTCGCCCGACGACAATGCCTGCCGCCTGATTGGCGAGCGCAACAGCATCCTTCAAGCCCAAGCCGGCAGCGAGGTACATGGCCAAGTGAGCAACGACTGTATCGCCTGCGCCAACGACATCGAAGACCGCGCGAGCACGCGTCGGATCGCGCTGTGCGTCGCCATCTTTGGTGCGGAAGTAGATCCCATCGGCGCCCAAAGTGATCACGATCGACTCGAGGTCGGCGATGCCGATCAACTCGTCTGCCGCGCGCAGCAGATCGTCGTGCGATTCGATCTTGCGTCCCAGTGCAGTCTCCGCCTCGCGCTTGTTGGGCGTGATCAGCGTTGCACCATGGTAGCGCTCGTATTCATGTCCCTTGGGATCAACCAGGATCGGAATCTGCTTATCTCGAGCAGCGGATATCGCGCATTCGATCACAGACTCCGTAAGAACGCCTTTGCCGTAGTCGGACAGGATCACGGCATCGGCCTCGGCCAACGCGCTCTTCAATCTGTCGAGCAGCTGCTCTAGAGGTTTCCCGGCCAGGGGCCGCGTGTCTTCCCAATCGACGCGCAGCATTTGCTGCACTCCGCTCATCAAGCGCGTCTTCTCGATCGTCGGCCGCGACGGATCCAACACCAGGCTCGCGCGTGCGCCAACTTCTTCCAGCTTCTGCTGCAGGCTGCGACCGTATTCATCATCACCGACGACGGACAGCAAGTTCACCTCAGCACCCATCGCACGCAAGTTGGCCGCTACATTGCCGGCACCACCCAGGCGCAGTTCGGAGTGCTTTGCGCCAAGAACGGGAATCGGCGCCTCCGGAGAGATGCGCGACACCTCGCCCGTCACATAGCAATCCATGATCAGATCGCCAACGATCAAGATGTTCGGCGTCGACAGTTCGTCGAGCAGAGCTTCGAGCGCATGGTAATTCGTCATCCCCCACCTCCCGCACTTGCCGCAGCGCCAGCTGCAGCGCCAGCTTCAGGATCTGTGGTCATGAGTTTGGCCAGCACCGCTTGACGCAACAACGGCAACAGCAATTCGTGTTGTCCGATGATGGTCATGCCCTCACCGGGCGGGCGCCGAACGACATTCGTCTCGGCCCGGTATTGGCGCAACATGTCGAGGTTGGCCGTGGTCATGCTGCTCAAGTCGTGACCCAGGTTGATCGCGACACTGACGGCCTTCAAGAAGACCTCGGGCAAGACCACCGCGCTGCC
This sequence comes from Planctomycetota bacterium, assembly GCA_047611405.1. Classification (GTDB taxonomy): domain Bacteria; phylum Planctomycetota; class UBA1135; order UBA1135; genus JBLFWN01. Next base: position 12,875 of record JBLFWN010000121.1, on the reverse strand, counting down.
GATGTTGATCCACACACCGCCAGCCATATCTGCGACGCGTGCGCAGACATGTTGAAAGTCAGCCATCGACGCAGCACCGACATCGGCGCCGTTGCAGGCTGGGTGCATGTGCACGATGTCGGCTCCGAGACAAGCGTGAATCGTCTGACGCACGCCGAGCCGCGCTGCTTCCGCGCTGACCGAGTACTCGCGAAACGGAACATCACGCGCATTCAGCATCTTGCCCAATGCACGGCCGAAGCCCGGCGCATCCCCTTCGGCCGGATGGGCTCCTGCGTGCGCTGCTTCGGCCAAGCCTTTACCTGTCTCGTCTGCAAAACCGAATCGACCTGCCGGCAGCTGCGTGTCCACAGATTCCGAAGTGCGCCCCGTCGTCGCGATCTCGAAGTCATGGATCGCCCCGGCCGAGTTCATCACGACATCGGTAATCACACCGCGTCGCATCAGATCGATCAGCAAGGGAGCCAGCCCGACCTTCAGCACATGTGCACCTAGCGCGACGACAACTGGGCGCCCGGCGCGGTGGGCCGTGACGATGCGCTCGACCAAGACCTTGAAATGAGTGCCGGCGTAGATGTCCGGCAGTGAATCGACGAAGGCGCCAAAGTTCGGATCGGGATCCGGAACCGCACAAAAATCCTCGACCCGTACCAAGCTGGGACGGGACTCGAGGGGATAAGTCGCGACCCCGAGCATCGCTTCGAAAGCGTGCGGGGTGCGGTCGCGTGAGGGCTCTTCGGTCATTCGTTCAGCTGCGCCGGGGCGTACCTTCTCCTATATGGATGCGCGCAGGAAAAGGATTTTGCTGTAAGCGACTGCGACCTTCTACCCACCGCGCGGCTCGAGCTCCCAAGGAAGTGCATGTCCGTTGCACTCATCCGCTCAACCCCGCGTGCAATGCGTCGCGCAGAGCGCGCGCCTTTGCCGGTGGCAGCGCCCCTAAGAGGGTCTCCAGGGCCACCAGTCCACGATCTAGTCGCATTTCGACATCAAGAATCCAGATGTCCTTATCCTTATTCCTAAGCGACTCCAACTTCACAGCATCCTTGGCTGTCGTAACCAACGGCCGCGCGTCCCCGACCTCTCGCAGGTCCTCGAGACCATAATGATGGTGGTCAGGCAGAGTACGGTGCGTCGCGATTCGAGCTCCAAGGGCCTCGACCGTCGCTTGGAATGCCTCCGGGTTGCCGATTCCGCTCAACAGATCGACTTCGAGTCCGTCGAGGCGCGAGAGCTCGATCTCCACCTCGGCCTTCGGGCTGTGCTCGAGGTCGAGTTCAAGAGCCTCCCCTCCAGCGGGCGCGCTCGGCTCGCCTCGCAGCACCCGCAAGCGTTGCGCGCGGTGCTGAGTCGTCAGCCGCGGAACTCCAGGAGCGATCGCCTCGAGCTCATCTTCGAGCGCAGCCAGAGCCTGCGGAGCGCACTGATCCGTTCGTGTCAGAACGAGCGCGTGCGCGCGCGTCAGCGCTGTCTTCGGCTCACGCATCAAACCGCGCGGAAGCAATGCGCCGGGGCGTTCATGGTTCGAGAGCAACGGGAATCCAAAAGGCTGCGTCGCGTCGATCAACACCAAATCTAAGTCGCGCACCAAGCGCCTATGCTGAAAGCCATCATCGAGCAGGATCACGTCGACGCCGACATCGACCAACTCGGCAGCGCCTTGCACTCGGTCCGCGCCTTGCTTGTGCGGCACGTCTGGAAAGAGCTGCGCAAGCAAGCGGCCTTCGTCGTTCGCACCCTCTTGATCGGCGCGATAGCCACGCGAGAGAATTCCAGGCTTCAAGCCCTGTTCCTGGAACCAACGCACCAACCAGACGATAAAGGGCGTCTTGCCGGTCCCGCCTGCCGTCAAATTGCCGACGCTGACAATGGGCACATCCAAGCGATAGCTCTTCAGCCACCCGCTCGAATAGAGGCTTCCTCGCAATCGCGCCAAGATCCCGAACAGAGCCGCCGGGGCCCGAAGGCATTCGATCGCAGGACCTCCCCGCGCGAGGCGCTCTTCAATCCGCTGGGACACAATGATACTCGGCGCCAAGCGCCCGGATCTTGGAATTAGATCGACCGTAATCGGCCTTCTTAGAACCGAATACAGACACCGAAGCGAAAACGGATTGTGGACGCGAATGTTGCACTCGCATCCAGAACCCGCTGGCCATCAGTCGTCGTCGCTGGTGGTCTCGGGCGCGGGTGTCATCGGCGCCATGCTGTCGTCTTCGTCAGGAATCAGCTCGATCAATCCACGCTCCATCTCGAGGAACGCGATCTTGATCGGGTTGACCTCACGCGTCTCGATCAGCGGGGCAGCGCCGCGAATGAGTTCGCGGACGCGCTTCTGCAATAGAGCGGTCTTGTGGAAGGACCCCTGGACGGATTGCTGTAGGCGTTGCGGCAGAGTCAGATCCATGGATCGGCGAATTCGCTAGTCGGGACGCTGTGACTCGCGCGGGCCCTGCTTCGATCAACGATCGAGCGCAGGAGTACACGATACGAGCCAGGAACACCCCCACAAGGATCTGTAGGGGCTGAATGAACCTTGCAGACTAGTACAGCAGACTGAAGCGTGCAAGCGCATGAACCGGATTCGACCGTAGAGACTCTGATCGCTTCTAGCAGGCCCGCCCCAAAAGAGGCTAGTTCGTAAATTGGGGGCCCCAGATCTACAGGCAAGGCGCCAGCTTCCGCTCCTAGCTGAAAGCTCTTCGTGGGTTCTGGTAACTCAGCCAGGCGATTCGGAGCTACCGAGGCATGGACCGGAGCCTTTGGGGCGGGCGGCTGCCGGGGCCTCTATCGCAGGCAATGCGCCCTCAATAGGACCCGGAGGCCCAAATTAATGCTCAAGCGAGCAAATTGGCCGTCGTCAGCACCAGATCCGCGTGCTCAGCCGGCAAAAGGAGTTTCTCGAAGGCCTCCTGCAACGGCAGCAGTTCGAAAGCCGTCTTCTGCGTGGAAGCGACACCGCTGAGCCGACCGTCACGCCCCGCAAGCCTGCGCAGGCAAATCGCTCGGGGTGCATCGAGGTGGATCAGGAAGTCGATCTTGGGCCGGATCGCTGGGTGAGCCAGGAAGGCCCCTTCCAAAATGATCGGCGCGTCAGCTTCATCGAGTTCAGCGAGGCGCTGCTGAAGCGCCTCGAAGTCAACATGAGAGGCGGCGTAGAGCAGAGGGTCTGACTCGGCGCGCTCCAGCTCCGGTCTCTCGCTCAGGAACTCCGTGATCGCAATGACCCGAGCCGTCTGACCCTGACTCTGCAGGGCTCGAGCAAGTGACTCGGCAAACAGCGTCTTGCCACTGCACGCGCACCCCGTGACGCCAATGATATTCCCCGGCGCGCTTACCGCCAGTTGATGTGCGAGCTCGTCCATCTCGCGCGCCTTTCGATCCATCATGGGCAGCAGGCTGTCGAAGCCATCGATGATGGCCTCGCACTCGACACGCTCGTCCAGGCCGGCGTAGCCGCGCGCCAGATGCACGTGCGGCAAGCCGTTTGCCCAGGCCGAGTCCCTGTCCCCCATGCGGTCTCCGACCATGAACGCTCGGCGCGTGCCAAAGGTCTCGAGTAAGTCTTGGATCATGTCCGCCTTGTTGCGGATACCGGGCGATTGAAGGCAGCGCGCTTCATCCATCCAATCGCGTAAGCCAAGGCCGTCCCACATCGCGAAAAGGTAACTGTTATGGCAGTTCGAAGCGATCCCGGTGCGCACCTCGCGCCGCTGGAGTTCGCGTAGAGTCTGTTCGACGCCCGGAAGCAACGCGATACCGCCGCGCCGCAGCGTTCGCTCTTCGGCCTCGACGCAGTGTCGTTCCAACACGCGGCGCTGCTCTTCACTCAAGTCGGCGAAGACCTCGTCAAAGCCCTCATTGAGCGGCAAACCGACCATGCTCATCCACTCGGCGGTGGTGGGCAAATCGCGCGTCAATTTCAGCTCGGACAGCCCCGCGATTGCTCCCTCGCGCGCGGCCTGCGGCCAGAAGCGGTCCGTCGCAACGAGAGTGCCGTCGAGATCGAAGATCACAGCGTCGAATGCCTGGTCTGCCATGGATGTCACGTCGTGGAGTCGAGATCGAACGAGCAAGCTAGTGAACGTAGCACCAAAATCGGAGTCTCGACCGTGTCCTTCTGACTCAAAGCCGAACGGGTCGTCGAGAACTCAGCGGGCGAGCATGCTGCACTCATGGCCGTCAGGCCCGGACAGCGGCACGTTGACAATACTGGAAAGAACAAGCGAGCATTTGGGCGGAAGGCTCTTGAATCGAGCGAGCTAAGATGTCGCACCCGCTTCCCCGTAGGTTGATGGAATCCAACGTGTCACTCACCCTCCATTCGCTTTTTGCGTCCCTCCGACTGTCGCCTTTGGCCCGACTGTCGCCTCTGGCCCGACTGTCGCCTCTGGCCCGACTGTCGCCTCTGGCCCGACTGTCGCCTCTGGCCATCCGGTTGCTTTCACTCCTCTCGACGCTGGCCCTTATTGCGCCGAGCAGTGTGGGCGAGGTTACGCAACCAGCACTAGATCTTGAGCACGGAGCATCAGGCCCGAGCCAGAAGCTGGCCGCGCAGGACGGCACGCAGTCGCATCAGCTACGGCAACGCACGATTGAGCTGTGTGCGCAACCTCGACTGACAAGCACATCCGGCGCCCGACGCGCCGCCGATTGGGTCGCGCGACAATTGCGCGCTTGTGGGTGGTCGATCAAGGTTCAGGAAGGCGACGCCCGACTCACTCTCCCACGCCGTCTCGAGCTGCGATTGTTTGACGACGCCGACAGCACGCTCGCGAGCTCATTGCGCGCGCACACCTACGACCCGGATTCGACACCGAGCCGCGAACACGCCGCCTTCGTGTTGGGCAGCGCATCGGGGAAGCTGCGAGCGTCGATAGTCGCAGTCGAGTCGAGCTCCGCCGATGCACTAGCGAGACTGCTTGCTGCGGAAGTCGATCTCACGGGTTGTGTTCTCTCGAGTGATGACGCCCGCCCAGCCGCGGTACTGAGCTGGGCGGAACAACAGGGGTGTGTGGGCGTCTTGTTTCATCCGGACACGTCAGCTGACGGAACGGACCTGACTCCCTGTCCTCAGCTCCTTCAGACCGGTGCTCCCAAGCAGCTAGTTCTGAAGCAACCGTCTTCATTACCTTGCCTCGCGATCTCGCGAGCCGAGGCCAATCACATTCGTTCGAAGCTACGCGCTCGGCGCATACGGGCAGCCGATGGAACGCGGCGTGGAATTCGCGTGGGGCCCGGCCCGATGCAAGTCGAATTACTGGTCGAGCAAGTGAGCGAGGAACGCGCCCTGCGCAGTATCACGGCTCGATTCGACGCCCCACCCAACGCAGATGTCGACGTTCCAATGATTCGCTTGGGCTGTGCGCTCGACGCTGCGAGCGACCCGATGTGGGAGGCGCAATCGATCCTCACGCTCCTACGCGCCGCCGAACACATTGCACGCGCGCGACAGAATGGATGGCGCCCTCGCGCAGCGATCCAACTCGAATTTTTCGACAGCGCAGCCGGTCGAGCAAACGTGAATGCACCTGGGCATGAGCAGCTACGCTGGGACGCCGCGCCCTGTCACCAGCACGACGGACCTAATGGCCTCGCACATCGCTTCATGCAGCATCCGGCCTACCTAATCGAAATCGAGAAGCGAGCGCAGCTCTTGGCCGCCGATATCATGCGCGAAGCGGACGGTATCCGTGGCGAGTCCGAGCAGCGCAGTGGCACAGGTGACAAAGAGATGAATCCTTGACCGGCGGACCGCGACTGCTGGCTCAGTTCTTCCGACGATTCCTGCGCTACAAACGCGACTTGATCGGCGGCTTCTTGAGTTTGCCGCTGGCCAACCTGGCCGACATCGGCATCACGGTGTTGATCGGGCGAGCTATCGACCGTCTGCAACGCGGCGAAGGTTCCGGCTTCCTGCTGAAGGTTGTCGGCTTCATCGTTCTTAGTGCGATCGCTCACTCCGTGTTCCGCTTCCTTCAGCGCTGGTGGATCGTCGTCGTATCGCGTCGCTTCGAGTGTGATTTGAAGAGCGACTTATTCCGCAAGCTCGTGGCACTCGACTTCAACTTCCACAACTCGAGTCGATCTGGGGATGTCGTAAGCCGCTTGACCTCGGATGTCGAGAACCTGCGCATGTTCCTCGGTCCGGGCATGATGTATTCGCTCAGTGCAGCGGTCGTCGTCCCTATCAGCATTGCCATCTTGTTCTGGTTTGACCCGACGCTGTCGATGTTCATGGTCTTGCCGATGCTGATGATGGGCATCGCGATGCGCTTCTTCTCACCGCAGCTGCACATCGAGTCGGTCAAGGTCCAAGAGCGTATCGCGGACATCTCGCACCGCGCTCAGGAGAACTTCTCCGGCATCCGGATCGTCAAGGGCTACGCGCGCGCCGAGCAACAGGCACGTCTTTTCCAGGGTGTCAGCGACGAGACGCGCCAAGCGCAGATTTTGTTAGCACGTGCACGCGGCAAGACCCATGCCGCGGTTCATGGCGCGAACCAGTTGACCTTTGTGGTCATTCTCGCCGTCGCCGGCTATGCGTTGATGGATCAACGCATGACTGCGGGCGAACTGTTCCAATTCATCGACCTGACGATGAAGGTATTCTGGCCGCTCATTGCGCTGGGCTGGATATTGGGTATGTATCCGCGTGCCGTCGCCAGCGGCGAACGCATTCAAGAGTTGCTCGAACGGGAGCCTTTGATCCAGGACGGCTTGCAGGCCAGCGATGACTCGGCCGGCCCGCTGCAAGGTCGACTCGAAGCGCGCTCCGTTCGCTTCCAATACGAGGGCGCCAAGCAGCCGACCCTGGAGAACATCAACTTCGTGCTTCCGGCCGGGTCGACACTCGGCGTCGTCGGGCCGACGGGTTCGGGCAAGACGACCTTGCTGCACCTGCTCGGTCGTTTGTTCGAAGTCCAGTCCGGTCAAATCTTGCTCGATGATCGGCCACTCAACTCATTGTCGCTAGATCGTCTGCGCGGCGCGTTGGGCTATGTTCCGCAAGACTCCTTCCTGTTCTCGGAGAGCTATCGAGACAACATTTCCTTCGGCGCCGAACAGGAGTCGCTTGGGCTACTGTCAGACGAAAAAATCTGGGCGTACATAGAACAAGCCGCGATGCGGGAAGAGGTCGAAGCCTTCCCTGAGAAGCTCGATCAACTGATCGGGGAGCGGGGCGTCACCCTGTCTGGCGGACAGCGTCAACGCACGTGCATCGCGCGTGCTCTCGCGAAGCAACCACGCATCTTGGTGCTCGATGATTGCCTCTCGGCCGTCGACACCGAAACAGAACGCGACCTATTGCACGGACTGCGCACGGCAGGCGACGGTCGCACCGTCGTTGTCGCTGCCCATCGCCTGAGCACTGTGCGCGAGGCCGACGAAATCATTGTCCTGAATGAAGCTGGTCAAATCGCTGCACGCGGCACGCACGACGAATTGATCGTGACGGAAGGTTGGTATCGCGACACCTGGCATCGCCAGCAACGCGTAGAAGAGGTCGGCTCATGAGCGAACGCAATGCCGGCGGCGAAGTCGTCGCCAGCAAGGCTTGGGATCATGCGATCTTCTTGCGCTTGCTCGGTTTCGCTCGCCCGCACCTGAAGCTTTTCCTGCAGAGCTTCAGCGTGCTGTCCTGCCTATTCGCACTTGATCTGGCCGGCCCCTGGATCTGGCGCAATGCGCTCGACGGTCCGATCGAGGCCAGCAAGCTAATCGGCAGCCAAGTGGTCACGGGTGCCGAGCGCAGCTTCCTGTTCTGGATCGCTGCCTACGTTGGGGTCTTGCTTGTGACCTTTGTATTCCGCTACCTGGAGGTAGCGCAGATCGCTCGCACAGGCCAGGCCGTCATCCACGACTTGCGATATCAGCTGTTCCGCCACATGCAGTCGCTGGACCTGGCCTTCTTCGATCGCCAGCCGACGGGTTCCCTGGTGACGCGTGTCACAAGCGATGTCGAAAACCTGAGCGAGATGTTCACCTCGGGTGTCGTCGTGCTCGCCTTCGACATACTGAAGGTGTGCGTCCTGCTGTGCATCCTGTTCGCGATGGATGTGCAAATGGCGACCGTGGTCGTTTGCATGGTGCCCATCCTGGTCGGCATATCGATCTCGTTCCGCGGCGGTGCCCGGCGCGCTCATCGCGAAGTGCGTGCCAAGCTGTCCATGAAGAACGGCTACCTGCAAGAAGTGTTGCAGGGCATCCGCGTCGTGCAGCTCTTCCGGCGCGAGGAACGCTCGGCGCAACGCTTCGACGAGTTGCTAGATGACTACTTCGAATCGAACCGGCGCACGATTTTTCTGTTCGCGCTGTTCTTCCCCTCGATGGCATTCGGTGTGTATGCGATCCAGGGAGCGGTCTTGTGGTTCGCCGGCAACGCGATGACCGGTGGCGCGCTGTCGCTGGGCGTCTTCGTCCAGTTCTGGTTCTACTTGAACATGCTCGTCGGTCCGATTCGCGACCTTGGCGAGCGCTACAACATCTTGCAGTCAGCCTTCGCCTCGGCCGAGCGCATCTTTCAAGTGATCGATACAAAGGCCACCATTCTGACGCCCGATAAGCCGGCTGAAGTCTCCCAAGAGGACGACAAGCCGCCCCACCTGAGCTTCGAAGGCGTCTCTTTTTCCTACAACGAAGGCGTCGAGGTCATCAGCGACGTGAGCTTCGAGATCCCCAGCGGCCACTCGGTCGCACTGGTCGGCGCCACAGGATCAGGTAAGTCGACCTTGGTCAACTTGCTGTTGCGCTTCTACGACCCTACCGCAGGTTCAGTTCGCTTCAATGGCATCGATGCGCGCGAACTAGACCCTACCCAGGTCCGTGAACACTTCGGTTTGGTGCTGCAGGAAGACTTCCTGTTCACTGGCAATGTACGTGACAACATCGTGATGGAGCGCGACGGCATTAGTGACCAGGACCTCAAGCAAGCCTTGCGCTACAGTCGGGCAGCCGGCTTTCTCGAACGATCCGCAGGAAGCTTGAACGCTGGCCTAAGCGCCGCAGTCGCCGAACGCGGCGCGACCTTCTCAACCGGTGAACGCCAGTTGTTAGCCATCGCGCGCGCGTTGGCCGGTCACCCGAATATGATCGTGCTGGACGAGGCGACAGCCAACGTCGACTCGGCCACTGAAGCTGCGATCGAAGAAGCGACTGACACGCTATTGGCGGGACGCAGCGCATTGATCGTCGCGCACCGCCTATCGACCATCCGCAAGGCCGACCAGATTCTGGTTATGCACGCGGGTCGCATCACCGAGCGTGGCACGCATGACGAGTTGCTGGAGCTGCAAGGTCAGTACGCCAAGCTATATGCGATGCAGTTCGAGGACCACGCCAACTAGCCGAGCTGCTCAAGCAGTACGCGCAGCAGCACGTTCGCTCCCGCCTCGATTTGCTCAGGCGCTGTGTACTCCGTCACGTTGTGACTGATGCCGCCCCGACTCGGAACGAAGACCATGGCAGCGGGACAGTTAGGTGCAAACATCTGAGCGTCGTGTCCGGCGCCGCTGGGCATACGACGCACGCTGTGACCCAAGTTGCGCGCAGCCGTCTCGACACGGCCGACCAGTTCATCGTCGAAGCGAACAGGCTCGAAGCGCGCTAGGGATCGCGTTGTGAACTCGACGCCTTCTTTCTGCGCGAGACCTTCGAGCTGTGCCGCGAACTCAGCCTCTGCAGCCTGCAAGAGGCTCTCGTCGGTGTTACGCAGATCGACAGTCATGCGCGCGATGGAAGGAATGACATTGATCAAATTGGGCGTCAACTCGAGCCGGCCGACCGTCGCCACTTGATTGCCACCCATCCGACGCGCGAGCTCACGCATGAATACCGCAAGCTGGGACGCGACGAATCCGGGATCGTTGCGCAACGCCATCGGTGTCGTACCGGCATGATTGGAGGTGCCATGCAGCTCGAGTTCTTGCCACGAAATACCCTGGACGCTATCGACCGCGCCAATCTCGAGCCCCTCGCGTTCAAGAATCGGACCCTGTTCGACGTGCAGTTCAAGATAGGAGTGCGCACGCACAGCGCCACAAGGCACCGAGCCCGCGTAGCCGATCTCTTGCAAGCATTCATCGACACTGCGGTCGTCGATTCCACGCACCTGCAACATGGCGTCCAAGTCCAGCGCTCCCTGATGGACCCCGCTGCCCATCATGTCGGGCGCAAAACGCGCGCCCTCTTCGTTGGTAAAGAAAGCTGCCGCGTAGGGATGCGTCGTCTCAATTCCGTTCTCGCGCAGCACTTCTGCCACTTCGATCGCGGCCAACACACCTAGGTTGCCGTCGTAGAGTCCACCCGTTCGAACCGTATCGATGTGGGAGCCGGACATGACGGGTGCTCCATCCACGCGCCCCTTGCGCGTGCCAAGCACATTGCCGATGCGGTCGATGCTCAGCTCCAAACCGACTTCGCGCATCCAAGAACAAACCTGATCACGACCCGCCCTATCTTCCGCTGTCAGCGCTAGACGGCAGACGCCGCCACCCTCCAATGCACCGATCCGTGCAAGTTCCACCAAGCGGCGTGAGAGACGTGCCGAGTCGATGTGCAATCCAGCGTGTGCCATGCGCGAATCCTACGACCCCCAAGGCTCGATTGCCCGCGTCCTCGTAGCAGGGCTACGCTCCCTCGGCAGCGCAAGGAACTCAGATCCAGAGGCAGCCTGGCCCAGATTTGCGGCACACACACAAGGCAGCCTCCCCTATCGAACATCCACACTCGTACAATTCGTCTGATCCTGAACTCCGATCCCACACGCCCGTCATCGATACGCCACCCGCATGCTTTCCGCCCTCCTCACTGCTTGGACGCTTGCCGCACCGTGCACCTTGCCACGGGCCCCTGAAAACCCGTCAACGCAGACAGCTGAAGTAACCCAGGGCCCGGCACTCGTGATCGACGGGCAACCCGTGCCATTCGATGAGTTCGCGACATGGCTGGTGAAGTTCCGAGGCGAAAGTTCAGCCTCGGCCTTCCTCTCGCAATTCCTGCTCGAACGCGAAGCTGTGCGACTCAAGATCGAACTCGCGAGTGACACCATCGATGCGCGCGTCGAAGGCGAGATCGAAGAGCGCATTCGCCTCGCCTTCGGAGGCGACGTGAGTCAGTGGGAGAAAGAGCTGACACGGCTCGGCAGCTCGGCCGAGCTTCATCGACGGAAGCGCGGTCGCGATCTTCGCTCGCAGTTCCTCGCAGATCGCATCGTTGCGAACAGCAGAATCATCACCCAAGACGAACTGCAGAGTGCCTTCGAAAGAAAGTACGGACGCGCTGGACGCAAGCTTTGGGTTCGCCGACTCGGCCTTCGGCTGCGAGTCACGATCCCTCAGAACACGCCCTTGGTCGAGCGCCAGCGCTTGAATCGAGAAGCCCAGGCGCGTCTGACCGAGCGCCTCACGGCGATCCGCGAAGAGGGCCTGGCTGGCACGGACTTCGCGTCACTGATCGAAACTTACAACGAGGACAAAGCCAGCGAGACCGCCAATGCCCAAGAGGCATTTCGGACGGACCGCTGGCCTGTGGGCGCAGTGGATGCGATCTATGCGCTCGAACCGAACGGAATCAGCGAACCGAGCTTCGGGCGCGGCTACTTCTACTTATTTCAGCTGCTGCGTGAAGAGAAGACCGAGTTCGCGAGCGTCGAGGCTTCACTGCGTGTGGAATTGGTGAAACGTGCTGCAGGTGCGCAAGAGGTCAGCGCTCTAGTCGACGGAATGACGGCGCAGGCGAAGGTAGAAGTCCTTCCGGCCTTGTGGTCTGAGTCTGGAGACTGGGACGAAGCCGTTATGCGCATCGACGACGAGTCAATCTCACGCGGGCACTTCGGACGTTGGCTCGCGGCCGACCGCGGCCTGCCTGTCGTGCGCTCATTCGTCGAAGGGCACTTGAGCGCTCCTTTACTGCGAGACGCGGGCGTCGAAGTCAGTCCCCACCAAGTCGAGCAGCGCGTCGATGCCGAGATCCAGGCCATCATTGATCGCTTTCATGAAGGTGACCCAAAGGGCTGGGAGGCTCAACTCGCGCGCCAGGGAAACAGTCCGGAGCGAGTGCGGCGCGAACGGCGCACGCGCACACGTTTGGATCTGGGAATCGAACAACTCATCCTGCGCAATCGCACGGTCACGGCCGCTGAGGTCGAGCACCTGTGGGAACAGCGCTATGGAAAAGGCGGCCGCAAGATCGACGTGCGCATCTTGCAGAAGCTCATGCGCTTCCAAGAGAACGCCGGGCAGCTGCCGGTCGACCAGCAGCGAAAACTGATCGACGACACTCGTGAGGCAACGGTCGCCGCATTGCGCGCAATCCGTGAGCGCGCACTCGCCGGCGAAGACTTCGCGTCGATCGTCCAGACGAGCAGTGAAGATGAGGCGACGCGCCGCAATGGCGGACGCTACACAGATGGCTTTGCGTATTGGAGCTGGCCACGCGAACTACAGGTCCAACTCGACGCTCTCGAAGCGGGTCAAATCAGCGAGCCATTTGCGCTTGGCAATGCGGTCTACCTGTTCGAGTTGGTGTCAGAAGAGCTCATTCCTGTCGAGAGCGTCGCTGACGCACTGCATGCCGAACTGATGGCGATTACGCCACGCGCAGCAGAGCGCGCAGGCTTCATGAACCAACTCGTCGAGCAACACGCCTGGACGGTCCATCCAGAAAATTTCCCCGAGGCAAGAGCGCGCTGAGGCTGACTGCTTTCAGCTGATTGGCCGTTACGCTTGCCGGCCGTTACTGGCCCACGGCCTCGGCCACGATGCCGCTCATGGAGCGTTCACGAGTCGAACTGCCTCAGGGCTGAAGCTCGCCTTCGACGTAGTCGCGCAGGCTCTGCACTTCACTCGATCGATTCGCTTCGTCCAAGCCACCCA
>JBLFWN010000120.1:0-20109 GCA_047611405.1 Planctomycetota bacterium | reverse complement strand
ATAAATCACAGCGCACCGTCTTGGCGCCGAGCCGCTCAAGTTCCTCGTGGCGGCCGCGCGAGAGAGACCAAACATCGAAGCCTTCCGCGAGCAAGAACTCGACGATGACTCGTCCCAGGAAACCACCGCCGCCGGTGACGACCGCCTTCACAGTGCGCCGCCTTCGCCGTTGATCGCGAGCTGAGCTTCGGCCCAGGCCTTCAGCTCTTCGCGATGAATCTTGGCGTTGTGCCGGACATCGACTGGGAAGCCGGAATGGATCAGATAACCCTCGACGTGAACATCTTCGGAGGCAGCAGCGCCAAGCGCATCGAGTTCTCGGAACAACGCCTGCTCGGCTTCATGCGAAGAGGGCAGCTGGCCCGCTTCGCACTCGATGATCAGGTACGGTCGCTCGTGGCCAGTCAATCCGACGCCGACCAGTGCACTGCGGAAGACGGCGGCGTGCTCGTTGTAGACGTTCTCGGTCGGTACGGGCAGGCGTGCTCCCTGCGGTGTCGTCAACCGGTGTGCTTTGCGGCCCGCGATCCACAGGCGGCCCGCTACGTCCACGCTGGCGATGTCGCCCATCCTGTGCCACAAGCCCGACTCGGATGCGACAGGACGCATCTTGGCAGCAGCGGTCGCGGCTGCGTCCTCGGCGTAGCTGTGGGTCACGACGGGGCCGCGCACGCAGACTTCACCTAGTTCGCCGTTCTGAACGACGCGCGCATCGGACCAGTTGGCGTGCACTTCGTCGCTGATCTCGATCAAGCGCATATCGATTCCGCTAGCAGCTTTGCCTACACAAGTGCCGCCGCCGTTTCGCGTGCGTTCACCGACCTCCAGAATCTCGCGTCCACTGATCGAGCTGACCGGCAAGGATTCGGTCGCGCCATAGGGCGTGTGCACATCACCGTCTGCAGGCAGGACGCGATGGAATTGCTCGACGAGCGAGCGTGGGATGGGTGCGCCCGCGATCAAGACGCGCTTCAAGGACGATAGTTGGATGTCGTTCTGGATGCAGTGCGGGACGACGCGGCGCCAAATGGCAGGCGAGCCGAAACTAGTCGATGCACCGGTTTCTTGCAGCGCGCGAACGATCTTGGCTGGATCGCAACGTCCGGGGTGGCTCGCGTCCATGTCCGGAATCGCGGTCGTCATTCCGAAGGCGACATCGAAGAGCGCGAAGAGCGGGAAGCAGGCCAGGTCGATTGCGCCAGATTCGAAGCCGTACAAGGCCTGCAGCGCGAGCACTTGCGCATGAAACATGCCATGCGTGTAGACGACGCCTTTGGGCGGCCCGGTGCTGCCAGATGTGAAGAGGATTGCCGCCGTGTCTTCCGCCTTCGTGCCAGCCAAGTCGAGCGCATCGTCCGAGCCACGCTCGACCTGAGCCAAGGTCGGTCCGCCCCAGAAGACGCGTCGGCCGACTGTGATCGCGAGCTCGACACTGGCGAAGGCGGAGCGAAAAGCGAGTCGCACCGCGTGCGCCATCGGGACGCCGATGAAGACGCGTGGTCGCATACGGCGCACGACATTGAGCAGTGACTTGCGGCCCATGCCGGGATCAGCCAGTACAGGCACGGCGCCCAGCTTGAAGAGCGCATAGGTGATCGCGATCAGCTCGATACCCGGCTTGACGAACAGGCAGATGCGGTCGCCATGTCGCACGCCGCGTTGCGCCAGACCGCGTGCGATGGCACAAGCACGCGCTTCGAGTTCGGCGTAGGAAACACGGCGCCAGCTCGCGACAGGCCCAGAGCCTTGCTCCAGCAAGGCATCTCGCTCGGGATGTTTGCTGGCGCTCTGCGGCAGCAGCTGCGCCATATTGACCTGGTCCGGCAGAGGCCCGAACGCGAGGAAGGGGTCCTGGGCTTCCATCAGGGTCATGCTAGCTGGGCTTGCTTCTGCGCATCCGAAGGCGGCAGAGGATAGCGGCCGATGAAGGCTCGCAGCTCTTCCAGGTAGCGCTCGGTCTCATCCTCGAACAAGTAGTGCCCGGCCTTCTCGAATGGAATCGACTCGGCTTGCGGGAAGCGTTCTTCCCACTCCTTGCGGAATGCCGGGGAGAAGCAGAAGTCGCGCTCGCCCCACGGCAACAGCATCGGCTTGTCAGCCAAGAGCGTCAACTTGTCCGCTATCTGGTTCAAGATGCTCCATGTCGGATGACTCTCGCGCATCGGAATATCCTGCACAAATCGCTGAACAGCGATGCGGTCATGCCAGTTTGTGTAAGGCGCGAGCAGACCTTGTTTGACTGCGGGATCAAGGCCTGTCTTCGTCGCCATCACGGTTGCAGCGCGCTCGAAGGCGCCCAGGCCGCGCAGCATCAAAGAACCGAGGAGCGGGATGCGGCAGACAGCAATGCGCTTCGGGATCAGCGAAGAAGGAAAGGCTGCCGTGTTGCTGACGACGAAGCGCTCGAAGCGCGCGGGGTGCCGCACGGCAACGCCCATGCCAATGGCGCCGCCCCAGTCGTGAACGACGAGCGTGATGCGCTTCAGGTCCAGCTTCAGTACGAGTCGCTCGAGGTTGTCGACGTGGTCTTCGAGTCGATACGACCAGTCCTGAGGACGATCCGACAAACCGCAGCCCATGTGGTCGGGTGCGACGACTCGCGCATCCGCACGAAACTCGGTCGCGACGCGACGCCAGATGAAGGACCAGGTCGGGTTGCCGTGTACGCACAGAATCGGATCGCTGTGCTGGTCGCCCTCGTCGACATAGTGCTGCCAACCTGCGGGCGTCTCCGTGAAGTGCGGCTCGAAGTCGTAGAGCTGCTTGAAGGGGCGTGTCAGTTCCTGTGCGCGTTCAATCGGCGGATTGCTCATGCTCCGGCCTCAATAGACGCAAATCCATCCCAGCTGACACTCCAATCGATGCCAGCTGTGTGTAGCGCGAAGACGTGACCTTCGTGAACCAGCTGGCGCACGAGTTGGCGCTCGCCCTTGTATTCGAGCACAAGCTCGTCCGCAGCTTGCTGTTCGATGATCTTGCACTTCGACAGGTCGCCGAGGCCGATGCCGGCTCGCTTCAAGATGGACTCTTTCGCAGTCCAGGCGCGCGCAAAAGCCAACGCCGCATCCTGCTCCGGCATCAAGCTGCGCTCCTCGTCGCTGAGCGCCTTCTCGACCAATTCTTGTCTGCGCTCCTGCACGGCTTCGACATCGATGCCGACAGGTGCTCTGTGAATAACTCCCGCGACCCAGCTGGAGCAATGGCTGAGTGAGTAGTGCCAGCCCTGCGTCTGCAGCGGTGCGCCGCTGCCCGCCTTACGGAGCACGCCGATCGAGGCCGCGTTGCGTGTGGCCGAGGCTCGCACGGCGCGTTTGGACGCAGTGCGCTGTGCTGCGATGCGCTCCGGCGGGGGAGTGCGCTTGTCTTGCAGCCCTGGTTGAAGCATGACGGGCATCAACAGAGCGCTCATTGCGAGTCGCGCTCCAACTGAGCTTCCGTGAAGGAGCGCACGATCTCTTTGTCGAAGTAGTTCACGCTCATGCCTGCGTCGACGACGAGACCTTGCGCATTGATTCCGCTCGAGCGAGGCGACAACAGGAATAGCGTGGTATCGGCAACCTCTTCGGTACGCAGCCCTTGATCGCGCAGCGTAGCCTTCTCGGCGAACATGTAGGAGTCGAGGTAGCCAGGAATGCCGGCGGAAGACGAAGTCTTCAGCAAACCCGCACGTACCCCGTTGAAGCGCACGCGGCCGGCCTTGCTGAAGCTCTTCGCTAAGAATACGACGGCAGAGTCCAAGGCCGCCTTGACAGGCGCCATATAGCCGTAGTTCTCCGACGCCATGGTCGTGCTCGAGATCGAAATGGTCACGACGGATGCGTCTTCGGTCAAGCGCTCGCGGAAGGCGTTGGACAGTGCGACGAGCGAGAAACAAGACACATCGATCGCGTCCAAGAAGTCCTTCCGCTCGGTCTCGTGGAAGGGCACGGGGCCGCGCGAGTAGTTGGCGAAGGCGACGGAGTGAACAATACCTGCCAGCGCGGGTTGTCCATCGAAGGCGCTGGCCAGAGCCTCGATTTGATCGGCTTGGCGCAGGTCGCAGACATGCACATCGCGCTCCTTCGTCAGGCGCTGCACATCGAGCTTGCGCTCTTCTGTGTGCACGACGTAGATCGGGATTGCTCCGGCCTCTTCGAGCTTTTTGCCGACGTGATAGGCAACGCTCTTGCGGTTAGCCAATCCGACGACAAGGACGCGCCGGCCCTGCATTCCAAAACCGTCCATCAGCCTTGGCTCCCGCTCTCCGATTCGGGCGGCGCGACGGCAAGCACAAAGCGCAAGCGTGCGACCAGCTTTCCGTCGCGTGTCACTTTGCCGGAGAGGTAGCGAGCGTTTGCCAATCTCTCCTCCAGTTTCACCTCGGCGCGCAGCGTGTCACCCGGTAGCACCATGCGCTTGAAGCGTGCATCCTCGATACGCGTCATTACGGGTGTGCCCTCATGGTCGCGGTCGTCTTTCGAGCCCAAGTAGATAAGCAGCGCTCCTGTTTGGAAGACGAACTCGGAGATCAACACCCCCGGCAGCAAGGGCTGGCCCGGGTAGTGACCGCGGAAGCAGTCGAGCTCGGGTGCGATGTACCATTCGGTCAGGACGCGGCTATCGCTCTCCTCGAGGATGCGGTCCACGAACAGAAACGGATCACGGTGGGGGAGCAGGGCTTCGATGCGCTCTCGCTCACCCACACTCTTGGGTTCACTGTTCGGGCTCGTTGTACTCATTACAGGCCTCCGCTGACTTCGAGTGTTTCGCCGGTGATGTAGCTCGCTTCGCGCGAAGCCAGGAACATGCATGCGGTAGCGATCTCTTCCGTCGCACCGAAGCGCCTGAGCGGAATGGTCTTCTTGTACGCTTTGACCTGCTCGTCGGGCAGGTCAGAGAGCAGGTCCGTGCCGATGAAGCCGGGCGAGACACAATTGACGGTAATGCCGCGTTTGGCAGTCTCTTTCGAGAGTGAGCGCGCAAGGCCAACCTGCCCGGCCTTCGAGGCGGAGTAGTTGCCTTGGCCCTCGAAGCCGAAGCGGCCCGCCGGCGAGGTCAGGAACAGGATGCGGCCATAGCGTTGTCGCATCATATTCATCACCGCGAACTTGCTCATCGCGAAGCCGCTGGTCAGGTTGGCGTCGATGACGCCCGACCAATCCTCGGGGCTCATCATTGCAAGCACGCCGTCACGCCGGATGCCGGCGTTATTGACCAGGACCTGGACGCCTTCGGGCGCGGACTCGTCCAGCTCATTCCAAAAGTTCTCGACCGCTGCGAAATCCGTCAAGTCGAAGCGATGCAATGAGAGCCGTTCCGAGTCCTCGCCACATGTCTCGCGCATGGCCTCGGCAGCGGTATCGTCGCTGCGATAGGTCGCATGGACCGTTGCGCCGGCCGTCAAGAAGGCGCGCGTCGTCGCTGCGCCAATACCGCGTGTGCCGCCGGTCACGACGACGCGTTGTCCGCTGAAGTCGAAGCGCAGGTTGCCGTCGTTTTCGGGCATCAGGATTCCATTCCTTGCAGTGCAACCTTCATCGAATGGATGAAGGCATCGATCTTGTTCGCAGTGATTGCGCCGTAGTTGGCGGCCCCGAGCCAGCCCGACATGATGATGCCGACGCTGCCGGAGTGGTAGAGTCCCTCGACCTGCTTCGAGAGCTCCATGCTGTACTGCAGGCCTTCGAACTTGGTGCCGAAGGATGTGCCGCGCGAGCTCTCGGTATAGAAGCCGAAGGTTGCGGGCGTGGCAGCCTCGACATGCTCGATGTCGGCCGAAATGCCGGGCAGATAGCGCTCGAGTCCGGCGACGTTGTCGGCAATCAACTTTTGCTTGTGTCGCTCGTACTCTTCGCGATCCAAGCCGCCCCAGTCTTCCCAGCGTGCGTTCATCGAAGAAACGATCGTTGCGCGGCCGGTCCCCGGGCGAACCTTGGGATAGTAGAAGGAGAAGGTGCGGCTCTCACCGTGCATGTCGCACAACGCCTCGGATGTGAATTCTGGCCGCGTCGACGTGAAGTAGAGGTCGGTTATCCAGGGCAGCTCCACTCCCTTGCGCAGGCCCATGTAGACCTGAGAAGAGGATGTGCTCAGGCGAATGTCGTTCGCGCCCTTGTAGAAGTCTTCGCTGAAGTGTTCTTCGCCGACCAGCCGATTGATGGTTGCCTTGATCCCGGCGTTGGAGAGCACGCAGTCGGCAGCAATGAAGCGGCCCTCCACTTGCACGCCGCGCACGCGTCCCGATTCGACGACGATGGACTCGACTTGCGCGCGCCCGAATAGGTCGACGCCGCCGCGCGCAAGCTCGCGCTTCATCTCGCCGATCAAGAGGTCTGTGCCACCGGTGAAGGTGTAGACCCCTTTGCTCATGAAATTCGAGAACACGATACCGTACGAGATTGCCGGGTCTGCGAGCGTCGAGCCGTTCGCGTAGGAGATCGGCTCCATCAGCAAGCGATGGACGTCATTGCGCCCCGGGAAGTACTCCTCGAACAGCTCTTGCGTGGTACGGCCGTCCTGGTCGTAAAAATTCATCTCCGCCAGATCGGTGAAGAAGCGCTCGACGATGCTGCGTTCGATCCCGAACACCTTCACGAGCTTCTCGGTGAAGTCGACGCGCGTGAAGTTAGTCTCGAAGGAGAACTGCGGATTGTCGAAGCGCACCGAATCGAGCTGCTCGATACGACTCGCAATCTCGGGGCTCCAATACTTGCGGCACGTCTTGCGCATGCCGATCGGAAAGCCGTGCAGCGAGATGTCGAAGATGTGTCCGCCCTTGCGCTTGAACCAGGTAGCGAGGCCACCAAAGTTGTAGTGCTGCTCGAGGACGCACACAGAGTGACCTGCGCGCCCCAAAATATTGGCGGCCGTCAGGCCCGCGAGGCCGCTGCCTATGACGATTACGTCATAGCGAGCCTTTGCCTTGCGCAGCGGATCGCTGCGTAGAGGCGCCTTTCCGGCGCCACTGCCGGTGTAGTAGATCGGCTTAGGTGTCATCAGGCGTTTTGCAATGCGTGGAGGTTCGCCATCGCGATGCCGCTCAGCATCGAACCGACGATGCCGAGAAAACCTTGGTCAGTACCGCACAGGTACAAGCCATGGATTGGCGTCTCACCACTGGGGCGTTTGATCGGGCTGCCGTAGATCGCACCGCCGGGGTGTCCGGTGTAGTGCGTGATCGTGCGGGGCGTGAACAGATCCTTATAGATCGTGTGCTCGCGGATGTCCGGGGCGAAGGGCGTGATGGCGGCGTGCCCTTGTTGCCAAACGCTCTCCTTGTCGGCTACGTACTGATCTTCCGGCTTGGCAGCCCACTTTTTCGCGTTCGCGAGCAGCGTCAAACGCAGCGCAGGTTCCTCCAGCGCGCCGGGACTCTGGTAGTTGTCGGGGCAACAGATAACACCGCTGCGGAAGTCGACATCGGACTCGGGCGGCGCGTACACCAGGCGATCCGCGCTGTTGAAGAAAGTGATCGTCGTGTCGTGCCCCAGTTCGCGCGTGGGGCGATCGAGAATCGAGATTGACTCGACGAAGGAGAGCGCGCCGTATTCGGATGGCTTCACTTCGTGCTGCAGGCCCGCCAGCCCGAGCGTCTCGACCCAGCCAGCCGAAGACAGCACGCAGCCGGCCTCAATGCGGTCTCCG
Organism: Planctomycetota bacterium; assembly: GCA_047611405.1. Taxonomy (GTDB): domain Bacteria; phylum Planctomycetota; class UBA1135; order UBA1135; genus JBLFWN01. The sequence goes on along the minus strand of JBLFWN010000120.1, from coordinate 12,486 downwards.
TTCTCGAGCACGAGAGCTTCGAGAGTGCCTTCCTTATGTTCGATCCGCTCGACACCTGCACTCATGCGCAACTCACCACCGAGCTCCTTGTAGCGTGAACGCAACAAGTCGAGCAGGGTCTTCACGCCTCCGCGAGGACGAGCGAAGCCCTCTTCATAGAGGCTCTTGAAGAGCGTGATGAAGGATGTCCACGCCAAGTCATTCGGCGTCGGGCTGCCGTAGTAGAGGATAGGCAGCAGCAGCATGTCGATCAGCAAGGGGTCGTCGATCATGCCTGCCAGGACTTCGCGAGCGGTGCGCTCGTCGCGCTGACCATCCTCGGATGGATACTCCACGACGGCATCCAGCAAGAGCGCGAAGCCGTCGCGCTGGCTTGGAAATGCGCGTTCGACTTCGGATGTCAGTAGTTCGATGTCGTTCGAGAAGCGCAGCCGCTCGCTCGGGAAGGCAACACATGACTCGCTTTGTTGCCCCAACTCGAGGTCGGCATGCGCGATGCGCAACTGGCGCAGTATGCGTGACAATGGCCGACGCTTACGCCCCGGTGCCTTGCCGGCCGGGATGTAATTCGTCAACGCATGCAAGCCGACATCGATGCGCCGGCCCGCCCGTTTGTAGAAGGAGTTCAGTCCGCCCCACAGATAGTGCTTCTCGACGATCAACACGCGTTGGTCGAACTGCGCGAGCCTAATGCCCGCCGCGAGTCCGCTCATACCGGCACCGATGATGACGGTGTCGAAGCGTTCGGTTCGGGGCTGGGCAGTGGGGGACATCAGTCTCTATTGGAGTCTCTACAGGGGCCGATCCGCCCCGGGTCGCGAAGCCTCAGCGAGACGACGCATTGCGACGACGTCGGGGCAATTCAAACTCAGACGGAGATCTTTAGTTCCTTGTCCGCCAAGTGCGTGTGCAAGTACTCGCAGCAGCTCTGCAGCGAAGCCAGCTCTTTGTAGTCCTCTTCCGGAACCTGCACGCCATAGCGCTTGCGCAGTTCCATCACGATGTCGAGGAAATCCATCGAGTCCAGCTCAATCTGGTCGCGCAGACGCTCTTCGTACTTCAAGCCATCGAGCTCTTCGTCCGGAGCAATGGTGGCGATGATGTCTTTGATGGCGTCGACGATGTCTTCTTTTGTCATGGATTCGGTTCCCTGTGGGGTGGGGATTCAGTTGTTCGTGAGGTGGGGGAAGAGTCGTTCGGTGTGTCGTACTCAGGCGTCGAAGCGCCGAACGATGACTGCAGAGTTGATGCCAAGCATCCCGAATGAGAGGTTCAAGATGCTCTCGACGCGACCCGCTTCGAGCGGCTTGTCGAGCACGAGGCCCGGCAATTCGCAATCGGGGTCGAGCTCATCAACATTGATCGTGGGGTGAACGAAACCGTCGCTGAAGGAGGGCAGGTTGCCAGCCAACTCCAGGGCGCCCGCTGCACCCATCGTGTGGCCGATGAAGCTCTTGGTGTTGTTGATGTGGACACCTTTCGTGTCCCCAAACACCTGGCGCATGGCGCTGCACTCCTGGATGTCGCCTTGCGGCGTTGAGGTCGCGTGCGAGCTGACGATACTGATCTGATCGGGCGTCATGCCTGCATGATTCATCGCAGCGCGCATGCATTGGTTTTGACGCTCGGGATTCGGCAGCACGAAATCGGTCGCGTCCGAATTCACGTGATAGCCCACCACTTCGGCCAGAATAGTAGCGCCGCGCTTCTGCGCATCTTCAAGCCGCTCGAGCGTGTACAGGCAACCGCCCTCGGAGACGACGATGCCGTTGCGTGAGCTATCGAAGGGGCGCGAGACCTTGGTCGGATCTGCGTGACTGCCCAGCGCGCCTTGCGCCGCAAAGCTGGCGAAGATACCGAAGGTGTGAATTGATTCGGAAACGCCGCCCGCGAGCGCGACATCGACGATGCCAAGCTGCAGCATCTGCGCGCCTTGGATCAGCCCCAAGTTTCCGCCCGCACAGGCACCGCCCAGCGCATAAGCAGGACCCTCGATGCCAAGGTTCAGCGTCACTTCGCCGGCCGGATTGTTCGCGACAGTGCGCGGATTGTGATGATGCGACCAGAACGAGAGATCAAAGTCGTACTTGCTGACCTCGTGAATCTGGTTCTCGGTCTCGACGTTGCCGTGTTCGGTCGTTCCGACGTAGACACCAATGCGAGCGCGATCAAGCTCGTCAATCTTTAGACCGGCCGAAGCCAGTGACTCGTTTGCGCAATAGATCGCGATCGAGCCGGCGCGCGTTCCGCGGCGCAGCTCTTTTCGCTTCTGGTAGCGACCCGTGTCGAAGTGGCAGACGCCGGCGTAGGTCTCGCCTACATAGCGAATGGAGTAGGCTTCGACGCCAGAGACGCCGGCCAGCAAATTGGCGCGGTACTCATCTAAAGAGTCGCCGTTCGGGCTCGTCAAACCGACACCCGTGATGACGATGCGGGGCAGATCAACCATGACGGGCATTTTTCTCTAGGGTGCTACTAGTGTTGGGTTGACCATTCGAGCTTCGCTGCGTGTCTTCCTCCGAGTGGGAGTCGAGAGCCTCGGCAGTTTCCTGCTCCTCATCGAACTCGTCCTCATGCAGCAACTCACCGGATTCGGACATGTCATTCATGTGCAAAGTCGGCGCGGGAGCTGATCGAAGCGCATCTTGAATCTCTGCGAATCCTGGACCGCCATTCGAACGACCCAGGGCTTTAACCGGAATCGCTCCGATCTTCATCGCTGTCCCGATTGCTCGCGACAACAAGCTTTCGGGGTCGCCGAGTGCGCCTGCAACCGAGGTGAACACCATCTGCATGATTGCTTCGGCGATCTCGCAAGACGAGATGATCGAGCGCAGCGTGATCGCGCGCGGGTCGCGTTCGCCGTAGCGCTCTTGTACGTAGTTAAGTGTCTTAGTCGCGCCCTGCTTGAACTGGCCAAAGATCACTTGCTCGCGACGACGAAGCACGGTGGCCGCGATGCGCAGCGTGTTTCCAACCGGACTGTGCAGGTGGCAGCGGCGCGAGCTGTCGAAGCTGGACGTGATCGCACCCCACTCGCTGAGCTCGCTCACGCATGTGCTCGTGGCTCCTTGAGAGATTGCCAGCTCCGATGCAACTTGCTTGCTGGACAGGGGCTGACCCGCCAACACGAGCAGGCCCCACACCCGGCCATGGATGCGCTTGAACCCGAAGGTCTTGAAGAAAATCTCGAAGGTCGGAAGCTGTTCGAGCAGGGGCTCGTCCAGGCCTTCGAATTTCATCGGCGTGCTGGTTTTGGTCTCAGAAGCCATGATCGGGCCTTGCGGGGGGGCGACGAGAGGGGGGTGAGCTGACCGGTCGTACCGGCGAGATCGAGGGCGCACCCGAGTACCTTTCCCGATTGTGCGTATCACGTAGGTGCTGGATTTCAGGTTTCCCTGAACTTTGTGGGGCGGCGTTGTATCTCAGCTCTCTGCCGCAGGCAAGAGGTGCTCCAAAATCCCGTCAAATTCCCGGCTAGTACCCGGTGGCTGGCTCCGAAATGGTGCCCCGGAGCGAAATTGGCATGATTTAAGGAGTGCAGCCGGACCTAGGGGCCCGGGGCGCGCTTAGGGAGCGCAACAGCACGCCTCACTGCACGGCGAGCATCATGCAGTGCAATCCCGACCCTATGCCGAGCATCGAGGTACGCATGCCGTCCTCGATGAATCCAGCCTCTTCCGCGAGCGCGAAACTGATTGGCAAAGACACCGAGCCGATGTTGCCGAGCGTCTCGACCGTCGGGAAATCCTTCGCGGGATCCAACTCGAGCGTCTCGAGCAATAACTTGCGGTGCGCGGCCCCGACCTGATGGGTGACGATGCGATCGACGGTTTGTCGCGTCCAGCTGGTCTCTTGCTCGAAGGCTTCCCAGGTGCGAGCCGCTAGCGCATTGCCGGCGTGCAGCAGTGCCTCCGAGTCGGTCTCCATCAACAGCCCTCCGCCCTCGGCGCGGTCGCCCGAGCAAAGCTCGTGATGTTCGGTCGCAGCCAGTGCCACGCTTCCAATCAAACGCCTCGAACTGCGTGCGACATCAGCACGTGTCATCACGAGCGCAGCGGCTCCGGAGCCGATCGTCAGCGAAGCATAGGCCGTCTTCAAATCCGCTCTTCCTGCTTCTGTATTGCGTGCAAGCACGGCAAGGGTTTCGTCGACCAGTGGCCGGCCATCCTCACCGGCGACGACCAAACCGGCTTCGATCTCGCCGCGCTCCAGCATGCCTGCAACGACCGTCATCGCATTCGCGAAGCCGAGGCAGGCGTTGGATAAATCGAAGGCTTGGCAGGTCGGCGGCAGCCCGAGTCTTGCGTGCACGACCGAGGCGGTTGCCGGTTCCATAAAGTCGCGGCAGACCGATGCGTGAATGAGAATGCCGATGCGCGAGCGATCGAAGCCGCTGCGTTCGAGTGCGTGTTCAGCCGCGAGCGTGGCGACGCTGCTCGGCCTGGTTCCGACCGGCCAGAAGCGGCGCTCGCGAATACCACTCATCAACTCGAGTCGACCGACGTGCAGACGCAGCCGCTCGTACAAAGGCGCCACGCGCTCTTCGAGTTGATCGGAGAACACACGTTCCTCGGGCAGCGCGTAGCCGAAACCTTCCAGGTGGACTTTCTCAAAGCGCATGAGTGGAAGAGAATAGGGAATGACTTAGCGGGACGTCCTCCTTGGATCTGAATTCCGGCGAGCATGGGTAATGGATGACCCGTATGCTCGGGCTCATGAAGCCCAATTGGTTCCTCGCCCTGAGCGTCTCAGCCGTTGGCTGGTTCGAGGAGCGCGCGGGCCCGGCGCCTGAGGGAATTCAAGGCTTTGACGCGCTGGACCTGCATTTGACCCTGGCCTTCTTGGGCTCTTGCGGTCCGGAGGGCGCCGCCGAAGCCTTCGCGGCCAGCTCCGATTGGGGGGTCGGTGCTCTCGATGTTGGGCTGGGCGAAGTTGTTCCGATGGGGCCCCCCGAGCGATACTCGGCGCTGTCTATCCTGTTGACGGAGGGGCGTGAGGAGGTCGAGCGAGAAATGGGCCGCGTGCGCGGGCGTTGGCTCGAGATTGCTGGCGCGCGCCCAGATCGACGGCCCCCGAAGGCGCATATCACGATTGCACGTCCTTTGCGGCTTGCGACGGATCCTCAGCGCGAAGCTGCTCTGCAGTGGGCCAGCGCACTCGATTTCAGCGGAGTAGGGCTCAGCTTGCAGCGCCTGGCGCTCTACACCCGGGCGAGCGATCGCAAGCTGCGCCGGTTCGATGTAGCGCGCGAACGATGCTTGAATTGATGGAAGGCACTCGCTTGTGCTCCCGTTCCTTGGCTCGAGTCAGGGGCCCAGGCAAGTGACTGGCGAGCGCTCAGGCCGCATTGAGGCGCCGCAGCGACTCGCCCAATGGATCCTGCATCATCTGCATTGCGCGCAGGACGACGGCGTACAAGCGCTGAGCCGCATCTAGGCTCTGCTCCATCGTGGTCGCGGTCTGCCCGAGGTCGGCTGCCTTTTCGATCTCACGTGTCGCGACCATGGATGCGAAGGGCAAGTCGTCCAGCAGGTGTTGGAGTTCTGCCTCGTGCCGTTGCAGCTTGTCCAGTTCGGCCGGTCGCTTGCGCGCCTTCTTGATCACTTGCAGGCACTGTTGCGAGAGCCATTGGCAGCGCGCCAGATCCTTGCTCATTGTCTGCATGAACTTCAGCATCCGCTCGCGCGCCTGTTCGGAGTCCCAACCTTCGATGCATTGATCGAGTGCCGTGGCTATTGGAGGACCCGTGGACTCACGCATTCTTCGCAGGACTTGCTGCAAGGGCAGGTGCAGCATGCCGTCGATGTACGCGCCGCCTTCGGTGCAATTGAACACGCGCGCGCTGCAGATATCTGAATCCACGACAAGCGTGAACCAATCACGGAAGACAGACAGGCAGTACGAAGTCTCGACCTTACCGCCGTTGTAGCCGCGCACTTGCAGGATGTTTTGAGGATCTGCTCGGGTGATCGGTTTGTTCTTGTGGTTGTGCTCGTCCACAGGAAGGTAGCGTTCGAGGATCATCGATTTGCCGTCATCGCTGACGCGCGCTTTCGATCCACCATCCCGTACCGTGCCCGTGTAGTAGCGCTCTCCATCGAAGGCCAGGTCCTGACCAATATAGATCACTTCGGGGCAACCCATGCGCAGTGCCAAACTTAGCTCGACGCAGGCAACGGATCCACCCGAGGCCAAGAAGCCTTGCTTGCCCAGGATCGAATACAGCCACAAGTCGACTTCTTGACTGAAGCCATAGGTGAAGACTCGCTGTGCGGGTAAGTCGAAGATAGCTTCGCTCCCGCCCGCCATCTGCACGATCGCCTTGACGCGCGAGAAGTCGTAGTCCGCGTACTGCCAGCGCAATTCCCTTGCATCGCCGACAACGACGATGTCAGGCACGACACCAACGCTCTCGAGTGCATGCAGTGCGTGAGCACAAGTTACGATGACCGCCTTGCCGACGAAGGCCGGTACTTGGTCGATGTTCTTTTCGAGTGATGGTCCGGGTGAGACGATCAAGCACGGGCGGTCTTCGAAAATCCCGTCCAGTTCTTGAACAGTCGGGTGCACTGCGACGCGCCACATGTTGGCGACGAGTTGGCGCAACCACAGCTCCCCAAAGCTCTCCATCGTGTTTCGATTCACGAGCCAAGCCTTAACTGCCTTTGCCAGTGTCGCGGAGATCTCGCGCTGTAGTTCGAGCGGCGGTTCGGCGCCAAACATGACCCATAAGTTGACGCGTGTTGGAGCTTCGCCTGTGATCAGTTGCACGACTTGCATCAGCTCGGTCTGTTTGCTCACGACAGCGACTCCGTTGTCGAAGTCATGGGCCCGTTTCGCCGATGGGTCGAAGTGAATGATGCGTCGTTGCCCCGCATCGCGCTGCTGTTCGACTTGCCCTTCGTCTTCTCCAAACAGCACGAGCAAATCCTGATCGAAGCGCCAACCGTCGGGCAGACTGCGGCGCGCGGTGATCTCGATGCCCTGGGTCTGGGGCTTCTTGTCGAGATCCGATCGGTGTTGGTTGGCGACTTTAGGCATGCTGATTCAGGTGAGGCCGATGAGTCGGAAGGAGGGTTTTCTTCTTATCGGCAGCCCAGCCAGCGGGCTGAGTGACGCCGCATGCGTCGAGCAAGGAGTTCCGGCAATCGAGACAGCCCCGAAGCTAATTCGTCCCGGCGGACAGAGCTTGACCAGATCAGGGCTCTACGCCTTGACGGTTTGCAGCCAACCAGCGCACTCTGGAAGGCCCTTGGCCTCTGTCACAGCCTCCTCGATCCTGCACATCGACATGGATGCGTTCTACGCATCCGTCGAAATCCGCGACAACCCGTCGCTGCGCGGCAAGCCCGTTTGCGTCGGTGGTTCCGCTTCGGGTCGAGGTGTGATCTCTGCCGCAAGCTACAAGGCGCGCGAGTTCGGCGTGCACTCGGCCATGCCGACAGCTCAAGCCCAGCGCCTGTGCCCGGACATCGTGTTGGTCGCGCCAGACTTTGATCGTTACACGACGGCCAGCCGACAGATCATGGAGATCTTTCGACGCTACACGCCCCTGGTCGAGCCCTTGTCGCTCGACGAGGCCTTTCTGGATGTGAGCGGGACAGAGCGTTTGTTCGGCGATGCGATCGAAATCGGACGTGGCATCAAACGCGATATTTTGCGCGAGATCGGACTCGTGGCTTCGGTCGGGATCGCACCGACCAAGTTCCTGGCCAAGTTGGCATCTGACTTGGACAAGCCCGATGGCTTCCGAGTGATCGAGCCGCACGAGATCAAAGAGGTGTTGAACCCGTTGCCGGTTTCGAAAATCTTTGGTGTTGGCCCGCGCACCGCGCAGCGTCTCGAGCGATTGGGCGTGACGACGATTTCGGACTTGGCGGAGCTCGACCGGCAGGATGTGGCGGGGCGCTTTGGTGCTTCTGGACTGTGGATTCATGACCTCGCGCATGGGGTCGATCCGCGCCGCGTCACCCCGCGCCGTGAAGAAAAGTCACACGGTATGGAGCGCACCTTCCCGGATGACATTCGTGATCGCGAGGAGTTGCGCGCCTTCTTGCTGGGCTTCAGTGAGGAGCTGGCATTCACCTTGCGCGACAAGGGTTTGCGCGGACGTACGATCACGTTGAAGGCGCGCTACTCGACCTTCAAGACCGTGACGCGCACGCGCACGCTCGACTTCCCGACGAACCTGGGGCCGCGCATCTATCAGGTCGCGAGCGAGCTCTTGAGCAAAGTCGACTCGAGGCCGTTGCGTCTGTTGGGTGTGCAGATTTCCAAGCTAGAGGATGTGCGCACACCGGTGCAGCCGATGCTATTCGGAGATGCCGATGGTCCGGCGCCCGAAGAGTCAGCCAAGGATGCCAAGCTGACGCGTGCAGCAGAAGGCATGGACCGCCTGCGAGCCAAGTTCGGCAAAGACGCGGTCGTACCGGCGACGCTGCTCGAGAAGGGACGCCTGAAAGGGCGCGATGGTTCAGATGGTGAAGCGCGGCCTGGCGATCTGGGACCGCCTTCGGACAACTTTGATCAGCGCAGGGCCGAACCCGATTGAGTCTGCATTAGCTGCGGCTCTATGTGGGGAGCGGAAAGCGTCATGAGGTGCCCACCTATGGTTGTCCTCGCCAATCAAAGGACTCTGCTATCGACTCCCGCGCTGGGCTTCGTAGAGTGCTTGCCTCTTAGGGCGAGTAGCCCTCCTTCCCCTCAGTAGAGTAGCGGAGATAGCACCTTGGCCCGTTTGATCGAATGCGTTCCGAACTTCAGTGAAGGCCGGGATATGGCCGTGATCCAGTCCATCACCGAGCTGGCCGAGACGGTTGAAGGCGTGCGCCTGCTGGATGTCGACCCTGGCAAGGCTACAAACCGGACCGTCGTGACGATCGTCGGTCCGCCCGAGGCTGTGATCGAGTCCGCAGTGCGCATGGCGGCCAAGGCTGCCGAGCTGATCGACATGAGTCAGCACTCGGGCGAACACCCGCGCTTCGGAATGATGGATGTCTGTCCACTCGTTCCAATTTCGGAAGTGACGATGGAGGAGACGGTCGAGTACGCGCACGTTCTTGCGCAGCGGCTTGGCGAGGAAGTCGGCCTAACGATCTTCTGCTACGAGAACGCGGCCAAGATCGATGAACGCCGCAACCTCGCGACGGTGCGCTCCGGCGAGTATGAAGCGCTCGAAGAGCGCTTGGCCGATCCGCGTTGGAAGCCGGACTATGGTCCGAGCAACTTTCAAGCGAAGACCGGCGCGACCGCAGTCAGCGCGCGCGACTTCTTGATCGCATACAACGTCAATTTGAACACGACCTCGTCGAGGCGCGCGAATGCGATCGCATTCGATGTGCGCGAGAAGGGACGCGTCAAGCGCGAGCCGGATCCCGTGACGGGTGAGATCGTGCGTGACGCGGACGGCAATCCGACCTGGACGCCGGGTACATTACAGTGTGTCAAAGGCATTGGTTGGTATATCGAGGAGTACGGCGTCGCACAAATCTCGATGAACCTGACCAACATCTCGGTCACCTCGGCTCACGTCGCATTCGACGAATGCAACGAACGCGCCCGCGATAGGGGTGTTCGCGTGACGGGTTCCGAGTTGGTTGGATTGATTCCGCTGCAAGCCATGCTCGACGCGGGGCGCTATTTCTTGCGCAAGCAGAAGCGGTCCACTGGCGTCTCGGATGCTGAGTTGATCAAGATCGCCGTGCGCTCGATGGGGCTCGACGAGCTGACTTCTTTCGATCCGGCCGAGAAGATTATCGAGTACAAAATCGCGAGCGGGGCACCCGCTGGCCTGGTCGACATGAGCCTGACGGGCTTCGTCGAGGAGACCGCCTCTGAATCGCCCGCGCCTGGCGGCGGTAGTGTCGCCGCCGCATTGGGTGCACTCGGTGCAGCGCTCGGTAGCATGGTCGCGAATCTGTCGAGTCACAAGCGTGGTTGGGACGAGCGCTGGGAAGAGTTCTCTGATAAGGCCGAAGAGGGCAAATCTTGCCAGAGCGAATTGCTGCGCTTGGTGGACGAAGACACGGCCGCATTCAATGCGATCATGGCGGCATGGAAGGTCGATGCAGCGCAGCGCGACGATGCCATTCAATCAGCGACGCGCAACGCGATCGAGGTGCCCTTGCGCGTGATGAAGACGGCGCTGCGCTCTATGGATGTGCTCGAAGCGATGGCCGAGTCCGGCCTGCCTGCATCACTCTCGGACGCCGGTGTGGGTGCTCTCTGCGCTCGCTCGGCCGTGCTGGGCGCGGGCTTGAACGTGCGTATCAACGTCGGCGATCTGAAGGATGAGGGCGAGAAGCGCGCCTACCTCGAGCAGGCGACGCGGCTCATTAATGAGGCTGTCGAGCGTGAGACGGCGATCCTCGCCACGGTCGAGGGCAAGCTGTAGGCGCTCAATCCGCACCTGCGGCGCTGCGCTCTCTCGGTTGTTGTGACTGAGAGAGCGCTTGTATTTATGGCTTGATTGATCGTTTGGTGTGGAAGCGCGGGCGCGAAGGAGAGACGGCTAGAGCGGGCCTCCCTCCCTACTTGTCCTGAGGGCATAAGCAGGCATTGGTTCCGTCCCTGGACTCCTGCCGTCCGCCCGTTTGAGCCTGGCAGGCCAGCTTTGGGCACGAAGTGGGCGCTGAATACCCCGCGCAATTGTCTGGAGGTGGCCTTGAGCCGGTTCTGCTCGGCCTGACCCCAGCCCGTTACTACCGCGTTACCAAGACAAAGGCCCCAAGTGTCGTAGTACTAGGCGTAGGAGCGAACGGGCACTTCGCCACGAGCTCCGAGCCAGGCAGCGAGCACGGAGGCAGTATGCAAGGGGTCAGAGTTACAGAAGAGCGTCGCGGGCAGACAGTCGGGCGCGGCCTATTCGCCGCCGCGATAGGGATTGGCGCTACGCTCACACTCGCGTCCGCGCGGCCGGTGCAGCGCACTGTAGGGCCATGGACATCGACGCAGCAGCCGGCGCACTGGGTCGTGCCGCAAGCGCGTAGCTTTTCGAACACCGGACCGCGGCAAGTCATCGTCGAGCGTGTGCACGCGCGCATCGAGATCATTGGCAACGTGGCTCGTACGCGTCTCGATATTCATGTCCACAATCGCGGCACGCGAGCGGCGGAAACGGCGCTGTTGATTCCGGTACCGAGCGACTCGGCGGTCACAACACTCGATTTCTCTGGCGGGGCCCTTGAGCCGACGGCCGAACTGCTGCCGGCCGATGAAGCGCGCCGCATCTATGAGTCGATCGTCGCGACGATGCGAGATCCGGCTTTGCTCGAATTTGTCGGAACGGCATCGATCCGTTCGAGCGTCTTCCCTGTGCCGGCTGGTGGCAGGCAGTGCATGCGCATCGGCTATGAACAAGTGCTTCGCGATCAGGGCGGAACGCTCGAGTATATCTTGCCGCGCAGCGAGTCCTTGCTGGGCGAAGTGCCGTGGAGCGTGCAGGTCGATGTGAGACAGACGTCGGGCCGCGTGACGCTGCACAGTTCGAGCCACGACTTGGCGTTGCACCCGAGCAGGAGCCGTGCCGGAGGCGGTACGCGCTCGAGCTCTCCGATCACTCTGTTGAAGGAACCCGGCGCCTTCCGGCTTTCCATCATGCGCAAGCGCGCAGATTGGAGTGCGTCGATGCAGCTGTTTGCCAGCCCCGAAGGACCGGGTGGTCACTTCTTGATGCTAGCGGGTATGCCCGAGGTCGACCCCGGCACGCAACTGATGCCGCGTGAACTGACGGTCGTCATCGATCGCTCAGGCAGCATGGCAGGTGGCAAGCTAGATCAAGTGCGGCAAGCCGCATTGCAAATGATAGAGGGACTTGGCGAGCACGAAGCTTTCAACATCATCGACTACTCGACGCAGATTGCGAGCTTCGAGACGCAACCGGTGAGGAGCACGCGCAGCGCGGTGCTGTCGGCACGTAGCTACCTTCAAGCCATGCGGCCTCACGGCGGAACGAATATTCACGGCGCCCTGTCCCAGGCCTTGTCGCAGCGCCCTGCGCAGCACGGTCAGCTCGCTTTGCCGATTGTGATATTCCTGACCGACGGGATTCCGACCATAGGCGAGCGGCGTGAGGACGTGATCCGCTCGCTGGCAAGCACTCAGAATACGAATGGGCGGCGAGTCTTCACCTTTGGAGTCGGCGGTGATGTCAACGCGCCCTTGCTCGATTCGATTGCCGAGGCGACGGGCGCACGCGCTTCCTATTCGATGCCTGGACAGGATGTCGAGGTCGAGATCGCGCGTCTCTTCGATCAGCTGCGTGGTCCGGTTTTTACTGATGTCACGCTCGATGTATTGGATCAGCACGGCCAGGTCGACACGCGCATCTGGCGCGATGTCTACCCTGCCGTCATTCCCGACTTCTACCAGGGCGAGTCCTTGGTGCTGCTTGGTATGTACACCGCCCCGCGTCCAATGAAGCTGCGCATGAACGGTACCTTCTGTGGGAAGCCGCGCAGCTTCACGTACGACTTCGATATGGCG
>JBLFWN010000119.1:0-20478 GCA_047611405.1 Planctomycetota bacterium | reverse complement strand
CTGCAGTAAGTTCGACTCTCGTTTTGGGGCGTCCCACTCCCTTTCTTGTAACAGGCATGACCAGGTAAACGACCATCAGCGATGACTGCCTGCACTAATTCAAGATACTTCTGACTCGCAACACTAGGTCGTTGACGTTACGGGCGGCGTCGCAACCGCCAAATTATCTCGGCAGGCCAGCGCCTGGCCCATTCTTCGGAGATGTAGCCGCCATAGGTAGTCTTCGCGCCGGCAGGTGGCTGCAACTCAATCATGTCCAGGAGTTCCAAGCCACAGCGGCGAAAGAGCCGAATCCAGGCGCCATACGGCAGATTGAAATAGCAACCTCCGTCCTCGTCGACGATGCGATGCATCGAGAAATAGTCTCGCTCGAGCTCTGCCTTAGGCTCGCCATTCTCGTGACGCGCACAGGTGTCGCGCATCGGGCTGGCCATATTGAAGACCAGCTCGCCGCCCCTGCGCAGCACCCGCGTCGCATCGGGGATGGTTCGATGAGGATCGCTAAAGGTCGTGGCGCCGTGATCGCAGAACACCAAGTCGAAGCTCTCGTTGGCGAAGGGAAGTTGCTCGGCGTTAGCGTGGACCAGAGGCACGATGACGCCTGCGTTGCGCAGTTTCAGACGCGCGTGGTGCAGTTGTCGTTCGGAGAGGTCCATTCCGATCGGCTCGGCGCCAGCCTCCGCCATGAAGCGCGACCACTGGGCGGCTCCGCAGCCAAGCTCCAGGATCCGTTTTCCAAGGATGGGTCCGAGTGCACAAACTTCTTCTTCGGGAATGCCCCACACTCCCCAAGCCATTGCTTTGTTGTCCAGCTGGCCCTCGTTACGAGCTTGGTACTCGTCGCTGGTGGCATTCCAATCAGTGCGGCTGGATTCGACGTGATTCATGATCGATGGTTGTGACGCAGGGACTCTTAGAAGAGCGTCGAGCGATCCTATGGCAATGGGCGCACGCGAGCTAGGGAGCGCTCGCCGCGCATTCGCCGGCAACTAGATTGGCTAACGGCAGCTCGCTCAGGATCCATTGCGGCGGAAGTTGTGATAGACGCCCGCGTTGGCATCCCACAAGTAGACCGACCACGGATACGTGCGCGACTCGAGCCAGCAATTCTGAGGCAAAAACAGGTCGAGTCGATCACCCGGGTATTCCTAGCGCATGTTCTTGCCGCGCAAACGTAGCTTCTCTCTGTTCACGACCAGCCAATCGCGCTCATGGTTGGTCACTACATCGAGCATGTCGCCAATCACGCAGGCTCCACCATTGCGACCTCGCATCTCGCCATCCACACGTACCTTGAAGTCGTACAGCAGTGGAACGGAGATGTAGTAGTCGACCTGCCCGGCTTCAATCAAGGCAGCATGCGAGTGTGGTTCGGTTCCGACGACTTGATCGCCAGGCCTCAGCTGATTCTTAGCGTAGCGGAAGGCCCCTGTCGCATCGCCGTACATTTTCGCACTGTAGAAGCCCGGTATTCGCCATGGCGCGATGGTCAGGATGATGACCGCGAAGGACAGGCTGGCCAGGCTCGGACCGAGCCTGGGATGTCGCTTGACTCCAGTGCGCCTTAACGCGACGCGAGACAAGCCAAGGCAGGTGACGCGAATGCCGTAGACGCCCAGCAAGATCCAGAATGGGAAGGCCCAATACTGGTAGCGCAGACTGATGTGCGTGACCATCAAGTTGGTCAGCAAGGCCCCGCTCAACACGAAGAAGTACAGCGCAAGTACGGATCGGTTGCGAGGGCGGAGCGCGTACACAAAGCCCAGGAAGAAGAACACGCTCAGCACTAAGCGCAGACGCGTAGAGCCGAAGAACAACGAGAAGGTGTTGTACGGCTGCAGGAAATTGGGCGCGATCGAGGCTTCGACGTTGGGCGACACGCCTTCGGTGTGCGTTTGGCAGGTGGTCTGGAAGGCCGCAAAGTCGACGACGATGGCCAGGATGGCGAGTGCAGCCACAACGACGAGCTTCATCAGGTTGCCCCAACTCGTATGTCTAGTGAACAACAGGAAGGCGATGCCTAGCTGCAAGCCGACGAGCGCGCTCAGCTCCTGACTCAAGACTGATGCCAAATAGGCAATGATGGTCAGTACCTGGTAGCTCTGTTTCTGCCCAAGTACGAAGCCTTGCAAGAAGAACATGACCGTCACGAGCACCATCAACTGTTGTTGTTGATAGAAGCATGCCGTGACCGGTGAATATCTGGAATGGATGGAGCGTTACAAGGATGGCGCCCGCGAGACCCATCCAGCGGCTACGTAGGATCTTGGCCGAAGTCAGGTAGACGACCAGGCCGGTCAGGACCACCAGGATCGCGCTAGGCAGGCGCAATGCCCAGATGTTGTCGCCGAAAAGCACAATCGGCAGCGCGGCTAGGTCGTGGTACAGCGGCGAGCGCGAGCAGTAGACGAGGTCGGAAATGTATTCAGGAGCGCCAGTGCGTGCGGTTGCGAGTGCCGCCTGCGCGGAGGCATACTCGTCATCGAGTAAGACGACGTACTTCTCGATTCCTGAACTGAAGCGTCCGGCCGCTTGTTCGCCAAACGTTACGACGAGTCGGGCAGAGGGCGGATCCATGCGCTCGCAGCGAATGTCCAGGCGCCCGACCTGCGTTCGAATCGATGTGTCTTGGCCCAGGATTGGCAAGCGTTCGAGTGCCTTGTCCAGATGGAGCGTGGCCTCTTCGAAATTGCCACGGGCGGTCGCCTCCGATGCTTGCTCCATCGAATACGTCGCCATTCCCATCGGAATCACGTTCGTGAGTTTCTCCGGGGGGGGAGTACTCTCGTCATTCACAATCATCGCACTACGCGTGCCAAGCTCGTACATACCCTTGACGAGGCCTAAAACGCACTCTCACGCGCATTGCTTGGCAAGGCCTGTTTCAGAACGACACGCATTCGCGCTAATTCAGAACACTGTTCGATACGTTCCGAAGGTGTCGCCCGGCGACGCGTCGTGTTCGGTCCGTGCACCGGATAAAGGCAAACAGAACTGACGTACGGATTCGTGACATCGCTAAGGACGCGCGTTTGAGGGTGCCGATAGAAGGGTTCCTCACACACTCGAGAAGTACCGAATGCGCTTCGCGAGTTTCGCCTCTGACGAGCAAGCATGCGCTGGCCCCCCCAACAAGCCATGCATCGCGACATCAGAAGTCGCGGAGCTCTCGAACGGTTGCCTCCGAACACGCGCGTCCTCAGCTTCGACTGTCCGCTCCCCCTCTCCCCCCCCCCCACCATGAGGGTATTGCAGTTCCCACTGTGAAGCCTCGATACGCATGACGATCCCTATTCGCGAAACTGTCCTGGTAGTCGAAGATGACCCCGTCGCTTCCAAAGTCGTCGGACAAGAATTACGCAGCCATGGCTTCACGGTCGATACGGCTCACAACGCGGACGAGGCCCTCAAGTACATCTCGTCGCGCACCCCAGGTGCCATCGTGTTGGACCTTGGCCTGCCGGACATCCAGGGCCAAGAGTTGCTCGGCGTGCTGCTGTACAGGATTCCCGAAGTCCCGATCGTCGTGCACACCGGAGAAGAGAACCTGTCTTCCGTCGTTGATTGCATGAAGCGCGGCGCTAGCGACTATGTCTCGAAGTCTGATGATCGCAGTGAGCTGACGGCCTCGGTACAACGTGTGTTGAGAGAGCGCGCAAGCGCAGGGCCGGTCGAAGTAGGATCGGTGGACTCGACTCCACGTTTGATTGGGCACTCGAATGGCATTCTGCATGTCAAAGCGATGGTTGCACGCGCCAGCAAGTGCGATGTGACTGTGCTCCTCAGTGGCGAGAGCGGTACCGGAAAAGAAGTGGCCGCGCGCACGATCCATGATCGTGGCGATCGCAGCAGCGGACCCTTCGTCGCTCTCAATTGCGGAGCTGTCCCGGAAGCCTTGATTGAGGCGGAACTCTTCGGGCACTCCTCGAGTGCTTTCACGGGCGCTGAACGAGAGAAGGCCGGCTACTTCGAACAAGCATCAGGCGGAACCCTGTTCCTGGACGAGATCGGGGACTTGCGACCGGATATGCAAGTCAAGCTGCTGCGAGTGTTGCAGGAGAAGGCCGTTACCCGTGTCGGTGAAACCACGGCACGGCCGGTTGACTTGCGCGTCATCTCGGCCACGAACCGCGCTCTTCGATCCTTGGTTGACGACGGAGGCTTCCGACAAGACCTCTTTTACCGGCTCGCTGTATTCCCGATCGAGATGCCCCCGCTGCGCGAGCGCCCCGACGATGTGCTCTTGCTGGCTGAACGTTTCCTGGTCGAGTTATCGGCCGAGAAGAAGGGCTCGCCTTTATGCACTCTCTCGCGTGAAGCTGCTGGAGTCCTGGCCGCATATGCATGGCCCGGCAACGTGCGTGAGCTACGTAATGTGTTGGAGTGTGCGTGCCTCTTGAGCACGACCGGAGTCATCGAGCCCTCTCACCTTCCGGCCGAAACTTGGGTCGTGAATCGAGTGAGTCCAATTGCGCTTCCCGGCGAAGGTCACTTGAGCGACGCAGGACATGTGCGGACCGCACGGCCCTTGAGCCGGCGTGCGCCAAGCGAGGACGATCGCGGCATCTTGACCCTCGAGGAGGAAGAGCGTCGCATCATCTCGCGCGCGTTGGAGCTGACCGGTTGGAACATCACCGAAGCTGCCAATAGGCTTGGAGTGGGTCGCACGACGATCTACCGCAAGATCGAGAAGTACGGCCTCGGCAACATCGCTTGGTGATCTATTCTGCTCCGCCGGCGTGCGTGCTGATCGATCAGAAGAGATATCGTCGAGTCATCCCTCCTGCGGGGGGATGGGACTGTTCGGGCATTGATGATCGCGTTGCCGCTCCGCGGGAAGTGCGAGGCAATGGTTCAGCGCCAGCGCCTTGCGCTACCGGATGATCGGCGTCTCCTTGATACGAGATGCCGAGCCTGCGGCATTGCTGTACGAATAAATCTTCGATCATGCGCCAGCGTGGCCCGTGGCCGTGGAACCTACGGCCGCACTTACGGCGCCCACCTGCTTGCTACGGTCGCATTTCCTGCATTGCATGCAGCACGCGCTCGGGGATCCGTTCGCGCATGCGTTCAGCAAAGAGGCGATCGGCCGGCTTCAGCAGCAGAAGCAAGACCATGTAAGCCACGCTCACGCCCGCATCCTTGGCGCGCTTCAGAATCTCGGGCATCAAGTGGTCGGTCAGGACCGGAATCATCGGCGAGATCGCGACGCCAGTCGTGATGCCAGCGTGCGACAGCAGCCGCAGCGTTTCGAAGCGGGCCAGCGGCGAAGGCGCGAGCGGTTCGATCGCGTGACAATGACCGCATCAAGGAACGGAATGCTCAGGTAGACGCGCATGCGCGCACGCTCGGAATGTAAAGCGATCAAGTCGATGTCACGCCGCACCAGATTGCCCTTGGTGATGATTCCGACTGGCACATGGAAGTAGTAGCAGACTTTCAGGCAGCGCCGCGTCAGCTTGTATGAAGCTTCGAGCGGCTGATAGCATTCGGTCACGTCCGAGAACGAGAGCCCCTCTTGCCGATCTTCCCCTGCGCGAGCTCATGTCGAAGCAGCAGCGGGGCATTACGCTTGACCGTGATCTTCGAGTCAAAGTCCGTGCCGCCACCGAAGCCGAGGAATTCGTGCGTTCTGCGCGCATAGAAATATACGCAGGCGTGTTGGCAGCCGCGATACGGATTCACACCCCACCAAAAAGGGACATCTGGTGAATTGTTCTCGGTGATGATGCTACGCGCGTCCTCTTCGTACACCTCGACCTGAATGGCCGGCGGTTATCTCAGCCAATCGACATGATTCGTAGCCCAAGCGTTCGGGGGGGGGGTGGACACTCGATTGGGCATGCCTCTATCGTAGCGACTTCATGAATACGATCATCCGCAACCGATTCGGCGAGCGCATCGCCTATTCGTTCACGCCCGGAGCCGAGCAAGATTCAAACTTGGTCTTGATGGGGCACGGCGTGACCTCGGACAAGGATCGGCCCTGGTCCGAGGCGCTGGCGCAGGGATTGGCCCAGCGCGGGATCGCATCGCTGCGCATCGCATTTTCCGGCAATGGTGAATCCGAGGGCGTCTTCACGGATTCCACGATCAGTAAAGAGGTCCTTGATCTGCGCGCGGTCACGGACGCCTTTCCGGATCGGCGCATCGGCTATGTGGGTCACAGCATGGGCGGTGCCGTGGGCGCGCGAGCTGTTGCGAGCGATGATCGCCTGCGCTACTTCGTCTCACTGGCGGGCATGGTGCACACGCAAGACTTCGTCGCTCAGATTTTTGGGAAGCTGAAGACCGGCGAGCTGATGCTGGACAAGCCGGGGCGCGTGCTGGGAGAGGCATTCCTGCAGGACATGCGCGAGATCGACAGTGTGCAATCGGATGCGCTAGACATCGATGTGCCGTGGTTGATTGTTCACGGCAGCGCAGACGATGTTGTTCCCTTGCACCACGCGACGGATATGCACCAGGCGGCAGCCGGTCGCTCCGAGCTAGTCGTCCTGCCAGATGTCGACCACTCCTTCACAGGGGCGGGAATGCAGGCAATGACTGTGGTCGTGCTGCCCTGGCTCGAAGCGGTGTGCCGCGCGACCTGATGGCTTGCTCGTCGCCCGCCGAAACAGCGCCGAAGATCTGTGCTTGCGCCTATCGAATGGCAAGCGTGCTGTAGCGCATGCTGAGCTCACTCACCCTGGATCGAGTACCAGCTCATGCCACCCGCCGGAACGCTGACTTCGAGCTGCACTCGATACCGGCGATCTAGCATCAAGGTCTGCGTCGATCCATCGCCCGCTGAGACATCCGCTCTCTTGCCTATTCCGGTGTAGTACAGGTTGATGTCGATCTTCTTGTGGACGGCTTCGTCGAGCGGGTTGTGAACGAGCAACATCCCTCTCTCGACCCCGCTCGGGTCTACGTGCAGGAGCCAATCCAAGTCGCGACCGTCAGCGCGGCGACTGGCCGCATGATCGATGTCGCTCTCGAGCACTTTGCGGTGTTCACGAAACCAAGCCACCTTCTGTGCGACCATCGCG
This sequence comes from Planctomycetota bacterium, assembly GCA_047611405.1. GTDB lineage: Bacteria > Planctomycetota > UBA1135 > UBA1135 > JBLFWN01. Next base: position 13,447 of record JBLFWN010000119.1, on the reverse strand, counting down.
CGTGTCGCGTCGGTGTCATACAGCCGCGGTCCGCGGTAGCAAGCCTGCACGCCGCCGCCCAAGTTTCCATCCATCATGCTCGCGTAGTGATCGAGGTGCTGATGCAGCGGCTCCACCGTCGCATCCGCTCCGCCGCCGTGGTACACGGTCAGGGGCACGAACATCCAACCCATGGTCGGCGTCTTGACGCGCGTGCCGTCGAAGATGTTCTGGCGTGTGTGTAGCACTTGGTCAGCGCGCGGCAACGACCAATTGACCTCTCGATAACCCATGGCCGATTTGGTCGAGCCATTAAGGTGGTACCAATCGGGCGTGTTCAAGTAGATGCCTTCGGAGCGGCACCAGCGATAGAAGTTGGCTGCGATCCAGAATTGGGCCCACTGAGAGTCTTCCAATCCCTTCTGCAGCGGTGGCCGCGCGGTTACGTCGAAGTCCCCGGGGTAGGGCCCGTCGTGTTCCAGCAGGCTGAAGCCTGTCGCGGGGAAGAAGTCATACAGCTTCTTGTAGTAATTCTGGCCCCATTCGCTGGTGAGCGCGGGGCAGTTGCCATGCGCCGGCTTTTGTCCGGGGGGCGAGACGATGTCGTTGCCGTTACCGATGCGCCGACTCGACAACAGAGAATAGCCACCGATCTCGATGCCGCGTGCGTTTGCGTACTCTGCCCACGACTTCAGCTTGGCGATATAGCTGGGTTCGGTGCTCTCGATATTGAAGCCGCTACCAAAGGTCAGGATGACCATCTCGAAGCCAACAGCGGCGCATTGGTCAATGGCCAGCTTGACGCTGTCTTCATTCGCGTGGCGCACGTGCATCATCAGCGGGTTCTCGGTCACCCACGGAGCAATCGTGCGGTACATCTTGCAGCGCGCGAGTCCGTTGCGATTGCGATCGTCGCTGTCGTGGACGAGCACATGGCTCTTGAAGCTGGTGAAGACGCCACCAGGTAACAAGTCCTGAGCAGGGCCTACACCGGGTTTGCACTCGAGCAAACACGGCGTCTTGAGCATGTAGTTGACTTGACTCGTATAGGCAGGGTCTTCTTGCCAATGGACCGACCAGCGCTGTCCGTTCTCACCAGCCCCGCCCGCAGCGAAATCGGTCTCGACCCACAGGTTTGGATTCGGATAGTCCACGCCTTCGCGCCACTCGACCCGCGATTCTGATTCCACGACGGCCAGGATTTCGCTGGTGAAGCGATCAATCACGACCGTCTCCTGTCCGTCGTTACTAACGGTGATCCACTTCGAGTAGCACGGGATGCTGTCGTACAATTCGTAGTGCACGGAGACGCGCAGCTTGGGAGCGGGCGTGTCGCCCGCATTCTGCGGAAAGGCATAGTCCATGCGCAACGCGACGCCAGCCGGCGGCCACTTCGCTTTGTAGTCACAGTTGCGCACGCGCTTCCAGCCAAAGGCAGCCTCCGGTGTGCTCTCTTCCCACCCCACGAGCCGCATCGCATCCGGGTTTTCCGTGAGGTGATCCAAGTCCTTCGGGCGCAGGAAGGCGTGATTGCTCTGACCCTCCAGCCCGCCGACTTCGTAGTCGACACCATCGATCGTCAGCTTGGCCTCAGGTCGAACGCTGCGTAGCACAGGATTTCCCGTGACGAGATTGTCCAAGGCAACCGTCGCGCCTGCAGGATCGATGCGGATCACTCGCCGAATCAATCCATTCGACAAGATGAGCGAGCGTTCGTCCTTGGATCGTTCGATGCTGGCGACATAAGGCGCCGGGTCGATTAACCAGTCCGCAGCGTTGTTCTGTGTGGCGCTGGTCGCAGCAGTATCGCTTGAGACAGCAGTACCGATGAGAATCGTGAGGAATAGCAGGAGGCAGCTTTGTCGCATGCCGAAAGTCTAGTCCTACGATTCCCGAGTTCGTAGCACTTGTCTCGCCTGATTAGGATGAGGCACGGCCCGCCTCGCTCCACCAAGAACGCCTGTCCTTGGATTCTACTCCCAATCACGCGTACTACACCTGGCGACACAAGACCGGCGCGCTCGTGGAAACGAACGCGCCGGCAATCCTATCGATGCGTGACTCAGTTGCATTGAGCCGGACAGGCGATGCCCGTCTTAGTGCCTTTTGCTTGGATGCTCAGCGACGGCGATTCTTGCCCGAGCTATTGCTATCAATAATTCCGATACGAGCCGCTCGGACCAGGACAAGTACTTCGTTCTCGGCCTGCGGATCGACGGTCGCGAGCAACAAGGCCTCCGTCGGATGAACATTAAAGCGCCCCTGCAGCTTGACCTTGGTGACTTCGGGAACCTGGACGGTGAGAGTATGTCCGCTCGCGCCGAGTGTCGTCTCTAAGGTCTTAATCGGCCGTTTCAAAGTGGAGTAGTCCAGGCTCGCGAAAACGCTGAGTTGACCGTCGGCCAGCGGCATGCCGCGCACTTTCATCACCACGCCGCTATGCACGACATCGATGACAGGATCCGCAATCTCGGCATCCTGCTCGGGAATCACCTTCAGCTCGTAGTCCTTGATGTACGCGACCTGGTCGATGACGCGCATGTCCGCTTCTTGGAATGGATAGGTTGTCAGGCGCGGCGCTGTGACGGATTCGACTCCAGCTTTGTCGAGCGCGTCGATCAACGCTTTGAATTGCGCTTGATTGAGCACTTCGCCGCTCTTCGCTTGCGATAGTTTGCTCAATTGACCTTTCTCGAGGATGTACACCCTGGCCTGAACATCAATCAAGCCCTGGAACTCGGTGCCCGAGTCGAGAAAGCGCGTCATCCACATGTGCTGATCTGGCGTGCCGACTAGTGCCATTGAGCCGGCACCCAAGTACTCGAGACGTTGTAAGTTCGCCTCCATTTTGGGCTCGATCATCTCGGTTAAGGTTGCGACCAAGCTGGCCGAGGTCGTCTGAACTTCCTCGCGATGCTTCTGTAGTCCGGCCATCAATTCCAAGGACTCGGACAGTCGCGTAGGGTCCGCTGTCGTTCGAATCTTCGCGAGGCGTTCCCGCAAGCGTGCATAACCATTCACGGCTTCGATGTCATACAGGCGCAGCTCGGTACCGAAGGCAAGCCGGTCCGTGGCCTGGGGTGAAGCTTGGACCAGCGGATCACTAAGCAGTATTCGTTCCTGCGCAGGCGCTACAGCGGCAAGGGTCAAGAGTGCGGATGTCAATGCGGCAATCACGGCGTGTTTCCTTCTAGGGACCAGCTCACCACGCGGCGGGCTTCGAGAGTGACCCGTGCTCCACGGGCGGGGGGGGGGCTGATGTGTTCGATTATGAGCGAGAGGGAGTTGGCTGGCCTTCGCGCCCGCCTTACCTGATCGTGGAGCGCGCCGACGTCATCGTGATTCGAGCGGTTCGTATCGGCGACTAAGGAGCTTCCGATGCTCGCAAAGAATCCCCAACCGATCGCCGTCAGCAGGACAGCGGCTGCAACTGAAGCCACGCGCTCGTTCCGATTGGAGCGCGAGCGCAGGGCTTGCGCGTCAGCTGCAGCCGGAGCGAGCCCCTCGAGCCGCGTCATCAACTGCCGCGCCGCACGCTCCGTTTCAGGATCCGTCGCCAAGTCCGCGGCCAAGCGCATGTCATCGAATGGATCGGTGCGCGCATCGAGCGCGGCTTCGACCCTTGTCCACAGAAGCTTATTCATCTTGCGACTCCGCACTCGTCAGCGATGCAAGGCGCTTGCGAGCTCGTGAGAGGTGGGACTTGATCGTCCCTTCGGGCAGGCTCAGTGCGTGCGAGATCTCACGCACCGATTGATTCTGGTCATGGAAGCGCAGCAACACATCGCGCTCCACGGAACGCAAGCTGTTCAGAAGACGCGCCAACTCTTCACGCGTCTCCGTCTGCGCGCGCGGCCTGGGATCGACAGGGTCATACTCCTCGATCGATTCCGGCAAACGATGGTCACGCGCACGATGCGTGTGCAATACACGCTGAGCTACGGTCCTCAGCCAAGGCCACAACGCACGTCCCTCGTCATAGCTTTCGCGATAACGAAGCGCGCGCGCGACGACCTCCTGAGCCATATCCTCCGGCTCAGAGCCAGGCACACGCCGCGAGTGCGCCGCCAAGTGCGCCTTCAACTTCGGCAACGCCGAAGTCAGACGCTCCTCGAGCGGATCGGGGAGACGGGAGGTGAGCGGACTATCAGCCATGCTGCCCCCCTGTACCGCGCCCGCCAGGAATCGGTTGCACGAAGTTGGGTGAATCCGCGACTTTCTGCTGCAGCGCCAGATGCTGGCCTCGGCGGCGGTAGCCGGCAGTGGATTCGAGTGGGGTCCCACTGGAACCTGAGTGACGGGGGCTTGTCTCGGTTGCCGGGCGAAGCCAAGCACACCAACTACGAAGGCCGGGCTCGAGCCAGCGCTCGAACCCGGTCTCGATACGTCACTCCAGCCAGAGACTACAGTGAGAAGCCGACCTGAATTGCGCTCGAAAGGTTGAAGCCGCTACCGCCTGCGGCCGGGTCTCGGTACCAAAGTTGGAAAGTCCAACTCGAGCCACTGCTGATCTGGCCGGGCCCAGATGCGGAGGGTGCGGCGTTCATGTCGACTGTACGTGAGAGCTCGCCGTTCGCGTCGGATGTCGACGGGGGACCCAACCTGAAGACCTGTCCGCCGACGCAGCGGAAGCCATCTCCGAAGGGTGCTGCCGTGACGGCGGAGCCGTAGAAGAAGAGGCCGGGTTGAGAGGGCGCCGCGCCGCTGGCATGCAAACTGAAAACGTTCGCGTTGACCGATGTGCCGCCGCTGAAGTCGATCTGAGCACCCCCGCCAGCCGAGTTGGAAGCAGCCTGACAAACGAACTTATAGCCGCCGGCGCTACCGCTCCAAAGACCAGCAATTCCATGATCATGCCCGGTGGTGTCAGAGTACCCGACGCCAATCAACATCTCGCCGATTCCATCTCCGGTCAAGTCGCCGGTGATCGCTACATCAGCGGCTGAGTACAAGTGGCCACCAGCCTCGGAGACGATGGTCTTCGCAGGAGACGTGAGGTCTGCGCCGCTAAACAAGTAGCCAACACCCTCGAAGCCTCCTGTTCCATCGCTGCGTTTGGCTCCAATGAATAAATCGTCGACGCCGTCGCCGTCGGCATCGCCAGCGGTCGAAATTCCACTGCCAAACATCGCCTGAGAGCTGCCACCCTGTTGGCTCCACCTAACTGTCCAACACGGATTCGAGCCCGGGTCGAAGGCGACGACAAAGACCTGACCTTCCTCGGCGTTAGCAGCGGAACCCGTGTGGTTCGGGGCGCCGCCGACCAGTTCCCTGCGACCGTCTCCATCGAGGTCGCCACTGCCGTCGAGCACTTGCCCGAGTCGCGCATTCGCTGTCGGTCCATAGAGCACATAGGCGGGAAGCTCGGAGCCATCGACTCCGGACAGGATACGCACCAAACCCGCTTGATTCGTTTGCGCCGAGTATCCAGGTGCTCCAGCTGCGATTTCGCTCACTCCATCGCCATCTAGGTCATCGACTATTGCCAGATCCACGCCCAGCTCATTGTCGTTGTCATGTCCAACGTGGGACCACAAGAGCGCGCCGGTCTGGCCCGAGAAGGCATAGACCGCGCCCTTGCTCGAAAACTCATTCGCGCCGCAAACGATATCGATCCAACCATCGCCATTGATGTCGCCGGGAGCCAGTACGGATCGTCCCATGTACACATACCCGCCCGGCCCTTGCAGGACTAAGAGGTACTGCGGGCTCAAAGGCGAGATCGTATGCAGGCCCGACAGAACGCGGACGTATCCGTAACCTCCCTCGTAAGGTGATGAGATGATCAGGTCATCGTAGCCATCACCATTGAGGTCCCCCGCCGGAGCGAGATCATGGCCAAAGAGTGCGTTGGTGCCGCCGCCTTGGTCTGTCCAAAGCAAGCTCTGATCGGCTCCGGAATACACGTCCACTCGTCCCGTGAAGTTTTCGAATTCGATGGATGCCAGCGCGAGATCGTGCACCCCGTCTCCGTTCAGATCGCCCGCATCGATGACGCGTGATCCGAGCCGCTGGTCTTGAACTTGGCCCTCCCACTGGACGAGACGAGTTTGGGAGAGAGTGGATCCGGTCAGGATGGTGAGAGCGATGATGGTGTTCGGTGTACGCACGTTTGATTCCTTAGTTCGAAGTGTTGGGTGGGGCGCGCTCGTCGCGCCTACAACCTCGAACGCAGGCTCCAAAGCCAGGGGGTCAGCTCAATTCGAATCCTTTCGAGATTGGTCGGGAAACGGTCTTGTTGCTGCGCAGAGGCCGCCTAGGCTCGGATGTATGGAGGACTAGAGTTCCAAAGGGGGGCCTGCTGAGAGGGGCCCGTCGAGTGGCGAGATAACCCGTCTCCTAGGGGCGGTGAGCAACGACCCGGGCGCCGCCAATCAGCTCTTCGATCGGCTTTATCCCGAACTGCATAAGCTCGCTCGTGCGCGCATGCGGAACCAGCCGGCTGGTTTGACACTGGAGACAACAGGCCTGGTTCACGAGGCGTATCTGCGTTTGATGACCGGCGCTAAGGGCGATTGGGAAGGACGACGCGCGTTCTTTGCTCACGCAGCTAAGGTGATGCGTTCAGTCTTGATCGACAACGCACGGCGTCGCGCGAGTGATAAGCGCGATGCGGGCCGCCGCACGACCTTAACGTGCTTCTCGACGACGAAGCTAGCTGGAAACTGCTACGACCCAAAGATCGACCGCTCTGCGATGTGCACCTTGGACAAAGCGGCGCAGCTCGGATCCGTGTGACCAACAACTCCGAACTGCGTTCCGAGCTCCCAGTTTCTCTGGGGCTTGAAGCTGATAGCCGCGGATCCTTGCTTGTGCAGGGACGTGGGTCTCTCGCCAAGGTTCAGCGCTTGACTGTGGGCAGTGAGCGTGGCGGCAACGGGCGCATCGAACTGAAGGATGGCGGCTTACTCGAAGTCACAGGCAGTCTCGAGTTCCATACCAAGGGAGAGCTCGTAATCAGTGCTCTCAAGCCCGTCCCCATAACCGTCAATAAAACGGCGGCACTCGCAGGCTCCTTGCAGGTCGACCTGACCGCCGGCGGAGGCAAGCCCTCGAGCCGTAAGAAGTGGACTCTCCTGAAGGCCAAGAAACTGACGGGCCGCTTCGACACCGTCGACTTGATCGGCGAAGAAGGCGCGACTTTGTCTTTGGAGTACGGCGAGACCGAGTTGATCGTAGTTGTGGAATAATGAACGGCCGAGGTCTTCGCCAAGACCACGCCGCGTCGGTCCATCTGCTGGGAGAGTGCGCGTTTGCTTACAGAAACGAGAACGGTACCCGCGATCGCGACCACAACGCCAATGGCTACCCAGCTCGCCAGGATTAGCTTACGAGTGAGCGGACTTCTGGTTCCTATGTCTTCGCTATCGATCACTGGAGAGAACTGACGGTACATCTCCGTTGCCTTGTCAGACTTGTACACACCAAAGACCAGCTCGATCGAAGGCGGCGACTCGTCGGAGGCAGGCTTGCTCCCAAAAAGACAGAACGGTGGTGACGAAGGCTGCTACGAGACAGGCAAAGATCGTGCGCATAACAGGTGTCTGGACAATGCGGCGAGACTGATCCTTGGAATAGGATCAGCACCTGACTATGTAGGAGCGCAACCCTCGATTTATTGAGGCAATGGTCACCTCTCAACAGGGGGGACTGACTCCGTACACACAGCCGATTGCCTGGAGCGAGAGTGGGTGACAACAGATCTTGCGTAGTCCGCCTAAGCCCCTTCTTGGAAGCGGTGAGCCATCTGGAACCGTGAGAGATCCTCTTCACCTTTACGCGCTAGACACTTATGCGAACTTGGCCAGCGCTGTCCGCTTGCGCGGAGGAGAAGCTGTCGTAGCGCCGAGCCGAAGTCGTCTCAAGAGCTAGCTCCCTACGTGACATTCAGGTTCTCTATGGCGCGCAAGCCACTCCACGCCTGCGTTGTGTTCGCCTAAGACACCTGATCGCTGGCCAAGGTGTCAATCACGACTACTTCACTATGTACCAGAAGGCTTGCACTGTGGAGTGCTGCAGCTGTCATCTTCGAGCTGCCGCAGCTACTTACTTGCGTCGAGCGCAGACGGCAAGACATAGGTCCATGCCATGGGCCCGAACTCTCTGCCACAACCGAGTTGATGGTCTCTGGCGAGTGGACTTGAAACTATCCTCGTTACATTCACACCCTCAGCCTTCCTCCTTACGAGTCGGTCCGATCTCGGCCAAGGTTTCGAGGCTGGGGGCTCTCATAACCCGTGACGCAGTCCGCTCGAAGACTGCGAAGAACTGAGGCATTTTAGCCTTCAAGTCTGCGGGCGTGCGAATCGTCCATTCGCGTTCATTCGGGCCATAGGGGCGCTGCAAATCCCACGCGGTTGTGATGAACCAGTACGCGAACTCTTGCATTAATACGCGCTCATAGATTTCAGCGCCGGCGCCGTGTTCCATGTCTTTGTAGGAGCTGATCTCGTAGTAGCCCTTGTCGACCGCAAGCAACATGGCGGCGTACAAGTCGGACTCGCGTGAAAGCCCCCACTCGCTTGGATACTGATAGTGAAGGCCGACATCGGTGACGGTGTGCAGGATGTGCTCGATAACTTCCATCACCTGACCATTCGGCACGTCGGACATGATGATGTCGCAGATGCTGTAGGTGCGGATCAGCTGGTCCACGGCTTTTTCGCTCGTGCGATGTAGATGCTCGAAAGAGCGTTCATTGCGGGGAACAGGTAGTAATGCCTGGTAGCGATAAAGGTGCTCGATCACTTGTTCTTGCGCCATCGGATCGGCGCATGACTTGGGGTCAAAGATCTCCGCGATCGTCTTGCCGACACGCTCCAGGAACACATCGGGAACTTCGGCTTCGGCGGCCAGGATGATTCCGTGTGCATTGAGCGACTTCATCAGCGGCGCATACGTCTTGCCGGAGTTCACTGCACGTACCTTCCTTATGTCGTCAGGCACAACTCCCGTTGCGGTGCGTTGGACGCAGCCTCCGAGCAGGTCCGGCTCTTCGCGCTCGGATGAGTTCTCCCTCTCCTCATCTTCATTCTCGGAGTCATCGGATTCGTCGTAGACAGTCAACATATCGTACAGCTCGAGCTCGTCGAGCGACATCCAGTGGATGCCATCAGCTGGCGCTGCCTCGAGCGTGTACCAATAGAAGTCCTCCGAGATGTCCACCTCGTCATAGAAGGAGATGTAGCGCTGGTGCTCGGGGTCATCGCGCGGAACATCGGCGCCTTCTTCTCCCATGCCCGACCAGGAGTGGACGCCGAAGCGTGCGCCGGCCTCTGCTCTGCGCTCGACTCCGGCCAGGAAGAAGTCGGTCCCGCCCGATGCAACTTCACCATCCGCTGGCAAGTGCGTATCGAACCCCATGTGACGCACCAAGCGTGCGGCGCGCAAGTTGGAGTCGTCGTCCATCGACCCCGGAACTTCGAGCATGGAGATGGTAGTGACTTCTGGATGCTCCAAGACCAGCTGCAACACGCGACCTGGCGTGCTGGGACCAATGACGCCTGTCATGGTTGCGACCGAGCCTTCGACTTCGAAGGTCGCGCCGCCCAGTTCTTCATCGATAAGGACCAGTACCTCCTCTAGCGTGAGCTGCTTGTCGTCGTTCTTGTCTAGGCGAGCAAACTCTTGCAACTCGTCCGGCGGCAAATCGGCCAGAGCAACGAAGCCGTCGTTGTCGTCATCGCGGTCGGCAAAGAACTCGCTCAACTCCTGCCTAAACATGATCGCGGGATTGCCCAGATCGTCCGCCTGGTGCAGCTCCTGCGTAGTGATCTTGCCGTTCCCGTCGCTGTCTGCCCCGGCGATCATGTCGCGCAAATCACCGGGTACTTCGCTTAACTGCAGGATGCCGTCGCCATTGGCGTCGTGTCCGTGAAAGAACTCCTCGCGCTCTTCTCTTTCTTCGGCTGCGTGCTCCCCTAAAAACTCACCTAGCTCGGCAGCGGTAAGAGCTCGATTACCGTCGCTATCGGCTTCGCTCGTCAAGTGCAGCCAAGCTTCGGCACCTTCGTAGGCATCGACACTTCCATCGCCATCACGGTCGAGGAAATTTAGGAGATGCTCGAGTTGGAGTTCGGGTATTGCGCTCTGCGCGCGCTTGGTTTGGCCAACGGAATCCTGTACGCCACCGGCAATTCTTGGCGTGCTGGAATTGAGAGCTGGCTGTTCGGGAAGCGGTAAGGCGGAGGCCGACAACAAACAGGGAAAGAAGACAGCAAGCATGCCATCGACAAGAAGGGGAGACACTCGGGCGCTCATGGATAAGGCGTGCGCGCGCGAATCAATGACCGTTTCCGCAGTAAGCTGTACCGCCGGGATCCGATCGCCAATTATCGCAGGCGTATAGAGAAACCTGAGTCGGGCGGTAGCACTCCAGTGGCCCCGCGGTCCCGACGGTGAGTTGGGATATGAGCGTATCAGCTCTCTATTCCGTCGCCAGATGAACTTTTCGCATAGCGCATAACCGATCGAGAGTTCCTACAACACTGTCATGTCGAAGCCTCTCTCCGTTGACGCGCGCCTCCGCCTCGCCAGTGCCCTTGTGATGTGCACCTTGGCTAGCCCAGCTGCCCCAGCCCAAGTGCATGCCTATCCGGACGGGCGGCCTTGGGCTCAGCGAGCCGGATCAGGGCCCGACGCGGAGGTGAGTGGCTGGTTCTACAACCTCGGCATCACTGGCATGCGTGTGACTCTGGATGAAACAGCCCCGCGCGAACTCTTGGTCAAGCACGTGTTCAAGGGTTCGCCAGCTGATGGGAAGGTGCGCGTCGGCGACACGATCATCGGAACCGGTGGACGCCTGTTCGAGTCGGATTATCGCAACGGCTACGGCATGGATGTGTTCGGACCTACGGGTCCCGTGCTCGAGTTCGCACAAGCGCTGGAAGTGACGCAGACCAAAGCCGGCAAGGGGATGTTGCCCTTGGTCTTGATGCGTGCTGGCAAGCGGATCGAAGCACGCGTCAAGCTGGGTACGAAACACGGTCAATTCGAAGCGAGCTATCCGGCGCAGTGCGAGAAGTCGGAAGATCTGCTCGAGGGCGCGCTCGACTATCTAGTCGATCATCAGCGCAGTGATGGATCTTGGGGCAGTACGGTACAAGACACCTTTGCTCCTCTCGCGTTGCTGGCGAGTGGCAAAAAAAAGTATCGCAAGAGTGTCGAGAGGAACGTCCGCTGGCATGCGCGTACGACGCATGCTGTCGACGAGTCCGGCCTGATCAACTGGCGCTATATGGCGGCTGCGATCGTGATGAGCGAGTACTACTTGGCCACACGCGCGCGCTGGGTCATGGAAGAGCTGCAGGAGGTGTATGACTTCTTGTATTCGAGCCAATACATGGACCTATCGCAGGTCAATCCGCGCTCCAAAGAATCTCACCCTGGCTCCTATCCGGAAGGCCCGATGGATGCGCACGGAGGATGGGGGCACAACCCGGGCTTCGAAGGTTATGGGCCGATTTGTATGTTGACCGGGCAGGGCGCGCTTGCGTTCGCGCTGATGAGCCACTGCGGAATCAAGATCGATCGCCAGCGACATGAAGCCGCCTACGCATTCTTGGAGCGCGCGACCGGTCGCAATGCTTACGTGTGGTATGCAGATGAAGCCGCCGGACACAACAACTGGGCCGACATGGGGCGAACGGGCGCGACAGGAATCGCGAACTGGCTTAGCCCTTGGGATGGCGAAGAGTTCCGCCGTCGCGCAGAAGATCACGCCAAAGTAATTGGTTTGCACCCCGAGAGTTTTCCAGACACGCACGCCTCGCCGCTGATGGGTATGGGATATGCGGCGGTCGCGGCAAGTGTTGTCGACGGCAGCTTTCGCAACTTGATGAACGAGAACCGCTGGTGGTTCCTGCTATCCGAATGCGATGACGGGAGCTTCTACTACCAACCAAATCGTGACAACTCGGGCTATGGCGCCGACTCGCGTATCGCGGCCACGGCAATTGTCGCGTTCATCTTTACGATCCCGAATCGGTCTCTCAGGATGACGCAGCGTCGCGACAAGAAGTGAATTGCGTCTTGCCGGCGGCATGAATGGACCCGAGCCCAGGCATTCATGCTGGACTCGGGTCACAAGTGGCTTGTCTCGGATTGCAGAGCAGTGGTGTCAAGAAGTGGCCACCGCAATGCGGAGTGCGAAACTCAATCCGTTTGCATGAGGATCAACGAGCGATTGATCGTCGTGAAGTTGCGTCCGCCGACTGTACGCCAGTAAACCTCGATCGATTGACCCGCGAGCAATCCCGTGACCTTGTATTGGGCCGCTACGGATTGCTGTTTGCCTTTCTTGGTGAAAACGCCTTGCTCGGTCTCCGCGATCTGAGATCCGTTCACATAGATGCTGACGATGAATTGATCGTCTCCACCCGTCGTAGCGTTGCTGAATCCGCCTACGAAGAAGACCAAGTAGTCACCAGCACCAGGCGTCAGCGTCATGTCGGCAAGCAAGATGTCAGTCGTGGTGCTCGAGGTGTTCGAGCTGGTGCCTGAAACATAGGTTCCAGTGACCGAACCCTCTGGCCCAGTCGCTCCGGCGGGGCCTTGTGTGCCTGCTGCGCCATCCGCTCCAGCCGGACCGGTTGATCCAGCTGCGCCTGTCGCGCCATCGGAACCGTTCGCTCCAGCGGCACCGGTCGGTCCGGCAGGGCCTAGTGCGCCCGTCGCGCCATCGGTGCCATCCGATCCGTTCGCACCGGCAGTTCCAGTCGGTCCAGCGGGACCTTGCGAACCCGTTGCGCCGTCGGACCCATCAGAACCTGTGGCACCAGTTGCGCCATCAGTGCCGTTGGACCCGGTAGCTCCCGCGGCACCGGTCGGTCCAGCAGGACCTTGTGCGCCTGTCGCGCCATCGGTGCCATCAGATCCGCTAGCGCCGGCAGTACCAGTCGGTCCGGCGGGACCTTGTGAACCGGTTGTACCGTCGGTTCCATCGGAACCTGCGGCACCCGTCGCGCCATCGGCTCCACTCGCACCGGCGGTACCTGTCGGTCCAGAGGGACCTTGTGCGCCAGTTGCTCCATCGGTGCCATCAGATCCGCTCGCACCGGCAGAACCAGTCGGTCCAGCGGGACCTTGCGAACCGGTTGCACCGTCGGTTCCATCGGAACCTGCGGCACCCGTCGCACCGTCGGAACCGTTAGCTCCCGCGGCACCGGTCGGTCCGGCAGGACCTAGTGCGCCCGTCGCGCCATCGGAACCGCTCGCACCGGCAGTACCAGTCGGTCCGGCGGGACCTTGCGAACCAGTTGCGCCATCGGCTCCATCAGATCCAATCGCACCGGCGGTACCTGTAGGTCCAGAGGGACCTTGTGCGCCAGTTGCTCCATCGGTGCCATCAGATCCACTCGCACCGGCAGTACCAGTCGGTCCAGTGGGACCTTGCGAACCGGTTGCACCGTCGGTTCCATCGGAACCTGCGGCACCCGTCGCGCCGTCGGAACCGTTAGCTCCCGCGGCA
>JBLFWN010000118.1:0-20568 GCA_047611405.1 Planctomycetota bacterium | reverse complement strand
TATCCATTGGAAGACGGACAATCGGTCGAAAGTGTCGTGTCCATGGCCTTGTCTGCCAAGGCATGCGCACTACACATAAATGGTAAGAAGCGTGATGCACGTAAACTGGCCAAGGAAGCTATTCAACTGAGTCCTGATGACAGTGAACTCGTTGCTCGATTGGATTCCGTATTGAACAAGTAGTCCACTGAAGGGATGCACGCGCTGAGGTGGGCACTCCTTTTTGCAGTTAAATATGACTCGAAGCCGGTTCTTGACCGACTTCGTTTTTTTGTGAGTTCTCCTTCGGGTGCAAGGCAACTCATCAGTAGCCGGCGCGCTCGCCGGCCCTGACTCGCAAGATCGAGTCAGTGTCAACGCAATGATAAAGGCAGATAGCATGTTCTTCACCACCCTCAGCCTGGCCGCAGCGATCGCTGGCCTGCTCCCCATCGCGATGCCCAGTGTAGCAACCAGTGCGGTCGCTCCCGCAACAACCGCCGCCGACCTCGAGTGGTTCGATGGTCCCTTCACGAACGCCATCGGTATGGCCCGCCAAGATGATGCGAACGTCGTCATCTACTTCTGGTCGGACAACAGTGAGTCGTGCGGAAAGATGTATACCGACACGATTCAAAATCAGCGCAGCAAGGATGTGCTGAAGAAGAACGTGCTGGTCAGCGCCAACTACAACACCGATGTCGGCGCCAAGTTGTTCAAGCGCTTCAACGTGACCGTGCTGCCGACGATCATGATCGTGACCGGTGAAGGCAATCCCGAGGACGCCATCGTGGGTATCATCGATGTCGACGGCTTCCTGGGTGAATTCGAGCGCATCGGGCGCCACGAGGGCACTGTCAGTGGTCTGCGCGCCGTCGCCGCTGCGGCCAAAGCCGGCAGTGATGATGCTATCGAAGCCAATTGGAAGTTGGCCGGCAAGCTGTCGGACCTGGGCCAGAGTGAAGGCCATGACAAAATTCTGGTGACGATCCGCGAGAGCGATCCGAAGGCCAAGACGGTTATTGGTGCACGCGCTCACTTGTGGAAGCTGCGCGACGACATCAACGAAGGTTGCTCGGGCAAAGACGCAGAGTGCAGTTGTGATGCAGACGCCGCCGAAGGCAAGGAAGGCGAGTGCGAGTCCTGCGACGCATTCGTGAAGGCCGACTTGAGCCCGCTCTATGTCTTCGCCAAGAAGCTCAAGGCGGATGAGTCACGTTTCGAGACCTGGCAGACCATCGGCAACATGGAAGTCCGCAAGCAGGACGTCGAGTCTGCCGTCAAGGCCTTCAAGGCGGCCAACAAGGCCTGCCCCAAGGATCAGCAGATCGGCTTCGCCAAGGGCGTCGCGAACTGGATCATCAACAGCAACAAAGAAGAGCAGCACAGCACCAAGGTCAAAAAGTTCGCGCTCGAGATGGCCGAGAGCGCCGTCGAGAAGGCGCGTCTCTTGGACCCGATGACCGAAGCTTATCAGGGCGCCTATGGCGAGACGGAGCCGCGCTACATCCAAGCAGAGAGCATGTTCGTGCTGGCCTTCGCTTATGACCTGAACGGCGATTCCAAGAAGGCCAAGAAGATGGCCGCCAAGATCCTCGAGCTGACCGAATCGGACGACTACAAAGAGACGCTTGCACCGATCCTATAAGCGAGCGAGCCCATCCGTCACTCTTCGCATCTGGGAACATCAGGATCGGCATGCGGCCGGTCTCTCGCATCGCGCGGGAGACCGGCCGTTTTCTTGTTGGAAGCGACGTTAAGCGTTTTCGCTGCTTAGCGCTGATCAATCCCTAGCCGCGCCGAGGCCGTGCTTGGGGCCTCTGGGGCTGGGCTTGCATGGGTGACCCTCCGCTTTCGAGCCCATCCCTCGCGACGCAAATGGTATGGAGTTGGTCACAGTCTGATGTCCGGCACGAAGCAAGGGCTAAGATGTCGAACTGGAATCCTGCCATGAAATTGAACTACCCCCTGCTCTTCCCTCTCGCGCTGGCCATCTCCTGTGGTTCGCCGAGCGCCGATGGCCCCGAAGTCGATTTTTCGAATCCCAATGCGGGCGCGACCGCATCAACGACGCCCATGCAAGATCACGACGAGTCAACGGACGATGTTAAGCCCGCCGGTGACCCGCAATCAGCGCAGGCCGAGACCGTTTCCGCGAGCGCGAATGAGCCGCAGTTGGCGACCCTCGGCGCAGGCTGTTTCTGGTGCGTCGAGGCCGTCTTCGAGCAGATCGAGGGCGTCACGGGAGTTACTTCGGGCTACATGGGCGGTCAGGTGGACAATCCGACCTATAAGCAAATCTGCGGTGGGGACACAGGTCACGCCGAAGTTGTGCAGCTGACCTTCGATCCGGGTCGCGTCAGCTACGAAGAGATCCTGTCTTGGTTCTGGAAGTCGCACGATCCAACAACACTGAACCGCCAGGGCGCCGATCGTGGAACGCAGTACCGCAGCGCGATCTACACACACTCGGATGAGCAAGGGCGCATCGCCAAGGCTTCCTTGGCTGCAGCTGATCAGTCCGGAGCGTTCGAGGACCCGATCGTGACCGAGGTGACTCCTGCGAGCACATACTTCATTGCTGAGGACTATCACCAAGAGTACTACGAGTTGAACAAGACTCAGCCCTACTGCCGTGCGGTGATCGCGCCCAAGTTGAACAAGCTCGGACTCGACTTCTGAGCCGAGGCCACGCCAATCGAGACGCCCCCTGTCGCCTGACGAAGGCAGCAGGGGGCGTTTTCTATGCATCGAAGACAGTGGGCGGGCCCACCTCAGCAGAACTCTGGGCGCCATCAAAACCGGGCTGAGTCCGCCAACTGCACCCCTCACTCTCGCAGGTAACGAAGTGCTTGGGCCTCTAGGCTGTAGGACCTTCGTCCACGAGCGAGCGCAAGGGCGTCGGGTCAATATGCGCGGAGCGTCTATGATCCACTTACAATCCGATGTTGTTGAGAGCCCGATCTCATTGGGTTTGAATCCGCCAAGGCTGCTGGGCAGAGGCATCTTACTGCCCCGTACATGCTGGCTCCGGCATCACAAGGATGCCAAAGAGGAGTTTGAGTGAAAGCTGCGGAAGGTGCAACGCGTATGCCTTTCGCGACAGCCCTAATAAGTCGTCAAGCCGCACGGCTCCGCCTGTCGAAGATGAGGCCATTGAACCGTACAGCGGGCGGATGTTGGCTTTCGAGTCCTTCGACCATGTCCTATAGCGAGAACTGCTGTTCCTAGGAATAGCGCTTGGATGATTCCTTCAACGAGGGAGCCTTCGTGAGTTTGTCCGCCCGCGCCTCGGTTCTCTTGCTCTCGTAGGGTTAACGACCCTCTTGAAGAGCGATGCGGGAGGTATGCGGTCTACTGTCCTAACCCGCGCGCTGCCGCGCCGACCTTGGGTTGGGTCGGCAGCGGCGCCACCATGTCGCTACGAAGAGGGAAAACTGTGGGCGCCAGGCTGCTCACTTTTCCTTCGACGTGGGCTCTGCGGCAAAGGGCTGCCGGCCTGAGGGCGCGCTGCGTCCACCTTCCTTGGCCGTTAGCTTCTTTAGCAGAGCTTGCATCTGCTGGCGCTTCTCCGGCTCCTCGAAGAACAAGTTGGTCGTCTCTCCCGGATCGGTCGCGAGATTGAATAACTGACCGGTGGCCTTGGGCGCTGTCTCCGGCAAGGCGTACTTTTCGAGGATGCCTTTGCTGTAGTTGCCCCCGCCTGAGCCCATGTGATCCAAGTACTTCCAGTCGCCTTGGCGCAGCTGGAACTCGGAGCGGAAACTCTGCGTCAGCATATGCGGCCGAATCGGGTCCTGATCGCCTCGCACACCGAGCATGGCCGGCAGCATGTCGAAGCTGTCGACGGCAACATGATCCGGCAGCTCGTAGCCGACGATTGACGCGACCGTGGCGAAGATGTCGGTCGTGTTGGTCAACTGCGTGCTGACGCGCCCCGCGGGAATCTTGCCGGGCCAACGTGCAATGAAGGGCACGCGATGGCCTCCTTCCCAGCCATCACGCTTCATGCCACGCCATCCTCCGACCGCGTCATGCTCGTGGTCTTGTCGCATCCAATCCGTGTGAAGGGTCTCGGGCCCGTTGTCGGAGTTGAACATCACGAGGGTGTTGTCGTCGATACCCAGTTCCTTGATCGCATCGAGTAGGCGTCCTGTCAGCACGTCGAGCTCATACACGAAGTCGCCGCGTGGTCCGGCTCCGGATTTGCCTGCGAACTCCGGTGCCGGCAAGACCGGTGCGTGCGAAATCTGCGTCGAGAAGACGACGAAGAAAGGCAGGTCGGGATTGGATTTGCGGTGCTCGGTTATGAACTCGAGCGTCTTCTCGTAGAAGCGCAGGTCGGCTTCGAGAAACTCATAGTCCGGCGACATCCAGCCTTCATCGTTGTCCCAACGCCACTTGCCGCCCGGGTTGGGAAGCTTGTCGCGTTTGTGCCTCTCACTTGCCGGCGTGGGAACCATGCCGTTCTCGATGTAGACGTACAACGGATCTGTCGTCGGGCAGTTCGGAGTGATGAAGGATTCGTCAAAGCCGCGCGCATTTGGCCCGTCGACAAGCGGCGTGCTTTTTTCATAATCGATGAGCAGCGCGTTCTTGAAGCCGCCGTTCAAGCGCTCGCCTGCCTCGTCAACCCACGTGAGGCCAACGTGCCACTTGCCGAACACGCCGGTGCGGTAGCCTTTCTGCTTCACCATGTCCGCGATGGACATCTCGCCCGGTGCCAGATAGCTCGGCCCTCCCGGCCCTTCGAAAGCACGCGATCCGCGACCGCTTCGGCAGACCTGTTGACCCGAGTAGAGCCCGTAGCGTGATGGCGAACAGATCGTCGAGGGGCTATGGGCATCGGTGAAGCGGATGCCCTCCTTCGCCATGCGATCGAGGCGCGGAGTCTCGTAGGCCGCGTCCGGGTTGTAGGACGATAGGTCGCCATAGCCTAGGTCATCGGCATAGATGATCACGATGTTCGGGAACTGCTTGTCTCCGGCGAAAGTGCTGCTGGCTAGCACTCCGAAGAGCAGGGCTCGTAGGTGTGTTGTTCTCATGAGTATGGTGCCGAGCATACTGCATGTTCACGTCGCTACCGCTGGACATATGAGGCTTGGTCCAAGAGCGACATCCCAGCGAGTCGCGTCTTGCGCATGGAGAGCCTCCTGATCGAACTCCTGTCGCTTCACGAGGACGCAAGGGCAGCGTCTGAAGTTGAGTGCAGCGTAAACATGTCAAACGAAACCCGGCCAGAAGCGCCATCGTCGAGAGTCTTGTCTCGCTGATGAAGTGCTTCCTGGCCGGGCTCTGGTTGCGCGCTGAACGCGCGCGAATCTCAGACGTTGATCGCTACGGATGCGACAGCGCGGACAAACGCTGTGGACGATCCGCAGCGAAGCGCTGGATACCCTCGAGCAAGTGCTTGGGGTCCAAGTGCGCTTCCTCGATCACCTCGCTCAAGCTACCGCCCGTACGCCATCGATCGTCAAAGTCGGAGCTCATCGCATACTCTTCGGCGATCTTGTGCGCGAGCCACGGTTGCATGCCGATGCGCGCGCCATTCGTGATCACGGTCGAGTCGATGAAGTCGAGCTTGTTCAGCACACTGTCGCGGTACTCCTTGTCCTGCATGTCAAACAGCTCGCGCGACACGGCGCACACGATCTTGCAGTTCGGCGCTTGCGCGTTGTGGAAGTGCGGCAACAGCTCGATGATCGAGGACATGGTTGCGGTGCCCTCGACGATGACCGTGCCCTCCTTCTGGCGCGTCGGGTCATAGTCGCGCACGATGTACGCACCCTTGGCCGCATCCAAATACGGCGCCATACCAAGCTGCTGACGATCCGGCGATGCAATGCCGGGGCGCGTCAGATGCAGCGCGACGATCGGGACATCGGTCGCAAGCGCTGCCGCCAAGCAGGGCGCGACTTCGTTGTGCTCCCACGGGTGCAGGTTGATCACGTGCCCCTTCGGGAACAGCTGCGTGACGACCGGCGCGAACACACCGAAGTGCGTGCGGCTGTCTTCGGCGGTCTCGGGGCCCGAGTGGCCCGCGATCCAGATGACCTTGCCGACCTTTAATGGGTTGTCCTGCGCCAACTGCGAGAACAAACGCATCATGCCGTACTTCAGATAGCTGAAGGATCCATAGGTCGAGCAGGCGCCCCAGTAGCCCAGGAACTCCTTCTCAGGGTCGGCTGACATGTTCACCGTCGCCAGGCCGCACATCAGCCCAGCGTTCGTGAACTCAGTGATCTGCTGCGGCAACAGCGAGCCACCCGGGTTCTTGTTGCGCTCGTACCAGTCAAAGCCTTCCTTGCCGTCGTGGTCCTTGGCGAAGCCCGAGATCGAAGTTGAGTCAGCCAGATCGGCCGAGCATGCCAGCACGAGCGGACGGCCCATGCGCTCCTTAGCTTTGGCGTTCAACCAGGCACCGAATTTGGACAAGCCGTCCTTATTCGCGACCTTCGTACCTGGATCGACGAAGAGCGAAGCGGGCAGCTTGTCGATATCCAACCACGAACGATCCGTGTGCATGTTGTCGGTCGAAGTCAGCTTGTTGCCATCCGAATCGGCCGGCACAGACTCACCGAGGCCGACCAGCGTGTTGGCTAGGTACTCGACCAGTTCGTTATCGCGACGCAACACTTCGAAGACAGTCGAGAACCATTCGCGCGTCTGTTCGCGGCATGCGTCCTCGCCGGGGTCATTGGTGTCACCGAAGCCGGTGAACTCGACGCCGTGCCGCTCTTGGAAGTCCTTGCGGCAGCGCCAGAACATCTCCGAGTTGCGACCGTGTGATTTGCCGTGCGAGGGCGCGTCGTAGCTGTAGTAGCCGCGACCCTTGCGCGTCTTGACCCAGACCATGCCGGGGCGTCCACCTGTGTCCTCGGCGTGAACGATGTCGATCAGTGCCTTGGTGATGGCGCGGTAGTCTTCGCCCTTCTCTGTGCCCGCGACGCGCCAGCCGTAGCTCTCGAACCAATCGGCAGGTGTGCCGTGCGAGACCTCCGAGTTCGCGAACTTGTCGATGCCGTGATCGTTCCAGTCGAACAGGTAGATCAAGTTGTCGACGCCAAGCCCGTAGGCCGAGTTCTTGACCTCGTGATGACAACCCGCGGTGTGGCCGCCCTCGCCCTCCATCGCAAAGACCTTGGCGTCCGAACCGGCGTGCTTCAAAGCGACCGCTTCGCCAAGCGCTGCAGGCGCACCGTGGCCGGAGGGCCCGGTGTTGAACTTGAAGAAGAGCGTCTTGCCCTCCATCTCCGCGTGACCCGGCAATTGACCGTTGTGGCGCAAGCGCAACAGGTCTTCCCAGGTCAGCTGACGGTCTTCGGCATTGGGCACCAAGTAGCACGCGTCTCCGGTGCGCTCGTGCATGATGCGCAGCGCTTCGTTATAGACGGCGAGCAGCCCGTAGATGGCCGGGTTCGCATGACCCGCGACCAGCACGAAGCGATCACCGAAGGCCAGCTCGGGCCGGCGAATGTCGAAACGCATGCCAGGGCCCAAAGTCGATGCGACCAGCATCGGAACCTTGGAGCGAGACCCACCTGGGTGGCCGCTCTGACGCAGGTTCAGCGTCAGGTCGATGCATTGATCGACGAGATCGCCAATGACCTGCCATTTCGGGAAGTGAGTCTCGAAGGATTCGAGGCTGGGGCGCGTGGTGTCCAAGGTCTGCATGAGGGTCGAAGTTGCGGGATCGAAGGCCGGGATCATAACGCAAGAGTGGCCCCCAAATGCAGAACAGGCCCTCCCGGCAATGCCGAAAGGGCCCAAGAGCCAGAAGCCTCTCCAACCATGGAGAAATGCGCCGGGTCCGAACGCTACTTCTCGCTCTGCTCGCTGCCCCTGGGGGCCTGGTCGACGTGCTCACGCAGCGACTGGACATCACCGCGCAGGGCCTTCATTTCGCCGCGCATTTCGTGCATCAAATCGCGCAGCTCCAGCAGGAGGGCTGTCTGCGGTTGATCCGAGGGAGCGTCGGCCGCAGCGCCGGTTGTCGGCCACGGCGTCCGGGTGGCCGGAATTCCGCCCTCAGCGTGCCAGGTGGATCGGGTCGAAATGGGAGCACTCTGGCCGTCCGCGCTTGGCGGGCTCGGCTTGGAGGGTGCGGCCTTGCTCGGAAAGCTCCAGGGGCTTTGGATCTGAGTCGTCGGGCTCGACCAGCTTTGTTGGTTGACGACCGGCTTGGCCCAAGTTCGTTCAGGCCTGAAACTGGCGGCCGCTTCGTGCCACAGCTTGGCTCTGTCCTCACTCGTTGCATTGACCTGAATCTTGTTCTTCATCAGTTGCTGGTAGGACTCGAAGACCTTGCGCGCACGCTCCAGGTCGGCATCGCGCTCGTCGTCCTGACCAAATTCCAGTGTGAAGGAATAGAGCTCACTGGATTCCTTCAGCGCTTCCTTGATGGACTCGCTGATGATTGCGCTCTCGCCGTCTCCGCTCTCGATGGCTTCGTGGAGTGCTTCGAGCAGCTCCTCGTATTGCTCGTGAACTTCTTCGGCCTCTTCCCAATGGCTTTCGTACTCCTCTTCGAAAGCTTCCGCTTCCTCTTCAATAGCTTCGATGTACTCCTCCCACTCTTCACCGTGGGCTTCCATTTGCTCTTCCCACTGTTCGGCCCATTCCTCGGCGTGCTCTTCGTGAGTTTCTGCCCAATCTTCCCACTGACCTTCTTGCAGCTCGGCCCATTCTTTCCATTGGCCTTCCTGCACTTCGGTCAACGCGCCCCAATCGTCTACGTTGAAGTCCGCCCATTCGCCTTCTTGCATCTCGGCGAAGTCCGCCCAGTTTCCGGTCTGAGCTTCAGCCCACTCGCTCCAGAACTCTCCGGCGTTCTCAGCCCAAGAACCCTGTTGGGCTTGCGTCAGCTGGTTCCAGTGCTCTTGTTGGAACTCCGCCATTGGTTCCCAGTCGACAGACTCGGGATCCATCTTCCATAGCCGCACTTCGGGGTCTTGTCCATCACCGCCGAGGTGTGAATAGGCTTCAGCGAGAAGTGTCGTTGTCGCCTCGGGGTCCATTGTGAAGTCGAAGCTACCTTCGGGGTCCGTGACCGCGTGAGGCTTGTCGGACGAGTACCAGTGCGGCTTGCCGCCTTGGACCTCGTGAAGCGTCATGCTTCCATTGGGCTTCTTGACCCACACACCATGCTTGGGAGGTGAGGGCATCGTCGGCGCTTTGGGTGCGTGAGGCGCGTGCGGTGCTTCCGGCGCGTGCGGTGCATGCGGTGCATGCGGTGCATGCGGTGCATGCGGTGCGTAGCGAGTCCAGACTCGCTCACGGATTGTTTCGATCGGAGCGCCATGCTGAGCATGCGGCGCTTGGGGAGCGTGCGCCTGGTGCGGAGCGTGTTCCGCATGCGGAGCGTGCTCGGGAAGCATGATCGGAACTTGAAGCCATCTTTTCGGCAACTTGACCTTCGGCATGCTCAGATCGATGACCGGCAGCTTGGGCTTCGGCAAGTTCAGGTCGATGACCGGCAGCTTCCGTTTCATTGGCATGCGCCCGTCGATGACAAGGCCTCGCATCATCGTCGGCATGCGCGGGTCGCGCGGTAGGCGCGCAGCACTGGGCGGGCGCGGTTCGCGCGGCATGCGGGGCTCGCGCACTTCGCGAGGAAGGCGAGCCTCTCGCTGGGACGAGCGCTTATCGTATTCACGCGGACGTTTCGAGTATTCCGGGTTGCGGTCCGTGTTTTCGCGCTCTTGCGCGCGAGCCAAGCGCTCTTCAAGCCGCTGCAGTTGTTCCGTCATGCGCGAGATCTCTCGCTCCATGGTTGAACGTTCTTCCTGCAGACTGTCACGACCTTGCTCGGGAACTCTGACGTGAGCAAGCTTGTCCTCCGCTTCCGATGTTTTCTGAATGCTCTGCGCCAAACGCTGGTGCGCTTCGGCCAAGCGTTGTGCCGCTTGCGATAACTGCAACTGGACTTTGGAGGAGACAGGTTCCGGGGCAGCCATGTCATCGACCCAGAGGTCATCAACGCGGGGGTGATCCTCGTTGAGTAGTGCGCGATACTCTTTCGAACGCACATCCGATTGAGCGCGTTGCGCGTTGATCTCTCCGATCTGGGCCCGCAAAAGCTCACGCCTGCTGAGTAGCTCTCGCTCGATGTCTGTCAGACGCTCCGTGTTGGCTCGCTGCTGTGCGAGTTGTCTCTTAGCAACAAGACCTTCTACACGCGCGCGATTCAGCTCCTCTTTCGAGTTTGATCGGATCTGCTCGCCCTTCGAATTAAAGATCGGCTGCGATTGTTGGTTGCCGAACAAGAGTTTCAAGGACGATACAGGCGCAGGCTCTGGCCCAGCTGCCTTGGGCTCGAACAGGTTGGCGAGCAGGGGCAGCGATGCCGGTTCAGGTTCGGCTACAGCTTGCTGTTGCCCTGTCTCGAATAGGTTCGCAAGAATCGGGATGCTGGAGAGCATGGGCAAGGTCGTTGCTTCAGCTTCCGCGCACTGCTCCTCGGTCTCACTCACGAACAGGTTCGCGAGGATGGTCGAAGCCTCTACTTCTTCTTGGGTGTTCGGCAGCACGACTGCAGCGGCCGGTTTAGGCGCCGAATCTTGCAGCAGGAAAGTAAGGGCGGGTCCGGCGAGACTGGCGGCCAGGCCCACTGTGTATGCGATTCTTTTCATCAATCGTCTCCCAATTGGGGAGTGGCGAGCGAAGTTGCGGTCACTTCGCTCTCGGTTTCAAGCTGTTTCAGGATGTCGTGGACCCGACTTCCCAGAGTGCGCACTGTGCTCACTCTGTGTTCGATAGTGCGCAGACGTTGCCAAGCCGCCTCGTCTGCACCGTCTGCTTCCATCTCTTCGCGCAGATGGGTTATCTCGGCTTCGAGCGATTCGAGGTCAATCACTTGAGACTCGAGCATCGTTTGCAGTTCGCGCTCGATCTCACTCACAGGCAGTGTGTCCGTCGCGGGCAAGCGTTCGTGCAGCGTGTTCGGGACCCGCTTACTCGCCAGACTCGGCAAGGTCATGCTCGCGTCAGTCTCTGCCGTATGCGTTGATTCGACCCGGCTGACCGCATCCAGCAGAGGCGCGATACCCAAGATTTGCTGTCCCGCAAAGCCAGGAACGATGAGCGTCGTGCCCGCGATGAAAGCAACGGTTGCCGGTGCTGCGACGCGCCCGCCACGGCGAATACTCGCATCATTCTTTAGGATGCCTTGCACGCGCGCACCTAGCGGTGAAGTCAGGTGCGCCATCGCGCAAGCCGGGAACTGGCGCCGATCAGCGACGACCCAGCCCGCAACTTTGGTCAGGCAACGCGCCAACGCGACGCGCTCGCCCGTCCACTCGACGGCCTGCGCATCGCACAGCATCTCGGCCGAATACTCCATGCGCTTGCGCGCGAGTCGATTCAGCGGTTGGAAGAAGAACAGCATCTGCACGACTTGGCCGACCGAGAGCCACAAGGGATCGAGTCGCCGAATGTGCGCCAGCTCGTGCGCCAACATGCTGCGACACTCGTCAATGTCAAGGTCGCGCAGGCTGCGCGACGGAATGCAGATCTGAGGGAAGAGCACGCCCGTCGCGATCGGCGCCGTCAAGCGGTCGCTGGACGACAGGCGCACTTTGCGTAGCATGCCCGCTCCGGAACGCAGGGTCTCGAGTTCGACGGTCAGCGGGCCTTCGGTGATCGGAGTACGACCCGCCAGGTGATCGCGCAACCGGCGCCACGCGACCAAAGTAGCCAGCATCAACAACCCGCCGCCGAGACCCCAACCGATCAACGCGAGGCTCGTCCATCGGCGCGGAGGCGCCATGGTCGCGGAAGTACTTCGCGGACTCAGCTGACCCAAGATCGGCGCGGTGCTCTCGCTGTCGAGCCGCTCGGCCATGTCGAGCAATTGGTCGGTCGAGAGTGCTGCCAGGTCGACCTTTCTTGTCCTACGCCCTCCCTGGGCATGAGTTGGACTCACTTGCTGACCCACAGCTGAAGCGAGCGGTACATCGCTCGCCGCTTTCGGCTCTTGGACAGCCTCGGCCTCTTCGCTCGGAGTAGCGATTAAGAAGTGGCCGCTGATCGGTTCCACGTTGACGAACTGTTGGACGCTTGCGGTCAGAAGTCCGCCGACAAGTGCTGCCTTCCAAACCAACTCGCTGGCTCGTTCCGAGCCTTTCCACAAGCGGCCCGCGATCAACCAAGCGATGCCGAGCAGCACGGTCGAGTGCAACGCGTACGTCAACAACCAAGCGATGGTCTGTAGCTCGAGTTCTTTGGCGAGCATCAGAGCTCTCCCTTCGGGCTCTTGGATTCGGAAGCGTGGCCTTCCACGGGCTCCGCCGAATCGGATCGTTGATGCTCAGCAATCAAGCGGCTGATCTCGGCCAGTTCCTTGGTGTCGATCTCCTGCTCCGTTAGCAGGTGATTGACCAGTGCCAGGGTCTGTCCGCCAAACAACCGCTCAGTCAGGTCGCTGACCATCGTGCGGTTGACCGCGGACTCCGAGACGATGGGCTCGTAAACGAACTGCCGCCCCTCAGTCCGATGGGTGATGACGCCCTTCTTCTCCATCTTGGAGAGCATCGTGGCGATCGTCGTCAGAGCCAGACCGCGCTCTTCGAGCAGCGCCGCGTGGACCTGGGCTACCGTGGCTTCCTTGGCGCTCCAGAGCTCGCGCATGATCGCGAGCTGCAGTTCGCCGAGTTGGTGGGTTCGAGTCATGGGACTTGGGGGCATGTGGGCCCTTTGGGGTCGCGGGAGGGACCTCAGCGGCCGCTCTCGCTCTTACTACCTCGGTAATACTACTCAGGTAGTAAAGTTGTGAGCGCCTCTTCGAGGCAATCGGAGCGCTATTTCCTAAGTCCAGACCAAATCACCATTTGGGAGACCCGTTGGTGGGAGAGGATCGCGCTTTTTGAAGTCCAGAAGAGCTTGAATCCCTCTACCGCCGCCCTGGATTGAATGCCAAGAGAGAGGTGGGTCGTCCATCGCGTAGCGGTATGCGTCGTCGTCGAAGGCGTGGCAGCAACCGAAGTCGATCAAATCCAGCTTGCCGTCGTCGCGGAACAAGTAGTTGCCGGGATGCGGGTCGGCGTAGACCAACTTCGCTCCGTACCACAGCCGGAAGATCGCACGCGCGTGGAGCCGTGGGGGTCGCGCGTGTCTTGGTCCGGGCTCGTCTCTTCCCACGAGCGCAGGTGGCGGCCTTCAAGGAAGTCCATCGTCAGCACGCGTTTGGACGATAGTTCGAGATGACCTCGGGTACGACGACATCGTCGAGGCCCGCCAGCGCCGCACGCGCTCGGGTCAGGTTCTTGGCTTCGTGCTCGTAGTCGGATTCAGAGGCGAGCATCACCCGGATACCGTCGAGCTACTCGAGCAAGTTCTGCCAATCGCCACTGAAGCGCACCGGGAAGCTGACGGCTTCAGGTTGTGCAGATCTTGTTCGATCGTCTCTGCGATGCCCGGGTATTGGGCCTTGACGGCTCCGGGGCGTCCGCTGCTTTTCAGGCAAGCGCGATGCACTTGACCCAAAGAAGCTGCGGCGCTGGCCTTCGTCTCGAAGTTGTCAAACAGCTCGAGCTGCGCGGCGCCCAACTCGGCTCGCATATGCTTGCTCAACAAAGAGAAGTGCATCGACAACACATCTGGTCAGTGCGTCATCACCTGACTGACCTTCATCACCGCGCCGCGCATATGCGTCATGCGCGAGAACACTTGCAAGGCGGCCGCCAAGTGCGTCTCGTCCAACGCGCGGCGCTTGTTGTCGGCATTCATGAAGCCGCTGTGCAGCCACCATGCGAGATACGCCATCGCGATCTTGGCTTGCAGGTTTCATGGCAGTCGATCTCTCTTAGCTCCGATCCTCACGGATCGCGCTGCAGAAGAGGCGGGTTGCACGATCCAAATAGGCCAAGGTGCCCACTTGATGTTCCGTTTCGTCGCGGTTTCAGAAAGCGAGCACGCCCAGGTAAAGCGACCAATACAAATGCTGATCGAGCCAGGCGTCGGAGCGCGTCGGAATGGCGGCGGCCAGTACTTGCGCGACGCGTTAGATGTGCCGCGAGCGGAAGCCGCAGTCCGCGTCGGCTGCGGCACGCAGCGGGCTCAGCCCGGCTTCCAGCACTTCGCCCATCCAGCTGCGCGTGGGGGCCAGGTGGTGCAGCTGCATCGCAACCAAGCTGAAGAGCTGCTCTTCGAGCTCAATCTCTGAGCTGTAAGCGGCTTCGAACTCGGCTTCGGCCTCGGTCACTCGATCGGCCAGCAACGCCATGCCCAGTTCTTCCTTGCCCCCGTAGTCATTGAACAAGGTGCCGGTCGCGATGCCGGCGGCGGCCGCGATCTCGCGCGTGGTCGTGGCTCCGAAGCCCTTGTCAGCAAAGAGGCTGCGGGGGATGGCAGGATGCGCTCGCGGGTCCGTTCTCGGACTTCAGGGGTGATTCTCATGGGGGCAGCTCTTATGTGAGCGTGCTCACAAAAAACTTCAGCGATAGCCGAGCTGAGGGGCGTGCAGGGCCATTCGGCGTGCAAGAGCATGCGGCCGGCGTGCCCTTAAGCTCGCCCGCCGCTCCCGGACGGGTCACTACCCAAAGCGACGCGCCCACTTCCTTCAGACGCCCCCCTTAGGGCCCGAAGGTGACCGAGACCGCATTCGTCTGGCTGTGCGTCGCCACACAGGTAGAGGCGGGATCGCGGTACCAGCCTTGGAAGTGCCAGGTCTGACCCGCACTGATGCGGGCCCAGGTCGGGAAATGTTGATGGGAGTAGCTGACGACGTTCGGCGCGACATCTGCGAAGCCTTCAGCGCCTGCCGTGATGACAGCGAAGCGCTGCGTATTCGCCAGCTGCAAACACATGCGGCCATTGCCGAAGCTGTAGGTGTTCCCAGGAATGCCCATAAGGACTACGGCCGTCTGATAGCCAGCTATGCCGTCGACCCGCAGGCCCAACTCGTCACCGGCGATGCTGCTGCTGCCGCCTGTGACATGCAGCGAAGCCCCTTACTCTGTCGAGTTGCGGCAACCCGCATGATCCGCGTCCGCGCTGCACGGGCAACTATCGCCAAAGCACCAGGGTGAGCCAGTTGACAGCTCAGTTCCAGATCGGATCTCAACCCGACCTTCCTGGTTGTGCGCGAATGGATTCGAGACAGCCAGCTCGGGCAATCCGTCTTGATCCAAGTCACCGAGTAGCGCAACTCTCCAGCCCCAGTTACTCGACGCATGGCCCGTCCAGCGTCGAAGCAAACTGCCGTCCGCTCCGGAATAAAGATACAAGCTAGGCGGATGAGCATTCGCTAAGCGCTTGCCGGGAGCGGATACATAGAAGTCGTCCTTGCCGTCACCATTAACATCACCGCCAGCAGCCAGCGTGATGCCAAGTCGAAGATGGTCACGATCTCCGCCGATGCGATGAAGGAAGGGCGGTTGGCTCGGGGGCAATCCCAGGGCTCTTCGTCGTAGCCACGAACCATTGACGACTTCCACTAAGCCGCGCTCGGTGCCGAAGCCTTGGTTGGGCACTTGATCGGTAGTAGGAGCGGTCATGCCGATGTCTGCGCGTCCATCTCCGTTAACATCCCCCAGAGCGGCCAGCGTGTATCCGCGTTGATCGCCCGGCCAACCGGGCCCGATGCGAGCGAACTCGGCTCCGGTCAATCCGGAATGAAAGCGCGTGTAGCCTCCTGCGGGGTTCTGCGCGTTGGCAGCAAAGTCGGCGTGTCCATCGCCGTCGACATCGCCAATGCCGCAGACGGCCGCGCCGAAGCGGTCGTTGGTCTGATCCCCTTGCAGGCTGTACAGCAACATGGGCGAAGTGGGCGGTTGCCCAAGCGAGTACGAAACGATCCATTCACCCGAGATGATCCACACCACGCCGGACCCGAAGCCAGGTGGCGAAGCCCATCCATGTCCGCCAGCGGCTATGTCTCCAAAGCCATCGGCATTGACATCACCAACGAATGCGAGCGCAACACCCAGACTGCTGTGTCCAGGGCCTGAAAACGTCGCCATCGGAGTTGCGCTCAATCCTGAATAGACAAACACGCGACCCAGGGACAGCGCAGGCGAGGAGTCACTGCCCATACGGGGCGCACCGACCAGAAATTCCGGCACCCCATCACCGTTCAAGTCTCCACCACCGCAAACGACTTCACCGAAGCGCGAGCCAGAGTTCACTGGTCCCAAGTGTTGCGCCAAGACAACGGACCCAAGTCCACCCGCCAACGCGTCGCCGCTATACACCCGAACCCTTCCTCTACTGGAGGTGTCCGCGTACTCGGGTGAGCCGACGATCAAGTCTGCGCGACCATCACCATCCAGGTCACCCGCGTTCGCGATGGAATTCCCCATCCACTCGGCACCTGTGCCGCGAAGTGTTTGGGGGAAGTGTTGTTGTCCACTGACCGATGCATCGAATGCAAAAATCGCAGTGGCTATAAGGCTAGCCCGACTGTGCCAAGAATAACTGACACAGCCTGCTGCCCTATTGATTGGACGGAGCATGTGAATTCAGCGGCGTGCTGCCGCCATTGGGAAGCGACCGAATGCAATCGGTCGGACGGTTGGAATACCGGCGTCACTCTGGTTTCGGCTGCTGTGCGCATTCCCTTAGGGGGTCACTTTCCCTAAGTGCCGTCCGATGCCTCCATTACGTGGGAATTTAGGAATTCGCAAACCGATGTGCGTTTCAGCGCCTCTGCGAGAATCCGATGCTTGGAGTGCATTGAAAGCCGTCCACGCACACCAAACTTCCCGTTCCGTGTCTATGTTCTCCGATCACACTCGCCATTTGCAACCGCACCTTCGGACACCTTTTCACGCTCATTCCCTTCGCAGCGTTGATTCTCACTCCTGCGGCTTTTTCACAGATAGGACCGAGTACGCGAACAGTGCAACGTCGCCTGCAGCCTGATCAACAACAAGTCCACCGACCTGTTGATCCCGCACGTGTCGGCAGGCTCGACATGTTGGAGGTGGGCGCACGCCCTGCGATCATGCTGACCGGATATTGGACGCCGACGAACGAGATGTTGCGTTGTTTCAGTGATGACCCTGTTCAGAATCCGCAAGGATGGATCGGGTCCGACTGGGAGGGCCGCGGCTATGACGTCTATGCTTACTTCCCGGAGTTCACTCCGCTGAACTGCAGCATCTGTGGGCAGGGCAGCGGTGATCTCGAAGTCGACTATCAAGACACGTCGGCCGACTTCTGGGCTATAGCTAACTCGGTTCGGCCAATCGCGTTGATCACCTTCAGCAGAGGCTTCGACAACCTCAGCTGGGAGCTCGAGATGAACCAATACAACCGCAATACTTGGGTCAACGACTACACGGCGCCGCTGCAACCCACGCCCGCACCGCCCGATGCCAGCGTTCCCGGTGCCCACCTGCGTCCGTCGAAACGGCCGGTACAAGAGATCGTGGATGCGGTCGACGCCGCTGGCTTGAGATTGGATCCACAGATCTGCTTTTCGGGCAACGGCGGCGGCTTCCTGTCCGAGTTCGCGGCCTACCACGGCGTCTGGTATCAGGGTGTGCACGATGATCCGGCGGATCCCGATTGGTGCGTTACCGCTGGCCACGTCCATGTCGGTGGTCAAATCACATGGCCCATCGCGACACTGGCGGCGGAGGTGACCTTGCGCACGGTGATAGACCATGTCGACGACACCCTCGATTGTTACCAGATCGCCAACTACTGCACGACCTCGCCCAACTCGGTCGAGGCTGGAGCGCGCATCTCGTCAAACGGCCCCGCTTCGATTGCAGGCTCCAACTTCGAGCTGACCGCATCCGATGCGTCCGCCGGACAGTTTGGCCTCTTCTACTACGGCAGCGGTCAGATCTCGGCACCCTTTGGTGACGGTTTTCGCTGCGTCGGAGGCTCGGATATCTTCCGCCTGCATCCCCCGATCGCTTCCAATGGAGGCGGAGAATACTCACGTCCGCTCGTGTTATCGGCGCCCCACTCAACGCGGGCAGTGGTCAAGCCATCCCCGGGCAGAGCTGGAACTTCCAGCTGTGGTATCGCGCCCCCGCGGCGGCTGGCCGCGGGTTCAACCTGTCTGATGGCTTGAGACTGACATGGTGCCCTTGACCCGTACCAGGGCGTAATCGCGGGAATACATCCGATGCGATGTAGTCCGCGAAGAAACGCGTTTTGGAGCTGACAATGCGCGCTTGCTCACGTTGTCTATACGCATGCAAGTCGCTCTCGCCAATCTCCTGATCCTAGTTACGCCGCTGGCTGCCATCGGGCAAGAAGCTGATGTGCCGACAGGACCTGCCGTTCTCGAATCGGAAGCCTGTTCGCTCTGCCACTCGAACCACTCGGGTGCAGAGGCAATGCGCGACAAGGTGGGGCGTGGGCTCGCACCTTACGATTTATGGAGCAGCACGATGATGGCGAATTCTGCGCGCGACCCACTGTGGCGTGCAGTTGTGTCCTTCGAGGTGGCCCAGACACCATCGCGCAAAGACGAGATCGAGACAGAGTGTCTCAAGTGCCATGCACCGATGGCGCAGGTCATTGGGCTCGAGAAGCACGAGGACGACAGCTTCATGCACGCCCTTGATTGTGGAGGACGCTTGGGCGATCTGGCGCGCGACGGCGTTTCGTGCACGATTTGTCACGGCATCACGCCTGATGGTTTAGGGACTAGGGAGACCTTCTCCGGTCAGTTCAAGCTCGATCAGCACATGCGTTTGTACGGACCGCACAAGGAACCGTCGCTCAACCCGATGCAGCTGAACACGGGTTTCACTCCCACGCACGGGGAACAGATCCTGTCGTCCAAACTCTGCGGTAGCTGCCATACGTCGTACACAGATGCCTATGACAAAGAGGGCAAAGTGGTTGGTGCAGGCTTCTTAGAGCAGGCTCCCTACCTCGAGTGGCGCAACTCGAACTTCAGCGGCGACAACCCGCAGGAAGAAGACTCGGAGCGCAGCTGTCAAAGCTGCCACGCCCCGACCAGTGATATCGACGGTGATCGCATCACGAGCAAGATCGCACGTGCACCGGCAGGTTTTGACTTCGGCTTCACCGACGAGCGCCGGCCATTCGGGCGCCACCTATTCGTAGGTGCGAACACCTTCATGCTGCAGATCCTGCGCGACAACGCGGAGGAGTTGGGTGTTACAGCGCATCCCTTTGCTTTCGATGCGACGATCGAGGCCACGCGCGCTCAACTGCGAAACCGCAGCGCGCGCGTTAGCATTCGCGATGCCGTGTTGGAGGACGAACAGCTGCGCTTTCGGATCGATGTCCAAAACCTTGCCGGACACAAACTGCCGACGGCACATCCAATCCGGCGTGTGTGGTTGCGTGTTGCTGTGCGCGATGCGAGCGGATCTCTGGTCTTTGCATCAGGGAGCGTCGACTCGATGGGGCGCATCATCGACGGCGAAGGCAATCCATTGCCCAGCGAGTTAGCCGGCGGACCGCTGCAGCCGCATCGCGACCTCGTGACGAGTTCGAGTGAAGTCGCAACCTATGAAGGCATCATGGCCGATGCGCAAGGACGTCCAACGACGACGCTTACTCGCGCAGTGCGTTGGTTAGTCGACGATCGCATTCTGCCGCGTGGTTGGAGTGCGGACCACGACGATGCGGCGCAGACGGCTCCGGTGGGGGTCGCGGGCGACAAGGACTTTTTGCCGGGCTCGGACGGCGTGCGTTATCAGGTCGATCTGGCTGAGGTCAAGGGTCCACTGACGATCGAGGCCGAGTTACTGCACCAGAGTTTGAGTGCGCGTTGGGCCTCGGAACTCTTTCAAGTCGAGACTCCAGAGATCCTGCGCTTCCGGCGCATGTACGACGCATCGGATCGCTCGCCTGAAGTTATGGCATCGGAAGCGCGCCGCATTCAGTGACCCAATGCGATTCAAATGCGAGCGAGCTCACAGCAGGTGCTGCGAGCTCGCTTTGCTTCACTACGCAATTCTTCGTTCGATGTCAGTTCTGCTTCGACCTGCCATTGAGTCGGTCGAGCGACTCCTGAGCCGCCTTGCGCACATCCTCTACCGGATCTGCCAGCAGCTTGATCAGGGCCGTTAGTGCTTCGACCGCGCGCAGTGTCGCCAGCGCTCGTGCGGCCTCGCGCCGTACGCTGGGCTCGTGCGATGACAGCATCGATATCAACTCTGTGATGGCTGCTGCCGCGGAAGTTGATTCAGATTTAGTTTGAGACCAGTGCTCACGTGCTTCGCGATAGATCCGAATCTCTTCGACGTATCCGAGCAGCCATGCACAAGTATCAGCATCGTTCGTATGTCGAGCCGCATCCAGGATGATCTCAGCGGCCTCGTCCGTCATGAAGTTGCTCACCGCGTGCGAAGTTTTCCTCCACATTTCGGTATAGGCGGGGCCCGGACAAGACGGTGCGGAAGACCTCAAAGTCACTCGGCCGGCGCAGTTCTCCGAGCGCGTACACAATCGCGGAAGCGAAGGATTCGTGCTCGAGCTATCGCTGCGCTCGCTCCAGCGGGAGTAGGTCCGGGTAGTGGCGACAGGCCTGGATGAGAAGGGCTGTTGCCTTCCGCTCGTCCTTGCTCAACTCCTGCCTTGGCAGCTAACGGTTCAAGAGGGACTCGACGACTGGACTCCCACCTTCCAAATGGAGCGACTTGTCTATGGCGA
>JBLFWN010000117.1:0-21963 GCA_047611405.1 Planctomycetota bacterium | reverse complement strand
ATCAGACTAGCGCAGCTGGTGAGGGAGCGCAGCGGCTGTGCTGCGCTCCCTCACCAGCTGCGCTAGTCTGATGCGGATCAGTGGCCTCGATGCCCGCGCGTCACTCCCGAATCATCCACTCCCACCCGCGCACAAAACCCCAACGCTCCCCCATCGAGATCAGCGCATCGTCATTGTGTGCGGCGCGTGCGGCCAGGGCTTGGATTCCGCGCTGCGCGAGCAAGTTCAGGGTCGTCTGTACGAGCCCGCGAGCGATGCCGCGGTTGCGCACCGTGTGACTTACGCCCAGCAAGACGAGCATAGGGACGCGTTCGGCTGTCAGCGGATCCTCGAAGGGCAGGGTCAATGCATACCCCACGCGTCCTTCGTCATTATCCACGACGACGAGCAAACACTCCGGACTCTCGAAGCTCGCATTGATGCGTGCGATCAGCTGCTCTTCCGAGACCTCGACATCACGCAACTCGGACAGCATGTCCTCGGCGATTGGCTGCAAGTCTTTGGCGAGCGAGCGCGCCTCATCAATGTCGGTAATCTGTCGGTAGTTGAGGTTCATCGGAAGGGCGACACTAACGCCTCATCGAGTGGATCCCAAGTAACAGCCGGGTTGCGCGACGACAGAGTCACGCAACCCGGCTTTTCTGCACCTGATAGCGGTCAACCGGCGGCAACACCGCCCGGGCTCTTGCTACTGATCAATCCCCATAGCTCAGCGAACCACGATCTCCGCAGCACCGACGAGCCACAGCTGCGGGCCAGCGTGCGGCTTCAGCGAAGCTAGTGCGATCTGGCGAGCTGTCTCGAGTCGCAAGCCCAATCGCTCGAGCAAGCCAAAGGCGGCCGGTGCGAGAGAGAGCGAGATCTGCTCTTGGTTACCAATCTGTGTCAAGGCCTCAAACGGAGACGGATGCGCAGGCCTGTGCACTGTCGCGATCGGCCCGCTCAGCCCAGCCTCTTCAGCAACCTGTGCGAGTGCCTCACCCACGCCACCGATGCGATCGATCAGCCCCAACTCGAGCGCTTGGCGGCCCGACCAGATGCGACCGCCGGCGACGGCGTCGACATCCTCGACGCTCATGCCGCGTGAATCGGAGACGAGCTTCAGAAAGCGCTCATAGGTGTCGTCGCACATCGCTTGTACGGCAGCCGTCTCGGGCTCCGACCAGCCGCGCGTCATGCTGAACATCCCGGCCGAGGAGTCGAGCTCGACCGAATCCAAGTTAATACCGACGCGCTCCATCAGCTTGCCGAAGTCGAGCTTCAGCGCGAGCACTCCAATCGAGCCCGTGATCGTCTGGGGTTCCGCATAAATCGTTCGACCGATCTGCGTAATCCAATAGCCGCCCGAACCAGCGACGGAACCCATCGAATAGACGAGAGGCTTGCGCGCGGACAACTCGGCCAAAGCCTGGCGAATACTCTCACTCGCGGTCGCAGAACCACCGCCCGAATCGACGCGCACAACAACACCGCGCACGTTGGGGTCAGCCTGCAAGTCTTGGATCTCTTCGACTGTCGGCGCAGAGATCATCATGCCCGCCATCCGATCCGAACCATCCATGATCATGCCTTCGAGGTGCAGGATCGCGATGCCGGGCGTGCGTAGGCGGCCGCCCTTCTTCGTTCCCATCAGCTCGCCCATCAGCTCGAAGAAGTTCATCGTCTTCGGGCCCTTCTTGGCGCGCTTGATCCAACGGATCGAACTTCCGACGAGCTCACGGAATTTGTCGTCGGCTCCACCCAAGGGTGCGATTGCATCAACCAAACCCGCCTTCATCGCCGCCTTCGCCAACCAAAGCCTTTGCGACTGTGCGTTGCGAATCGCGCTTGCCTCTAACCCGCGGTTGCGAGCCATACGCTCACAGAGATCTCCGTTCATACTCGCGAGCATCTCGCGGTAGTGTCCCCGCAAATGATCGCTCAGCTCCGAGCGAGTGAAGGGTTCGGTCGCACCTTTGTACTCGCCGACGCGAGTCGTGCTGGTGCTCACTCCATACAGATCGAATGCATCCTTGAAGTGCATGGAGCCCATCGCCATCGACGGCATATCCAGCGTGGCGAAATCGCTCATCACGATCGTGTCGCAACTCGACGCGATCGAATAGTGAACCGAACTCGAGTTCTCGAGCCAAGCCCAAGTCTTTTTGCCCGCAGCCTTCAGCGCCTGCATATGCCGATCTAGCTCGGCCAACTGCGCGGAGTTCATCGCTAGATCGGGAGCGGAGAGGTCGAACAAGATGTCCTCGGCCTCAGCCAAATTCGCCAGTTCATCGATGTAGTCGCACAGCTTGAAGAAGGACTTTTGCGAGCCCCCGCCTCCCATCAAGAGCGCCGCCGGATCGACGCCGCCGGGGTCGGGATGCTCGGCATAGGTGCCCTTTAGTTCCACGATTTGGATGGCTCGTGCGTCGGCGGCGTGGGCGCCGAGCTGGGCACCCTGGACGACGGGCGCGGCCAGGCACAAGAGGAGAGGGGAGAAGAAGCGCGCAATTGTGCGCTGTGTAATAGGGGTATTCATGGCTGGATGGGTGCGTTCAGGGGCGCCCTCAATGGGCTCGGCCTCGGATCGAGAAGGATCAGGGGGCCCGCAGCCAGAGCTCGGCTCGAGCGGGTGGCGCAGAGGTCGTCACCTCAGAGGCACAGCGCGCGTCCGGAGTTCGCGAAAAATCCGCTCGCTGTGCAACTACCTGACCCGATTGCAGCCCTCGTTCGCACCCAAGAGCTCAAAATTCGCCGGATTGTGGCCTCTCTGAGGGATCTTGCTCGATCGCCACAGGCCAGTCTGGACGCGCCGCTCGTTCGGCGGTTCAATCTCTCGTTCCTAGTTCGATACCAGGGTCGCGGCGATCTCCTCGCCACGCCCCCACCGGACCTCACTCTCACCCATTCGGCGGCCGCCCGGTCAGCCCAAAACTACCGTGGACGTCACTGTCGAGAAGACCTCGAAGACCTTGGCCAAGGTCTCATTCAACGTCGAAGCTCAGGAGTTCCGCAAGGAATACGAGAACGGTCTGCGCCAAGTCGGCGGCAACACGCGCCTGAAGGGTTTTCGGCCGGGGAAGGTCCCTCTCAAAGTGCTTGAGAAGACCCACGGAGTCGACGTGCGCAAGCAAGTGCGTGAGTTCTTCTTGCAACGCGCCTATCAGCAGGCGGTCGAAGAGGAGAAGTTGCGCCCGATTTCGCATCCGCGCATCGACCTCGAGAAGCTCAACGAAGAAGAGATCGGTGGTTTCACACTCGACTTCGAAATCCCGCTGCGGCCCGAGATTGAGCTGCCCGAGTACCTGGGCATGAAGATCGATAGCGAGCTGGAGCCGGTCGTCGACGGTGAGATCGAGAGCGCCCTGGACGAATTGCGCCGGCAACAGTCGACGCCCGAGCCCGCAGGCGAGGAAGGCATCGACGAGAACGGCGTCGTGATGTGCACAGTCACCTTCTTGCACGGCGAAAACGTGCAGCTCGAGCGCGAGAACCTACGCCTATCCCCGGCAACACCCCCGCCCGGGGTCGAGCCCGAGGCATTCAAAGATGCGCTGACCGGCTCCAAGGAGGGAGATGTCGTCGAGCTGAGCATGCAGCTGCCCGAGACGCTGGACGACGAAGAGGCGCGCGGACAGGAAGGTATCTGTCGCATGACGGTCGCCGAGGCATACAAGATGGTGCCGCCGTCCGAGGAAGACATCATGAAGCTCGTCGAGGTCGAGAGCGCTGATGAGCTCCACGCTAAGGTGCGCGAGCGCCTGCAGGAGTCGAAGGGCGTACGCGAACAAAACCGAATCGAAGGCGCACTGCTCGACAAGCTCGTCGAAACGACAGACATCGAACTTCCCGACACTTTGCTCGACGAGCAAACGGAAGCGCGCCTGAAGCAGCTGCACGACCAAATGGCTGAGCAAAAGATGGATCACGACGAGATCCACAAGGCCATGGACGAGCAGCGCGAGACGGCACGGACCGACGCCGCGCGCGGCTTGAAGGCCCTGCTGCTGGTCGAAACCTTGGCCGAAAAAGAAGAGCTGCTCGTCACGCGCGAGGAGATGGACGCCGAGTTCGTTAGCATCGCCGAGCGCAACCAGTCCACCGTCGAGGAGGTCCGTGAGTATTACGGACGTAACAACCTCGGCCAGCAGATGGCGATCGAAATCCTAGAGCGGAAAGTACGCACATTCCTGCGCGAGAAGGCCGAGATCATAGAACCGTCTTGAACAACTGGGTGAACCGCACCATCAGATCCCTCCCCTCACGGGGCTGAATCAAAACTATATCCCATCCACAGTCGAACCTAACGTTCGGCGAGATGCGTCCCCACCGCGCGGGGGCCTGTCGCCCGGACACGGATCCTCATCACCGCGACCCTATGCAGAACTACTACCCCGTTCCCTTCGTCATCGAGAAGACCGGTCGTGGCGAGCGCCAGTACGACATCTACTCGCGCTTGCTTGAAGACCGGATCATCTTCATCGGCACCGCTATCGACGACAACGTGGCCAATGCGGTCATGGCTCAGTTGTTGTTCTTGGACAAGTCGGGCCGAAATCAAGACATCAAAATGTACATCAACTCGCCGGGTGGCTCTGTCACCGCCGGCCTCGCGATGTACGACACGATGCGCCTGATCGAGCCTGAGATCGCGACCTATTGCCTCGGCCAGGCGGCCTCGATGGGCGCTGTGCTCCTCGCGGGCGGGACCGCAGGCAAGCGCTTCGCGCTGCCGAACTCACGCGTCATGATCCACCAGCCGTCCGGCGGCATGGGTGGCACAGCCCTCGACATGGAAATTCAGGTCAAGGAAATCATGAAGATGAAGAAGAGCCTCGAAGGCATTCTAGCCGAGCACTCGGGCCAGTCAGCGCAAGCCGTCTCGGATGCCTGCGATCGCGACAACTTCATGTCGCCGCAGGAAGCCAAGGACTTTGGCCTGATCGATCACATCGTGACTCGACCGGATAAGGCCAGCAGCGATAGCTGATCACGCCTCGAACTGCACAGGCCCGCCTCGCCCTTCACGGGTCGGTCGGGCCTGTCGTCGTACATCTGTGATATCTACCTTCACCCTCGGCAGGCCCAGGGTGACACTTCCGGCAGCTTCCACCAGCATCCCTATGGTATGGAGCTCCAAATGTCCGACTCTTGAGTTGGTTTCGAGCGGAGAGTGGCTGGTGGAAATCTTTTCCGGCCGGGTACATTCCCTGCACCTTTGGCGCCGACTGCATGCGTAAATGAGCATCGGATCGGCCTCCCTTTTTGCCCTCCCACGGGCTTCGGGTACGATAAGAGCATGAGTTCTTCCACCGGACGCGGACGTAGCGTGGAACGCTGCACCTTCTGCGAGAAGAGGCGGCACCACGTCGCCTCCCTGATTGCTGGCCCTCCTGGGGTCTACATCTGCAACGAATGCATCGAGATCTGCAACTCGATCCTGCAAGAGGAGCAGCGTCGCAATCCCGATGGTCCACTCGCGAATGGCGAGGCCGCCAAGCCCGAAGAGACTACCGAGGCGCAACGCCTGCTGACGCCGATTGAACTCGCGCGTCGCTTGGACG
Source organism: Planctomycetota bacterium (assembly GCA_047611405.1). Classification (GTDB taxonomy): domain Bacteria; phylum Planctomycetota; class UBA1135; order UBA1135; genus JBLFWN01. Next base: position 16,420 of record JBLFWN010000117.1, on the reverse strand, counting down.
AATACGTCGTCGGCCAGAACGGAGCGAAGAAGGTTCTTTCGGTCGCGATGTACAACCACTACAGCCGACTGCGCTTCCAAGAAACTGAAGCTGCGGATGGCGAAGACGTGGTCGAAATCGAAAAGTCCAACGTCCTGCTGGTCGGCCCGACGGGCTCAGGCAAGACGCTACTTGCGCGCACGCTGGCACGCATGCTCGATGTTCCCTTCGCGATGGCGGACGCCACGACGCTGACCGAAGCCGGTTACGTTGGTGAAGATGTCGAGAACATCCTGCTCAAGCTGCTGCAGTCTGCCGACTTCGATGTCGAACGCGCACAGCAAGGCATCATCTACATCGACGAGATCGACAAGATCGGTCGCACCACAGGCAACGTCTCCATCACGAGGGACGTCTCCGGTGAGGGCGTGCAGCAAGCGCTGCTGAAGATCCTCGAGGGCACAGTCGCCAGCGTCCCGCCGCAAGGTGGCCGCAAGCACCCCGAGCAGTCCTACATCCAGCTCGACACCGCGAACATCTTGTTCCTGTGCGGCGGCACCTTCAGTGGGATCGAAGAATTTATCGGTAAGCGCATTGGCCAGGAGGCGATCGGTTTCGGCCGAGACATCACCACGAACAAAGACCTAGGTCACGTTCGCGTCGATCCGAGCAAGAAGAAAGACCGAGCGTCCTTGCCGCCTATGAGCGACCCGGGTGCGCGCGACGAATACGTGCGCTACCTGATTCCGAAGGACCTGATGCAGTTCGGCTTGATCCCCGAATTCATCGGTCGCCTGCCTGTGATCGCGTCGCTCGATACGCTCGGTGCCGATGAGCTCGTGCGCATCTTGACCGAGCCGAAGAACGCGTTGATCCGCCAGTACCAGCGCCTATTCGAGATCAGCAGCCGCAAGCTCGAGTTCACAACCGAAGCCCTGCGGGAGATCGCAAACATCGCGATCGAACGCGAGACAGGTGTGCGAGCCCTGCGTGCAATTTTGGAAGAGATCCTGCTCGATCTGCTGTACGAGCTTCCGAGCCGCACCGACACCGAAGTATTCGTCGTCGACGAACACGTAGTGCGCGGGACCAAAGTCCTGGCTCGCGGCCTGACCTCAGCAGATTTGCCCGAGGACGAGCGCGAGAGCGCCTGAGGCCGCCCACTAGCGGCAATGCGACCTTAGTCGCCAAGTGCAAACACAGGGAATCCCGCCTGAGCTATGAGCTCCGGCGGGATTCCGTGCGTATTTAGACAGAGTCGGGCGAAGTGCGGGCTGCCGCGCCGTATCCTGACCCCAGCCCTTCCCGCGCCATACGCTCATGAGTTCCAACCCGACGCTGACGATTCACTATCACCGCGACTTCGACGGCATGGTCGCAGGTGCCATCTTGGCTCAAATTTTGAGCGAGACGAAAGGTGACACTGTCAAGCTCACTAGCGTCAACTACGACCAGCGCAACGACTGGGACAACTTCGAAGCCGGCAAACGCTTTGCCATCGTCGACTTCCATTTCCATCCACGCGCCGAGTATTGGTTCGACCACCATCCGACAACCTTCCTGACGCCCGAAATCCGCGCGGCCTACGAGCCGAGTGAGCGCTGGCAGTGGGACGAGAAATCTCCCTCCTGCCCCCCCCTCATTCTGCGACACGCCATAGAGCACTGGGGCTACGAGGCGCCCGAGCGTTTCAAAGAGATGGCGAAGTGGTCGGATGTCATCGATGCCGCGCGTTACGAGAGCGTCGATCAGGCCATATTCGGTGACACGGCGGCTCTGCGGATCGCGCGCTCGTTGACCGTCGCTCCTAACCCGGAATGGGTCGATCAACTCGCCGAAGCGATGCGCACCGGCAGCTTGGACGACATCGCAAATCGTAGCGATGTCGAGAAAGCCCACCAGCGTGCCTCTCGCAATCGCGACCGAGCCCTCGAACAATTCCCAGGCACCGTCGAGTGGGTGCGGGACGGCGTGATCTTCTACGACGCTTCCTCGAGCCGTATCCGACGCGAGCGCTTCGCTGCCTTCTACCACCATCCGAAGATGCAGTACTCGGTTGGCGTAATTCCGACCCGTGCAGGATTCCATGTCACTGCTGGCGAGAACCCATGGAATCCCCCCAAAGGCGATGTCCACATCGGCGAGATGATGGAGACCTATGGCGGCGGCGGACACCGTGCCGTCGGAGGTGCCAACCCGCCTAACTTGCAGGCTGCGCGCACTGTGGCGATGGAGATCGCCGAGAAGCTCGTCAATTCGCTGAACGAGGCTTGAGCACTGTGAGTGATCAGAGCGCACCGAGCCTACTCGCCCTGAGTGCAGAAGAACTGCTCGCGCTCGTGACGGATGCAGGCGGCAAAGCATTCCATGCCAAGATCATCCGCCGCGACGTGATCGAACGCGGAGTCTTTGACTACGCGCAGATGACTTCGCTGCCAGCCGATCTTCGAGCTCGGCTCAGCGAGACGCTGCCTATCCTGACGGGCCGCGAAGTCGATCGCGTCAAGGCACGCGATGGAACGATCAAGCTGCTGATCGGCTTCCCGGACGACGGCGGCGGGACATCGATGGTCGAGACGGTCTACATCCCGCCTATCAGAGATAAAAGCGGCAAGGGTGCGACGCTGTGCGTCTCGACTCAAGTGGGATGCCCTGTCGCGTGCCCCTTCTGTGCTTCTGGCCTGGGAGGCTTGGTTCGGAATCTGAAGAGCCACGAGATCATCGAGCAATACCTGCGCGGCCGAGCCGTGGGCCCGCTGTCACGCAGCGTCGTGATGGGCATCGGTGAGCCATTGCTGAATACCCGTGCACTGGTGACTGCGCTGAATGTGATCACGAACGAGTTTGGCATTGGTGCGCGCAAGTTGACGGTTTCGACCGTCGGATTCCCCGATCGGCTGCATAAGCTCGCGCGCGAGAAGCCGCCTTTCCAACTCGCGATTTCGCTGCACACGCCTTTCGACGAGCAACGCTACGAGCTAGTACCCGCCATGCGCGGCGTCCCCGTCGAAGACATCTTGGCCGCCGGCGACGATTGGTTCGAAGTGACGGGACGCGAAGTCACCTACGAGTACGCGCTCCTCGGAAACTGCAACGACAGCGCGGATCACGCTCACGAACTAGCGCGTCGCCTGACAGGTCGCCGAGCAACGGTCAACCTGATCCCGTACAACCCCAATCCGACGCTCCCCTACGATCGTCCGCACCCCGAAACGGTGACGAACTTTCAAGCGACCCTCCAAGAAGCCGGCATCATCGCGACCGTCCGTTGGTCCCGCGGCCTAGACGGCTCAGCCGCCTGCGGCCAACTCCGCGCCCAAGCCGAAAACTGATGCGATAGGCGGACGGAGACTTGATTCCGAATCGCCTCGCCCCCGCCGCGTACCCTCACCACGCATTCCCCAAGGGAAGTGACCAGTACCCAATCGGGGTAGAGCAATGGAGAAGTGGCCGGCACGGTATCGACGCTAACCGTCTCCTGCTATCGAGCAAGAAGGTCTCAAGCACGCGACCCTCGACACCTTCCCTCAGTTGTCGCTCGGGCGGTACGCACTTCGCCTCGACCACTCGTCCATTAGCGACGCTAGATGAGACTCTATCGCTTGTACCTCTGGCCGTCCGCCCATGTCGATTGATTCGCTCGGATCTGATTCGAGCGAGAATACGCCACTGCGGCCGTTGCCATGGCGCGTATAGCTCCATTCGCCGGTTCGTAACCACAGGCGCCATTGGCCGTCGACAAGAGCCTCAGCACACACATAGGCGCGCCATACCTGGCGGATCTGACGCAGCAACTGCTGGAAGCTCTGGCCGTGCGCGGATGACGCATCTGGCGCCGCGCCCACCAGCTCCAACACCGTCGCACGCACATCCAAACTATTCGCGAGTTGAGGACGCACCGCATCACCCGGAATCTTCCCCGGCCAATGCAGCAACGCCGGCGCATGCAAGTGTGTCTCACGCAACTCGGGCCCGAGAGCACCAGCTCCCAAGATCACAATCAGTCGCTGCGAAGCTTCGGAAGAAGCAGCCGCCAACGCCGCGCTCCAATCCTGCCAGCTAGCCCCTCCTGCCTCGCTGCGTAAGTCGAGTTCGACCAGCCAAGCGCGCAGCGCAGGCGAGCCTACTGCGTCGCCGCCGGCCCCTAAGACTTGTTCGGGTGAGGACGGACTCTGGCAGTCGTAGCCAGCAACCTTCAACTGCTCGGCGAAGGCAGAGTCGCTCGCTGATGCAGGCGCAGGCTTCTGCTCATGAGGCCAACTCCCATTCCAAAAGCAGGCTGCCGCATCCTCGCTCTTCGCCGCGACGGCGTAACAGCGCCCCATACGCGAGCCTCCAAGCGCAAGCTGTGTCAGCGGCTGGTCCGGCTCTCCTTCCAAGCTCTCGATGCTCAGGCCATGCACCCACATTACGACCAACTCGGGTTGCGGCAACGCGGGCATCTCGGCCTTGCGCTGGACCAGTGTCCCGGGCGCAGACCGCTCTTCGGCACAAGAAACGAGCGCGGCCAGACCAGTGAGGCCGCAGAGGAGCAGCCACTGACGGCTGTGCGAAAATGCATCCATTCCGTCAGCATACGGGAGCCTTGATGAAAGGCTCAACGACCGATTCAGTCGGACCACCAAGACCGCAGCACACTTTCGAGTCCTGTGCAGGAAGACGCTCATTGCCATCACAAGTTTCACCACCGAGGGACGAAGCGCTCCCGAAAGGTGCCAGCTCGCATCCACGGCCCGCAAAGCATCCGTGTGCCTCCAATCGGATTGCTGATGCATGAGATCCGAAGCAGGTTTCGCGGCCTCCCCGCAAGGGTTGGCCGAACGCCGGCGTCAGCCCGTACAATGAAACTCGCATCGCCATGCTCAATCTATTCGACCCTGATCCAATCGACGACCCGCAACCCGCCCCCCACCTCGAGCCCTCGCCTCGAGAGTCTGCAGAAGAGCCCTCCCTCCCAGAACTAAAGGCGCTCTCCGATTCCAATCACGGGCTCGACCAAGAGTGGATCAGCAAGCTCCAGCCAGAGCTCGCGGATCGCATTTATGAGCAGCTGCGGCAGCTCGCCGCTCGCGCGCTAGCGCGCGAGCGGAACGACCACACTCTGCAACCAACAGCCCTCGCCCATGAGGCCTGGATGCGCTTGGCTCGCCAGAGTGTAGGTTTCGAAGATGGACCTCACTTCAAGGCGAACGCGGCGCGCATGATTCGCCGCATCTTGGTCGACCACGCACGTGGACGACAGTCTGATAAGCGCGGCGGCGGTCTGCACCGCGTCACCTTGTGCGAGCCACAATTGTCAGCCGTTGGCAGTCAAGACGTAGACATTCTCGGTCTGGATGCCGCGCTTCACAAACTGCAAGCGATCAACGCGCGCCCGCACTCCGTCGTCGAGCTGCACTTCTTTGGCGGACTCAAGCTAACTGAGGTTGCAGATCTCCTCAAAATCGCCGAGAGCACGGTCCACGCAGATTGGCGCTTCGCCCGTGCCTGGTTGCGCAAAGAACTCGGAGCCACCACCTAAGTCGATTTGGGTACTGCGCCTAAGACTTTCCTGCTCGAAAGCCTCAGCCCCTCCACCTCCTCCTAACGGTCTCCTGCTATCGAGCAGGAAGGTGTCCGGCACAGTATCAGCAACAAGCAGCGCAGAAGTGTCCGACTACGCCTCCGTACCCGAATCGACTCAGTCTTCGCTACAAAGTTGATCCGCCAGGTCACGCCCAAGCTCAGCGGCGCGTTGCGTCGCAGCTTCGACAGCATCGATCAGCGTCGTGCGCACGCCTCCCGCCTCCAGCGTGTGCAAACCCACAATCGCCGTTCCGGCAGGGCTCGTAACCATATCCTTCAACAGCCCGGGATGCTGTCCTGTCTCTAACACGAGCCGCACACTGCCGAGCATCGTCTGCGCCGCAAGCATGCGTGCATCTTCGCGTCGCATGCCGACTTTGCCCCCTGCATCGCACAGTGCTTCCAGGATCAAAAAGATGTAAGCAGGCCCGGAACCCGAGAGTCCAGTAACGACGTTCAGCTGCGACTCTTCGAGCACGATCGTACGGCCCACGGAATCGAACAGCTTCTGGCACAGGGCGATATCGTCTTCGCTCGCATGGCTTCCGGCGGAGATCGCAGTCGCCGCCGCATCGACCAGCGCCGGCGTATTCGGCATCGTTCGAATGACGCGCGCCCCGTCGATCAGACTGGCCTCGATAGCCTTTGTCGAAACGCCTGCGGCGACGGATACGACCAGACTCTCTGGCCGATGCCCCGCACCTCGCTGCTGCGAGCTGCGGCCTTCGAGTCGTCGATCAAGCGTTAGCCGGAACAGAAGCAGCCACGCGCTCGAGCGCGGTAGTCACTTCTTCGGAGCTGACGATCAACGGCATGCGGAAACGAACCGAGTCATCTCCACAGGAGAGCGCCATCAGTTTGTTCTTGCCCAGGCTTGAGACCATCTCGTCTCGTGCAGTACCGCTATCGAGCGAGAACGCGATCAAAGATCCCGTTCCACGCACATTGCGGAAATGGCCGCGGTCGCGCGCGATCTCGCGCAAGCCAGCGAGCATCTGATCGCCGCGCTTGCTGATGTTGTCGGCCAAGTTTTCGCTCTCGATCACCTCGATAAATTTCGTGCAGCGCACCATGTCGACCAGATTGCCACCCCAGGTCGAGTTGATGCGGCTCGACTTCTCGAAGACGTTGTCCGCGACTTCATCGACGCGCGAGTTGGCGTAGATCCCGCAGATCTGAGTCTTCTTGCCGAAGCAAACCACGTCGGGCGCGACATCCTTTTGTTGCCACAACCACGCAGAACCACTCCCGAAGAAACCTGTCTGAACTTCGTCGAAGATCAAGAGCGCTTCCTTCTCGTCCGCGTACTGTCGCAACTTCTTGAGGAACTCGGGTCGGAAGTGATTGTCGCCCCCCTCGCCCTGCATCGGCTCGATGATGATGCCAGCGATGCGTCCGTCGTATGCCTCGAAGGCGGCTTCGATCTCGGCGCAAGCCTTCGCCTCGGATGCTTCGATGCCATCGAGGATGTTGCCGTCGAGGTCGAACTCGCAAGCCGGGCTGTGCACGCGCGGCCAGTCGAACTTCGGAAAGAGAGCAACCTTGTTCGGGTCCGTGTTGGTCAAGCTCATCGTGTAGCCCGTGCGACCATGGAAGGCATGACGGAAGTGCAAGATCACGAGGTCTGCGCCATCGTTCACCTTGTCGACACCGACCTTGCGCGCTTTCCAATCAAAGGCCGTCTTCAGCGCGTTCTCGACCGCGAGCGCTCCTCCTGAAACCCAGAAGTGATGGTTGAAACCCTCGGGGGTCACACGCGTCGCAAAGGCCTCGACGAAGTCGGCCATCAGCGGTGTGTACAAGTCGGAGTTGGCTGGCTTATTCAAGCCCGCCAACAACACGCGCTCGCGGAAGGCCGCGTCTTGCGTCGCGGGGTGATTGAAGCCGATCGGCCAACTGGCGAAGCAGGTGAAGAAGTCGAGCAATTCCTCGCCCTCGCGCGCATCGTGAATCCAGGAACCGTGAGACTTCTCGAGGTCCACTACAATCGGATACCCGTCCACGAGCTGGTGGCGGCGGAGAGTGTCGTGTACTTGGTTGGCGTGGGTCATAGTGGCTTTCTCGGAATTCTGTGGGGCCTAGAGCATCGCGGTCGGGGATGCAGTTGGGCAAGCATCGGATGGTGTGAGAGTCACTGAGTGCCTCGGATGGGATTCGGCTGGGTGGCCGGTGCGGCACTCTTCAATTCCCCGCGAGCCGATCCGGACCTGATTCATCGGCAGGATCCGGCGCGGGCAAGCCTGTTCGTCCCTCGGGCGGCTCGGTCGCACTCGAGGCCGGGGACAATGGCGATCGGGCGTTCTGAGCGCGACAGAGGCTCTTGGCGCTCATCACAGGCGGGAAAGGCGACAAAGGTCAAGATTTCGCCAGGAGCGCCCTGAACCCAGCTGAGGGCAGTTCCTGAGGCTACTCGCCCCAAGCTGGCTCCCGAGACCTCGCACACGTGCGACGCGCGGCAGCCGGGACGGGCAAGATCCCGCCAAAGAGACGATTTCAGGCCCTAGGTTGCAGGTGGCTCGTCACCCGTGCGCTCCGCCCGCATCAATAGCAGCAGCGGCGCGGGCTGATTCCAGCTCGCGATCCGCATATTCGATTCAACGTTGGTGAAAACGATGGGTCCCATGGGCTCAGACACCATGGTAGGCGATGAAGACGCATTCTTCGACCCCCCAGCCAAGCTGTGGCCCTCCCAGATCAAAGTCGCACCCTCGGCCAGGCCCAGCTCCACCGCGCTGGCCAGCTCGCGTTCAAGCGTGACCTCGAAGGGCGCTGGCAGCTGTTGGTAACTTCCATCAGGATCCTCGAGGCACTCCAGCAAGGCCTCCGTGAATGCGCTGAAGCAAGCGGGATCGATCGTGACTCGCCCTACGCAGCCAGGCAGCTGCCCCGCGAGCGTCTCGCTCGGATCAAAGGCGGCGCGCGCAATACGCCTGGCGTGCTCGTCGGCCGAGTCCGAAGCTCCCACCCACACGCTGCGAGTCACCTGCATGCGAAAGTGCAGTGCTCGCCGCTCGAGCGGCACGATGCCGGCCCCGAAGGGTTGATTGGCTGACCCGCCTCCCATCATTGCAGGCGCGTCTGCTTGCGCCGCGTGCTCGGGGTCGCAAGCCTCGGCCAGACGAGCTTGAAGAGCGGGCCCTCCCGCTCCAACCAGGTCGACGCTCACGCGGGTCCGCAGAGCCGCGTTCAGGCAAGTCCACCCATCATCGTGCAAGACCTGCAAGGTCCCGGAAGGCAGACCGGCCTCGTACAAAGCACCTGCGAAACGATCCGCAAGAGACGGCAGCGTCGGATCGGCGATCCAAATAACGGCCCGCCCTGCAATCAGGAGCGGCATCAGTAGCGTCCCAACGCCAGCGAACAGCTCAGTCCAATGCGGACGAAAGACACAGATCGAATCCTCGGCGAAGCTCGCAGGCTCCTCCTCGCAAGCTTTCATCCACATGCCCTCGAGCCCGAGCGCATGCGGTGCCAATTTGCGGGCGCCCAGCCCGAGCGTGAGGGCGATCAGCCCTTCCGGGTCAGGTCTGCTCGCGATGGCTCGCGCCGCTTCGCGAAGAATCCGGCGCCGACTCGAAGCGCGCATGGCGCTCCACTCGTGCTGCGCCGGCCCAGCTGCGCGCAATGCGGTAGCCGCGTCGCTCGCAGCCGATCGGGGCCAGGCTCCGACCACACTCCCGTCGGGCGCTTTGCGCTCGTATTGGGCTCCTGATGCACTCGCCAGCTCTTCGCCGCCGAGCCAGTTGTGGTGTTCTATCCAACGCATTTCATGCCAACCGACGAACACACGAGCCAGTTGGCCATTTGCGCTCGCTCGACTTGCTACGGTATCGGCAGATGACCAGCAAGCCGAACGCTTTCCTGCGCACCTATCGAATTCGGGCCACCTCCGACTTCGCGCGCGCCTACAAGTTGGGCAGTCGTGCACGCGGCGACGTATTGCTCGTCATTGCGCGCAAAAATGAGCATGGCGTGACGCGCCTGGGGCTCTCGGTCGGCAAGCGTATCTGGAAGAGCGCAGTGCGCCGCAACCGAGTCCGTCGCATCTTCCGAGAGGCCTTTCGACTCGAGCATGCGGAACTGCCGGACAGCTACGATTTGGTACTCATCCCGGCTTGCCCCGCTTTGAACCCTGAACTGGCGCAGACACGCAAAGAGCTCGTTCGCTTGGCGAGAAAGGCCGTAAAGCGCAACGAAAAGAAAGTCAAAGAGTCGCTTCTGGCCGCGAAAGATGCCGAGGAATCAGCCTCTCCTGCGCTGCCGGAAACACCCGTGCAATCGAATCCGACCCAAGCCGAGAAACGCACGCAGCCGCAAGCCCTCCCCACGGGCCAACCCAAGCCTGAACCGGAAGGGTGATGCGCTGGCTTCGGGAAGTCTTCGTCGCGCCACTGCGTTTCTACCGGCGCTTCATCTCGCCTTGGAAACCGGCCATGTGCCGCTTTCAACCGACGTGCAGCCAGTACGCGATCGAGGCGATACGCGTGCACGGTGTGGTGCGCGGTGGCATGATGACGATCTGGCGCCTCTTGCGTTGCCAACCCTTCTCGAAGGGTGGAGCGGATCCTGTTCCGCCGCATCGTCACTCGCACGAGTAGTGCACGCCACGGTCTCTTAGCGATGCGACAGTCAGCTCAGCGCACGTAGCCGAGCGCTTCCAGCTGACGCACCAAAGCTGGATCGAGCAGGCTCGTATCGATGCGCCCTGCTCCCCCGCCAGTTTCCAGACGAATCGTGATCGAGCCTGGCGGAGCAGTCTCCGGCCAGCCGGACATCAGCGCGCTGGTGATACGGCCATCGAGCGGGTGCGGAAAGGTGAACTCGAGCTCATCATTGCGTGCGCGGGCACCGTCGATGACGACATCGTCCGGCACCGGCCAAGCGCCGTCGATGCGTGGCAACAAATACACGGCCTCGTCACTAATCGTGCGACCGAGCACGGCAATGATCGGACTCGTCGAACGTGACTCGGTAGTCCACGCACGATCACGGGACAACGCGAGAGGTTCGAACCCATCGAGGAAGACAGGGAAGATCTTCTTCGTATAGTCCGGCCGTTCGTAGCGTGCCTCGAGCACGATGCCACTGTCGTTGCGCGGCCAATGCTTGAGCAGCACGCGACCGTTCTGGGCATCGTTCTTGATACTGATCACCGGAGGCTCCGAAGCCGGTTCCGCTCCAGCCTGCCAACGCGGGATTGCTGCGGTTCGTTCGAGCGCGTGCCGCCCCAAGAACACGCCGCGCTGCAGAGGCATCGCGGAATCCAAGCCAGCGCTACGAACACGCCAATCCATCGTCGTGTTGCGTCGACGTGGGAAGAGCAGCAGATCGACTCCCTCGGGCGGAACGAGGTCGGTCCACAGAAACTGCCGCCCCTCATGCTTCAAGCACGAGGCGTCCGCACCGACGATTCGATCAATACGCGAATGAGCCAACTCCAATGCCACTTCTGCGTGGAAGGGCTTCTGCGCACCTTCGATCCGTATGCGAATCGAATCGATGGGACGGAAGCCTTGCATCGCGCTCGCGAGTTCACTGCGCTTCGCCGGAGCCAGGTCCTCGAAGCGGTCGTGTTGCTCGCCTGAATCGGTGCGCCAATCGAACACGAGCGGGTCCTTTTCTTCGCCGCGGTCGATCCACTTCCAACGCTAGTCGCGGACAGCCTTTTCGACGTAGTCGGTCGACTCGATGTAAACGAACTCATGCACTTCGCCCGCTTCTCCGGACAACACACCGACCAAGCTCTCGCCTTCGATCTGCGAATCCTCGGGCAAGTCGAGCAGTTCGATCAGCGTAGGTGCCAAGTCAATGTTCTGCACGAGGGCCGAGTGCGTTAGGCCCCGCGTCTGCCCGGGGAGCTTCAGCAGAAAAGGCGTCAGCGCGACGCCGTCGTACAATTTTTCATGGCTGAAAGCCGAGGCGCCACGCACCGCATCGCCACCGCTCTCTTCACCAGCTTCCATGTTTTCGCCGTGGTCAGCCAGCACCGCGATCAACAAGCGATCGAAGAGCCCACGTGCGCGCAGGAAGTCAAAGAACTCACTGATGGCGGCGTCACACGAGCGAATCTCAGCGTCGTAGAGCGAACGACCGTTGGCGAGTGCGGCGCGCGATTGATGCTGCGGCTCGATGTGCGCGAGTATCCATGCCGGCCGTTCCTCTGGCTCGATTTCCCTCAACGCAGCCGCGTGGCGCTCGAGGCCGTACTCACGCAAGTGAGATTCGAGGTAGAGGTTGCGCGTCGCCGGATTGGCGTCGTACACGTTCGGCCATTTATCCGTATGTGGCTCGAAGTAATGCAGCCAACAAAAGACCGGATCGCTAGCAGACTTCAGATACGAATCGAGCATCGGGAATGCGCGCGCATTCGTGTCGGTACCGCGCGTCAGCCGAACACGATCTTCCGGTGCCAGATCAGGATCGATAATCGACATCTCGGTCCAAGCGCGCGAGATAATTGAACGCGAGGGACCGCCCGACCACGATGGATGACTGAAGACTGCGAGTCTCTGATAGCCCGCTTCCTCGAAACGTTCCGCCAAGGAACGCACGCGGTCATTGTCCGCCGCCAGGCCTTCGATCGGCACAGCCACATAGTTGCGGTGTGTCTTTAAGTAGAGGCCCGTCAAGATCGAGGTCAGCGACGGAAAAGTCGAGTTCGCTTGCGCTGTCGCGGTCTCAAATAGCGACGCTTGCTTGGCGAATGCGTCGAGCTCGGGACTCGTGTCGCGTTCGTAGCCATAACAACCCAGGTGGTCAGCCCGCAGCGTGTCGATCACAATCAGGAACACCGGTGTTCCCTCAGGCACTGCCTTCGATGCCGCGCGCGTCTCGGAATGGCAGGCCAAAGACAACAGTGCCGGCGCGAGCCAAAGCCAGACGAGAAGTCGGGACAGTCGCTCGCCGCTCGACCGTCGATTCGCGCCAAAAGGCGAATCGGCTGGCCGGATCGTCCCCCCGCGATGCCACGGAGAGTCTTTCCCAGTTTGGAGACCTGTGTGAGTCAAGGTGTGGCCGCGAGTTCCAAAGTTGGCTCTGCGCCATTGTGCGCTCTTGCGAACACTCTCGCATCTCTCGCTTGGTCCCCAGATTCAGGAATCGTAGCGAGCAAGCCCGGCTGGACTTCCGGCGCATCGCGGCAACCGGCTAGCATCCGTGCAGGGTGGACTCCTCGCCCCACAACCTTTCCAGCAGCGGTCATTCACTCACGACCGCCACGCGCCCCCGGTTGGATTCGCCTTCGACTCTCGCCGGTACTTGCCTCGCCCACTTCGTTCTGCCCACCCACTTCGTTCTGCCCACCCACTTCGTTCTGCCTGCCGATTCGTCGAGCCACACGACCCGCAAGTCCTGTTCGCTCGAAGCTCTCGATCGATCAGGCACCAGTCTCGTGCGCGCAGCTCGGATTCTGCGTCCAGCAGATGCGTGGCAGGTCGGTCGCGTTGGCGCCGCCGACCGTAGCCCAAGATCATCAAGACGTGCAACATCAGCTCCGCATCCTCCTCGTCGACGGTACAGGCACTCATGCCGTCGTTCTTTCGAGCCTCTTCTCCGAGCTGAACGCAGAGCCCTGGATTGGATCGACGGTCGCTCGTGATCCGGCCGAAGGTGCGCCTTGGTGTTTAGACCTGATGGAGGGCGCATCTTCGAGCCTGTCCGCGCTCGAATCAGGCAACTACCAGCTAGCGCTGATCGCGGCGCCGGAGGCCGGTCAGAATGCGCTCGACTTCTTGCGCTTGGCCAAATTGCGCGCTCCCGAAGTACCGCTGTTCTTAATATCGGATAGCCGTTCGAGAAAGGTCGACCCGCTGGCGTTAAATCTCGGCGCCGCCGGCTGCATCGATCCGAGGCGCATCCGTCCTCTCGCACTCGATCGCAGTCTGCGCTTCGCGTATGCGCAGCAATGCCGCGTGCATGCCCTGCAGGCTCAGTACGAAGAGTTGCTGTGGCTGCACCGTATGACAGACCTGGCACTCGAAGTGCGCGACCGGACGAGTTTTTCGATTCAAGTCACCGATTTGATCGCGCGACGCGCCGACATGCCACTCGTCTGGATCGAGAGCTACGAAGCCGAGCGACAAGAGTTCGTGTGCCGCGCCGTTCATGGACTTCCACTGACCACGATCGGCGAGACGAGTCCGGTACGAGATAGCCTCGCCTGCGATGTCATTCATAGTGGACGCCCGCGACTCGAGATGTCTATGGACAGCAGCATGCTGCGCATGCATGACCAAGTCGTCGGTACCTGGATCTGCCTACCGATGATCGCCGAAGGCCGCTCGCTGGGCGTCGTGACCCTAGCCCACACCAAGGCGTGCGCCATCGATAGCCGCGAGCTGCACGGCATGGCAACCCTGGTCGAGCACTTCGCAAAACTCTCCCAACGAATCCCCGCCAGCCCAGCTGAGCTATGGTCTAGCCCCTTAGCCCCCGTAGCAATGACACGCAGCTAAGCAATAAAGTGCCGGAGGCTTTACATCTCGATAGCACCCGCACCTCCGTCCCCTCCGAACCCCAGCATGCTATCGAGAGGGAAAGTGTCCGGCACGGTATCGCGGCACGCTCCATCAAGAAGTGTCCGGCACGGTATCGCTTTATCGCACAAAAAAAACGGGCGCCCCCTCTCCGATCCGGAGGCGGGACGCCCGTAGTCGTTCCTGTCAGCGCGACGCGATCAGGCGTCGGTCTCACCGATCAGGCTGAGGATCGTTTCCTCGAGCTTGGCGCCGCGCAGGTCCCGCGCGCGGATCACTCCTTCGGCGTCAATAAAGTACAGCGTAGGCCACCCATTGACGTTCCACTTCGTCGCCCAAGGGCCCGACGTGCCGCCGTCGATCGCGTTTCTCCAGGTGATGCCTTCGTCGGCGAAACGGGGCCGAACTTGAGCTGCTTTCCCATCGCTGTTGACACCGATCAGGGCAAAGGGCTTGTCTTTTAGGCGCTCCACGAGCTCCTTTTCGTGCGGCAGCATGGCCACACAGGGGCCTCACCAAAAGCCCCAGAAGTCGAGCAACACGACCTTGCCACGATAGTCAGACAACTTGAACGCGACGCCATCCTGGTCCACGGCCTCGAAGTCGGGCGCGATCATGCCGACTTGCAATCTTTCGGCCTCGAACAAGAAGCGTTCGGCTTTGGAACCCCAGCTGGTCTTGCCGTAGGACTTGCGCACTTCGCGGAACAGCGACAGTGCCTCGTCCGCTTCCTCGTGAGCCATGTACAAGTTGCCCAACATGAATGTCGAAGCAGCCAACACCAGGTCGTGATCGGACCCAGCTTGAATGTCCAGCAGCGCATTCTCGATCCGCTCACGACCAAACTCGCCCCAGCTGTACTCCATCTCGCTGACGAGTGACTCAAGCTTGGGTGAAGCCATGTGATTCAACACGATAGTGTCGAGCGCTTCGAGCCTCAGATCCTTGTCGGCGCCTTGCGCAGCAAAGACCCACGTCCAAGCGTCGACAGCGACAGGTGTGTCGCTGGCGCGCTTCGCGAGATCTGAAAAGCGCGAGACGAATTCGAGCGGAGGCCGTTTTGCCCTGAGTGCGTCGCGCTCATTAGCATCGGCGGCGCGATAGGATGCGAACCATGCGTCGTTAGCCTCGTTGTAGGCGTCGAGCAGATCCTCGTACTCACCATCGAAGTCCTCGAATGCGGCGAGCCGAACGCTGCTCGTCGCCGGATTCGTGCCAACGAATGCGAGCGGTGCGAATGCCAGCACCGGCAGCATGCTCAGCGACCCGGCGCGGGATCGTTTACGTTGGAGTGTCATGATCAATCAGAGATTGGGGTGTAGCGGCGCCGCCAAAGACGAAAGCTTCGGCTCGTTCTTCCCCCTAGGTGTACCAGAGCGAGCATGAATTGCCTCGTAAGAGGCTCGTTCTGCGCATGAGGCCGAGTCCGCGTTGGCGAGTGGAGGCACGCTTCCGTATTCTCGCGCCATGCGCTGTCAAATCTTGGGAAGCGGCAGCGAAGGCAACAGCGCGTTGATTCGAGCCGGCGACCTGCACTTCCTGGTCGATGCGGGCCTGCCCCACCGCGAACTCCGCACTCGGCTCGAGGATGCTCGCCTGCCGCACCGTGCGCTGGAAGCCATCTTGGTCACGCACGGGCACCTAGACCACGCGCGCAGTGCCGGGTCGACCGCCAAGCGCCAAGACGCGGTCGTATGGTGCCCGGAGGCGACGATGCGCAATCGCTCCCTGGCCAAGGCGACGCGCATGGCAGCGCTGCCGATCGGTTCGACGGGGCGCTTGAAGGGAGAGCGCGGAGACATCGTCGAGTTCGAACCCGTGCTCCTTCCTCACGATTGTGATCCGACGCTGGCCTTTAGGCTGCGCCACGAGGGTCGCACGATGGTCGTGCTGACCGACATGGGCGAGCCGCGCGACGATGTCGCACGCGCGTTGACCGGAGCAAACCTGCTCGTGCTCGAGTTTAACTACGACCCGCGCATGCTGGAAGAAGGTCCCTACCCGGCCAAGCTCAAGCGTCGCATCACGGGTGGCCGCGGGCATTTATCCAATGAGCAAGCAGCCATCATGCTGACGCGCATGGCGGGACCGGAGTTGCACACCCTTGTGCTCGCTCATCTCTCGAAGACGAATAACACGCCAGAGTTGGCCCTGTCGAGTGCGCGCACGGCACTCGACCGGCTCGAGATGCAACACGTCGAGATTGTCGTCGCATCGCAAGATGAAATCGGCGCGCACCTGATTGTTTGAGGTGCCGCGAGGGCGCACAGATCCCATCGGGATAGGGGCCGGTGAGGAAATCCCTCACCGGAGCCCCTCCCACACCACCGGGCATACGGGTCCGTACCACGGCGGTTCGAGGAGTTGAGGTTACTCCGCCAGTCTGGGGACGCCCAGTTTGT
>JBLFWN010000116.1:0-21975 GCA_047611405.1 Planctomycetota bacterium | reverse complement strand
AAGCGCCCATCACGGGCTGTAGGGTGCCTTCATCTCCAGACCGGGCCAGTGGAAGGCGAGCCTCTCAGCCCGGCGTTCGAATCGCCATCTCGCCGAATCGACCAATGAATAAGAACACCGCCCTGACCCTTGTCGCCCTCACCGGGCTTTCGTCGGCGTGCCTCATTCCCAGCGCCACTGTGCAGGCTCACCTCGCCAACTATGAGGCTTCGGGTCATGTGGCTGCCGTCACGGAAGCTGACAACTTAAGTGCTTCGGACGAGGCCAGCCTATCGGACCTCGGATTGGGTGGTAGCGAGACTGCGGTTGGTGCTCGCGCAGACTTGTCTTGGCTCGGCTTCCACGTCTCCGCATCGACTTTGGACACTTCGTTCTCCGGAGATGGAACGATCGACACCGACATCACGTTGGGTGGATCGACGGTCACGACGGGCAGTGCTGTCAATTCGTCACTGGATGTCAGTGCACTCTCGGCTGCGATTACGTGGGACTTGCCGATTCCGATCTTCGACTTCGGTCTTGGTATCGGCGCGACTCAGCTGGACTTGGATGTCGATATCGACCCAGGTGCTGCTTCGTCGATCGGCACCGAAGTCTCCGAAGTTATTCCGCTCGGCGTTGTGCGTGCCGGCTTCAGTCTCGCCGGATTCGAGATCGGAGCCACACTCGGTTTGATCTCGGTCGATGTCGGTGATTTGAACGGTAGTGTGACCGACCTCGACCTGAACGCCAGCTATGGATTGATCGGTGGCGACGAGAGGTTGCGCGGCGCCGTCGTCCTTGGCTATCGCCACTTCGAAGTGCAGAGCGAGTACGACGATGGCAATAGCGAAGTCGATGTCGACTTCACAATTGCTGGTCCCTACATCGGCGTCAGCGTTTCCTTCTGATGCGGATCACATCCCCATGATGTGATAGCCGGCATCGACGAAGAGCGTCGTGCCGGTGATTCCGCGTGAGTGCGGACCTGACAAGAACAAGCAGGCGTCTCCTACTTCGTCCGCCGTGACATTGCGTCGCAGCGGCGCCTTCTCGGCGATGGTATCGAGCATCGTTCCAAAGTCGCGCACTCCCGATGCGGACAAGGTGCGGATAGGGCCGGCGCTGATTGCGTTGACCCGAATGCCGCGCGGTCCCAGGTCGGCTGCCAGGTAACGGACGCTGGCTTCTAGGGCAGCCTTGGCGATGCCCATCACGTTGTAGTTCGGGATGACGCGTTCGGCACCGATGTAGGTCAGAGTCACGATCGAACCCTCGCGGCCTTCCATCAATGGCATCGCGCGTCGCGCGACAGCAGTCAGGGAATAGGCCGAGACTTCATGCGCTTGCATGTAGCCTTCCTTCGAGGTGTTGAAAAAGTCACCTTGCAGCTCTTCACGACGTGCGAACGCAATCGCGTGGACGACCGTATCGAGGGAGCCAAACTCCTCGCTGATCGTTTCGAACACATCGTCGATCTGCTCGGGGATGGTGACGTCGCACGGCAAAACGATCGAGCCAGGGATCTCGTTGGCCAATGCGCGCACGCTCTTCCCCAAGCGTTCGCCGACATAGGTGAACGCCAATCGCATTCCGGCATCCGCGAGTGAGCGCGCGCATCCCCAAGCGAGCGAACGCTTGTTCGCGACTCCGAAGATTACGCCTGTCTTGCCTTCGAGGATTCTGTTCTGGCTTGTCATCGGTTCAATTGGATTGCCCACACTGAGATCTATCGTCCTGTTCCTTTGGACCGAAGTCTTGAGTTCGATCCAGGGCGAGCGACATTTCGGGATCGGAGTCCCGGCTATTGGCGTCGGTGCCAACTGTCTCAGGGCAGCTCCCCATCGTATCGCCAAAGCTCCTCTGCGAACAGCCAACACGTCCTAGCGAGTGCCGGGCAGGTGGATTCAATTGAAATTAACCCCTGGCACGTGATCGTGACTGCATGGGTTTCGCGCACCTAGCAGGCCGTTGAAAAACAGCGATTCATGTCTCGGCCCCCTCGAACCGCCTGTCCGCGTTGCCAGAACCTACGAATAGCGCGCAACTATGCGCAGAACCTGGCGCCTGGTCAGTCGATTCGAGGGAACCAATCCATGAATCGCTGTTTATCAACGGGCTGCTAGACGCCGCTATCCGCGCGCGTCACGTCGGATCGAGCCGCGTTCTAACGGCCCCCGAAGACTGAGAATTCCCATCGATCCGGGAGCGTCAAGCCGACAGCTTGTACACGCAGGTCCTTCCTCCGAGGTCAGCACGACTGCCCGGAATTGTCGAACTCCTTTGTCAATCGCATTCGCGAAACGGGCCTGTTGTATAGGACCCGGTCGTTCATGTCGTCCTGCATGGACACTATGCGATTCGGCTACGAGCTGCGGACTGTCAAGACGATCGCTCACAACTTGAGGTGAGTGCCTCTTCGACGGTGCCCACGCGTGGATCGATTGCGGACTACGGCGTGGAGTCCGGCAGCTCAGCTCTAAGAACTGCGAGGCAGAGATCATGACTAGACGAAACAGCAAGTCGGCAAGTGATGGCGAAACGCGCGAGCCTGGTGAGCCTGGTGAGCCTGGCGACGCACATCCCAAGGCGATCGCCGCGAGCAAGCCGGCGATTTCGGAATGCAATAATGACCCGAGCGTTCTGGGTGCTCAACGCACTCGAAGTGCCGACTCAGACTGGCGTTATTGGTTTGCAGGGAATTCGCCCGAAAGCATCTTGCGCCTTATCTCGCAAGGGGATCCGCTCGGCTTGCGAGCTCTGATTGCACATCGGCTCGCAGACGAAGCATGGATCCTGGATCCGCATCTCGTTCATCTTCGGACTCTTGCTCACTGCGCAGGTGCTGCGGCTCGCTATCAGGGCCGGCCTGCTCTCCAAGTGTGGCTTGGCGAATGCGTCGCGGCTGCGATTGCCGAGCTGGTTGATGAGGGTCGGGCCGAGGCCGAAGCTCCGTGCGATTCGGCTGCCCTTGCCGATGCTCAGGTCGGACTCGTGCAGGCCTTTGCCGAGCCACTGGGGCTCGACCCGCGAATTCTGCGATTGTGTTGTGCGCGCTTTAACGCTGCGCCGTGCCGCGAACGAAGGACCTTCTTCGCGTTGAGCGTCAAAGGACAGACTTTGGAGCACATCGCTCGACGCGAAGGCGAGTCCCTCTCTCAAGTGGCGCAGAGAGCACGAAGAGTGTTGCGAATATTGATGGATGAAGGATGGCTGTCCACGCATGCCAAGGAATCCCGATCAGCATGAGGCATATCCTCGACACGAATCCGACTGCCAGTGCAGCGCAGTCCTCGCCGGTTGGGGTGCATGCGGAACTGTTGCAGACTCTGTTGCCCGATGCGAGCGAACAGACTCGAGGACGCGCACGCAATGTGATTCGCTTTGTCGAGCTGGTCGCGACGGACTCGCGTAAAGCGGAGGTGTCGAGCGAGACCCGTGTCCGTGATGCGTTGCTGGAATTCAAGCGGTTGAAGGATGCGCGAGTCTTGCGGGCGGTCGAGAGCTTGTTGGCCAATCATTTGCATGTTGCGTTGCCCGCCGACAGCGCTTGTTGGTACGGACCAGTAAGCATGCGCCATGACGAGGCGTGGCGGGAACTCTTGGCGTCAAGCGTCGGCAGCAAGAGCCCAGCGCTTGTTCCGCTGCCGGCAGAGACACCGCTCTCCGTCGTTCGCCGCTTGCTCGCCTTCGCATCCGAGTATGGAATCAGTCCTTCGCGAATCGAGCTGTGGGTCTTGAGATTGCAACGAGTTGCAGACGGTCCACAAGCAGTGCGATCCCAACTGCAACAACTTGCTGCCGTAGCGAACTCCGGATTCGAGTTCTTGCGAGACGCGGTAGCTTGTTCGATCGACGAAGGGCGCGTCGACACGGCACTCGAATGGGTCCGCGCGCCGAAACCCAAGCATCTGGATCCCAGAACTCGGCGGCTCGCAGACTGGATTGCGATCGTTACGGGTGCGCCGCCGCACCGAATGACTGTCGATCGCGTCGAAGTTGTTGGGCCCTTGCCTGCACCCCTCGCCCGCTTGCGCGAGTCAATGCCTGAGTTACTTGCGAGCCTTCCCGGCACGTTGGACGAGAGCTATGGGTGTTGGCCGGAAACAGGTGCAGCGAACTATCTGCAGAGCCATCGGACGCTCGCCGCATGCGTCTTCGAGCTGGTTGCCTTTCACGAGGGCGGTCATGCGATAGTCCTGCAGAGTGAGTCAGCCGATGCCAAGAAAAGCAGTCTGCAGGCCGCATCCCGCTCAGCTTCGAAGGCATGGACATGCCCAGGCAACGCACTGAACGACTTGGTTGTGAATGCACATGAAGTGCGGCGCTATCGACGTGAAGCCGACGGTCCACTGGACGGGTGTTCAGATCCGCATACGCGTGCACTCATCTTGACTCCGATCTTGAATGAGCACGCGGATGTGGCTGGATGGCTTCACCTTGAATTCGACCATTGGTTCCTGCCGGGCGAGCTTCGCTTGCGCGCTGTAGCGGACAGCTTTCGAGAGGACGTGTTGCGGGCTCATTGGGAAGCTGAAGTTCACTCCGCTCACGCTGATCCTGCTGACTTCGAGACTCGAACAGACAAGCGTGTCACCAAGATCCCATCACTGAGGGGGACCAGCTCCGAGTGGGCTCCCTCGCATCGGCCTGCGAATACAGGCCGTACGTTGCAGATGCCGCCAGCGCACGCGCGCCTGCATCTGATGGCGCTCGTCCGTCGATGGATCGACAAGCTGGACATCCGCATAACTCATCGTCGGTGGTGGGCATTTGTCGCGGACCGCGACCAGCTGCAACTCATCACTACTGAAGGCAACGGGCTCGCGGACTGGAGCCAGCATGCGGGCGGAGGACGCAACCTGAATCGTGCGCGTTTGACCCGGGCTTCGCTCGCGCTGAGCTGTCCGGACTCGAATCGCAGCTTGGATGCACGTGCACAGAGTTCGATGGTGCTTGTGGTCTGCGACCGTGGCTCCGCGCTTGCCCTGCTCGTGATGGAATCGGAACGCAAGGGCGAGTTCGAGCCGCCGGAATTGCGGCGCTACGAGCAGCTGCTTAGTGGGGAAGATATTGGCTTAGGCTTGGCGTTATTTTGCGACGCGCATCAGGCGCGATCAGGTTGGGCACCGAGCCTCGAAGTGAATTGCCGATTCGAGAGTTTCGGCCGGCGTCTTTTCGCTGCGGCGCAGGCTACTTGTCCAGTCGTGTTTGAGGGCCCTGCTGGAAGCGGCAAACGCACCCTGGCACGTTGGCTGCACTTCTCAAGTCAGCAAGCCAAGCTGGACGTGCAGTTCCAAGGTTGGGGTCAAAAGCCGCCGACTCGATCAGCCTTCATCGTCCTGTGCGGCACTGCTTCAGTTCATGTGGGGCGCAGGCTCGAGATGGAGCGAGGCCTGCAAAGAGCAGCGCGTCGCGGCCAACGTTGGGTCGTGTGCACCAGAGATGCTCTGTCTGAAGATCGACTTGGGGCCGCGCTCTATCGTGAACTGTCGCGCCTGTCGTTGTACGTGCCGGGGCTCGCGGACAGGCGCGAAGAGCTCCCGCGCTTGTGTCGTTCACTCCTGGATAAGTTGGCTCGCAACGAGGGCCTGGTAGCGCCGCGCCTTGCGGACGATGCCGTTGCATTGATCTGGCGCCAGCCTTGGGCGGCAGGGCTCCCCGAACTCGAGTCCTACCTGCTGCCACTTGTACTCCTGCACGCAGGGAAAGAACTCGATGCCGCCCGGGTTGCAGCCTGCTTGGAGTCCTTTGGTCACCGGCTGATCGATCGCATGCCTTCGCGCAATCCCCGTCGGCGCGACCTGGAAGCCGCGATCGAGTGCACTCGCATGGGTAGCGGCCGCGCCAACAAGAAGCGGGCCTCGTTGTACCTGGGCTGGGATGCCGACACGCTGCTGGCGCGCTTGCGAGAGGAGGGATGGGACGCCCGAGTTCGTGGCGGCTCGTTCTCTCGGCCCGGCGCCCCCGCTTGGTCTCCTCCTCAACCTGACTCGGATGGAGCGAGTGCGCCGCAGATCGATCGTTCGAGCCGCTCGTGAGGGAGTGATGAGAGCATGCCTGCGCTCGCGTGGGGGCTGTGCAGCAGGGAGGCCGTCCTGGGCCGCTCTTCCGCCGGTGCAAAAAAGTGGGGTCGCTAGCCGTGTCCGCGCTAGCGACCCCTGTTCATCTTCCGTCGGAAGATCCGACCCCATTACCGGGGCCCCCCCGGGCGCGGATCAGGTATCGGGGAGCCCACGCGGCTCCACTCTTCCATACGGCAGGATCACCCCTCTTCTGAAGTGCTGAATCCAAGAATGTTCGGCTTCTCGGCATGCCCAGTCGCAGAAAATGGCTCCATAGGGCCTCCAGAGACAATTTATTCACTCCTCGAGCCCGCAGGCGGCTCCCGCGCAAAGGCTGGACTATTCTTGATTTCGAGTCTCATGATCGGGAATGAGGCATTTGCGCGGGGCAAATCCTTCAGGTCGAGGGAAGCAACCAGTGCCACAGGGCAGCACGAATGGCTCTGTGGCCTTGCCTGCTGCCGGCGCCAGCACCCGCGTGCTGTTCAAATTCATAGCTCATCGGTTGGCTGTCCCGTGAGTATCAGGAACTGCGGCTGAAGCGCGGCTCGCCGCTTCAAAGCGGATAGGATCCCGCCGTGAAGGTATCCGACTTCGATTTCGAGCTGCCCGAGGAGTGCATCGCGCAGGTGGCGGCGGAGCCACGTGATTCCGCCCGCATGATGGTCTGGAGGCGTCAGGCCGGCGAACTCGTGCACGACCACATTTCGTCCCTGCCGACGCAGCTCGCGGCCGGCGATCTCTTGGTGTTGAACGACACAAAGGTCGTCCCAGCACGCTTGTACGCCCGCAGGAGCAGCGGCGGGGCGGTCGAGTTGCTCTTCCTCGAAGCAGCTCCAGAGCACGGCGAGCGAGCTTGGCGGGCGCTCGTGAAGCCGGCCAAGAAGCTGAAGCCTGGCGAGGTGCTGAGGGTTGGCGCCGCCGCCACGAAAGTGACAGCAGGGCTGGCGCGGAGCGGCCCCGAGCCATCAGTTCTCGGCAGCCCCGATTCGGGCGAGCTACAGGCCGAGATCCGCATGCTGACCCGCGACCTCGATAAAGAGGGGGCGGGCGGATGGATCGTCGAATTGCACGAAGTGGGAGCGCAAGAACGCACGCCGCTCGAGCTACTGGAATCGCTGGGTGAGATGCCTCTACCGCCCTACATCAGGCGCACCCATGACATGCCGGTAGTCGCCGATCGCGAGCGCTATCAGACCGTATACGCGAACAAGGAGGGAGCGATCGCGGCTCCCACTGCGGGATTGCACTTCACGCGTCCGCTCTTGGAACAGCTCGAGCAGGTAGGCGTCCAGACGGCGGCAGTGACGCTGCACGTTGGTCTTGGGACCTTTCGCCCGGTCACCGCGGAAGACACGCGCGATCATCAGATGCACAGTGAACGCTACGTGTTGTCGGAGGACACGGTCGCTGCGATCGAAGCTTGTCGCGCGCGCGCTGGGCGCGTCATTGCCGTCGGCACGACCAGCGTTCGTGTCTTGGAAAGCTGTGTCGATGAGTCCGGACGTTTGTCGGCCGGCAGCGGAAGCACCCGGCTCTTCATCGAACCGGGCTATCGCTTCGGCGCGGTGGACGGTTTGTTGACCAACTTCCACCTGCCGCGTAGCACGCTGCTGATGCTCGTCGGTGCGCTGACCGGGAGGGAGCCGTTGATGGACCTGTACCGGGAGGCGATCGACTCTGGCTATCGCTTTTACAGCTATGGCGATGCGATGTTGGTGCTCTAGCAGGCCTCTGTGAGACGGCAGCTAGAGGGCGGGCGCTCGGGATGGCCGAGGCACCCTCGACCACCGAGAGAGCCGTTGGGGAGGTCTCTGGCCGCTCTGGTTCGAAATATTCTGGAAAGCGTGCGATGATAAGGAACGCCCGGTGCCTTGAGGCATAAGGCCGACCCATGCATCCCTCCCGTTCTCAGTCCCTGCCCGCCCCGATCGAGCGCTTCCGCAGCTATTTGAACCTGCAAGCTCGAGCGAACCTGCATCCGCTCGTGCGCGGGAAGCTGGCAGCATCCGACATCGTGCAAGAGACCTTGCTGGAGGCGTATCGCGACCGTGGCCAGTTCCGTGGCGATACCTCGGCCCAACAGGCTGTTTGGCTGCGCAGGATCCTGGGCCGCAACTTGGCGAACGCAGCGCGCGACCTGCTGCGTATGAAGCGTGATGTCGGGCGCGAGCGTTCGTTGGAACCGGCGGTCGAAGAGTCTTGCCTGCGCGTTCAGTCTTGGCTTGAGGCCGGCGGAAACTCACCCAGTGAAGCGGTCATCTTGGGCGAGCGCGAGATCGAAGTTGCAGCGCGCGTGGAAGCATTGCCCGAGGCTCAGCAAGAAGCCGTGGTGCTGCGTTATTGGCAAGGCTTGCCCTTGGCTGAAATCGCTCGACGCATGGAGCGTAGCCCGGCGGCTGTGGCTGGTCTGTTACACCGCGGCTTGCGGCAGCTACGTGATTCACTTCCATCGGAGTGATCATTGGCCGCTTCTCGCGAGCGGCGTGCTAGTGACTAGCGTTCTGCATTAATCTGCATTGTGTTAATGCTTGGCCGGGCATGTTCACTAGGTAGTGCAAAGAGACACTCCGCGCGGGCCCCATGCGATTCCATACCCTCGCTCTCAAACGTCTCTGAGGACGACAAGGGGCGCTCCAAATTTTGCGAGTGGGTATGAACACTGGCATGAGCAGCCAATCCTCCATAGCTGGCGTGGATGCTTCAGGCAAACGGGTGCGCAACACAAGAGCCCATGCGCCTCGGAGTCAGGGAGAGCGAAGGAAGGTCTGTAACTTCGAGTCGATCAGCCTCATTTCTTCGCAAAGAAGAACGGTCTCCATCGCCGAAGCAATGGAGACCGTCAATTGGATTTCGCAGCGAACTAAGCGGCCAGCTGCCACGTGTATCCGTTCAGGCTTGGATCAGATCTTGCCGCCCTTGGCCAGGTCGTAACCGGCCGGGATCGGGGAGGCCTTCGTGCCGTCGTCGTTCCACGGGATGTACTTCATCTCGACCTTTGTGAAGTTGATCGAGATCGACTCGCTGGGGCGATCGCCGCCCGAACTGACCGAGTAGCCGCTGATCATCGCGTCTTCGAGGGTGTACTCCATGTACGTCTCGAGGGCGGAAGCGTCCGTCTTGACCATGTGGAGCAGGACCTTCTTGCCTTTACCAACGCAGGCTTCGGTGAAGATGTGCGGGCTGGCCGGACACATGCTCTTGGTGACGCTGACTTCGCTGATGGAGGGAGCACTCGACTCGCGGTCCTTGACGTTGCCCGTGGTCGTCATGATGCCGCGGCCGACACCCCACTGGAGGGAGTGAACTTCGATCCACTTCTCGTGGCCAGTTGCTTCGACGTTTCCGGTGATTCCCTCAATTGACAGGTAAATAGGCATAGCTTGATCTTTCTCTTTGTTCTCGTGACGTGGTTATGTGGTTCTGTCAGGTGGATCGATGGTGTCGATCCCTATGCGTTGTGCTATTTGGATGAACTCGATCGCTTCGATTTCAGTCCGTTGATTGTCTCTCAACTCTTGCTGGCAGATCTGACTTCTTGTTTGTCGCTCTCAAGCGAGATCGTACTGGAAGCTTCCGTCCTCGGCAACGGAGATGGAGACCCGTGAAGTGGTCAGGCCATCGGCCATGCGAGCCAGGAATTCAGTCGCTAGTTCAGGTTGAAGGGTTCGTGTCAGGACGTGGTCGACGTTGCGCGCTCCGCTCTCGACTTCTGTGCAGCGGCTGGCAACGTTCTCGATGAGTTCGTCTGAGTAATCGAGGGTCGCGCCGTAGTGTTGCTCGACTCTCTTGGAAATCTTCCCAATCTTCAGCTTAATGATCTTCTTCAGGACTTCGTCCTGGAGTGGGAAGTAGGGCAAAACCGTCACACGACCCAAGAAGGCCGGCTTGAAGGTCTTCAGGAGCTCGGGCCGCAAGGCCTCACCGAGTCCCTCGGAATCAGGCATGGTCTCCGGATCGTCGCACAGTGACATGATCGTCTCTGTGCCTGCATTCGTTGTCATCAGGATGACCGTGTTGCGGAAGTCGATGTCACGACCTTCGCCATCGGTCATTATTCCTTCGTCGAACATACGGTAGAAAACGTCCTGAACGCCCGGGTGCGCCTTCTCGAGTTCGTCGAGCAGCACGACGCTATAGGGCTTGCGCCGAACGGCTTCAGTCAGGACTCCACCTTCGCCATACCCGATGTAGCCAGGAGGCGAGCCCATCAGCAGCGACACTTTGTGCTCCTCTTTGAATTCCGCCATGTTGATGACGGTCATGTTTTGATCGCCGCCGAACAAGAGATCGGAGAGCACTTTGGCGGTCTCGGTCTTACCGACGCCACTGGTACCAACCAACATGAATACGCCGACCGGACGGTTGGGGTCGGTGATGTTCGCGTGGCTGGTTCGAATGCTCTCAGCAAGAGCTTTCAGCGCGTGGTCTTGACCAACGACTTGTTCGGCCATGTGCTTCTCTAGCTCGAGCACCGTCTTGATCTCTTCCGAGACCATGCGGCCAACCGGGATGCCGGTCCAGTTTCCGATTACTTCCGCGATGGCCTGCGAGCCAACGCAGTCTTGCACGAGAGGCGAGTCGCCTTGGACCTTCTCGAGCTCTTCCGTCAATGTCGCCATGCGCGAACGACCTTCATCGGAATCGATGGGTTCCGGAGCCTCGCCCTCGGTTGCATCCTTGGGCCTGACGGAAGACTCGAGTCGCTTGCGCAGCTCTTGCAGTTCACCGACGAGGACTTTCTCACGCTCCCACCGTTCTTGCAGTGCAGCGAGTTCTACCTCGGATGCTGCCTTCTGCTCGTTCAGCTCTTCGATGCGCTCCGTGTGCACCGGCTTGGCTGCGTTCTCACGCTCGAAGATACCGATCGATACCTCGCATTGCCGGATGTGGCGTTGTGCATCTTCGATCTGCGAAGGAGTCGCGGCTTGGCTTAAAGCCACCCGCGCGCAGGCCGTGTCCAGCACGCTGACGGACTTGTCTGGAAGCTGACGACCCGGGATGTAACGCATCGACATGCGCACCGAAGCCTCGAGTGCTTCATCCATGACGCGCACCCCGTGGTGGGCTTCCATCATGCTCGACAGTCCGCGCATGATCTGGATGCCGACGTTCTCGTCGGGCTCTTCGATCTTGACGACCTGGAAGCGGCGCGCGAGAGCTGCATCCTTCTCGATGTACTTCTTGTACTCGGCCCATGTGGTCGCCGCGATTGTGCGCAACTCGCCCCGAGCCAGTGCGGGCTTCAGCAGGTTGGCTGCATCGCCCGATCCCGCTTGTCCACCGGCTCCGATCAAGGTGTGGGCTTCGTCGATGAACATCACGATCGGCGTCGGCGAAGCTTTGACTTCGTCAATGACACCCTTGAGGCGGTTCTCGAACTCGCCCTTCATGCCTGCGCCTGCTTGAAGCAGCGCCAAGTCGAGCGTCTGGATCTGGATGTTCTGGAGCGAGGGCGGAACGTCGCCTTCGATCACGCGCAAAGCGAAGCCTTCGGCCACCGCCGTCTTACCGACGCCGGGCTCGCCGGTCAGGATCGGATTGTTCTGGCGGCGGCGCGTCAGAATGTCGATGACCTGACGCACCTCCGAGTCGCGCCCAAGGACAGGATCGATTGCGCCGGAGCGCGCCTTCGCGGTCAAGTCGACGCAGTACTGATCTAGCGAAGGGGTCTTGCCGCCGGTCTTCTTCGCGGCGGGCGACGAGCCACCCGGCGCGGACGCGACGGAAGTCGCGGCTTCGTTCGAGTCCGCGGTGACCACGTCGTACTCGCGTCGCAGTGATTCAGCAGAGAGGTTCTCGAACTCGGACGACATGCCACGTGCTTGGCGCGCCATGGTGTCGCTGCTCATGAGCGCATCGAGAATGTGACCCGTGCGCGTCGCTCCCTCTTGATACTCAATCGAGGTAACGAGCCAAGCATCGCGGGCCAGGTCGACTACGCTGGGGGACAGTGCTGGCGGTCTGGAGTTGCCGCTCTTGAACTTGTCAATTGATTGCGTCAGGTCCCGCTCGAGGCGGCCCGGATCAATCTCGAAGCGACGCAGGCATGCATTGAAATCATTGCCTTGGTCTTCGAGAAGCTTCAGCAACCAGTGCTCAATCTCGACGTTGTAGTGCGTCCGAGAGAGGCAGAGCCCGGCGGCGCCTTCGAGTGCTCTCGTCGTTGACGGGTTCATACGCCCGATCAGTGACTTCAGGTTGAGTTGTGCCATTAGGGGTCAAATTAGTGGTTGGCGGCGATTGGGTTCTTGGAAGCTGAATTCGGGTTTCGTCACTCTTGCCACGATCTCGTGGCAATGCATTAGGCAGAGGCGTAACTGGACTCAGAGACCGATTCAGGAAGATTGTCCACGGTCACGCGAGCGCTGTCTGGGAGTGTTCTCGCACGCGAGCCTCCCAGCCATGTGTCGCGGCCAAGGCCACCACGAGCGGCCTTGATGGTTTGTGTCCGAGTGCTCGGTGATGTGACCTGCGTCGCATCGGGAGCCCCCAGTTGAATGTTGCTCACGTCTCCATCCTTGGGATGGATCATTAGGTCGAAGTCCGTCTCGTGCCCGAGGTAGCTTCGAATGAGCTGGACAAGGCGACCGCATGCATCTGACCCCGGCATCCACTCGTGGTACTCATCGCCCGTGAGTGGACCGATGTGGAGGCGTACTTTGGATTGAACATCCCAGACACGGCTGCCCAACACGAAGCCCATGCCTAAACGTTGCGACGCTCGAATGCGTCCGCCATGACGTGTGTTCGGCATCAACCGCGAGCGAGCGGAATCCGCCAACGTGAGCCATGAACCGATGTGCCCCTCGTAGCGAACCTGGTGGCTGCATACACCCGCGATCATCCGTTCGAGGCCGTCTGCTGTACGGACGGGACGTGCGAAGTGTCCCGCGAAGTACATCCACGAATTCTTGGGAAGTCCTTCTGGAAGCGACATGCCGGGAGTTCCGAGCCCGATCAAGGAGCTCAGCATCCCCGAGACCCCCACGTTCCGATTGCGGCGCACATCTTGTGTCGCGCTGCCCTCATCTGCGAAGGGGAAGGTGTACTTGCGCCATGCACGGAAGAAGAGCGCAATCGACCTGTGCTGGAACAGGTCCAAGAAGTCCGTCAGCGAGCGGTCACGCAGATACAGGCGCGACAACAGGTGTTCGGTGTAGTGCAGAGGCAAAGCACCCGTCACACCGATCATGCTGAGAAAGTTCACTTCGAGCTCATGCGGAGTCTCTGGACCCTCGGCCTTCACCCGACGTAGGGCGGAACCGGAGTACCCAAGAGTCGGATGCGACGTGAAACGAATGCCCTCCTTGCTTGGACTCGTATCTGCGCCAACCATGCCGATAGACTGCTTGCGATTAGCTTGCAGGACACGCACGGCTTGGAAGAAATCGAATCCTCCCGGATTACGCTCGAGTTCCCGGACTAGATCAGTGATCGGTCGCCTGCGCTTGGTTCCCATTGTGCGAAGACTCCTTCCTGACCCCGGATGGTCGCAGCGAGTTGCACGAAGGAGTTGATCGAACAGTAGCCGCCCAGGAAGCGCTCGAGCACCGAAGCGAAGAGGTAGAGTCCACTTCCAACGAAGCGCGCGCGGTCGAATTCAATTTGAACCGATGTTCCACGTACGACGCCTGGCAGTCCCTGCGACACGACTTGCATTGCGCTGGCGTGACTGGAAACATCCAAGATGCCTGCAATCACTGCTCGGTTGTCGGCTGAATCGGAGTGGTTGTAGATGCTCAAGATCTCGCGCAATGCCTCGGGACCATCCGAGCCCGATGTGATCGAGAGATGGTTGAGCGAGAGGTGCGAGATCACGCGCCACATCATGGCGCGACCTTGCTCGGGCCTGACTGTCGATGTCGGCGGCGTGAGACAGTTAATGCCGGTGATAGGACCACCGCCATCAGAGAACTGCATGATTGGCTCTTTGAGGCCGAACGGCAGCTTACTGGGCAGGTCGCGATTGGTGCAGTGCGTCTCGATGTTCAGAATCCAATCACCGGGAGCGGAGGGATCGAAGTTCGGATCGACGAGGCGCAAGCTCACGTCCGTTCCCTCATTGATGCCGGTCTCGGTGCTCACTGCTGGCTCGCGCTTCGAGTACCACTGAGTGACATCCTCTTCGGTCGAGAGTCCGTGACCGAATCCGAAGTAGGGCTCTAGGTCCTTCCGCTCGCCAGTTGGTGACACCGCGGACACATGATCGACGGAATAGACCTCCATCGAGAGCGGCCTGCGCGCGTCGGGCTCGATGCGGTACTCCGTCTTCGTATGCGACAGACGAATCGGCTCTGTTCGCTTCTTGAATAGGTTGACCACGGGCGTGCATCCCAGCGCGAAGCTATCGGCCTCCACCGATTGCTCCAGGTCGCTCTGACTGCGGCTGAAGTACAAGAAGACTTCAAGCTTGGTGTCGCCCTCTGCGAACTTGAACGCGGGCAGATCGCAGACATCGAAGAACAGGAACTTCTTCTGGAACGCGAAGTACTCCGTCAAAATCCTATAGCCAGGCATCGAACGGTCGGGATACGGCAGCAAGGATTCGTCGGCTCCGAAGCCAACGGGTTGCACGGAGTCGGCTCCCAGCACTACCGCCTGGCGATCGCTGGCCGAGGTGCCAACAGTGACGCCGAGCAAATCGTTGAAGATCATCTCGTACATCGCGTGGGCCAACTGCGACGTGCTGCGAAGGAAGAAGCGCAGCTTGTTCGGGGCTAGCTCGGCCAGACTTCCCTCGGGAGCCAGGGGTTCGAGCGTGAGCCGCAAGGCCGCAACACTGTCGTTCGTGAACGGTGCCGGCGGGGCATCGAAAGGCGTGCCGTTCAACGAGGCTGCGGTGAGCTTGATGGGCCACGCTTCGACTGGATAGGCCGTCTGGTAGCGACAAGGGTCGCCGTGCGAACGGTCTGTCTGGACCCCGGTGCCGCGCGCGATCTCGTAGCTGGACGTCAGGCCAGGATCGCATTCGAACTGCACGATCGCCATCGATGGGATCGGTGACAGATAGTGGGGATAGAGCACGCCCAAGATCGCATCCGTCAGCTCGGGGAACTCGTCCTCGAGCTTGCAGCGCACGCGTGCATTCAGGAACGCAACGGACTCGATCAGGCGCGATACATGCGGATCCTCGACCGTGTCCGACCCGAGCCGCAGCCGACCTGCGATTTTGGGGTGGGCCTCTGCGAACTGCGCGCCCATCTGGCGTAGATAGCTGAGCTCGCGGTTGTAGTAGTGCAGCAAGCTTTCGGTCATGAGCTCACCTCGAAGTTGCGACTGACGGGTTCGAGCAGTGAGTCAAAGACGACAGGTTGCGGATAGGGATCCGCGAACATCATCGCGTCGATTCGGAAGCGCAAGGTGCGATCCGATTCATTCATGGATTCAGGTGTCGTGACTCTCACGGTCTTGAAGCGTGGCTCGTAGGTGCGGATAAGCTCCTCCACCTGCCGCAAGAAGTTTTTGCGCGCGCTCTCCGAAGACAAGTTTTCACCCGTCAAGTCGGGAATGCCGTATCCAAGCGTCGATCGACCCAACTCTTCGAGCTCAGCGGGCCATGACAGGCAGCGCCGCCGCGAGTTCAACAGGTTCTCTAAATCACGTCGCACGGATGCGCGCAATTCCGAGAGCTTCTGATGACCTCCGCGAGCAGACTCGACCTGCTTGTCCGGCTCGTTATCGAGCAGCCTATCCAACAGCGAGGGCTGCAGGGGCTTGTGGGGATCGACGCGTTGGCTCATCAGTCCGCCGCGCCTTGGGCCGCAAAGGAGAGTTCGGTCAATTCCAGAACCGTCTTGGCTTCTTCGCCGACGATGAAGGTTCGAAGACCGGATCCACGCATAGGCTCACCGTCGCCGCCGAGCCACTCCGTCGAGCGACCGAGCAGCGATGATTCGTCCACTCCCTCGCGCACAGGTGCATAGATGGTGGGAATGTAGATGTCGCCGGTCGGGCCGTCCGTGACGGTCGCCGAGGCGCGTCGCCACAGAAGATCGCGCGGACGCTCGGGCTTGTGAAACTCCAACTCCTCGAAGCTCTCGGCAGGAATCCAGTAGTACTTGCCTGTGCTCGTCAGCACTTCGAGATGCCCACCGATCAAGTCGTCGGCGTCGCGGAAGTCAGTGATGCTCTCGCCAGCAGCCTGACCCGGAGTCTCGCCGCGCAGCTCCTCGGCTTGTGCGAGCAGGTCATTGGCTTCGGACAAGTTTTTATCCCGAATCGATACGGATGCCTTTAATTGTAGCTCTGTTCTGGGAATCGGTGTCGCCAAGAACTCGGGCAGCCGGCCCTCGTTGAAGAACTGCTGTCGCGCTTGCTCGGCCCTAATCAGTTGGCGCATCAAGCTGATGCCGACCTCGGCCTCGGGGTCCATCTTGACCATCGCGTTCAGCTGCTTATCGGCCCGTTCGAGGTTGCCTTGGAAGCACAGCAAGACGGCCAAGAAACCACGAGCGCTCTTGTCAGTCGGGTTGCCTTTGACATCTTCGTTCAGCTTCGAAATCGCCTCGGACAACTTGCCCTGGTCGTAGAGATCGCGCGCTTCCATTCGATGCTTTCTAAGTGCTTGGCCGTTCAGGTGGGCCGTTGGAAATGAGGGGGTTCGTGCTGTGGAATCTTTTTGGGCGTCAGTTGGCGACGCCCTCGAAGAGTTCCGTGACGAGTTTGACGGAGCTCGACATCTCGTCGAGTTGAAAGTGGGGGCGCAGATGAATGACCGACGAGAACACACCGGGCTGTCCGGGCAGTTCTTTAATCTTCACGCGCCCTTCGCGCAGCGGGTACTTCGCCTGCAGTTCGGTGGAGGAGTCTTCGCTGGACGTTGAGTAGTCGATGAGCCAGTTGTTGAGGTAGTGCTCGCACTCCTCCGCTGTCGTGAATGCTCCAACCTTGTCGCGACCGATGACCTTGATGTAGTGAGCGAAGCGAGACACGCACAGCATGTACTGCAGCATCGCTGACAACTTGGCGTTCACAGTCGCGCCAGCATCGTCGTAGCGGCGCGGCTTCTGGATGGACTGGTTGGAGTAGAAGGCGGCCAGGCCCGTCCCATGACAGTGACTCAGCGGAATGAACCCGAGGTCTGCCAATTCCTTCTCACGCGTGTCCGTGATGATGACGTCGGTCGAGGATTTCAGGACGCGTTCTTTAAGGTCTGTCTCGAAATCGTCCAGGGGTAGGCCCGTCACAAGGCCTCCTCCTTCGACATCACGCTCGACGCCGCGGATACCCGCCAACCAGCCACTCTCGGTGAATGCGCGCATGACCACGGATCCGAAGGCGTAGACTGCGGTGCCCCATGTGTAGCCGCTCCCATCTGAGTCACTGACGTCTTCTTCGTAGCAGAAGCCATCCGCGCGTAGCGAATCGTCACGATGGGGGAGTCGTGCAAGGACGCGCGGCAGGGTCAAGCCGACAAAGCGGCCGTCCTCCGACTTGCGCACTGAGTTCCATTGGGTGTATTCAACGCCCGCGAAGATCCGATCAAGGTCAACCGGACGCTCGAGATCACGAAATCCGTCCAGGCCCATGAAGGCAGGATCGAGCCCGGCGATTAGCGGGGCGAAGGAAGCGGCAGCTACTTGTTGCAACGAGCGCAGCGCACCGAGGTCATCGGTTGGATGCCCGGGGCCCGGGCGGTGGCGCAGCTCATAGTCGGCAAGCAAAATTCCGTAGGGCTCGCCTCCCGGCGTGCCAAACTCCTCGTTGTAGATCTTCTTGAATGTTTGGCTCTGGTCGAAATCGATCGCGCGCTCGAGATCCTTCACAAGCTCGCGCCAACTGATAGGCAGGATGCGAACAATGACGTTCGAGTCGTCTTCGATGCAGTCGACGAGGTAACTGAGCCCGCGCCAGCTGGCCTCGAGCTTCTGCATTGCGGGAGCATGCAAGATCACATCGAGTTGATCACCGATCTGCGCGTCCAAGAGCGCGATCGCGACACAGATGCGATCCAGAATTTCGCGCTTCGCTGGGACGCGCGAATGAGCGTCGAGCCCTAGCCAATCAGCCAATGCCTCCCAGGCGGAGGCCTTGCCCAAGAAGGACTCGATCTTGCTCCGACTGGCTTCCGCGGCGACGTGCGTCGCTGCGAACACATCATTGAGGAGGTTTTCTTTCGAAGTAGTCATCGAGTCACGAATGCTGTTGCCTGCTCGGCTCGCGATGGCCACGCCACTAGGAGGTCCCGCTGTTCAAGGCAAGCGAGCGAGACCTCGTATCTATCGGATGAACTGCAAGGGTGCGCTGCGCTTGTACTGCCCGCGGCGCACCCTAAGCTCATGAATCAGCTGGTTTCGGGGATCTTGGCGACCATGCGCATGGATGCAGTGAGCTCTTCCATTTGGAGCCACGGCCGCATATACGCGACGGCGTTGTAGGAGCCAGGCGCGCCCGGAATCTCCTTGACCTCGACCTTGGCCTCGGCCAACGGGTACTTCGCCTTCATCTCCGCGCCCGAGGACGCGTTTCCGTTGACGTAGTTCTGAATCCAGTTGTTGAGCCAGCGCTCAGCATCTTCGGCTTCCATGAAGGAACCAATCTTGTCGCGCGCCATCACCTTCAGGTAGTGAGCGAAACGACTGGTTGCCATCATGTACGGCATGCGCGCCGAGATGGCCGCGTTGGCCGTCGCGTCGGGGTTGTCGTACTTCTTGGGCTTCTGCACGCTTTGGCCGCCGAAGAAGACCGAGTAGTCGGTGTTCTTGTAGTGGCTGAGCGGTTGGAAGCCGAGGTCGGAGAGTTCCTTCTCGCGACGGTCGGTGATCGCGACTTCGGTCGGGCACTTCGTGTCCATGTCGCCATCGTCGGTGTGGAAGACGTGCGTCGGCAGGTTCTCGACCTTACCGCCGCCTTCAGCACCACGGATCGCCGTGCACCAACCGTAGGTCGCGAAGGCACGCGTCAGAACCGTTCCCATCACGTAGGAAGCGTTCATCCAGCAGTACTCGTCGTGACCGAGCTCCTTGGCCGTTCCATCTTCGCGGAACTCGCCTTCTTCGTAGTTGAACTCTTCGATGGGCTTCGTGTCGGCACCGTACGGAAGGCGTGCAAGCGAACGCGGCATGACCAGGTTCACAAAGCGCGAGTCCTCGGAGTCACGGAATGAGCGCCACTTCGTGTATTCGGCCGTCTCGAAGATCTTCGCCAGGTCGCGCGGCTTGGAGAGCTCGCTCCAGCTGTCGAAACCAAACATGCCGGCGCCCGTGGCCGAGATGAAGGGGCAGAAAGCACCTGCTGCGACGTTCGACATGTTCTGCAACAAGTCGACATCCTCGGGGTGGTTCGTGAACTCGTAGTCACCGATCAACGCGCCGTAGGGCTCGCCACCAGGGGATCCGAACTCGTTCTCGTACAGCTTCTTCCAGATCTGGCTCTGGTCGAATTCGACCGCCTTGTCGAGATCCTTGAACAGCTCACGCTTCTTGATGTTCATCATCCGGATCTTCAAGCCGGAACCGGTCTCGGAGTTCGACACCAGGTGATGCAATCCGCGCCACGAACCTTCGAGCTTCGTGAAGGGCTCGGCGTGCATGATCGCCGCCAGCTGCTTCGAGA
This sequence comes from Planctomycetota bacterium, assembly GCA_047611405.1. GTDB lineage: Bacteria > Planctomycetota > UBA1135 > UBA1135 > JBLFWN01. Next base: position 2,374 of record JBLFWN010000116.1, on the reverse strand, counting down.
TCGTTTGATCGATCGCCGTGATCGCCTTGCTGAAAGTGACTGAGAGGTTGCGGTCCCAAGTCACTGTGCCGCTCATCACCTCGCCGGTGAGAGTGCGCAGCAATTCTTCGGTGCGTGATCGTTCAGTCTGCTTCGTCGCATCGACAGCTGCGTCAAGCAGGCTGACTTCAGAAGTCTGCTCTGCGGCTTCTGCCTGCGGATCGCCTTGTGCGTCAGTCATCATTCTCCTCCTTCGGAGTTTTCGCCTTCGCCACCGCCGAGCTGCCCTTGCAGTGCGTCGAGGCTCTCCTTGTTCTGGAGCACCTTCTCGAGGATGCCTTCGAGATCTTCTGAGCGGTCAGCCTTGCTCATCAGGTCGTTGAGTTTGTTGCGCGTCTCAAGCAGCTTTTTGAGCGGCTCGACTTGGTTGACGATCTTGGCCGGATCGAAGTCGTCGAGTGATTTGAACTTCAGCGAGACGGCCATTTCGCCACCTTCTTCGGTGAGCGTGTTCTCGACCTTCATGTTCACTTCCGGTGCAACCTTGGCCAGAACATCGTTGAAGTTGTCACGATCGATCTGGACGAACTTGCGGTCCTTCAGAGGTTTCAGAGCTTCGGTCGGGTTGCCTGAGAAATCTCCCATGACCCCCATAACGAAAGGGAGCTCACGTTCGACTTCGGCTCCTCCCGTCTCGACTTGATAAGAAATGTGGACGCGCGGCTTACGCACGCGGCTCAGTTTTTCGTGGATACTTGCCATTGCAGACCTCGGTCTCGAGGGGGTTAGGCTTGGGGAATAGGTCGTGAATAGGTTTGGTCGATCGGGCGTACGGAAGCCTCCGGTGTGAGGCCGGATTCACGCACGCACCGAGTGGTGATGCTGTCAGTCGTCGCCTTCGGGGATTCCTGTCAGGCGGAAGTAGCTCGATCTCGCAGTGTCATCGGAAATGACTTCCTTCAAGAGATCTGGCAGCGGCATTCGACCCCAGCGGATGGATTGCTCCAGTGCATAAGGGAGGGGCGAATGTGGTTCAGTATTGCGGAAAAAGTCGGCCACCTTCTTGATCAGGCGGAACGCATCTTCACGGCTCGAGATCTGGTCGGAGCCAGCCTTCGGCTTGGCTGCCGCGGCAACGCCGCCTTCCGACTCTTGCGCCTCATCTCCAGCTTCGGCTTCTGCCGGCTCGGCTTCAGCCGGGCTCAGGATGTCGCGCGTGATGTAGGCGAGGGACGACTGCACGGTTTCGACCGCTGTCTTGATGTTCGTCGATGGCGGCGCGTCGTCGCCAGCCTTCTCCGTCAAGGCTGCATTCATCGCTGCGAACTCGTCCAGCGAGCCCTGAATGTCCTCCAGGATCGACTGGAACATCTCGGCGGATGTCTCGCGCACTGATGTCTCGAAGTCCTCCGGCGATATGTAGCCGGCGGCGATCTTCTGCTTCTTCTTCTCGTCGTCAGTGATACGACCGACCTCACGCGATTGGTCGTACTGGAAGGACGCGAAAGGACCGACGCTGCCGACATCCGTTGTGATCGGGATGCACTTGATCGGGACGATCAGTGTGCCTTCGCCGCCCTCGCCATTCAGGCCGGTCAGCGGTGCGACCTTCGTCTCGATTCCGTCCTCGTCAGGTTCGGGGTAGAGGTCGTCCCAATACTCCTCGATCAGACGGCGCGTCAGAGTGAAGCCGTCGCGCATCCCGGCGAAGCCTTCCATGCGTACCAAGGCTTCGATCAACCATGCCGAAATCTCGAGGCTCTTCGAGTTCTCGGTCAGAACTTGCTTCGCCAGGTCGCGGACGCTTCTCCAGTCAGCAGGCTCTCCACCACCCTCGTCGTCGATGATCGCGTTGCGCTCGGCGATCCGGGCGGCGTTGCGCGCATCTTTGACCTGGTAGTAGAGGACTGAGGAGCTCGGATCCTCTCTCAAATTCAGACCCGTTGGCTTATCACCCGGTATGGGTGCTACCAACGCATCGATGTCGATCACAGGGGGGGACGCCATCGAGTCTTGCTTCTCCGTTTCTGGTTAATGAAAGTTCCTGGCGGTTCATTTTCGCAGGATTCTGCCGGACCTCACACTATAGCGAAGCAGGTGCGAAAATGTCGTGCCGGAACGGGCGGACTAGGGGGATCCAGCGGGTGAAAGCAGTTGCGACTTGAGGCTTCGCGTCCCGAATAGATGTGGCGACAAAAGTGGGTGCTTGCCCCAGGAAAATTCATGAATCATTGAAGATCGACTCGCGTGACCAGCAGGGGCTAGCAGCCCGTTGAAAAACAGCGGTTCATGCATTGGTCCCCTCGAACCGCCTGCCGGCGTTGCCAGAACCCACGAATAGCGCAACTATGCGCGGAACCTGGCGCCTTGCCAGGCGATCCGAGGGAACCAATCC
>JBLFWN010000115.1:0-22034 GCA_047611405.1 Planctomycetota bacterium | reverse complement strand
CTTCCGGCCAAGGAGTTTTGCTTTGGCAGCCAGTCGGCGGCGCTGATCGTCGTTCAGCCGCGGAGCCTTCTCACCGAGCTGCTCCTTCAGCACACGGTTCTCCTCGACGAGGTACTCGATGACATGCTGTTGGTGACGATTGACCCAGCCTGAAACCGTCAGGAGCAGGGCACGAAGCGGATGGAACTCGGCTCGCATAGCCCCATTGTAGTGCACCGCAAACGGCTGTCCCCGCAGTGGTTAGGCCACGGCCGAATATGTGAACAGGAGGCGACCGTGGCCGTCGCCGTGAAACGCTAGCTGATCGTGATGGCAGAACGACGACCTTTGCACCGCGCGCATCGGAAGCATCGTAGATCGCAACGGTGTCGTACGCAGCATCGCCAGTGACACTCGACAGCTTGCCCGTGGTCTTCTTGATGATCTTGAGCCCGGTCTTCGCATCGTCACCCGAACTATCGGTCAGCACCTGCGCGCGGATCATGCCCTGGCGATCAACGCCGATGTGCAACTTGCGCCAACCCCGCTTTCCCCGATTGCCATGCTTTGCAGTTGCCCATTCACCCTCCCCCACTATCGACAGCCCGGTGCTGTCCACGATTAAGTGAACGCCCGAATTCGAGTTGACGGGCTCCAGCTTCACGTCCAGTTCCGTGCTGCGGCGAGAGAGCGTCGTGTGGTCAGGTGCTTCGAGTGACAGGTCCATCATGCCGAGCAGTGAACGCAAGAAGCCCTCGGCTTGGCGTAGCGGCAACCGGAACACGAGGCTGAGCTTCAAGGCTGTCTCTATCGCCAGGTCCGAGTACTTGCGCGGAGCGCCACGCTTGCCAACTGGCTTGGCCTTCCACGCTTTGATAGCTGCGGGCGTAATCCAAAGAGTGATATCGCGGCGCTGGACAAGGGCGTTGTCGTAGTCGGCCCAGTTGGTGACGCGGTAACGAGTCTTGAAGTTCGGATGCACTCGCGAGTTCATGCCCAATCCTAGCTTCGCTGAAGGCCAGGGCCTTGGAACGGCCTTTCATGGGGCCAGGGCGGGTTGCATTACGCACCAACGCCGCTCCTTGCGACAGCGCGCAAGTGGTACGCCCGACAGGACTTGAACCTGTGACCGCCGGATTAGAAATCCGGTGCTCTATCCAGCTGAGCTACGGGCGCATCGGCGGAATTCTACGGGCTGAGGGCGGCCCTGTCTGCGTCGAGAGCGCACGGAATCTGGACTGAGGAGGAACCCGCGTGCGACGCGCGCAATCTGGGAACGAGGTTTCCGCGCTGCACCCGCAAAAGGGCCACGCGAAGGAGCACGGGTCTATTCAAGTGGACCCCATTCGCGGCAAAATAGAGGTCCCCCACCTCGCCACAGCCCCTCACGCCCCATGCTCATCACAATCGCGCTCGCTCTCCCCACTCTTTGGCCCCTTGAGCTGCAAGCCGAGACGCCGCCGGAAGCGAATGCTCAGGAGCTGGTCTATTACGACTGGGTCGATGAGGCCGGCCAGCTGCGCGGCGGCAGAGCTTGGGCACCCATCGAGCAGGCGGAGACGCTTCCGCAGGTCCCGTTCATGCCCGCAGTCACCATTTGGCAAGGCTCGGGAGGATCGAATGACAACCGCGTCGATTTGGTGTTCGTGGGAGACGGCTATCAAGCTAGTGAGCTCGATGACTTCGAGGACCATGTCGACAGTCAGTCCGCTGCCTTCTTGAATGAAGAGCCGTTCGCCACCTACGCCACCTACTTCAACATCCATCGGGTCGATGTGATTTCGGTTGATTCGGGAGTCGACAACGATCCGTCGCAGGGCATCAATCGGAACACGGCCATGAACATGCGCTTCTGGTGCAACGGCATAGAGCGCCTCTTGTGCGTGTCGACCTCACTGGCAAGCGGCTTCGCTAATATGGCTCCTGACCGCGACTACGTGATCGCCATCGCGAACTCGTCCAAGTATGGAGGAGCTGGCTACCCGCAAAACAACATGGCCACGGTCTCGGGTGGGAACGGCTCGGCCTCCGAAGTCATGATCCACGAGATGGGTCATGCACTCGGCAACTTGGCGGACGAATACAATTATGGCGGCCCTTCGGCCTGGCCGGGTGGTGAGCCGAACGAGGCAAACAACTCGACCAGAGACGCGGCGGCAATGGCAGGCCAGAACACAAAGTGGGCTGATTGGTTGGGAGAGAACCAAGGCGCATTCGACGGCCTCGTCTCTACTTTTGAAGGTGCGCACTACAGCCAGACGGGGATCTATCGGCCAACAAACAACTCGCTGATGCGCAACTTGGGGCGTCCCTTCAACCTGCCGTCCGTCGAAGAGCTGATCGTCCAAATTCATCAACACTTGGAAGTGATCGATGACTCTTCTCCGACGGGTGCGATCTACGAAGGAGATGAGACTCTCTTCATCACGCCGATGCAGCCGGTCGGGCACGCGCTAGATACCCGCTGGCTGTTGAACGGAACGCCGATTCCGGGAGCGACCTCAACCACACTGGACATGTCGACACTCGGCCTTCCGATCGGCACGCACAACATCACCGCCGAAGTCGTTGATCCGACGCCGTGGGTACGCAGCGCAACGGCGCGCGCGAACCACTTGACAGATACGCGAGTTTTCACCGTCGAGTCGTCACTCGTCACAAACTACTGCCAGGCGAGTCCGAACTCAGCCGGATCCGGTGCCTTCATGAATAGCCTTGGCACGACCAGCGTCAGCGCGAACAACTTCGTCGTAAATGCCAACTCAGCGGCAGTGTCTCAAGTCGGCATCTTCTACTACGGAACCAATGCCACCGAGGCTCCCTTCGGTGACGGCTATCGCTGCGTTGCGGGAAGTACATACAGATTGCCAATCCTGCAGACGGGTTTCCCCTTTGGGGATGTCACCTATCCCATCGATTTGAGTGCTCCGCCGCAAGCCAGCGGGCAGATCAGCGCAGGGTCCACTTGGTTCTTCCAATTCTGGTTCCGTGACCCTGCAGCAGGTGGAACAGGGCACAACTTGAGCAATGGGCTCGAAGCGACCTTCGTCCCCTGAAGTAAGTCAGCGAGTGAGACTTCGGCTATCGAACCACCTTCAACTCGGTGGCGCATAGCCTGCAATATGAGACGGTATGCGATTGCGGCCCACCAGCTGGCGTGTGGCTTGTGCGCTGAAGAATGACTAGGCAAGCGCGCCGTCATCGACGCTCGCTCAACCGCTCTTGCCAGGATTCACACTAGGCGAAAGTCCATGCCCGCCGCGCGAGCCGCTGCGCCGTCGGCGTCATCCCGATCACCGATGACCAAGCACTCGCTTGCGGTAAGCGAAAGTCGTTCTGCGGCAGACAAGAATCCAGCCGGCGCTGGCTTGAGCGCTGCGGGGCCGCCCTCTTCACCGTTGGACACGACGACATCGAACAGGTGTGCAATTCCCATCGCTGCCAACTTCTTGCTAGCTGGGTAGTCGCTGACGAGCGCAGTCTTACCACCCGCCGCGCGAAAGCCTTCGATCTCGGCTATGAGCGATTTGCGCCGGTGCCTGCGCAGCCACTTACCTGGACGTTCAACCATCCAGCGCTGCACATCACGCAACAACTCGGCCTGGTCTATGCCGCTTGCTTGTGATGCGCGCATGAGCTGCAAGCCATAGGGTCCTCCACCCTGCTTGACCTCTTCCGCCGTCGGCGGATTCTCGCGCATGCGTTCATGCTCGCGCCGGAAGGCGCGAATACCGGCCAGCGCGGGGAGCCCAAACATGAGCAATTCAGCAGCCATCAACCATTTGATGGGCCGCGGGTCGTACAGCGTGCCGTCAAGGTCGACGAGCCAGCCGCGATGAGCTTGCTTGGAGGTCACGGGCAGTGCCAATCGATAGCGAGAAGGATCAGCGAGCCTGCAACGACTGAATTTCGCCCAGCAACTGGTCGAACTGACGTTGGCGAGCTGACTCGGCGCCTTGCGAGTGAATCCACAAGCCCAACACGACAACCACGAGCAACAACACAGCTCCGACAAGTTCCCATGCGGGCTTGTCACGTCGGCCACCGGTCCTCAGCTCCTCGACCTCTTTAGTCAGAAGCTCGGCCTGCGCGTGGAACTTTGTGATCTCGCGATCATGTTCGCGCCGCGCCCGGATCTCTTGCTCGCGCTGCTTGACTGATTCTTGGCGCTGGAACGAAAGTTCGGCAAGCAAGTCGCTGACTGTGCTCTGCATCCGAGTCAGATCCCCACGTAAGTCAGGACTCGTTGAAACCGGCGCTGCAGGCATATGGACAGCGGGCGCGAACTCGCGGAGCCTGCCGGCCGGTTCCGTCATCAGCTTCCGCTCTCCTTCAGCGACCATCCAGCCGTAGACCTTCAGCAGATCCTTGCGCCGAACGACAGAAAGCACGCGACCCTCGCGCGTGACCTTATGAGCCGCAAGCGAGCCTCGTTGCACACGATCACGCAACGCGCGCGCACTGACCCCGACCAACTCTGACGCTTCTGATAAGGACAGCTCGTCGTTCTCCTCGCCGCCGCTGGCGAATGGCCCGCCCACATTAATCGGTGCTTCGTCACCCTCGAAATCAGGGTCCGATGAGGAGCTGCTCGTACCAAAGGAATCCGGCGATTCGTCCAAATCCGAGAAGGCGGCGAACCCGCCATCGGGCGCGACATCCGGCCGTGCGGCGCTCGCCTCACCGTCGACATCCAAGCCTGACGCGGCTTGGCCCGGAGCCTCCTCGGCCACGGCAGCAGGCGCCTCCGTTTCTTGTGTAGCAGAACTGTCGGATCGCCCGTCCGGAGAGGTGTCCGCGAACGGATCCTTCTCAATGTTGTCCCCTCTTGTGTCCATGCCCGTAGTTCAGCGATTCCGGCCCCCAGACTCCAGAACAGCTTCCGGAAAGCTGCCGGAATGAAGTAGGGCAAGGCTCGATATGTGCTCGCGCAACAGCACCTATGTAGGCTGTGCGCCCCATGCCGGTAACCGATGAAGAGCGGGGGCGGGCTTCGCAGCCCGTGGACACGGCTCTGGCGCAGCTCGCTTGCCGTTTATTCCTCGCGGGCTGGGTCCTAGACTGCGCACGAGCCGTCCTGGTGCCTGCACGCTACGGCGACAGCTCTGCCCAGGCACAGGAAGCCTGGTGGACATCAGCACGCTCTCAGCCGTCGTCCTCGGCGTCCCTCTAGCAGTCGGCGGTCTTTGACTGTTGCAACAAGTGCTCGAAAGCATGCAACGCATCGGACTGCGCCTGCTCCCGGCAGCAACGACAATCATCACGGTGGTGCTGGAAAATCTCTACGTCACGCATCAGTTCCCTGCATCCGGGCTGTACGTACCGAAAAGGCAGGGAATGCGAGACGTCGGAGATCACAGCATGGGCGGCCTGATCGAGTTACTAGAGACAGTCAGTCAGTCAGCGCCCATCCTTCATATTCCTGCATTGCTATGACGCCCATTCGGACTTCATCGATGAGCCTTGTGAGGCCGAACCCGAGGACATAGAACACTTCTCGAGAGGATACGCAGGCGAGTATCGCGGAGTAGCCCCCGCTAGACATGGTGGGCGTCGCTGCTCAGTCACTTTGGCGGGGCGTCCACTGAGAGCCAGTCAATCGTAAGCTTGTGGGCCGCTTTCGCGTCGACGTAGGTAAACAGCAGCTCATCCGCGCCATCACCGTTCAGGTCAACGGCCAACGCGCGCACGAACTCGTAGGCGTCACTGGACCGAAGTGGGAAACGATTGTCTTCCTCGCGTCCCGCCGTCAAAGTGTCAAAGCGCTCCGAAGCTAGGGCACCAATAGTCTCGACCAATCGATCCAGGTCCCATCGTGCGCGTTTATCACCGAACAACAAGTGCGCCAACTTCTGTTCGCCGCGTTTGCGCTCAGACTCGCCTTCTGTCGCGTTGTCTTCCGTCGCAGCCCAGAGCCCGACGCTCTCACCCGCCTCGTCTGCCATGACCATGTCGAGCCGACCGTCGCCGTCAAAGTCGCCGCGATATGGCATGCGGAACTTGTCCTCGACGCCTTCGAACTTCTTTTCGAAGCGCTCGGGGTGGCGCACCATTTCCAGGATGGGAGGCAGGCTCATCTCAAGATCCCGGCGCCACTTAGGCTTAGTGTCGAAACGCTCGCCGAGCTCGTTGCGATAGCCAATTGCGCGTACGTCGATGCTCCAATTGGCGAGCAGGCCGGTCAGGAGTGACGAGATGGCTGGGATCTCGACCTTAAGCATCAACAGGTCGGGATACTCGTCTTCGTCGAGTGAGAGAATCAACAGCCCCGTGATGTCCTCGGCGACGATCAAGACCTGCGCAGGCTCACGAAACTGAGGTCCCGCATCCCCACCGTGAAAGACCCATACTTTGCGCCGATGCGCGATCACGTAGTCAGGAATGCCATCGCCATTCAGGTCACGCCGCGTGAACTGGCGGTTGTCGTCGGGAGACACGATCTCGCCTGGCCTCATCGCGGGCCTCGGAGACCGATCTTCGAAGATCTCAAGGTTCAACCGCACATCGGGCTGGGACGGGAAGCGGCCATCCTCAGTCTGCATGTGAAATGCATGTCGGTCGCCGCGTGACACCACGATGTCATCGCGTCCGTCGCCATTCAGATCCTCGGTGTTCAGATCCGGAATACGCAGCGAAGAACGCAAGCGATCCGAGAATAGCCGTGTATTCGAGGAACTCGATACCTGCGCTTCGCTGTCAATGCGAGCCACGCGCGAGAAGCGCGGCGGACCGCCGCCTTCCTGCGGTCCAGCAGAAAGCCACAACTCGAGCCCACCCGGATCAGGCACGAGCAGGTCCACATGCTCGTCCCCATTCACATCACGCAAGAAGGGTGACAACAAAGGCTTGGTGGTGCGTGCCTTCAACTTGGCGCGGGTCGACAGGCTGACAACTTCGGTAGCGAAGCCCGCTCCCTCATCTACGACATAGGCCTTCAGGCCGCTCTCGTCGAGCACGACCAATTGCTCGGATCCGCGCTCGAGCACATCGGCGCACATGACCAAGCTGTATGCGGGATGAGGCAGAGTTTGCTCCGCGCCACGCATGATCAGTGTCTGGCTTGCAGCATTGGATGGTTCTGCTGATTCGCCTATTTCGGCTGCAGCAGCATTCGAAGGCGCCAGCACACGCAGTTCGCCGCGCATACCGATGAAGATCAGTTCTTCGTCTGCATCACCATCCAACTCGGCGGTGGTCAAGATGGCTGCCGGCGTGCCGGTCGCGTATGCAGATTGCTCGTCTTCGGCACAAGCTACGTGCAGCACGAATGGCATCGAGCCCAGGGCAACGGAAGTACGCACGATCCATCGAACTCGCCGGGCGGTGCTTGTTGTAAAGCGCATCAAGGGAAACTCACGTGGGTAATGCAGTCCTTCTCGACGACATAGAACTCGCCAGTCACACCTGCTGTCGCGTCGGGGATCAAGAGCCAAGCGTCCTCGTCGATTGACAGCTCGAACAAGGGACGTGACTCGACCTGAAGGCGCCCGGACTTCTCGCGCACGAGACGCACTTGTAAGTGATCCTTGTTGTCGCGCACGATCAACTCGCTCTTACCGTCGCCGCTTATGTCACCGAAGAAGCGTGCACGGAAGTTATCGCCTCCAATCGGCACCGCGAGTTCCTCGCTCAACCATGGCTTGCGGGCAAAAGCGCCGTTGTCGTTGCGGAAGACGAGCAGCTCGAATTCGATGCGACGCGTTGATGCGCTACGGAGCGCATCAAGCAGATCCGGTCGGAAGCTCGTCACCAACAAGTCCAAGTCTCCGTCGGTGTCGACATCAACCAAGCGCGGGAAACCACCAATGCCAGCCAAGACTAGGACGCCCGATGGCAGCCCCTTCTCGCCGTACAGATTCGGACGACCCTGCTGGCGGTAGATCAGAATCTGCGTTCGCGCATCATCGCTGTCCTTGTCGGATACGAGCACGATGCTGTCGAGACGTCCATCTTGGTCCAGGTCGCCCGCATGCGAGCTGTACGAGACGTCCGATTCGAGCAAGTCGTCGTCACCAATAAACGGCAGCGGCAATGCAAGGCTCGGCACGCGTTGAAACATGCCGCCCTGCTGTAACCAGACGATCAGATCCTTGTCTGTCTGGACGCAGAGGTCCAAGTCTCCATCCGCGTCCCAATCGCTCAGCACCGGTACCGGCACCTCTTCAGTGACGCTGAACAAACCACTGAACGGCGCCCCACCATCGCCGCCGATCGCGATGCTGCCGCCCTCTTCATCGGCCGGAGCTTCATTCCTGCCGCCCCCACCGCTGCGCGAGCGACGACGACGCGCCGCATCGGGATCATCGCCTTCGGCCCGCCCGACGGCGACGGCCGCAGCGAGAGTCCCGGTCAACACGGGCAGAGCCAGAGTCTGTGTCTGCAAACTGACCACGTCCCCATCGCGCTGCTGGGTAGCAACCGTGTACCCAATTCCAGTCGGTAGCAATAAATCCTCCAGGCCATCACCATCGATGTCACGGATGGCTCGCGACCAATCGATCACGCGCTGCTCAGGCCACTGCCACAAAACTTGTGATCGCAGCAGAAGCGACAAGCGCTTGCGCTCATCCTCGACTCGAGGCCTGTACAAAAAGACTCCGCGTGCGGTCATTAGCGCGATTTCGTCCCCGTCGTCTGGGTGCAAGTCGCCAATACCGAAGGCCACAACTTCCGATGTCAAGCGCACGCGATAATCCGGTTCATTGTCGAACGGCGGCGCTTGCGCGTTGCGGACATACAGCCATAGCTCGCGCGCCGGCCCGCGACTTGCACGCCGCGCGGTTGAAACACTGGCTTCCTCACCTTGCTCGCGGGCCTCGACGATCAGCGCCAGCGACGAGGGAGCCTCTGTTTCCCACGCTACGCGAAAGGCCGAATCGAGCTTCTGGTCATCGGGTAGCGAGATACGCGTTAGCGTTCCGAAGCCTGACGGCGCCGAGATTGCGCCCGTAACTAGCAGCATGGCTTGCAGCATCATCCATCCACCTCTTCGAGCAAGTCCGAGTCTCCGCGCCCGAATCCAATGAACCACAACAGTCGGAAACGCCAGGCTGCGTCGGTCGCGCGCCAATGAATCAGCCCCAGGATCATCGAAAAGCTGCGCTCGTCACCATCGTTTTCGTAGGACACGAGTAAAGGAATCGATAACTCGTGCGTGCGCGAATCGCGTTCGGTCAATTCGGTCTCGACCTCGAGCGAGCCCGCGTCGCGCAGTATGAGGAGTGTGGGCTCGTCGTCTACGTCCGCATCGCGAAGATGATCGATGACGACGCGCGGATGAGCAACCTCGATGCCATCAATGGATGTGATCAGGTCGCCAAACTGTAGGCCAGCGTTGCGCCATGGACTCGAGCCAGACAAACCGACAATGACAGCGCCGCCTCCCGGTGCGAGTCCTGCGGCGCGCGCCTCGACCTCCGTTGCCGTTCGCAGCACAACTCCAACACGCTCGTCCTCTTCATAACGCTCGATGACTGCACGTTCGGATGGCCCTATGCGCTTCACCAACTTCAGGTCGAGCTCGAATTCAGCACCTGCGCGATCGAGCACAATCGAAATGGTGCTGCCAGGCTCGCTGTCGAGTTCGATCGCCCGCCAATCCGAAGGCCACCCCAGCGGGACGAATCCATCTCCGGCCTTCGCCTCGAACAGCAAGTCACCGGCTTCGATCCCGGCGGCATGTGCAGGAGAGTTTTCGATGATCGATTCGACGAGCAAGCCTTCGGGCTCGCCCAGCATGGCCTCCAAGCTCTCGCGTGCATCGACCAGCACCAGGCCGCTGAAACAACCCGCATCCAGCTGTTCGCGCGCCGCCTCGTCATCCGGTTCGTCGTACCAAATCAGTGGTTCTTCCATGTCACGCAACGCGACATGGGACGGTAGCTCGCGCGGAATCAACGAACATGACGACAAACAGGCGACACAGGCGACAAGTGCTGCGAAGGATCGAGACTTCATGACACGTACCTCTTGCGCATGATCCAAAGAGTCAACAGGCCCGCCATAGCGAGCCAACCTAGAGGAGCGACGACCGATGCTTGGTGCAATGTGTACTCCACATTACTGACACCTGTAACGGCCAGTCGGTAGCTTCCAATGAATGATGAGTCGCCCAGCGGCGACGGAACGTGGGCGGTCGGCAACCAGCTCTCAAGTCCAAGCCCACGGGCGATGCCGCGCATCAACTCAAGGCCAAGAACAATAGCGAGCGAGAGTCCCAACGCGAAAGCCCCATTGCGTGCGCAGGCGCTGGCAAGCAGGCCTATTCCGCAGAAGGCGAGAAGAGGCGGCAATGGCAATGAAAGCGCCTGCTGCAGCTGCGGCCACAATTCTTCGAGCGGCACGAGCGGAAACTCGAGACCACCAGGTAAGACTTCCACGACAGCTTTAAAGTCGAAGACGCCAGCCGCTGTCGAAAGTGACGACGCCACGAGCAAGAGATACGAGAGTATCGTCAGAGTCAACATGGCTGCAGCCTTGCCAAGCACGAGCTGCGTACGCGTGATTGGTGCGAGCAGTAGGTTGCGAAGCGTGCCGCGGCCGAGCTCGGCTGCGAGGCTCTGGCTGGAGATCGCGACCAAGATCAAGGCCAACAGCGGAAGCCCGGCCGACATGCCGACGCCAAAGGCTTCAAAGGCAGTGACCGACGTGTCACTGAATAAGTCTTCGCCGCCAATCGCATCCAGATTTTGTTGGCTCGCGTCGGAGCGGCGCCAGATCGCGACTGCGCCTGCCGCTGCGGGCACTAGCATGGCTGCAAGAATGCTCTTGCGAGTCAATGCGCGCGCTAGTTCGTGGCGCAGCATGCGCCGGATGGGTGCGGAGGGTGCACGCAGCTCACCGGGTGAGGGCAACGCGACACGAGTGGCTGCAGGAGATGATGGTCCATTGGTGGCCCCTTGGTCGACCAGTGCATCTCGCGTCGCAGCGAGCTCGCCTCGAGTCGCACGCGCATAGACCTCTTCCAAGCTCGCCGAGCGCGGTGTCCACAAGTGTAGCCCACCGCTGGCATCGACTAGATCGCGTGAGAGTTGCGCCGGATCTCGATCGCCGATTGTGATTTGGCGAGCACCAGCAACTGGCGCATCGACCGCGGCTCGTGATTGCAGGCCCAACTCGGCCAAGCGCGTCTCTAGATCTGCGGCGGCGGCTTCTTCACCCGCGGCGACGACGTACTCCCCGGCAGCAGCTTTTGCCAAGGCTTCCGTCGAGCTCTCGAGCATCACACGGCCCTGACGCAAGATGCCGATCCTGTTGCACATCCCCTCGAGTTCAGTCAACCTGTGACTCGAAAGCAGGACGGTCTTGCCCTCGTCTCGTACCAAGCGCCGAATCCACTCCCGCAGATCCGCGATGCCTTCTGGGTCCAGCCCGCTGGTTGGCTCATCGAGCAACACCAACTCGGGATCACCAACGAGAGCACTGGCGATACCAAGGCGTTGGCGCATGCCCAAGGACCACTGCCCGACGGGCCTGGTCGCGGCCGTAGTCAAGCCGACTTGTTCGATCAAGCGCCGCGCCTCGGCCTGGGCGTCGGATTTGCCGCGACCCGAGAGGCGCGACAACAGTTCGATGTTGCGTTGTCCGGAGAGGCCCGGGTAGAAGGCCGGCACCTCGATCAATCCGCCCAGCCGCGCACGCGCCTCACGGATGTGCCGCAGACCGTCAAAGCCGTCAAGCACGACCTGTCCGGCACTGGGTGGTATCCAGCCCAGCACGATGCGCATCAGAGTCGATTTCCCGGCGCCATTGTGGCCAAGAAGGCCATAGCAATCACCCCGCCGGACGGATAGAGATACAGAATCCAGCGCGAGTGTCTCGCCATAGCGACGAGTGATCGATCGTAGATCTAAGAGCATGTAGGTGGGGAGTCAGAAAGCTCGCCCCATACGCAGGTGCCTGACGGAGCTTTTACGATACTCTACGCTGCCTGCCAATCGACCGTTCCTTTGATCCCCGCATTGACATGACACGAACGCACACTTCCGCCCGCGCTGCAGACTCGGTTTCTCAATCGACTACTCATCATGGTTTGGCCTTGCCCGCCATGGCACTCATGGCGCTCGCCCTCGGCGCGATCTGGAGCGATGCACCAGCCGAAGATGGGCCGCGCATGGGGTCGGGAACGCATCAGTATGAGTGGGACGCGGATTGGGCATCCCTCCCTGAAGGGATGAAGCTCGGCAATACCCACGGATGTATGGTCGTTGATTCCAAAGGCCGAGTCTTTTTCAACACGGACTCTGAGCACGCCGTCGTGATCATCGGCGCCGACGGCAAGTACGAATCGAGCTGGGGCAAAGAATGGGCCGGCGGCTTGCACGGCATGGCGCTCCGCAAAGAAGGCGATCAGGAGTTCCTGTACATCTCCCATTTGGGTCGCCACGAAGTAGCGAAGACTACGCTCGACGGCGAAGTATTGTGGACCTTGGGGTATCCGGCAGAGTCCGGCAAGTACGAGAACGCGGGCCAGTATCGCCCGACCGGAATCACGAGTTCGCCGGATGGATCGATTTACGTCGCGGATGGCTACGGCCAGAACTGGGTGCACCAGTACGACAAGGATCGCAAGTATGTGCGCTCGTTCGGCGGGCGCGGGAACGCGGATGGCCAGTTCACGACGTGTCACGGAATTTGGTTGGACGAGCGGCAAGAGACGCCGACTTTGCTGGTTGCGGATCGCGAGAATCACCGGCTGCAGTCATTTGACTTGGACGGCAACCTGCTCGGTATTCACCACGGCATGCTGCGTCGGCCTTGCAACATTTACGCGAACGGTGATGAGCTAGTGGTCGCAGATTTGGCAGGGCGCGTCAGCGTGCTGAATGGGCAGAACGAGTTGATCACGCACTTGGGTGACAATCCGGAAGCTGGGCAACGCGCGCGGAATGATGTCGGGCCGGAGCTTTGGAAGGATGGGGTGTTTGTGTCGCCGCATGGAGCTTGCTTTGATGCGAGTGGGAATATCTATGTGATGGATTGGTTGCGTTGGGGGCGTGTGTCGAAGTTGACGCGGGTGAAGTGAGTGAGGGGGGGGCTGGGGTGGCGCTCAGGTTCAGGATCGAAGCAGAAATGGCGCGCGCTCGCCCTTCTGCCCGTCCCCCTCACCTTCGGCCCGATCGGCCGCAGACGGCCGAAACCTTCGGTTAGGGGCCGAAGGTGAGGGGGACGGGCAGAAGGGCGCACGCGGGGCGGGGGCTTGTTGGGGGCGTATGCCGTTTGTGATTTGCAGGATGCGCGTGTGGCCGGAGCGTGTGGCCGGAGCGTGTGGCCGGAGTGTGTGGCCGGAGCGTGTGGCCGGAGTGTGTGGCCAGGCGGGCTTGTTTCGATTGGGCGTTTTGTCCGTAGCTCTGGCACTGAATGAAATCTGGCTTGTTCTCGCTACTGGATCTTCGCGGGTCAGAGTTTCTTGAGTGATGGTGTCAGGGAATGCATGGATCACGCGCCTGGAGGAAGGATGCGTTGACTTGAGAACTGTAGGGGTCGGGGCCTTTGAGGTGAAGGCCGTGGCGGGTGGCGTTGTTGATTACGTAGTTGATGAGGTGGCTCAGGGCTTTGCGGTAACGGGCTTGCGCTCGAACGATGGCTACGTGGTAGCGCTCGGCGAGGAAGAAGCCGGTGCGACTCCATAGCTTGTTGAGTGAGTGGGCGAGACGGACGTTGAGTCCTCTCATAGCTGTCGCGAGTGCAGCCTTGCTGGTGGCCTTGACGACTAGATGAATGTGGTTGGACATCACGCAGTAGTGATGGATACGCATGCCCAGGCGATTGTTCGCGGCCTTGATGCACCCGCGGATGATTGCGAAGGCTAAGTCTCTTCGCATCGATGGCAGGCCATCGGCTAGGCGGAGGGTCACGTGGAGCGTGTCGAGTCGAGTGAAGTTCTCGCGGCTCTGATGGCTTGCCACTCTTCGTTCGCCCTTGCGAAGGCGACGCTTCTTGCGGCCAGCACCGGGGCGCCATCCCCCATGTGCGCGGTCGAATCGAAGGAAGCCTTGGGTCATTGCGGATTGTCGTTTGGTCATTCTTCTCTTCCTATATGACTAGTCCATGAGACCGCCATTGGTCACAAGTAAACAAATCAATACATACCGAATATTGCCCTCATTTGGACATTCAAGCAATATGCAATAGTCCATCACACGTGCGGAGTGTCTGCCGAAATCAAGTCGCATCCAACACGGTCTTGCGCGTGAGATGGAAGCGCGAGCCACTATTCGAACGTCGCAATCCGCACGCCGCAAACGCCGCAAACGCCCAACACAAGCCCGCCCCGCGTGCGCCATTCCTGCTTCGATCCTGAACCAAAGCGCCACCTCAACGCCAACGCATAACAGCAGCACACACCCGGCCCCCCACGCCCCCCCAAAAAAAAGAGGTCAGCGAATCGACACCTTCGATGCGGACGGTCGCTCGCAAGAGTCCCGTGCTCGGATCAAAGACGGACGCGATATCGAGCCGCTGGTCGAAGTGCGCGAACAAGAAGTGATCGCCAGATGCACCACCGGGAAGCTCGCGTTGCAACGGCCAAGTTTCGCTCGGTAGCACACCATTGGTCTGAGTCGCATTCGTAGCCAGGTCTTAGATCGAGCGAATGTTGACGATCACTCCGGTCGGGTTGCCATTCGAATCGAGCGCTTCGATTCGATAGGGCAGCAACGGCTCGAACCCATTGCCGGACTGCAAGAGTTCAAGGTCCGATGCACTGGCGGGTGCAAACCAAGCAGTCGACATCAGCAGGACTGCCGCGAGCCCGAGTACTGAGACGGACCTCCGAATTGGGAGCAGGGCGTGTTGGGCACGATGACCGGCGATCGATTCGCGACGCGGACTCGAGGCTACCTGCGAGCAGCTAGCGCCGGATGGATCCTCGAGAATGCGGGTCGCAAGACCAGCCATGGCAAGTTTCGATAGGCGTTCATAGAGAGCGTGTCCTCTATTCCAGATCAGGGGGATGGGGTCTCCCCCAAAGGCGGGTCGTTGGAATCAGCGGGGATGAACTCGAGGACTGGCGGGCAGGGGGGATGACCTGTGGAGGGGACAGCGCCGACTTCGACAGGATCCATCCTGCCGATAATCGCACACTTGGCTCCTCAGGCGCGCGTGGACAGTAGAACGCCGATGTTCGAGTTCGCGTAGAACAGGCCTACATACAAGAAACCGGCTATGCCTGAACGAAGTCGAAACATCCGATCTGGATCGAGCAGGTGAGGAATCACTCACGACCAGCCTTTCGAAACAAACGAGAGTCGGACAATTGTCGCGAACATCCGGGCCCCATCATTAGGATCGCGGTATGGCTGCGATGAATTATGACAGCGAGCGCAAAGGCTTCGGGCGCAGCTTGGGGTGCCAACTGAATTTGCTCGGTTGGCTGCTCTTAATCCTGATCGCCTTCTTTGCTTGGCAGACCTGGGCCAGCCGGCGTGCGCCCTTGCACGATTCCGGCGCCGCCCCACGCGCTATCACGGCGCGCGGTGACTTGGCTGCGGACGAAGCTGCGACGATCTCTCTCTTCGAATCCAACCAAGGGGTCGTGGTCCACATCACCTCGGTCGAGGCACAGAGCAGCCGCAGCTTCTTCATGCCCGATGTCATGGCCGTCCCGGTTGGCACCGGCTCGGGCTTCATTTGGGACGAGAGCGGCTACATCGTCACGAACTACCATGTGATCGAGCGCGCGACTGCGGCCGTCGAGGTGACGCTTCCTAGCGGGGAACAAGTCGAGGCACGCATCGTGGGCGCGGACCCCTCGACCGATATTGCGGTACTGAAGATCCACGCGCCGGGCCTCTCGCTAAAACCCGTATTGGTCGGTGAGTCCGAGAACCTGCGCGTCGGCCAGAAGGTCTTCGCGATCGGCAACCCCTATGGTTTTGATTGGACGCTGACGACGGGCGTCATCTCGGGCCTCGGCCGCCGCATTCAATCCGTCGCTGGCAACGCGATCCGCGACGTAATTCAGACCGATGCTGCGATCAACCCCGGCAACAGCGGCGGACCGCTGTTCGACAGTGCGGGTCGGCTGATCGGCATCAACACCTCGATCTATAGCCCAACCAAAGCCAGTGCTGGCATTGGCTTCGCCGTTCCAGTCGACACCGTCAATCGAGTCGTGCCGCAGCTGATCGCGAGTGGTCGTCCGGCGCGAGTAGGACTGGGCATTCGGATGGCGGACGACGCGATCGCGAGGCGCTACGGACTGGTCGGGGTGATCGTGGCCGAGGTCGTCAGCGGCAGCGGGGCCGAGCAATCCGGCATGCGCAGCCCGGTCGAGGCCCGAAGTGGCCTCGAATTTGACCTAATTATCGGTATCGATGACGAAGCCATCCGGACTCGCAACGATTTGCTGCGTGCCCTGTCAGGTCACCAGCCGGGAGACCAAATTGGAGTCCGCGTCCTCCGTGGCGCCGAAGAACTCCGGCTTTCGGTAAGTCTGCAGGAGATCGAGTGAGTCCCCTGAAATTTTTCTGACTTCGCGCTAACACGAATTCGGAGTCCGAGTACCCACGCGCATGCCTTGAATCGGGGCCGGACGAACTTCGGTCGAATCCGAATCGCCGATCCCGCCGCCGCCCCTTGTAAGCTACCGCGATCCAGGGTTAAGTAGTCGCCCACTTCATGCAATCCAGCATGTCGTCCTTGCGAGAGTTCGCACTCAGCGAGGGTCTCTAATAAGCCTTCGAATGAGTCTCATCTGGGTCCCAGCGCCCGTCCAGTCATGATCGAGATACGCAACCTGTCCAAGCACTTCGGTTCCCTGAAAGCTGTCGACGACGTCAGCTTCAAGGTCGACCGCGGAGAAGTCCTCGGCTTCCTCGGCCCGAACGGCGCCGGCAAGTCGACCACAATGAAGATGATTACCGGCTTCCTCGCCCCTTCGCGAGGTACCGCAATCGTCTGTGGCAACGATGTCCGCAAGAAGCCCCAGAAGGTCAAAGCTAAGATCGGCTATTTGCCTGAAGGCGCGCCGCTCTATCCTGATATGACGCCGCTTGGACTGTTGAAGTTCATTGGCGAGATCCGGGGCTTGAAGGGCGCCGCAGCTTCGGCTCGCATCGACGAGGTCGTCGCGCAGGTGCAGCTCGAGTCTGTGCTAAACCAACGCATTGAAACCTTGTCGAAAGGTTTCAAACGTCGCGTCGGCTTGGCGCAGGCAATCCTGCACGACCCGGAAGTCCTGATCTTGGATGAGCCCACCGACGGTCTCGATCCGAATCAGAAGCACCAGGTGCGTCAGCTGATTCGCAGCATGTCCGACGACAAGGTCATCATCCTGTCGACGCACATCCTGGAAGAGGTCGAGATGGTCTGCTCACGCGCGATCATCATCGCCAATGGAGCCATGTGCTTCGATGGCACGCCCATGTCGCTGCGCAAGAAGTCACGCTACTACAATGCTGTTGTGTTGGGCCTGAAGACGAGTTCAGCCCAAGGCGCGCGCGCAGCCCTGTCACGCCTGGATGGTGTCGAGTTCGTCGAAGAGACGGGCACCGAAGGCGAGATGTCGAATTTCATGGTCTATCCGCGTGATGGCCAGACCCTGGTCCAGGGCGTCTCCGACCTCGCTCACCAAAGCGGCTGGGAAGTCGAGCACTTGCACGTGGAACAAGGGCGCCTCGATGATGTCTTCCGCGACATCACCGGTGGCCGCGCCGAGCTACATCCTCATGTCCCGGAACGCACTGAGCTTGCACCGGATCCCGATGTTACCGAGCCGGCCCCGCTCGACGTTTCCTGACGCGCTTCGTCACGAAGGCACGACCCCTCACACGGAGCAATCGACCTAATGTCCAATACACTCATCGTTTTCAAGCGCGAACTGCGCAGTTACTTCACCACTCCGGTGGCGTACGTATTCCTTGTCGTCTTCCTGATCCTGACCGGTGTCTTCACCTGGTACATGGGCGGGATGTACGACCGTAACCAAGCGGATCTGCAAGCCTTCTTCGGCTACCACCCGTGGCTCTACTTGGCGCTGATCCCGGCCATCTCGATGCGCATGTGGTCGGAAGAGAGGCGCGGCGGGACGATCGAGTTGCTGCTGACGCTGCCGATTACGATGTGGCAAGCAGTGGCCGGCAAGTTCCTCGCTGCCTGGGCCTTCTGCGGCATTGCGCTGCTCTTGACCACCACCAACTGGATCTCGGTCGCCTACCTCGGCGATCCTGACCACGGCGTCATTATGGCCGGCTACCTCGGTAGCTTCCTGATGGCAGGTGGCTTCTTGGCCATCGGCTCGTTCATCTCGGCTTTGACCAAGAACCAGGTCATCGCCTTCGTCATCACCGTGATGGTCAGCATGGGCATGATCCTGGCTGGCTTCCCAATGGTGCTCGACATCTTCAGCTCGTGGGCGCCCGACTTCTTCGTCGACACGATCCGCAGCTTCAGTTTCCTGACCCACTTCGATTCGATCACGCGCGGCGTGATCGAGGCCCGTGACCTACTGTTCTTCGTCACCTTGATCTTGTTCTTCTTGTTCGCCAACGCCGTCGCCGTAGACCTCAAGAAAGCGAAGTAGGGTTCATCATGAAATCAATGACCGGAGTCATCGGCCTAATCCTCGGCCTCGCTCTCTTCTTTGTCGTCAACATTGTCGGGTGGAACGTTCTGCCCGGATCGCAATGGGATCTGACAGAGCAGAAGCTTCACACCCTCTCCGACGGGACGAAGAACATCGTCGGCCGTCTGGAAGAACCCGTTACTTTGCGCTTCTTCTTCTCAAGGGGGCTCGTCAACGACTTCCCCCAGCTCGAGACCTACGGCCGCCAGGTCGAGGAGAAGCTGAAGGAGTACGAGTCACACTCCGATGGCAAGCTCAGGCTCGAGATCATCGAGCCGGAGCCGTTCTCTGAGGAGGAAGATCGCGCCGTCAGCTATGGCCTGTCTGGACCAGCGATCAACGCCTCAGGCGACCGCTTGTACTTCGGACTGGTCGGCACGAACTCGGTCGATGCCGAAGAGGTCATCCCCTTCTTCGACGAGCGTCGTGAAGAGTTTCTCGAGTATGACCTGACGCAGCTGGTCGACAACCTGTCGAACCTGACGAGCAAGAAGGTCGTTGGTCTGATGAGCTCGCTGCCGTTGCGCGGCGGGGCCATGAACCCCATGAACCCTCAGGCGCCGACCGCCCCCGCTTGGGTGATTATCTCGCAGATCGAAGCCGCTGGTTTCGAGGTGCGCGACTTGGCTCCGGCCGATACGACCGAGATCGATCCAGAAGAGATCGACATGCTGATGCTCGTGCACCCGAAAGACCTGAGCGAGGCGACGCGTTTCGCGATCGACCAATACGCGCTTTCTGGCGGCAAGGTACTGGCATTCGTCGACCCCTTCTCGCAGCAGGAGCAACCGCCCCCCGGTGGCAACCCGATGATGGCGGATCGTGGTTCCAAGCTTGAGGATTTGTTCTCGAGCTGGGGCGTCGAACTCGTCAGCTCCAAGTTGGCGGGTGACCGCAAGAACGCGAATAAGATCCCCGACCAGCGTGGCGGAGCGATCGACTTCCCGCTCTTCCCCAGTCTGCGCTCGGAGAACATGGACTCGAGCGATGTCGTTACGAGCCAACTCGACACGATCAACGCGATCATGCCGGGCATCTTGAAGGCCACGGCCAACGCGTCGACGACGCTAACGCCGTTGATCAAGACCAGCAGCGACGCAATGCAGATCGACGTGATGCAGGTCCAGTTCATGCAGGATCCTTCGAGCATCCTCCAGAGCTTCATTAGCGGTGAGGAAGAGCTCACGATCGCGGCCCGTGTGCAGGGTCCGATCAAAAGCGCCTTCCCGGGCGGCAAGCCTGCCAGTGCCGACGACGCCGATGCGTTCGAGGAAGAGGAAGACCCCTTCGCGAACATGCTGGACGGCGAGGAACCTGATGCGACGGCAGACGCCGGCAGTGACAGCGAGGCAGCAAGTGAGCCCAGCATCCAAGAGGGTCAGCTGAACGCGATCATCGTCGCGGACACGGATATCCTGCACGACAACGCCTGGGTTCGCGTGACACCCTTCTTTGGTCAGAACCTGCTGCAACCGCTCGCGGACAATGCCGACTTCGTCGTCAACGCAATCGACAATTTATGTGGCTCGGACGACTTGATCAGCCTGCGTAGTCGCGGCAGCGCGCGGCGCGAATTCACGAAGAAGCTCGAGCTGGAGCGCGACGCCGACGAGCGCTTCCGTGCTGAAGAGTCCATGCTGGAGGCCCGCCTGCAGGAGACCGAGAAGAAGCTGAACGAACTTCAGTTCACCGAGGACTCGACCGGGCGCATGATTCTTTCTGCCGAGCAGCAAGCCGAATTGGATCAGTTCCGCGTGGAACAGGTCGACACGCGCAAGAAACTGCGCAACGTGCGGCACCAGCTGCAAAAAGACATCGACGCCCTCGGGACGAAGATGAAGCTGGCCAACATCGCACTACTTCCGGGCCTGATCTCGTTGACGGCTCTTCTGTTCTTCCTCATGCGACTCGTCTCTCCCAAGCGGGACTGAGGAATCAGGAGTCAATCCAGTTATGAAAATCACAAGCATCATCCTGTTGCTCGGGGCCACCGCCGGTCTCGTCTACTTGAAGAAGGACCTCTTCATTCCTGCCGGAGATGTCGTGCAAGCGACATCGGGCAACCTGCTCTTCCCTGAGTTGGGTACGAAGATCAATGACGTGCTGTCCGTCGAGATCGCAAGCGGAACCGAAGCCTTCACGCTGTCCCGAGGCGACGAGTCTTGGGGCATGGCCGACAAAGCGGGTTATCCAGCAGACGGCAAGAAGCTATTGCAGCTGCTCGTCGCGCTGAGTGACGCCAAGATCGTCGAGGAGAAGACATCAAACACGGCTCTGTACTCGCGCCTCGGGGTCGAAGATCCGGCCGAAGGCATCGACTCAAAGCGCGTCACGGTTCAGGGAGCTGAAGGACCGCTTGCATCGCTGATCGTCGGCAATGCACGCGATTCCAAGGGCGGCGCAACGGTCAACGCCTTCTATGTCCGGCGTGCCGGCGAAGAAAAGTCCTGGCTGGTCGAAGCTAAGCTGGAAGTCGCCGAGAAGGATTCGGACTGGCTCAACCGGGACGTGCTCGACTTGGCTGCGGATCAAGTGCAGGCGGTCGAGATCCGGCATGCCGACGCCAGTGTCGTCTACGCATTGAAGCAAGATGACACCGCGACCGACATGGAGTTGCAGGACTTGCCCGAAGGCAAGGAATTGCGCTACGCGAGTATCGCGAACAGCTTGGCTTCCGGTCTGCAGCGCTTGCAGATGGATGACGTGCTGGCCGCGGACAGCATCACCTTCGACAATCCTCCGCAAGCGGTGGCCACCTTCTGGACCTTTGACGGCCTGAAGTACACGGTGACCACGCAACTCGAAGACGATAAGTTGTACGCGCGCGTCGCGGTCGTCTACGACGGCACGCTCGCACCTGGAGTTACACCTGTCGTCGACATACCGATGCCCGAGACGGATCCAGCTGAAGATGGCGCAAACGTAGTGGCGGATGGCGAGCCCAAGAAGACACCGGAAATGTTGCAGGCCGAGGCCGGCGAGTTGAATGCCAAGCTCGGCAGCTGGGTCTACGCGTTCCCGAGTTGGAAGAAGTCCACCTTTCAGAAAACTCTGGACGACATGCTCAAGGACATCGAACTGCCTGAGGCTGAGGCCATAGAAGAAGGCGGCGTTGACCTCCCCAACCTGCTCGGTCCCCCCACTCTGCTCGAAAATCCGGGTGACGGCGAGACTCCGATTGATGAGCCTCTCATGGAGGAGACCCCTGAAGGTGTCGAGGGCGACTCTGTCGAAGGCGAGCAGACTGAAGGTGAAGCCACCGAGGGCGAGTCCGGCGAAGCTGAGCAGACTGAAGGTGAAGCCACCGAGGGCGAGTCCGGCGAAGCTGAGCAGACTGAAGGTGAAGCCACCGAGGGCGAGTCCGGCGAAGGCGAGCAGACTGAAGGCGAAGCCACCGAAGGCGAGTCTGGCGAAGGCGAGCAGACTGAAGGCGAAGCCACCGAAGGCGAGTCTGGCGAAGGCGAGCAGACTGAAGGCGAAGCCACCGAAG
>JBLFWN010000114.1:0-22077 GCA_047611405.1 Planctomycetota bacterium | reverse complement strand
CATCACCTTCGTCCCACGCGAGGTCCAGCATCTCGCGGTACACGCCTCGCGCCAGCGCGCCCATCCCGCCCTGTCCAAAAACTCGGCCGCCAGCCAAATCGGGCCTGAACAGTGACTTGCATCCATCCGAGCAACGGTACTTCGGACGTGGTCGCTGAGCGAGGCGCGCATCTCCCCCACCAGAGAGTTGCTCCCACCTGCCACTGTTCAGTCTCGCTCGCACCAACTGCCCGGTCACGCAGCGCGCCGATAGCACTTCAGCAGGCCGCCGAGCCTCTCCACGCATTCGATCTCACCAGCTCCGTCTGATGCGCTGCTTTCAATGCGCAGGTTGCCGAGTCCTTGGTGAGCACGCTCAGTGTGATAGTGCTCAAAATAAGAAGTGACAGTTCCTCGAAGGCGCCGCTCGCCGAAGAAGATCATCCGGTTCGTGCATTCAGATTTGATGGAGAGCACGAAACGCTCAGCGTAGGCATTGCAATTCGGAGCCATCACTGGCGTCAAGACCACCTCGACCCCGGCTGCCTTCAGGGCCTGCTTGAACTGCTTTGTGAACTTCGTATCCCGATCACAGATGAGGAAACGGTGACCACGTAGGAAGCCGTCCATACAGTCGGTCAGGTTGCGTGCGACTTGAGCCATAAAAGCTTCGTTCGGATTCGTAGCGAGTCCGGCCAGATGGACACGCCTGCTCTCGAGATCGATCACGAACAGAACATAGATCGTTTTCAGTCCGACCGGAGTCCAGACCTCAACCGAGAAGAAGTCAGTCGCTGCGATCTGGCCCCAGTGCGCCTTTAGGAAGGATCGCCAGGAAGACGGTCGATCAGGCGCGGGCTTGATTCCGTTCTCCTTCAAGACGTTGGCAACCGTCGTCCTTGCGACCTTGTGCCCAAGTCCCTTCAGCTCGCCCTGGATCCTGCTGTAGCCCCACGTTGAGTTCTCCGTGGCCATGCGAACGATGAGGCCCTTGATCTCCTTCATGAGCCCTGGGCGTCCAATGCGTGGAGCCTGGTGGGTCCACTTGAGCGCGATCAGTTTCCGGTGCCACCTCATCAGGGTGTCGGGTGTCACTAATGTGGCGACGCTATCGAGGGCCTTCCGGCCAAGGAGTTTTGCTTTGGCAGCCAGTCGGCGGCGCTGATCGTCGTTCAGTCGCGGAGCCTTACCACCGAGCTGCTCATTCAACACGCGGTTCTCTTCGACGAGGTACTCGATGACGTGCTGCTGGTGACGGTTGACCCAGCCTGAAACCGTCAGAAGCAGAGCTTTGAGTGGATGGAACTCGGCTCGCATAGCCCCATTGTAGTGCTCCGCAAATCGCTGTCGTAGCAGCGGTTAGGTCACGGCTGCATTTGTTGATAGGACGGGCGGGTGTCTGTGCCACGAAGGGGCGGAGACCGAGGTTCGACCAGGGCCCTTTACCACCAACAGCCAACGAGCCATGCACTTCCAATGAGGCTGCTTCGGCCTGACTCGAACCCGTCAGGCGAGACCAAGAGGTAGCATCCGCACACGAACCCTGGTCGGTTCTAGGATGACTAAGCATCCCTGCTCGAGTGCGTCAGCCACCTGACCGAGGTTCGCGAGCATTATCGATGCCTG
This sequence comes from Planctomycetota bacterium, assembly GCA_047611405.1. Lineage (GTDB taxonomy): Bacteria > Planctomycetota > UBA1135 > UBA1135 > JBLFWN01. The sequence continues at coordinate 20,472 of JBLFWN010000114.1, read as the reverse complement.
TGCACGTGGGTCTCGCTCTAGACCGTGCCGGAAGATGACCACGGAGGGTCGGGCCACTTTTCGCATTGCGAGGATGGTTCCAAAATCAGTGTCCGCGGAGACCAGAATGCGATCATCTTCGGCTGCCCGATCGAAGATGACATCGTCGGTCTCGTTCTGAATTCCAAGGTCTCGAACGTGAATCGCATCCTCACCAGCAATAGAGAGATCCTCAGCCACGCGCGGTGAGAGCGCGTTGTCGATCAGAAACCTCACTCTGCTCGGCGGAGAGGGAGTTCACGCTCTCTCACAGCTTCGGATGCGAATCGCAGAGCTTCACGGATGTCTTCCTCCTCGAGATCAGGATACTGATCCAAGATCTGCGCTGCAGCCATGCCATCGGCGAGCATCCCAATGACGGTTGATACGGGGATTCGCAATGACCGAATGCAGGGCACGCCGCCCATCCGCGCAGGGTCTACAGTGATCCGATTGAAGTCCATACGGGTATCTTAGCCCTTCGCACTCGTGCATGTAGTGCAGGAGTTCCAGACCCACGTGTGTCGCTGTCGTCTCTGGGCGTCTGCCAACTGGCCCATCGGTCCTCGTTTGCTGCCGCCTAGTCGCGCACGCAAAAGCACGCGATGCCCGTCTGGGCCTGATCACCCTGTCACACGAACGTACTCAGAAGTACACAAACGCACACGATGCCCGCCCCGGAGCCCCAGCTTCCCAAGCTGAATGTCGTGGGTTCGAGTCCCATCAGCCGCTCCACACAACCCTTGATCTGGGCGGGGGTTAGGGGCGCGAGGGGCAATGAGCGATCCTTCGCGGCGCGCAGAGTCGCTGTTTAGTGACAGGTAGTCGTCGCCGATCCCAGGCGCGAGCCCTGCCCTCCTCCGCAGATTCAACGGCGCAAAGGGTCCAGTCACAACCGCGAACAGGCCCTGGCTTGCGACTACTGCACCTCCAGCGTGAGCGCCGTCGCCCCATAGTCTGTCGACCATAGTGGGCCACCCAGGTCCGGCAAGTCCTCGGTATCGAAGGTGCCAGTTTGAGATCCGTAGGTCACCACCCCGAACGTGTCCAACGGTGCAGGAACGAACCCGCCTTCCAGCGTCACTCGTAGAGTCCCAGCGAAGTTCGCATCGTTCGTGATCAAGAGTCGCGAGAACTGATTGGTGTTGGTTCCCGCAAGCACGAGATCAAGAACACCTGTTGCTGTTTGGATCAACGAACCGGGAACTGTCGCGGCTGATCCAGCGGCGATCTGAATCCCACCGTGACTTGTCCATGTCCCACCGAGAGTCATCATCCCCCCAGCCAATTGTAGAGAACCGGCTACATCATTTATCCAGGTACCGCCAGTAGACAGCCCACCTCCACTCCTAGCCTCCAGCACGCCGGAGTTCGTCCAATTCAACCCCTCCAAGTAGAGAGCGCTTCCGTCGGCCTGAATTGTCCCTTCGTTGGAGAACGAGGTCGTGCTCGTTCCTATCTGTCCCTGCGTTGTCGTGCTTTGAACCAGCAGGTCCGAACCAATCGTAAACGTGCCGCCAGATCCGTAGACCCAGCTCCTTGCCGACCCGCCAAAGGTAACGGCGCCTGTGCCCAGTAACGAACCGTGGCGTTGGTGCAGAATTCATCACCCCTGGAGGGCCATTGCTGGCTGTCCCTCATGGTTCGAGTCTCGGTAACCCGAAGGTTCCAGCATGAACTCCCGCGTGCATCCGAACTTCAAGACACGCTACCGCGTCATCAACTGGGCCGAGTATGGCCGTGCTCTCGTTCAGCGCGGCGACATCACCCTTTGGATTACGCCCGCAGCGATCAATGCGTGGAAGGCCAAGCCTGTGGCCAGACGTGGCGCTCCCCGCAGGTACTCGGATCTGGCAATCGAGACTGCCTTAACTCTGCGCCTCGTGTTTCGGTTGCCGCTACGCCAAGCCGAGGGCTTCTTGCGTTCCCTGCTCGACATGATGGACCTGAGTCTAGAAGCGCCGGACCACACGACCGTCTCTCGCCGAAGCAAGGAGTTGAACGTGAAGCTGGAGCCCGTTACCTCGAAGAGGGGCGTTCACCTGATTATCGATAGTACCGGGCTCTCGATAGTGGGGGAGGGTGAATGGGCAGCTGCAAAGCATGGCAATCGTGGAATGCGTGGCTGGCGCAAGTTGCACATCGGCGTTGATCGCCAAGGTCAGATCCACACCCAGGTGTTGACCGATAGCTCTGGCGACGACGCGAAGACTGGGCTGGAGATCATCAAGAAGACCGGGGGCAAGCTGTCGAGTGTCACGGGCGACGCCGCATACGACACCGTTGCGATCTACAAGAAGGCAGGATCCAGAGGAGCGCGAGTCGTCATCCCGCCATCGAGATCCGCATCCATCTCTCGCCGCAAGCCAAGGTCAACTGAGCGCGACAAGACGATTCGGCGCGTCAACAAGGTCGGTCGTAGAAGGTGGAAGAAGGAGTCGGGCTACCATCAGCAGGGAACAGTCGAGAACGCCTTCTTCCGCTACAAGTCACAGCTCGGCGACAGGCTTCACGCCAGAGGTCTAGCTGCGCAGGTGACGGAGGTCGCAATCGGGTGCAACGTGCTGAACAAGACTTTCGCGCTTGGGCGACCGAAGTCGAAGGCCGTGGTTCGCTGATCTGGCTGTGCTCGGGGAATTGTCAGGCCACTTGGAGTTGTGCAACAACGCCACGCACTCTGCGGACTCAATCGAATTCCGTCTGAATCCGAAGAGTGGCTATGATAGGTGACACCCCCATTGGAACCTCGCGCCATGCATATCCCTCCCTCGATCGGCCGCTGCGCCTGCACGCTCTTTCTCTGCGCCCCGACCTTCGCTCAGCTGCCCGACGACTACGTCGACGAGCCCTTCCTGAACGGCCTCAATGGCCCGGTCGGCATGACATTCGACGCACAAGGGCGCGGCTATGTCTGGGAGCGAAGCGGACGCGCGTACGTCGTCGAGAACGGCGCGCTCGTGCAGCCCCCGCTGCTCGACATATCGGACGAGGTCGGCAGCTGGCGCGACTTCGGCATGCTGGGCTTCGCGCTCGACCCGGGCTTCCGAACGAACGGGCTCTTCTACGCCTATTACGTTGTCGATCGGCACCACCTGCTGTACGCCGGAACGCCGCAGTACGACCCCTCCGCCAACGAGTACTTGAACGCGACCATCGGCCGCATCACGCGCTTCCGCGCGGACGCGGCGACGGACTTCACTACCACTTTGCCTGGCAGCCGCTTCGTGCTGCTTGGCGAAACGCCGGACTCCGGCGTGCCGATTCTTTATGAGTCGCATGGCACAGGCTCGCTGATCGTCGGCTCGGACGGCACATTGATCGCATCGTCGGGTGACGGCGCGCACTACGGCCTGGTGGACAACGGCAGCTCGCCTGGGACCTATTGGGCGCAGGCGCTGCAGGACGGGATCATCCGGGCAGAGGAAAACGTCGGCGCTTTCCGCTCGCAGATGATCGGCAGCCAATCCGGCAAGCTCCTGCGCATTGACCCTGCGACGGGCGACGGCATCCCGTCGAATCCATTCTTCGATTCCACGCAGCCGCGCGCACCACGCTCGCGCGTCTGGGCCCTCGGGCTGCGCAACCCCTTCCGCATCAGCCTGCGCCCCGACACCGGCAGCCTCGATCCCTTGATCGGTGACCCCGGAGTCGTCTATGTCGGCGACGTGGGTTGGAGCACCTGGGAGGATCTGCAGGTCGTGCGTGGGCCAGCCGAGAACCTAGGCTGGCCGCTCTTCGAAGGCTTGACGCGCCAAACCTCCTACAACAACGCTGACACTTTCAATCTCGACGCGCCCAACCCGTTGTTTGGCACGGGCGGCTGCAACCAGCCCTACTTCAGCTTTCGCGAACTGTTGAAGCAGGAGCGGCCGAACCACAACCCGCGCTTCCCGAACCCCTGCGATCCCAACATTCAGATCGCGCCCGCGACACCGACCTTCATGCACCACCGGCCGGTGCTGGACTGGCGACACGCCCAGGACAGCGCACGCGTACCGATCTTCGTCGGGCCGTCAGCCCGGACCTCCGAGCTGGGTTCGCCGGACTGCCCGGTCGAGGGCCAGCCCTTCTCCGGCTTTTGCGCAGTGGCGGGCAGCTGGCTGGCCCCCGTCGGCTTCGGCGATTACGCGGGCAGCTTCCTGCAGCTAGATTTCAGCGGCAACTGGATGCGCGCGCTGCGCTTCAACGACACCAATCAGCTGCAAGAGGTGCTGGAGTTTGGGACCGTCGTCTCGCCGGTCTTCGCGATCCAGGATCCTAACGATCAGAGCGTTCTCTATGGGAAGCTCAACACGAACGAAGTGCGCCGCCTGCGCTACACCGGATCGGGTCAAGTCGCGCCGCAAGCGCATCTATGGAGCAGGGACGAGGGCGCGCTCGGCACGCGTTTCGACGCGACCGCTTCGAACGATCCGGATGGAGGCGCGCTGCGATTCACATGGAACTTCGGCGATGGAACGACTTCGTATCAGCCGAGCCCGCTGCACGTTTTTGCGAATCTGGGGGGCGCGCCGGCGACCCGCAGCGTGACCTTGACCGTGACAGACAGCGCGCAGCTGTCGAACCAAACGAACAAGCTGGTGCAACTCGGCAATACACCGCCGAAGGTCGAGATCGAGAGCTTCGCGGACGGGGCCTCCTACTCGACTAGCGGAGCCACCTGGCTGAAACTGAAGGCTATTGTCGACGACTCGGAGCACGCCAATAGCGAACTCACCTATAGCTGGCAAATCTTCAAGCGCCACGATGGGCATGAGCACCCCGAGGAAGTGCTGACAACACCTTTAGCATCGGTCGTGCTAACCGCAACGCCCTGCAACCCTTCCTTTTACGCCTATCGCGTCGAGCTGACCGTGAGCGATCCGCTCGGCGCGGCCACGACGGTGCGTCATTGGCTCTATCCCGACTGCCCGCCCACGGCGGGAGTCGAGCTGAGTGTGCCCGCGGGAGCGCGCCTTGTACCGGGCGAGCCGACTCCACTGGTCGCGCAGGTTTCGGGCTTGGTCGAGCGCGTCGACTTCCACGTCGACGGTGAGCCAATCGCGAGCCTCTTTGCGCCGCCCTACGAAACGAGTTGGACGCCGCCCGGCGCGGGTCGCTTCACCGCGAGCGCACTGGTGCACACGCTGGCTGGGACCTCGGTCAGCTCGGGGGGGCTGCCGCTGGACGTGCTCACGCCCGCGCGCGCAGAGGCGCCCATCACGCGTGCCGTCGACGACGGATACGAAAGCCCGGACGGCTCCGTCGAACTCGTGAGTGCAGAGCTCCAGCTCGGCGGAGACGGGACGACAGGTCTCTTGTTCGAGCTGCCGGTGCCGCCTGGCGCGACGATCGTCTCGGCCTGGATCGAGCTGACCGCGGACGGCGTGACCGACGCGCCATCGCAATTGATGATCAGCGCGGAAGCGGCCATCGACGCGAGCCGCATGCACGAGCTGCCTCACGACCTGAGCGCGCGCCCGCGCGGCACCGCGCGCGTGAGCTGGGAAGTCGAGCCCTGGATCTACCCGCTCGCGTCGGGAGCTCGCCAGCGCACGCCGGAGTTGAAGGACCTCTTGCAAGAGGTCGTCGAGCGGCCCGGCTGGGACACGGGGAACCACATGCTGTTCCTACTCGAAGGGTCGGGCGAGCGCGTCGCGCGCGCTCGGCTAGGGGCGAGCGATCCGTCCGCTCGTTTGCGCGTCGAGTTTGACGCGGGCGAGTGACGCCGAAGGCGTTGTTGGGCGTTGGTGCATATCTCGAATCGACCCAGCAAGTGTCTCTTGATCGGCGATCTCAGCGAGCGATAGCCACGGACTTCGGCCTGCCCAGGTCTAGCAGCCGGTTCAGGACCTTGCACCCGATGGCCACCTCCGTCTTCTGCGCAGCTAGACCGCTGGCATGGAGCTTGTCGCCGAGCTGCGACTTGTGGCGGAAGAAGGCGTTCTCGACCGTTCCTTGCCAATGGTAGCCAGACTCCTTCTTCCACCTCCTGCGACCGATCTTGTTGACGCGCCGGACCGTCTTGTCGCACTCAGTTGACCTTGGCTTGCGGCGAGAGATGGATGCGGACCTCGATGGCGGGATGACGACTCGCGCCCCTCTGGATCCTGCCTTCTTGTAGATAGCAATGGTGTCGTAGGCGGCGTCGCCAGTAACACTCGACAGCTTGCCCCTGGTCTTCTTGATTATCTTGAGTCCAGTCTTCGCATCATCAACTGTGCTCTCCGTCAGCACCTGCGCGTGAATCATGCCCTGGCGGTCAACGCCGATGTGCAACTTGCGCCAACCACGCTTTCCACGATTGCCATGCTTTGCAGCGGCCCATTCACCCTCCCCCACTATCGACAGTCCGGTACTGTCGATGATCAGGTGAACGCCCCTCTTCGAGGGTGACGGGCTCCAGCTTCACGTTCAACTCCTTGCTTCGGCGAGAGATGGTCGTGTGGTCCGGTGCTTCTAAACTCAGGTCCATCATGTCCAGCAGGGAACGCAAGAAGCCCTCGGCTTGGCGTAGCGGCAACCGGAACACGAGGCGCAGCTTCAAGGCTGTCTCTATCGCCAGGTCCGAGTACTTGCGCGGAGCGCCACGCTTGCCAACTGGCTTGGCATTCCATGCCTTGATGGCTGCTGGCGTGATCCAGAGAGTGATGTCACCGCGCTGGACGAGCGCCCGGTCGTAGTCGGCCCAGTTGGTGACTCGGTACCGGGTCTTGTACGTCGGGTGCACTCGGGAGTTCATGCCGGAGCCTTCGGACAACAGAGGCTCTAAGCATGAGAAACGGCCCGCAAGGGCCTTCCAGGCGTGGTGAATTCTGCACCAACGCCGCGTTTAGGCCACGGCTGAATTTATGGACAGGACGGGTGTCATTGGTTCGCTCCGAGTCGTTGACCTTCAACAGCTTCGACTGACGTCGCACGCTGAGCTTCGATCAGCTCCGGTCGGACTCGCCTGTGGAAAGGCCCTCACCGGTTGTCGAACTTGATTTGTTGCCGGTACATGCCCGTCACGAGGGACGCGTTGAAGATCGGCGTATCGTCGTGAGGCGCCCACCGGATCGTGTACGTCCCCGCTTCGTGGTGCTCGTCGACCGGGCGGTCGTAGATCAGGCCGCCGGGAATGAAGATCGTGAGCTGGGCGTTGCCATCCTCCGGCACCGTGTACTGGATCAAGAACTGACCGTCCCCCATCGGCCTCACGTCCAGGGCGGACAGAGAGTTGTCGAACTGGGCGCCGACGGGCGGCAGGCCCGAATCCGAGTAGACGAGAGGTTGCTGGGTCGAGTACAGGTACACCCGGTTCCCGACCGCATAGATCCGATCGTCGCTCACGAAGACGAACTTGTTGATGCGGTCGCCATAGACCGTGTCGATCTGGAAGGGTTGCCAGCTGTTCCCGCCGTCGCTCGTCCCGTACGTGTACGTCTCGGCGCCGCCGATCCAGCCCAGCTGATCGTTGACGAAGCCGATGCCGTTTGCTTCGAAGTTGTCCGCGTAGAAAGTCTGCGTCCAACTCTGACCGCCGTCGTAGGTCTGGATCCAAGTGTCGCCTGCGGCACCGCCCTGAGTGACGGCGTATCCGAAGGTGGGAGTCTCGACAGCGAAGCCCATCTTCCAATAGTGGTAGGCGAAGCTGGTCATCACGACGGTCCAGTTCGCGCCACCGTCGGTCGAGTGCAGCAGGCTGGCCGTCCCGCCCACGCTGGACCCAGTGATGTACACCTCGTCCGGCGATATGAGGTTGACATCGACGAACGCACCGAAACTCGAGCTCATGTCCGTCGAGGTCCACGTGGCTCCCGCGTCCGTCGACTTCAGGATGTACGCATCTCCTGCGTAGCGTCCCGCGGCAAAAATCGTGTCGCCCGACATCTCCATCCCGCAGATGCCCTCCGGCGTGGGACCGGTGATCGTCGTAACCGGCGTCCATGTCGTCCCGCCGTCGGTCGTCTGGTACAGCGGATTTGTGTCGGACGTGCTGCCCACCCAGCTGCCAGGCCCGAGGTTCCCGGCCCAACCGTTCATGGCGTCTTTGAACAGGATGGTGCGGAACGAGGTGCCCGGTGAGTCCAACACGAGGCTCCACGTGTCGCCGGCATCGGTCGTCCTCCAGATCTCGCCGCTGATGTTGCACAGCCAGCCCGTGTCGCCAATGAATTCGAGATCGTCGTGGTGGTAATAGGGCGCGACCGGAGAGTTCGGCAGCACGTGCCAGTCCGCCGTCGCCTCGAGCCGGACCTCGACGTCGTCGATGTACCAGCCCGCGTACTCGATCCCCGCACCCGAGATGCCCGTGATTGTCACAGCGTCGAAGTTGACCTCCGCCGTGCCGTCCGCGACGAGGCGGATCTCCAACGGTTGACCGACCTGCGGGGGGTTGGGCCCCGAATCGTACGTCAGGCTGTGCGGCTGCCACTGACCCAAGGGAGGCGCTGTTCCCGACTCGACATCGAGGAGGACCCCGCCGGCGTACAGCTCGATACGGAAGGTGTTGCCGGAGGAGCTCCCGAAGGCGAGCGGGTTGCCCACTTCGGAGCTCAAGACGTACTGCGTGCTCGCAGTCAGTGGTGCGTTGAGCGTCTGCCGCAAGCTTCCGTTGTTGATCCAGCCCGCGTTCAGGCCCTCGGGGACGGCGCTACCGGGGTAACCGTTCGAGGCTCCCGGGTTCCAGAACCCGCCCGAGCCGAAGAGCGTCCAGCCGGGCCCCCCGGTCGAGTTCCAGGTGCCGTCCGCCATCGGCGGGATCTCGAAGCCCGCGTTCTCGATGCCGCCGACTTGATTGCTTCCATCGGTTAGGAGTTGGAACTCGATCACGATCGGCTCGCCGAAAGCCTCGGGGGGAAGCGTTCTCGCGTAGCTCTCCCACCCTGAAGACGCACCCTCAACCGCCAACTCGAAGACCGTCAGCTCCTCGAGATCATTGGCTGCGAGGATCCGAACTCTGCCGTAGTCGAGGTCCGGTCCGCTGTCCTCGAGCCGCTTGAACTCGTTGAACGCGAGCGTGGCTTCGGCGGAGTTCGTGAGATCGATCGCCGGAGTACGAAGCCAGATGTTCGTGTCCACGCCGTAGTGATCCGCGATGTTGGTACCGACGCAGTTGGGGGAGGTGCTCGCCGCGCCCGGTCCCACGGAGCTCGGCGCACCCAGCTCCCACGCCGTGTTGCCTGCGTCGGACGGATGGGCACCGGTCGTCCAACCGGGCGGCAACGCGGGCGCCGTGACTGCGTCGAAGTTCTCCGTAAAAAGAACCGTGTTGCCGGCGCAGACCTGAACCTGCAGTCCGTCGGTGAGGTTGAAGAATGCGCCACCGGCTGCGCTGTCGCGATACCAACCCTGACAATTCCAAGTCGTCCCGGGCAACCACACGCCGGGGTCGTTGAAGTCGCCGCCGGCCGGCGGCTGGGTGTAGTCGACCTTCATGTCGGCCACGCCACTGCCGTCGATCTGAATGACGGGGAACCGGAAGACTCCGACGCCTCCGGCGCCGACGCAACGCCAACCGTTGCCGAAGGGCGCCTGAATCTGCGCCGACCCGTAGTAGAAGATCATGAACTGGTTCGCCGGGCAGTCGTTCGCGACCAGATGAAAGTCGTCCGCAGCTAAGCTCGGCGTCCCTGTCCACGAGATGGTCGCGCCGGGACCCACGGAGTTCGGCGCAGCGGTGCAGAAGTTCGCCGGCGTTGGGCACTGAGCGAGCGAAGGGCCGGCCGTGAGGGCGGAGATTACGGGTGCGATGAGCACGGCGAAGCGGGGCAACTTCATGAGGAACCTCTGCTGGAAGGGGTGATCGTCTCTCCGACCAGTAGATCACGTTTCGGCGCGAGCCGCGAGCCGAAGCCCCTCCTGGGGCCCCAATGGCGTCAAGCTCCACGCCGGTCTGTGGCGCACCACTTCGGGGTGGGTTTGAAGGATCGCCGGGGGAACGAAAGTCCCGGTCAATGCCGATCACGGGTCTGTAGCACTCGCCGAAGGGCCCGATCGACCGTCTGCTTGACGGGGCTCGGGTTTGGGTCGAGAAGGATCCGGGCGAGGAAATTGGCCAGTGTCAGAACGGCTCCTTTCTGCGAAGCAAACTCGCCCAACCTGGGAATTGACTCGTTTGCGGCGGTGGCGAGCAGGCGAGTTGTTGCACAACTCCAAGTGGCCTGAGAATTACCCGAACACAGCCAGAATCAGCGGACGACGGCCTTCGACTTCGGTCGCCCAAGCGCGAAAGTCTTGTTCAGCACGTTGCACCCGATTGCGACCTCCGTCACCTGCGCAGCTAGACCCCTGGCGTGAAGCCTGTCGCCGAGCTACGACTTGTAGCGGAAGAAGGCGTTCTCGACTGTTCCCTGCTGATGATAGCCCGACTCCTTCTTCCACCTTCTACGACCGACCTTCTTGACGCGCCGGATCGTCTTGTCGCGTTCAGTTGACCTTGGCTCACGGCGAGAGATGGATGCGGACTTCGATGGCGGGATGACGACTCGCGCTCCTCTGGACCCTGCCTTCTTGTAGATCGCAAAGGTGTCGTATGCGGCGTCGCCCGTGACACTCGACAGCTTGCCCCCGGTCTTCTTGATGATCTCCAGCCCGGTCTTCGCGTCGTCACCCGAACTATTGGTCAGCACATGCGCGTGGATCTGACCCTTGCGATCAACGCCGATGTGCAACTTGCGCCAGCCACGCTTTCCACGATTGCCATGCTTTGCAGCTGCCCATTCACCCTCCCCCACTATCGAGAGTCCGGTTCTGTCCACGACTAAGTGAACGCCCGTCTTCGAGTTAACGGACTCCAGCTTCACGTTCAACTCCTTGCTTCGGCGAGAGACGGTCATGTGGTCCGGCGCTTCGAGACCCAGGTCCATCATGTCCAGCAGGGAACGCAAGAAGCCCTCGGCTTGGCGGAGCGGCAACCTGAATACGAGGCGCAAAGTCAGAGCAGTCTCAATCGCCAGATCCGAGTACTTGCGTGGAGCACCGCGTCTGGCCACAGGCTTGGCCTTCCACGCCTTGATGACCTTGGGCGTGATCCACAGGGTGATCTCGCCACGCTGGACCAGGCTCTTGTCGTACTCGGCCCAGTTGGTGACGCGGTACCGGGTCTTGTATGTCGGTTGCACGCGAGAGTTCATTCACCCAGGGGGGCAAAGAATGCCCCGTGCCTGATCAAGTCGCCCCTGGGCGGTCCTGAGGGCTTACTGGGCGGGCGAATACTGCACCAACGCCACGCAGAAGCTTGCGTGAACAGACCGAACCAGGCTAAGACCTAATGGCCGCTCGAATTAGCGCTTTCAGTCGCTCGACCTCGGTGGAGCTGGTCTTACACATGAAGCCACTCTTGTGGGCGAAGTGCACGTCGCTCTCGCCTTCTAGCTGGGAGAAGTCCATGGCTGGATGATCCTCGTAGCGGCTGATGCCATAACCAGAGCCACGCCTATCGGGATAGACGGTCACGCCGATTTTTTTGTCGAGACCAGCGGAGCGAATGTAGCGCGCCAAACTCCCCGAGGGCTCCTCCGGAAGCACCTCCCTGCGTTCCAGGTACAGGGCTTCGATGGTCACATCACCGCGGCTCACGGACCAGCGCGCGCTTTGCTCAGCGACCTGATCGATGCCCTCGCGTACGACCTTCAAGAATCCCAAGAGGTCATCCCCCACGAGCTTCATGTATTCGTAGAGAGTCTCCCCGGGACTGTGCTCCGCCTGGGCCGCAAAGCGTTGCAGCAGGGTCATGTCGATGGGCGAGTTGAGCCGTGAAATTGCCCGGCGCGGAACCCCTAGCCACTCGGCGGTGCGATTGGGTCCGCGGGAGTCGAACCACTCAGCGGGCTCCAGCCAGTCGCAGAACTGCAGAGCGTCCTGATAGAGTCCCATGGAATCCAACACCAGACTGAGCGCGCAGGTAGGCGGGTGCTCCCGGGGGAAGTGATGGTGGTCGAAGTTGCTGAGCTCCGCGTCGTGGGAGCCCCCCACGTCTACGATCGCAATGTTCGGATCCGCGAGCTCAGCCTCGGTTGGATCCCGGCGAACGATCGGACAGCTGTGGCGAGCAGCCAGGACACAAGCCGCCAACAAGTCGTCTTTGTGGGCGCCGCCGGGATGCGTAATGATGCGCTGAATTTGAAGCATGCGCTGTTGTAGCACCCGCGATACGGAGCTGCACACCAACCGCGGTAAACCCTTCAGAAGTGCCGCTGAAGGCGCGGACTCACGCTTGGATGTCGGGCTTCGTCGAGGCGTTGTTGCACAATCCGAGATGAGTAGGGACGGCCTCATCTTCAACGGAAATCAGCGAGCGATGGCCACCGACTTGTAACGATAGAAGACGTTCTCGACGGTTCCCTATCGGTGATAGCCCGGCGCTATCTTCCGTCGCAGCCTCCCGAGTTTGCTCACTAGCCTGATCGTCCGATCTCGCATCGCCGATCGTGGCTGACGTCGCGAAACAGTAGCCGTTCGTGATGGAGGAACCACGACTTTTGCACCGCCCGCATCGGATGCACCGCAAATCGCCACCGTGTCATACGCAGCATCGCCGGTGACACTCGACAGCTTGCCCCTGGTCTTCTTGATGATCTTCAGCCCAGTCTTCGCATCGTCACCCAAGCTATCGGTCAGCACCTGCGCGTGGATCTGACCACGACGATCAACTCCGATGTGCAGCTTGCGCCTACCCTGCTTTCCGCGATTGCCATGCTTTGCAGCAGCCCATTCACCCTCCCCCTCTATGGACAGCCCGGTACTGTCGATTATCAAGTGGATGCCCTTCTTCGAGTTGACTGGCTCTAGCTTCACCTTCAACTCCTTGTTTAGGCGGGAGATGATCGTGTGGTCCGGCGCTTCGAGACTCAGGCCCATCATGTCGAGCAGGGGACGCAAGAAGCCTTCGGCTTGACGGAGAGGCAACCGGAACACGAGGCGCAGCGTCAAGGCAGTCTCAATCGCAAGGTCCGAGTACCTGCGCGGAGCTCCACGTCTACTCGAGGCCTTGGCCTTCCATGCCTTGATTGCCTCGGTCGTCACCCAGAGGGTGATATCGCCGCGCTGGACAAGGGCGCGGTCGTAGGCGGCCCAGTTGGTGACGCGGTACCGGGTCTTGTATGTCGGATGCACGCGAGAGTTCATTCACCCAGGATGGCAAAGGATGCCCCGTGCCTGATCAAGTCGCCCCTGGGCGGTCCTGAGGGTTTACTGGGCGGGCGAATACTGCACCAACGCGGGGGCTCGGCGTGACATTCATCACTTCCGCAGACTCCGTGCATCCAAGGGATTCGATACAGCGAACATCAGAGGTAAGCATCAACCCGTGAGAAAAAAGTCATGATTACTCCCTCCCTAAGTGCTCTGCTCCTCCTGTTAGGCACAACTTCCAGCTTGGAACCCCAGACGCCTTCCTCTACTCCGAAGAACATCGTAGAGATCGCTCAGGCCTCTGGGTCTTTCGAGACACTTGTGGCAGCACTCGCGGCTGCCAATTTGCTTGACACCCTCGCAGGGGATGGCCCTTTCACTGTTTTCGCTCCAACTGACGACGCCTTTGCCAAGCTCGATGATGGAGTCGTTGAATCTCTGCTCAAGCCTGAGAACATTGATCGCCTCAGTCAAATTCTGAGCTTCCACGTCGTGTCTGGAAACCAATCCTCCACGGCAGCTCTAGGTCTTGGCAAAATTCCGAGCCTGGAGGGTACTGAGCTAGAGTTGAGGCTTGATCAGGGGCGCCTCAAAGTCAACGACAGCCTAGTCATCAACAACGACATACCTGCGTCGAATGGCACGATTCACGTTATAGACAGCGTGCTCATTCCAGCCGCAGAAGAGTCTGTGCCTGCGGATCCCGCAGCAGCCACAGCTGGAATACTCGAGCTCGCAATCTCGCGTGGAGTGCCTCTCTATAACGCTGGGCAAACGCTTGCATGCGCCGCTATCTATGAGGTGGCAGTCCGGTCCATCGTCGATCGCCCGCTAGGTGTTTCCGAGCATGCTTTGGCTCCGTTGCGTGCAAGTCTCCGGGCCTCGACCAAAATGAGCAATGCCCCAGACATGGCGTGGGAGCTCCGAGCCGGCATTGATCGTGCACTAAGTGTGCTTGTGCCCAGTTCCAACACCGAGAATGAGGCGCTGCAAGCAGCCTTCTCTGCCCCCGTCGAGCGCCTCTTTGATTTCGCCGATCCTGAGAACGTGTCCGGTTGGTTCTCTGTCAATGATAACGTCATGGGTGGAATTTCCGAGGGGCGGATGGTTGCTCTAGCCACAGGTACCGCACGCTTCGAGGGTGCTCTGAGCCTGAAGAACAATGGAGGCTTTGCAACAGTGCGCTCCGAGGCGCGCAATCTTGCACTAGGGCAAGCTGATGGCCTGAGAGCACGGCTCATGGGTGACGGCCGCACATACCGCGTGAGCGCATTGACAGGCCCCGGAAGGCTGAACTCATTCACATGGCAGGCCGAGTTCACGACGGTTGCCGGGGAGTGGCAGGAGGTCGTGATTCCCTTCGCTGACCTAGACCCGACGATTATGGGTCGCAGCCTTCCGAAGCTGAAAGCGCTTGATCCAAGGACCATCCAATCGCTCTCGTTTGGAATTGCCGACAAGGACGAGAGCCCCTTCAAGCTCGAGATCGAGTGGATTGACTCTTACAGAACGGCCACTCGAGAGGCGACGTGAGCCGGCAGGCGGCGTTGGTACAGAAAGTAGTATGGGTCGGCTGGCCCCTCTGTTGGCGAAATCAACGAGCAATGGCCACCGACCTGGGCCTTCCCAAGCAGAGCATGCGATTCAGCACCTTGCAGGCGATAGCTACCTCCGCCTTCTGTGCAGCTAGACCTCTGGTATGGAGCTTCTCGCCGAGCTGCGACTTGTAGCGGAAGAAGGCATTATCGACCGTTCCCTGCCGATGGTAGCCCGACTCCTTCTTCCACCTCCTGCGACCGATCTTGTTGACGCGCCGGATCGTCTTGTCGCGCTCAGTTGACCTTGGCTTGCGGCGAGAGATGGATGCGGATCTCGATGGCGGGATGACGACTCGCGCTCCTCTGGATTCTGACTTCTTGTAGATGGCAACTCTGTCGTATGCGGCGTCGCCCGTGACACTCGACAGCTTCCCCCTGGCCTTGTTGATGATCTCCAGCCCAGTTATCGCATCGTCACCCGAGCTATCGGTGAGCGCCTGCACGCGGATCTTGCCCTAGCGATCAACGCCAATGTGAAGCTTTCCGCCAACCGCGCTTTCCTCGCTTACCGTGCTTCGCAGCCGCCCATTAGCCCTCCTCCACTATGGACAGCCCTATGCTGTCGATGATCAGATGGATTCCTGGTTTCGAGCTGACGGGCTTGAGACGCACCTTCAACTTTCCGCTTCGGCGCGAGAGCGTCGTGTGGTCCGGCGCTTCGAGACTCAGGTCCATCATTGCGAGCAGAGAACGCAGAAAGCCCTCTGCCTGGCGCAGCTGCAATCGGAAGATGACCCGAAGCCTAAGCGCGGTCTCTATCGCAATGTCCGAGTACCTGCGCGGAGCGCCGCGTCGACCTAACGACCTCGGTGTCCAAGCCCTAATGGCCGCAGGCGTAATCCAGAGCGTTATGTCGCCACGCTGAACGAGAGCCTGTTCGTAGTCGGCCCAGTTGGTGACGCGGTGTCTCGTCTTGAAGTTCGGGTGCACGCGGGAGTTCATCGACCTAGGATGGCAGAGAACGTCCCGCGCGTGATCAGATCACCCTTAGGTAGCCTGAAGGCGGATTCGAAAGGTGAATTGCGCACCAACGCCATCCCACGTCGCTCCTGAATGAATCCGGCCTGAGCAGCTCTGAGAGCGCATCTGGTGGTTGGAATGTGCACCAACGCCCAACGCCCCCATCGAGGCTCGCGTCCCTTGTATCCCCTATCCGCCGAGTTAGGCTAGCGGGAATATCTGCTCGATGAAGCGTTCGAGAGAGGTTCCCTCGTTGCACCTCTCGGCTGCGATAGCGGATGCCCTGACCTCCGGATCCCAGCTCTGAAGGGCCAGGCCGCGCAGGGCGCATGAGGCCTGCATTTCGCTGCCCTCGGCTACGCGTTCGAGTAGCACTTGGCGGGCTTCGGGGCGGCGTTGGGTGCCCAAGGCCAAAGAGGCCAAATGCGTGTCATTCTCGATTGCAGTGCGCTCCAATAGCTGGCTCAGAAGCTCGAAGGCTCGAAGCTCGGGAGACTCTCCAAGGGCCAAGAGCGCACCTTCCAGCTCGTTAGTATTGCCATCCATCATGCGCTCGGCAGCGATCAGCCCCTGTGCCGTGTCCAGCTTCAGGTAGGCCCTCAGAGTTTCATGAATCACGTCGGGGTCCGTCTCCTTGAAGTGCAGCCGCATGCGCAGGAGCCCGATACCGCGCTCGTCTCCATGGAAGGCGATGGCCCGGGCACCCGCGACCCGAACCTCTGACCGGGCATCACACAGAAGGTCAGCCAAATGCTCCAGAACGCGATCGTAGCGCATGCGAACGAGCGCCATTCCGCACCTAGCCCGCAAGGGTCCGGCGGTGTCCTCGGGTTTGCCGTATCCGCCCTCCCGTTGGACATGGGTGATGCCCTTCAGGAAGGTCTCAGGGTCGGCGTGATCCAGAAAGTCGAGTGCCTCTGCTGCCGCGGTCTTGAGTCGGCAGCCCGGGTCGCTCTTGATGGGATTCTTGAAGGCCCGCGTATATGCCTTCAAGAGCGCAGGCCCATGCTCCGACCGACGGTGCTCACAAATCAGCTCGGCGGCCTTGGCTTGCGCGTGTGGACTTCCGCTGGAGAGGGCGTTTGCGAGTATGGCGTCACCCGCTGGGAAGTCCGGCTGCATGCTGAGCCGAGCTAGTGAATTGACGAGTTCCTGCAGTTCTCTATTCGTCGGTCGGGGTGTCATAGGTCACGACACTAACGTGAATGGCCAGCCTAGCATGGGATATTTGGAGCTGGGTGGTAGGTCCAGTAGCCGTTGCTGTTGCTCTTCTGGCTGTCCCTACTGAAAACGCAGGACACCCTCAGCAGAGGTCGTCAACAGCGGCGTTGTTGCATATTCCGAAATGAGCAGGGACGGCCTCTTCCCCAACGAAATTCAGCGAGCGATGGCAACCGACTTGGGGCTCCCGACTTTCAGCATCCGATTCAAGATCCTGCACGCGATGAGCACTTCCTTCTTCTGGGCCGTCAACTCACGCGCATGAAGCCTGTCGCCGAGTATCGACTTGTATCGGAAGAAGGCGTTCTCGACAGTTCCCTGTCGATGATAACCAGACACGTTCTTCCATCGCCGCCTGCCAAGTTTACTCACTCGCTTGATCGTTCTCTCCCGTGCAGCCGACCGAGGCCGTCGTCGCGAAACGCTAGCTGAGCGAGATGGCGGAACGACGACCCTTGTACCGCGCACATCGGATGCATCGTAAATCGCCACAGTGTCATACGCAGCATCGCCGGTGACACTCGACAGCTTGCCCCTGGTCTTCTTGATGATCTTCAGCCCAGTCTCCGCATCGTCACCCTAACTATCGGTCAGCACCTGCGCGCGGATCATGCCCTGGCGATCAACGCTGATGTGCAACTTGCGCCAAACCCGCTTTCCCCGATGGCCATGCTTTGCAGCAGCCCATTCACCCTCCCCCACTATCGACAGCCCGGTGCTGTCCACGATTAAGTGAACGCCCGAATTCGAGTTGACGGGCTCCAGCTTCACGTCCAGTTCCGTGCTGCAGCGAGAGAGCATCGTGTGGTCAGGTGCTTCGAGTGACAGGTCCATCATGCCGAGCAGTGAACGCAAGAAGCCCTCGGCTTGGCGCAGCGGCAATCAGAATATGACCCGAAGCGTAAACGCGGTCTCTATCGCAATGTCCGAGTACCTGCGCGGAACCCCGCGTCGACCTGACGACCTCGGTGTCCAAGCCCTTATGGCCGCAGGCGTGATCCAGAGCGTCATGTCGCCATGCTGAACGAGAGCCTGTTCGTAGTCGGCCCAGTTGGTGACGCGGTATCTCGTCTTGAAGTTCGGGTGCACGCGGGAGTTCATCGGCCCAGGATGGCAGAGAACGCCCCGCGCGTGATCAAATCGCCCTTAGCAGCCCGTTGATGAACAGCGATTCATGGACGGGCTGCTAGGTAGCGTAAGAGCGGATTCGAAAGGTGAATTGCACACCAACGCCCACCAACGCCCGAAGTAGCGCTCACTGCCGCACTCTCATAGCAGGCAAGTTCCGCACGACGGCCACCTCTTGTCCCCAACTTCCGACCCGAACGTCAGGCCCATCTAGAAGTTGAGATTGATGACGTGGTCACTTACGAACGGGCTGTTCATCTTCGTCGTCGTCCCGTCTGACTTACGCAGGGAGTTTGATTGATCGATGAAGATCAGCGGCAGCGGTAGGCCGAGGCCCGTCTGCAGAATTTGCGTCGCGGAGTTTCCACCGATGGTCGTGACGCCATAGAACACCTCTTGCTTCACTACCCCTATACATGGGTCGAAGTAGTCGTAGCCACCTGTTCCCCATCGGAGAGTCTCCGTGCCCGGGTAAGTCCCTGGGTCGGTCCACATTCCTATTCCCATCGACAGATAGCCGGGGAAGTAAGGGCCTCCCGCCGTGACGACACTGGTCCCACAAACACCTCCCACGAAGAGGTCGGAGATGACCCACTGTGGCAAGGCAAGGGTGGGGCCACAGAGACATAATTGCTGGACGGGCGTGATGCTGGCCTGGATCGGCTCTTCGAACTCACACTCCGTGTCGTTGATGGGGTTGGGCGGGATACGCAGGCGTCGTACCGCCTCGAGGTTCGAGCCGCCGGCGGCTACAGGTTGGATCATGCCGACAGCGAAACCGGCAGCGGGCCCGACGAATGTGTAGGCACGGTCTGGGTGAAAGGAACCAGCACGCGCGAAGCCCGGTGCGTGATGGATCTGGTCGCAGTTGTGCGTGAGCATCCATGCGATGGACCATGCACCCGAGCCGCAGTCGCGCGCATAGTCGATGTAGCCGGTGAAGAACACCTTGGGGAAGGAGGAGGCGCAAGATGGGACCGGGCAGGGAGCCGTTCCTGCGTCGGGGGTCGGCGCGAGCCTGGCGTTCGTCAGGAAACGCCATACCTGCATGCTGACTCCGGAGATGTCCGTCTCCATCCAGGTCCTCGAGTAGGTCATGTCCACTCGACCGACCCAGGTCTTGTTGGCGGCCGGGTCGCTCAAGCGCAGCCGGCTCCGGAAACGACCGCAGGACGTGGGTTGGCCCGTGAGAGGCAGCGGCGCCTTCCAGCGCGCTGTGGTGCCGATCATCGTATCGATGTCGCAGTCCAGCCAGCAGATGTTCAGTGAGTCCTGCACCATCAGCGGAAAGACCGGAAGGTCGATCTGAGCGACGGCACAACAGGGTCCGCTATCGAGGCGGTCTGGCTGTGGGCATTGGGCGAGGGTCGGCGCAGCAGTCAGGCAGAGGGCAGCGAGCAGACCGAGCGTTCGTCTGGATGTGGTCAAGGTTACTCCGTTCTTGTGGGCTAGGCGCGAGAGTTGTCCCCCGACAGTCCCACGAGAGCCTAAGCTCCGCAAGACAGCGCGTTGAATGGCTTGCGTCGGGCCCCCATCACTGATGCCAGGCCGGTTCGACGGATAGATGAGCGCACCCCAAGGCCCACACCCGCCCTGTCCAAATCCTCGATCGCCAACCAACTTGGGACCGGGCAGTGAATTGCGACGGTTCGAGCAAACGGGTTCCGGCCGTGGCGCTTGAACGATGAGCGCGACACCTTCGCGAGCAGGACCTCCCCCATAGCTTTCCACTTCCGCACGCACCGATGGCGCCCTCAGGCCGCGCGGCGGTAGTGCTTCAACAGCCCGCCGATTCGCTCCGCACAATTGACCTCCCCGGACCCCGACAAATCAACTCGTTCAATCCGTTCGTTGCCAAGCCCTTGTGCGCGCGCTCGACGTGTTAGTGCTCGACGAATGATGAGCAGGCCCTGCGAAGCGATGCCTCGCCGAAGAAGATCATGCGATCGAGACACTCGGACTTGATCGAGCGCACGAACCGCTCGGCGTAGGCGTTGCAGTTGGGAGCCATCACTGGCGTCAAGACCACTTCCACACCGGCTGTCTTCAGGACCTGTTTAAACCACGCCATAAACTCGGTGTCCCGGTCACAGATGAGGAAGCTATGCCGACGTAGAAAACCGTCCACACAGTCGGTCAGGTTGCGCGCGACCTGGGGCACGAACGCTTCGTTCGGAGTTCTGGTGAGCCCAGCCAGATGAACACGCCTGCTCTTGACATCGATCACGAACAGCACGTAGACCGTCTTCAGCCCAATCGGAGTTCACACCTCCACGAAGAAGAAGTCCGTTGCCGCGATCTGGCCCCAGTGCGCGTCCAGGATGACGGCCGATCAGGCGCGGGCTTGATACCGTTCTGAACTGCCAGGCTTCCGTGTTGAGGAATTCGAGACATTCAGCCAATCGAGGGCAACCATGGGGCACGTCGCAGGTCCTCTTGGGACGAGGTCATA
>JBLFWN010000113.1:0-22147 GCA_047611405.1 Planctomycetota bacterium | reverse complement strand
AG
This sequence comes from Planctomycetota bacterium, assembly GCA_047611405.1. Lineage (GTDB taxonomy): Bacteria > Planctomycetota > UBA1135 > UBA1135 > JBLFWN01. The sequence continues at coordinate 22,145 of JBLFWN010000113.1, read as the reverse complement.
CCGGCCGTTCGTCGCCTTTGGTCCCGAGCCTCATTTATGATCCGAGCTGGTGCTATTAGCCGTACCCACTTGCATCAGGCTTCCGGACGCAATCCATCCGCTGGCACCCGGTGCAAGCGGACCGGGGTGGGTGCTGCCACCTGCGATCCACAGACCGCTAATCGGACTCTGGTAGCGGCTCAAGCGGCGAGCGGGACGTAACAGATAGAGCTGGTCAAGAGCCGGCTCACCCGCGAACACCTGACCGCCCGGCATACCGTAGCGATCCTCGATGTCCTGCGGCGTTGTCGTTCGGACGGCTCGAATTTTCTCGCGAGCGCCCGGTGATACCTGTTCGAGCGCATCGAGTGCGCGCGTCTCCAGCATCTGCTTAGCTTCCGCGGTCCAGCCTCCCTCCAGCAGGTAGGGGACCGAGTGCACGAGAACGCTAGCGACGGATGCGCCAGTCGGAGCCCCGCCCGTGATGCTGATGTCGAGCGTCATATGCTCCGGCATCTCGCGGTACTTGATCGCATCGAAGCTGCGCTCGAGTTCCTCGATGCTCTCGCTCGTGTTCGCTCGTTCGGTTACCGCAGGCTCACCAGCGGGCAAGGGGCCCCAATCCAGTGCCGACTCCAACGCTAAGTCGAGCTTGGCGGTCGTTCCGCGCGTACGCCAGCCGCGCAACATGTCATGCAGCTCGGGGCCGTAAAGGTTCGAGGAGCACAGGTCGAGGAGAGTACGACGCACCTCCAAGGTGGAGAGCACACGGCCAGTCTCGATGCTCTCGCCGGAAGCCGTGCGCACTCCGATTACGTGATCGCCATCGATCGTGATCTCGGCCGCGCCGTCACCCGTTTGAATGTCGACGCCGGCGGCACGTGCTGCACTCTCCATCGCGCGCACGACGGAGGCTGGACCACCAACCGCTCCGCTGCCGCGCATGCATTCGCGTGCAAGGACTAGGGCGGCGCTGCCAGCGGCCCAAGGTGCAAGCCAGCTTCCGATCAGAGCCGGGTGCATGATGGCTGCCGCGGTGCGTTCATTCAGTACGAACTCGCGCACCCAATCCGCTGCGCACATCGGTGCGACGCGCATCAGCTCGAGCATGTCAGCTTCGCCGAGGTTGCGTAGTCGCAAGCCTTTCCACAGCAGCTCAAGCTTCTCCGCGTTCTTATCAGGTTGCAACTCAGCCGGCGCATCGTTCAATAAGTGCCGCACTGTGGGCCGAATACGCGCTATGAAGGCTGTCGCTTTCCGCCACTCGCGCGAGGCGTTCGCATCGCGTTGGTGCAAATCGTAGGCCATGCGATCGACGTCGGCGTGGATCCATTGGCCTGGGCCATCGCGCTCGGTCGCAAGGCACGAGGGCGCTGTATCTCTGAGCTGTAAGCCATGCTCTTCCAGTCCCAGGCTCGCCATCAGCGAGGTCGGAATCGTCGAGTCATCGTGCAAGAAGCCGGTCGAGTGGAATCCAGGCTCGAACTCTTCGGCCGCAAAGAGTCCGCCAACCCTGTCGCTGCTTTCGAGGACACGTACCTTATTACCGCCCTTTGCCAGCCGAATCGCCGCCGCAAGGCCATCGACCCCGGCACCGAGTACAACGACGGGCAGAACGCTAGAACGATTGGAGCGACGTCCGAACATCATGACCATAGTCCTCGCTTCTCCAGGATGGCACGTGCTGCAAGTGCACCCGGCGCGCCCATGATGCCGCCACCGGGGTGCGTACCAGATCCGCACATCCACAGTCCGTCGATCGGTGTCTTGTACTTCGACCAGCCCGCGACCGGGCGTTGGAACGCGAGCTGCTCCAGGCTCAGCTCACCATGGAAAATGTTGCCTTCGGTCAATCCAAACTGTTTCTCGAGGTCCCATGGTGACAACACCTGGCGATGCAGGATTGACTCTGTGAAGCCGGGGCAGTGCTCTTCCATGGTCGCCACTACGGCGTCGCCAAAGTTCTCGCGCTCGTCTTCCCAACGCTCGGGGCCTCCATTGAGCGCGTAGGGGGCGTACTGCACGAAGCAAGAGACGACGTGTTTGCCTGGAGGCGCGACCGTCGGATCTGTCAGCGAGGGGATGACGACATTTAGATAGGGGCGCTTCGAGAACTCTCCGTACTTCGCGTCGTCATACGCGCGCTCGAGATACTCGATGCTGGGCGCGATCGCGATGTCACCGACCAGGTGCTCTGTTCCCGGACGACTCTTGAACTGGGGTACGCGATCAACGGCCAAGTTCACCTTGCCCGAGCTGCCGCGCATCTTGAAGCGTTTGATGTTCGACAGGAACTGGTCATCGAGATGGTCGGCACCAACCAGGTTCAAGAAGGTGTTATGCGGGTCGAGGCCAGAGATCACCGTCTTGCAGTGAATCTCTTCGCCGTCCTGCATTACGACGCCGGTCGTCTTGCCGTTTTGCACCATCAGTTGCTCGACGGAAGCCTCGGTGCGAATCGTTGCGCCGAAGTGCCGCGCGGAGTCAGCGATCGCATTCGAGATCGCGCCCGTTCCTCCGCGCGCAAATCCCCACGAACGTGCGGCCCCATCGATCTCACCCATGTAATGGTGCAAGAGCACATAGGCCGTTCCAGGCGAGCGCACGCCAAGGAAGGTTCCGATGATGCCGGAGACGGCCATCGGCGCCTTGAGTTGATCGGACTCGAACCAGCCGTCAAGCAGGTCGACGGCACTTGAGGTCATCAACTGAGCCAGGGAACCTTGCAGGTCGGCCGAGAGGCCGCCGAAGCGTTTGCCATGCTCGAGCAACGCACTCAATTCACTGGGGGCGAAGGAGGTCGGGTCGGGCGCTGGGCTATCGATCAAGGGCTTGACGAAGCGCGCGAGCTGATTCATCGCCTTGCCGAACTCGGGCGCGATCTCCGCGTCCTTTTTGCTGAAGGTCGAGATCTCGCGCCGAGTGCGTTCCCCATCTGACCAGCGGCACAGACTGCGACCGTCGAGGTAGGGCGAGAAGGATGTCTCGAGCGGAAGGATCTCTAAGCCGAAGCGCGGCAACTCCAGCTCGCGCACGATCCATGGCCTGAGCAGGCTGACCACGTACGAGCAGACCGAGTAGGTGAAGCCCGGAAAAATCTCTTCACTGACGGCCGCGCCGCCAAGCACATGCCGACGTTCCAAGACCAGAACCTTGCGACCCGCCTTGGCCAAATAGGCCGCACAGACCAGGCCATTGTGACCGCCACCAATGATGACGGCATCCCACTCGCTATTGCGTTTGAGCGACATACTGCGTTCCTTGCTGCTTAGCTGATCGTGGCCGCGGCAGAGGCCGAGACTGGGACCGGAGGCGTAGAGCGCTTGCGCTCGGGGTCGAAGAAGGGGCGTGCTGCAACGCGGGCGGTGATTGTCTTGCGACGGTGTTCGACGGTCCACTCCATCGAAAGACGCGTGCCTTCTTTGGCGTAAGCCTGCGGCAGCGTTGCGATCGCTAGGTTCTTCTTGAGGGTGGGGGACCAGGCGCCGCTCGTCGCATAGCCGACCTGCTGCACACCTTCATAGAGAGGGATAGATTCACGCCAAGCGTGCATCGGTAGGTTGGGCGGCAGGCCGAAGGAGTCGTACAGCTCCTCGAGCTCTTCCCAATCGATCACCAATCCAGCGATGGCCCACTTGGCTCCGGTGCGGCGCTCTTGCAGCAGGTGTCGTTGGCCGATGAAGGGCTCGCGATCCAACTGCACGGTCCAGCCCAGGCCGATCTCAATCGGGGAAGACTTCTGGTCTTCGATCAAGGCGCGGCGGGCGCTGGTGTAATCGACTCCACCCAAGATGAAGCCTGCTTCGACGCGACTGACATCGAGCGCGTTCAGACCGGCGGGAGTGATCCCGTGCGGCGCTCCGGCTTCCATCAAAGTGTCCCAGACGGCGAGCGCGTCCTCGGATTGCATCCAGACTTCATAGCCTAGGTCGCCTGTGTAGCCGGTGCGCGTGACCTCGATCCTTTTGCCGGCCATTGTCGCGTGCGTAGCACCGAAAAACTTCAAATGCTGCACGGGCGTGTCGCCGGGTGCAGCATCACAGCAGGCATCCAATATAGCTCGCGAGCGCGGGCCTTGAAGCGCGAGCGTGCCCATTGTGGGTGTTACGTCAACCACCTCGACATCGAACGAGTGGGCGTTGCGCGAGAGCCAGCTGTAGCTCGGGTCAGCGGATGTCAGGCGATAGTGATGATCGTCCCAGCGCGTCAAAGTGCCGTCGTCGAGCACCTTGCCGGCTGTGTCGGTCCAGCACAGATAGACGACACGTCCATTGCGGATGCGCGTCGCATCCTTGACCGTCACATACGACAAAAAGCGTCCGGCGTCGGGCCCGGTGATGTCGTACTTGAAGAGCGGCGTCGCGTCGAGCAGCCCGGCCGAGTGGCGAAAAGCCGTGTACTCGCGGTCATGGTGAACGTCGTAACTACAGACCGCGTGATAGCCCGCCCATTCCTTCCACGAGTAGCTCGTGCAAAGTTTGGACGTGCGCGGATGGAAGGGTGTGGGGATCGGCATGGATGAACCTCGGCCCGCAATCTACAGATCGTCCCCAATGGGGCAAGCGTAGAAGAGAGGCACGCGCCGGATCCATCCCTCGAACTGGGATTCGACCTATCCGCGGAAGGCTTTTTGGGAGCCTTTGGAGGCTCCGCCCTTGGGCCCGTCAGCCCTGCCACCGGTGGCGCCGCTCTTTGGTGTTCCGCCGGATCGGAACTTTGCGCTCTGCTTTGCGCGGTGTACGGCCAGCGGCTCGTCGACTATCCGCGGTTCTTCGAGCGCGATCTCGGCTTCTATTTCTTTGCGTTTGGCGGGCGACGGGGTTGGGCCATCGAAGCCACCATCGCCCCTCATCGCATCACGAAACTCCTCCCACAATGCTTTGGCGAAAGGCAGCCAGACTGGCATCGACGCCAGAACGATTGTGATCTTGAGGAGGTCCTTATTCATCGGGTCGCACGAAGTGGACGTTGCAGCCGCATTATCGACCAAATGCGACGGCAGCGGTAGGCCCTGTTTTCGCCTGTAGCCTTCAGCGTCAAAAGACGATCGAGCCGCCAAGACCTAAAGCGTCGCCCACACACCCGACTGAGCCAAGCAGTCGTTCCGGCTTCCTCTAGGCGGCCAGGGGCGCAAATTCCCTTCGTTGAAGGGATGAACCCGGGTCGAGGACGCGGGTTTCGAGTTGTCGGGAGCGAGTGAGCCGGATCACAGCTCGGCTCGCGAGCTCGCCCCACAGCTCTAGGCCTAGTTATTCGCCGAGCGGATTTCTTCCCGACTCGGGCTCTCGTTGCGCTCTGCGCAACGCTGGCATTGCAGCCAGAAACGAGGCTCGACTTCGGTAGTGATGTCGAGCTCGTTCATCTTCTTATTGGTGTTCCAGCTGACTTTGACGTTCTCGGTCTGGTGGACCCACGTGTGGCCGAACAGCTTGCAGAAGAAGTTCATGAGGAAATGTGCGCTGCCGCGTGTCGATTCGCGCGGTCTTCGGGCGATTAGGGCGCATGATTGTCCGTGAATCCGTGGCGAGGCACAAGGACGGATCGGGATCCAATGGGGTGAGAGAGTGTATCTTCTCGACATCCCTCCCCGGCTCGGCTGCGGTCCTGCTGGAGCTGGCGTGGCGTAGCCCACGCGGCGCCCCCAATCGAGCCTGATCCCTGGACCCGAATCGACGCCCCGAAGTATGAAGCCTCAGACGAATGTCGCCCTGATTGGTCAGAAGTTCATGGGCCGTGCGCACTCGAACGCTTGGTCCCAGGTCAATCACTTTTTCGACACGCCGACACGTGCCAAGCAAGCGTTGATTGCCGCCCGCAACGCGGACGAGCTGACAGAGTTCGCCGAGAAGTGGGGCTGGGAGCGTTCGACGACGCGTTGGCAGGATATCGCCGAGGACGACTCGATCGATTTGGTCGATATCGGCACCCCCAATGATGTGCACGCGGAGCAGGCGCTCACGATGCTGGCGGCCGGTAAGGACGTCGCCTGCGAGAAGCCGCTAGCCGGAACACTCGAGGAAGCGCGAACGATGCGCGACGCGGCAAAGGCGTCGGGCAAGAAGACCTTCGTGTGGTTCAATTACCGGCGTTGCCCGGCTGTTGCGTTGGCGCATCGACTGGTCAAGGAGGGCCGCATCGGGCGTGTGTTGCACGTGCGCGCAACTTACCTGCAAAGCTGGGGTGGAGAGAAAACGCCGCTCTCGTGGCGCTTCCAGAAAAAGCATGCCGGCTCGGGTGCGCACGGCGACCTGAATGCGCACATCATCGATATGGCGCGCTTCATCACTGGCGAGGAGATCACCGAGATCAACGGAGCCATCGCGCGTACCTTCATCAAGGAACGCATTAAGCTCGACGGTTCAGGGATGGGGGAGAGCGACGTGGATGACGCGGTGCTCTTCCTCGCGACGCTCGAAGGTGGCGCGGCGTGTAGTTTTGAAGCCACGCGTGTCGCCCCCGGACATCACAATCGCAACTCGATCGAGATCAATGGCACCGCCGGTTCGATTTCCTTCGACTTCGAGAACATGAACATCTTGCATGTGATCGATGCCGACGATGACCCCAGGTTGTGTGGTTGGCGCCGCATCATGTGCACGTCGGCCGGCAATCACCCCTATGCCGAAGCCTGGTGGCCGGACGCGCACGTGCTTGGTTACGAGCACGGCTTCGTCAACATGGCGGCTGACATCCTGCGCGCTCTTGGCGACGAGGCTCCAGAGGTTCCGATTCCGGACTTCGAAGACGCCTATCAAACGCAACGCGTGCTGGAAGCAGCGCTGATCTCGGCTGCCGAGCGCCGCACGATTTCCATGTCGGCCGTGGAATAACCGCGCGCAGCGGCCCGGGACAGTTAAGCACAGGTCGCTCACCTCATAGCGAAGCGAACTACCCTCGAAACGGGCGGTTCTGCACGACAGGACTCGGATTCAAGCCTTTCCAGGCGCGGCCAGCTATCATGTGCGCGCCCGATCCTCCCTCATCAGACTCAGTGTTATGAACCGCCCCCTCTGCCTTTTTACCGGCCAATGGGCCGACCTCCCGATCGAGACTCTCGCCAAGATGGCCAAGGGCTTTGGCTATGATGGGCTCGAGCTCGCTTGTTGGGGAGATCACTTCGACGTGCAGCGCGCGCTGCGCGAAGACGATTACTGCACCAAGCATTGGGACATGCTGCAGGCGGCTGGCGTCGAAAGCTACGCGCTCTCGACGCACTTGGTCGGTCAAGCCGTGTGCGATCGCATCGACGAGCGACATCAATCCATCCTGCCCGAGCATGTGTGGGGCGACGGTGATCCCGAAGGGGTTCGAAAGCGTGCCGCGCAAGAGATGAAGGACACCGCGCGCGCCGCGCGCCGCTTCTTCGACGCCGCACCCAAGGCTGTGCAAGCCAAACTGGCTGCGACAGGACACACTGTCGTCAATGGCTTCACCGGCAGCGCCATCTGGCACTTGATGTATGCCTTCCCGCCCCCGACACCGGGCCAGATAGAAGCCGGCTACAAAGACTTCGCATCGCGTTGGAAGCCGATCATGGATGTCTTCGAGCAGGAGAACATCGACTTCGCGTTGGAGGTGCACCCGACCGAGATCGCCTTCGACAGCTACTCGACGCGCCAAGCCTTGAAGGCCATCGACCATCACCCGCGCTTCGGTATCAATTTCGATCCGTCGCACTTCGGCTATCAAGGCGCCGATTACATTGCGTTCCTGCGCGAGTTCGGCAGTCGCGTCTTCAACGTGCACGTGAAAGACGTGTGGTGGAGCGAGCGCCCGTGTGACGCCGGCGTCTTTGGCGGCCACGCTCCTTTCGGAACGGACGGACGCTTCTGGGAGTTCGCGTCGCCGGGCCGGGGCAACATCGATTTCGACGAGATCATTCGGCAGCTCAACCGGATGGGCTACCAAGGTCCGTTGACGGTCGAGTGGGAGGACTCCGGCATGCACCGCGAGCATGGTGCGGCGGAAGCCGTCGACTTCGTGCGCGCCCTCGACTTCCCGCCCTCGCCGCAAGCTTTCGACTCGGCCTTCGCCGAAGACTGAGAGCGGGTTGCCCCGCCTCAAACACGACTGTTCTTGACGAGACCGACGATCGCTTCACCGCACTCCAACCCCGATCCCAACCAACGTGTCTGAAAGCAACGCCCCCCCGCTGTCGCGACCGCTCCACACTCGCCTCTCGGTGATGATGTTCCTCCAATACGCGATCTGGGGAGCATGGCTGCCATTCCTGTGGTCGTTCCTGGCTGGACATCGAGGGATGACTGGGGACGAGATCGGGACGATGTTCGCTGCCGGTGCCGTCGGCGCCATCATCGGCCCGTTCATCGCAGGACAAGTGGCCGACCGCTACTTCTCGACCGAGCGCTTTTTGGGGATCAGCCACTTGATAGGCGCGTTCCTGATTTGGCAACTCGCGTCGATCGAGGACTACACGATGTTCCTCGTCTTCTCGCTCGTCTACGGGCTCGTCTATGCGCCGACTTTGGCGTTGACGAACTCCTTGGCTTTCCATCACCTTCCCGATCGCGATCGAGACTTCGGCAAGGTGCGCCTGTGGGGCACGCTGGGCTGGATCGTCGTCGGACTCTTGATGGGGCACTGGCTCGCGATCGCGCACACGCCGGAAGGGTTGGACGAGACCGCGACGCTGGCCGCGCAAGTTGCAGGCAAGGCCGATGCCTTCCGGTTGAGCGCCATCCTGGGTTTGGTGATGGGGTGCTTCTGCTTCAGCTTGCCGCATACGCCGCCCTCGGCGAGTGGCGAGAAAAACGCGACAGTCGAGGCGATGAAGTCCGTTCGTCGTCAGCCGCTATTAATGCTGTTCCTGTTGGCCATTCCTGTCAGCTGCATTCACCAGTTCTACTTCGTTCACACCGAGAGCTTCCTGCACGCGCGCCTCGAACCGCCGGCTTTCTTCCACACCATTTTTGGTGCAGGAGGCGGCGGCTTTATGACGATCGGGCAGATGTCCGAGCTGGTCGTGTTGGCTCTCGTGCCCACCTTCGCTCGACGCATATCGCGCAAGACCTTCCTTGCAATTGGTCTGCTCGCCTACGGCTGCCGCATGGCTCTGTTCCAGTACGTCGATGTGATCCCGCTGCCGGACACGCTGACACTGCTGCTTGGAGTGGCGCTGCACGGCGTCTGCTTCGGATGTTTCATTTTTGTCGCCTTCATGGTCGTCGACGAAGAAACCACCGACAACATTCGGGCCAGTGCACAGAACCTGTTCAATTTGGTCATCGTTGGCGTCGGTGTGATCGTCGGCAGCAAGATCGCTGGCTGGGTTGCTGACTGGGCCGCAGAGAGCGGTGAGATGGACTACAACCGCCTCTTCGGCGTTCCGATGATGGCCTCCTTCGCGTGCTTCTTCCTCTTGCTAGTCGGTTATCCGGGCGGTAAGCGGACGGATGCTGCCTGAGACGCAATCTGAAGCGTATCCAAGCGCGCGCGACTGCATAATGGGGCTGGGATCAACACCGATCCCAGCCCCACTCCGATTTGTCCTGACTCATGTCCAAGCTCGCCGTTGTACTGACGCTCGTCGTCGGCCTCCCGCTGCTCTCACTCTCGGTCGCACCTCGCTCGGCAACCCTGGCCGGGTCCTGGTCTGTTCAGCCGATCATTCGGACCGCCCAGCCGACGCTCCCTGCTTGGGGGGACTCTGCCTTTCGGCTCGCAATTATTTCGGCCGAGCGCAGCCTGGAGTCCAAGGATTATGACGGCGCGCGCCGTCTGATTGAACGCGCGCTCGAACGAGATCGTCGCGCGACTGCCGCATGGGATTTGCGTGCGCGCTGGGCCGCCGCCACAGAAAACCTCGACGAGCAGATCTACTCGCTGCACAAGCATTACCAGCTGTCAGTTGCGCAAGGCGTCCACAAGCGCGACCTGAAGGTACTGCGCGAACAGCTGGCGCTGATCGATCCGATCTCGGCCGACCTGTACGGCATGAAGGAGCTCTTCCTGAAGAAGCTCATTCCGATCGCCGAGCGCTACGTCAAGGAGAAGCGACCGCACAGCGCGATCCGCGTCTACAAGCAGATCCTCGCGCTAGATCCAGAGAACAAAGAAGCACAACTCGCGATCGAAAAAATCGCATCAACACCGGATCCTAGCTTGGCCGAAAACGCCAAGCCCAAAGATCTGTTCGCCGATGTAACTGACGAGTGGATTGCCGAGCACGATAAGGAACACCTCGAGTGGTCCGAGCGCGCCAAGTCTGAGCGCGACAACTACATCACGTACACAAACGCCGGCTACGAAGTACTGGTGCAGACGGCCGAATCCATGGAGCAGATGAACGCCTTCTATCGGCAGTTCTTCCGCTATGGAACCGAGGAGCACGGCGGCAGCGTGCCGCGCATCGGCGTCAACATTTTCAGGAACCGCGACGAGTATCTCGAGAAGGGCATCGGTCCGCCGATCGAATGGTCTGGCGGTCACTTCACGGGCTCTTACGTCGAGACGTACATCGGCGACTCCGGCTTCAACGGAATGGTCGGCACGCTCTTTCATGAAGCGGCTCACCAATTCGTGTCTCTGGCCACGAGTGCCGTGGGTTGGTTGAACGAAGGGCTCGCATCCTTCTTCGAAGGCACGCGCATTCTGCCGAACGGCACGGTCATCATGAATATGCCGGCCAATGGCCGCTTGATGCCGCTGGCTGATCGTATGGATCGCGGATGGATGGCCGACGCGAATGACGGGATTGATCCTTCCGATGCCAACTCGACGCCGGAGACTGCGCCGACCTTCCGCATCGTGCTCGAGAACCGCTATGGCTGGGGCCCGCCCTGGTATGCACCGACCTGGGGCGTCGTCTACTTCCTATACAACTATCAGGATCCTGTGGATGGGCGCTTCGTCTATCGCACAGCCTTTCAGGAGTTCATCGACAAGTCGGGTGGGCGCATGGGCGAAGGCGCAGTGCGTAACTTCGAGGAAGTCGTGCTGATGAACCCTTCGGAGGAGATCAAGGGTGTCGACCGCAGCGAGCATCCGGACAAGATCGCGTTGCCGGAGACTGTCGACGAACTCGATGAGGTCTGGAAGGAGTGGATTATCCGCTTGCGTGATGAGCAACGCGGCTCAATCGAAGTCGATCGCCCATACCAGCAGTGGGGGCGCTACGCGGTGATGAACAAGGACTACATCGTCGCTAAGGATCACTTCGAGAAAGGCCTGGTCGAACAGCCCGATGACATCGAACTGTTGATGGACTTCGCGGATCTGTTGTCGGGCCACTTCAATAATCCGGATCGTGCGTCCAAGCTCGTGCGTGAAGCAATCTACTTTATCGAGAATCAGCCCGAGCCCGATGACGAACGATTGAAGGCTGCAGAGCGAATTCTGGGCAAGTTGGACCCGCGCCTGAAGTCGCTCGGCAAGGTGCAGACAGAGATGGCTGCGACCGCGCGCGCGATCGTGCAACGCTATCAGTCGACAGCTTTGCACTCGATGGTCATGGATGTCTCGTGGCGACTCGGAAGCGATCTCGATCTGCCCGACCTTTTCGAGATTTATGAACAAGCTGTCCGCGCTCGTGGCAGGTCGCTGCACATCTGGTCGCTCGCGTACAACGAGGAGAACATGGACGGTTGGACGACACAGGGGACTGATCCGGTCTTCACGTCCAATGGTGCGGCGATGCAAGCCACCTTCGGTGAGTTTGACGAGACCGACTTCACCTTCCGTTCTCTCGCACTGGACGAGGTGACATCTGGCGACTTCTCGATGGAAGCCGATGTACAGGCCGTCAAAGGCCGCGTGAATTTCTGCGGCTTCACCTTTGGGCAAAAGGACTCGTCGACCTTCCACGGCATGTTGCTTTTCCCAGGTAAGACCGTGGCAGCAGGCGCGGCAGAAACCGGCTACATCGACCTGATGAGTAACTTCGGCGGCACTATGAAGACCTGGCGCCATATCCCGGTCAACACTTCCGAAGTTGAAGGCGAGTCGACGACGGGCAAGTGGTCCAAGCTGCGACTGGATGTCTCCGGCGCAAAAGTGGATATGTGGTACGACGGCGAGTTGATCTCCAGCCATGACTTTGGCAGCACCGATGTCGTGCGTGGTTCCTTTGGTCTGGTGATGGGGCCGGGCAAAGCGATCTATCGCAACGTGCGCTACCTGGCGCGAGATCCACGCGACCCGGGTGGCAAGATCGAGCGTGAGATGAAGCTCGAAGAGCTGCGCAAGACGAGCGGCGGCGCGGTGGGCGGCAGCTTCCAGGGCATGGTTGCGCCTTTCCCGGAAGTTCAGCGCTGGGCGCAGGGCGAAGAGCGCACGGCATGGGACGAAAAAGGGCCCGTTCCGCAGCTCCTCGTGTTCTTCAGTATCCCGCAGAACGACAAGCTAGCGATCGGCGAGTGGCTTTCGGATCTTGCCGTGCGCACGAAGCACTACGGACTTGAGGTCGTCTCGATCTGCTCACCGAATGATGATGCCGACATCGATGCATATCTGAAGGAGCACGAATGGCCCGGTTCGGTCGGAGTCGACTTGCGTCCGCACGGCGCCTTCGGAATTGGCAATTCAAACGAAGCCTTCTTCATTCGACGCTTCAACCTGCCCAGACTGTTGTTGATAGACTTGGATCAGACGGTGATCTGGGAGGGCGACCCTGGTTTCGAAGTGGGTTGGGAATACGACCCCGACTTCCCGTCCTTCTTGAAAGAGCCGCTCGACGAGTTGATCACCAAACGCAAGTTGACCGACTTGGCCCGCTGGCGCCAAAAGTGGAAGTTCAAAGCCTCGCCCGCCATGGCGAAGGGTGACTTGGAATCCGCACTGGACGAGCTGAAGCAAGCCGCGGACTTCAACGCGCGCTATGCACCCGATGCAGGTACGGCAACGAGTCGACTGAAGGCAGCCGAAGCCGCAGTGCAATCCCTCGAATCGACAGCCGCAACCTTCCAACGTGAGGAGGCCGATCCCGCTTTGACCGAGTTGCTCGCCTGGGCGCCCTTGCTCGAGATCGAGATCAACGGCCGTCGCCGTAAGGATCTCAAAGACGTCTTGGCTAGTAAGATCGCCAAGGACTGGGATAGCGTGATGAAAGAAGCTGCGAAGTTCCTGAAGAGCAAACGCGGCGATCCCTCCGACAGGGCTACTGCCTTCCTCGGCAAGATTGAACGTCGCAACGGTCGCTTTGCGCTCGAGCTACGTGAGGATCTGCAGGCGGCTGCGGATGACGGTGACTGGGTACTCTTCGAATCACATGTCGAGCAGGCCGAAGGTCGGCCGCGACGCTGGATGGCGATTGAGTACTTCGGTTGGAAAGAGTGAGCCCCGTTCGCTGATCTCCGTTCACTTAGCCCAACCGCTGGTGCCGGACGCTCTCTTCTAGGAAGAAGCTCGCTGTCCTTGGAGCGCCCGCACTTGTTGCAGGTGCGGGCGTGCGCGCCAAGCGAGGTAGAGCGTCTGCAAGATCCCGGCCACAACGAAGGTCACCAGCACGATGTAAATGCCGGGCGCCTCGGCATAGCGCACGCCGAGGGCGAGGCCGATGGCCGCGGTGACCAAGTACAAAGCGACCGCTTCCGTAATGCCACGCGTTTCTCCCGCGTGCACGAGGGCACCTTGGAACCAACTCTGCAGGGCTTGATAGGCCGGCATTGGTAGCGCGATCAAGATGGCGGTGTTGCACAGTCTCGCCATTTCGGGATCGAGGCGCTGCAGGTCCTCGAACCACATCATGGCCAGGGGTGATAGCGCAATCATTGCCAGGACGCCAAAGGTGCCGGAAGCGAGCAACAGCGTGAAACGCCCCAGACTTTTTGCGGATCCGGGGCGACCTAGGCCGGCTACGACGACTTCGTTGAATGCCATACCGACACCGCGCGTCAGGAATATGAGCCCATGAACCGGCGGCCACGCGGCCAGTGAGTCGATTGCCTCCGGCATGCGGCTCATGGCCCAGGAACCGAGCGGTTGGATGACAAGCGTCAATAGGGGAGTCATCGCTAACGGCACGTAGAAGGAGATGAAGATGCTGCGCGTCAATGGCGCATTGTCCGCTACTCGTTCAGGGACCCGGTCGGCGACGATGCAGCGCGTGCGCAGATGTACGAACAGTGCCTCCATCGTCACGCCCACCGCGATGCCGGAGGCACCAACGATGATTCCAGTCTGAACACCGGCACGCTGCATCAGCCAAATCGTGCTGACGTTGGACACCAGGCGCAGGATCGTTCCGACGCTGACGGATTTCGAATCGCCGAAGCGAATCAGCACTCCCTGCTGAAACCTGCGTTGCGCGATGGCCCAAGTCCACGGCGTCATCACGCGCATGCCGAGTCGTGCCGGCTCTACAACATCGCTCGGGATTTCGAGCACGCGTGTCACGAGCCAATCGAAAGCAGGCGTGAACGCGAAGATCAGGTGCACAACCGTCAACACGAGCCCGGCTAGCGTCGTGAAGCGCTGTAGCTTGCGATAGACGACGCGATCGCTGCATAGGGCCGTCGAGGCCGCGAGCAGCATGATGATCGGCGCTTCGATCAACAGCGAGATCGGAAAGACGACCGAGCCGAATGCGGCCAAGTGAATCTTTGGATCCGACATGCCGGCCACGACATGTGTGAAGAGCGGTAGCTCGACACCCATCAACAACCAGCTGGCGGCCAATGGCCACCAAATGCGCGAGACCTCCCCGATAACTAGGGGGGTCTTGTTGTGAGACGACGGAGGCGGCGGTGACACGAGCGCGGCATTCTGCCGGGCAAAGGTCACCGCAACCACCTAAGGAGAGTTTTTCGTCCCCTGCGCTTCATCAAACTCGAGTTGAGCCTGAAGAATGGACCCTGAGCGTTTTTCTCTGAGGGTCGTTTTTGCCGTGCGTCCTCACAAAAAGTTCAGCGCGCGAAAAGTCCTTATCGTCGCCTCGGGCCACCAGGCTTGAGCTAGTTGCTGATCAGATTGGGCCAGCTATGGATCCAAGCCCGGCTGAGCTGGGGCATTTGGATGCGGATTCAGGTCCTCTCGACTCAAGCCGCTGAGTGTCTTGCTGGAGAAGCACTGGGGATAAGAAGCTGTCCTGGTGTCCATCTTGGCCTGTTTGCGGGGAAATCACCTCTTCAGAGCCATGGAGCAGACTGGGCCCCAGGCATGCGCGGGCACGCCTTGGATCCGGGCCGGCCGTGAATCCGAAACTCGATATTCGTGAGCGCAGATTGTGGAGACGTCCGTGCTCCGAGAAGATCGAAGTAGGTTCGGCGCCCGCAGCATGCCGCAATCCAAAGGCTGGAGCGCAGAGTTGGACTGATGTCAGCCAGACTCTGCGCTCATCCCGATATTGCTCTTTTCGCAATCACTCGGCGATCACGGGCACCAAGCGAGGCTGATGCCGTTTGTCAGGTTGAAGGCCGCCCCGCAGGGTCCGCCGGGATCGCGATACCAGCCTTGGAAGTAGTCCGTCGCACCAGCAGTGGCCCCCACGTAGGAGGCAACGCTCGAGACTCCACTACCTGGTTCAGCGAAGCTTCCCGATCCTCCAGAGCCTCGGATCGGGAAGCGAATGACGTTCTGACCGACGCACCGAAGGCCGTCGCCGAAGGGGGCTTCGATGTCATTCGTTCCGCGATAGATGATGCCGAATTGGGTCGTCTGCATTTGCGACACGACCAGTGCCAAGTTGTCGGCGGCAACGCTGGCCGTTCCTGCAGTACTCAACAATGCGCCCGAGGTCGTCTGATTGGCGCAGCCTTCACCCGTGCCCGCTAGGTTCGTACACGGGCAAGCGGCCCCGCTTCCGTCTCCGAAGCAGTAGGGGATTCCCGGTGAAGTCTCACAGTCATCAAGGATCCCATTGCCATCACAGTCTCGTTCGGGGAACGCGATCAAGTCGATGGCGTCATCGATGCCGTTGCGGTCGCAGTCGCGGGGATCGCTCGAGAAGCAGTCGCCTCCAACATAGCCGGCTTGATACACGGCGCCCGGCGTTAGACCTGTGCTCGAGAGGCCCTCGACCAAGGCGGTTGTCGGTGCAAAGTCACTCCAGATGGCAGTCTGCGGGTTGCTGGGCATGCAGTTGGGGTTCGCCAACTGTGGGTCCAAGTTGTGGGTGTTGCTTCCGCTGCCGGGAGGACCATTGAAGCCGATGTGAATCATCCTGGAGGAGTCTGCAGCGTCATAGACCAAGTTGTAGTCCACCAAGCCGAACAAAATGTCGTTGCGAGAGTACAGCTCCCAACCTTCGTTGTTTCCGATCAAGTTGTCGACGAAGACAGGCGCGCCAGTCGACAGACTGTCGCCGTGAATTCCGCCTGACTGGTTGTCGCCAGCCGTGAAGGCCGGGCTTCCGCCGACACCCTGGTTGCTCCAGATTGTGTTCTGATGCAGCTCGACATCCGCGTCGATTGCATAGATTCCAGCGGCATAGAAGCGCGGGGGAGGAGGAGGATTGGGTCCCCCAGGGCTTTCGTACAGTTGAACGGAGCGATTGCAGAAGACGAAGTTGCGCTCGGCTCTGACCTTGTTCTTGTTCATCAGCGCGATCCCTGCGCCTCGCTGGGCGCGGTTCTCGTAGATGATGTTCTCGCAGATGCCAAACTCGCGCGAGTTGAAGGCTTCGACATAGATTCCGCCGCCGTTAGCACCATCACCATTCTCGTCGGCCTCAGTCAACTCATTGAAGGCGATGATGTTGCCAGCGATGCTGGGGGCGACGTGCAAGCCGATGTGCACGCCTCCGCCATTCGACAGAGCGGTATTGGAGCGAATCGCGTTGTGAAGCAGCTCTCCTGCCAGCGCTGAGACCGGCGGCCCTTGAGTCGGAGCTGCGCCTTCCGTCCAGTAGACTCCACCGCCCGAGAGAGGAACGGACCCATTGCTCTCGTTGTGAAACTGAATCGAGTTGTGAGCGATCAGAAGGTCCGAGCAGTTGTCTTCGATGTAGATCCCGCCTCCAAAGCCTGATGTCGCATTGTCTTGGATCAGATTGTCGACGATCGTAGCGCTCGCATGCTCGATCCTTATTCCGCCTCCACTTCCGGCGGTTTCATTGAAGACGATCGAGCAGCCAATGATCGTTGGGTGCGTGGCGCATGGATCGACAGACACATTCCCACGAATCGTGATTCCGCCGCCGCGTGATGCATCCGCGATGTTGTCATCGAACTGGCAGCGCATGATCAATGGCTGCGATCCATTCAAGATTTCGGCGCCTGTGTTGCCGAGCAAGAAGTGAAGGTTCGAGATGCAGATCTCGGGCCCACATGCGTCGAATGTCATCACAGGTGTCGTGAGGTGTCCTGATCCTGCGATCTGAGTGACTTGCCCTGCGCCGCCCGGAATATTGGTCAGCGTGATGAAGGAGTCTCCCGCATCGAGAGTGATCGGGCCGCTGTATAGCGCGTACTGATGCAAGACGACACAAGTACCGGGGTTGGCGGTGTCGATCGCCTGTTGAAGATTGTCGGATGTTGCGACGAGTGATTTCTCAATGGCATAGACGAAGTCGATGCCCGCGTCAGAGACCAGCTGTTGAGCGCAACCGTTGTCGATCCGGATGTCCACAGGGATCGACACTTCACTCCCACAGTCACAACCCGGCGAGATGGGTGGCAGTGTCACGCTGAGCTCGGTCCCCCCCATGTTGACCATGATGTCCTGTGCAGGGAGCTCGAACTCCTCTCCGCGCACTAGCAAGTGGACGACCGTTGTTCCCGGCCCTGCGACATCGAAGTACTGCCCAGCAAATACGGCTGTACCGCCCCAAGTGGAGACACTGGCCGGCTGCCCTGCAGCCATGCCAGTGATCTCTAACAGGCTTGCTTCGCAGGAATCGAGGATCAGGTTCGCGTTGCAATCGAGTGCCGGGTTGCTCTGGATTTCGCATGCGTCGACGAGGCCGTTCACATCGCAGTCGGCACCCTGTGGCTCGCACTCATCGGGAACCCCGTTCCGGTTGCAGTCCTCACTCGTACCCGAGTCGATATCGCAGTCGTCAGCTATAAGGTTCGAGTTGCAGTCTGCTTCACAGTCATTCGGGATTCCATTGCCGCTGCAGTCAGGATCGCATTCGTCGGGGATGCCATTGTTGTTGCAGTCTGCACTCGTTCCGGATGCGAGGTCGCAGTCATCGGGGATGTTGTTCCCGTTGCAATCGGTCTCGCAAGCGTCGGGTACTCCGTCAAAATCACAGTCGGGCTGACATTCATCAGGGATGCCATTCGAGTCACAATCAACGCTCGTGCCGCTCAGGATGTCACAGTCATCGGGCGACCCGTTGTTGTTGCAGTCCTGTTCGCATACGTCGGGGATGCCATTACCACTGCAGTCGGGATCGCACTCGTCTGGCACGCCATTCCCATCGCAATCTAGACTTGTGCCGGACATGATGTCGCACGTATCGGGAATGCCGTTGTTGTTGCAGTCGACTTCGCATGCATCGGGAACTCCATTCGCATCGCAATCGGGATCGCACGAGTCCAGGACACCGTTCCCATCGCAATCGAGCCCGGGGTTCGAGATGATCTGGCAAGAGTCAGCTACTGCATTGTTGTCGCAGTCGCTCCATGCCCATGCTGCGGGGTTGCACGGGTTGGCGTAGGCGACTATTTCCATGTACTGGATTGCCAGTGCGCCGTTCGTAGGTGTCAGATTGTGGTGTTCCAATACCTGGCCACTCGTGGCGATCTTGACGATTCTCAAGGTGGTGAAGTCGAAGCCCCACATGTAGCCATGCGGGGTTGCTGACAAGGACCGCATGTTTGTGACGGTCATGGATCCATTCAGAGGGCCGATGGGGATGTTCGAACCTGGAACGTTCATGTCGAAACGAAATAGGTAATTGATCCCGCCCTCATACACCGTGGTGCTTCCTGGGAAACGGGCCAATCCCCTGGAGCCACCGCCGGGAGACCCCACTACTTGAGTGAAACTTGGCGTCGGCTCCGGCTGAACGAGGCGGATGTCTCCATTGGGAGTACTGGCGACGATGATCCGAGAGTGTCCCTGCGCCGTGTTCTCGTACGCGATCATTCCGAGCGACCCCGCCGTTGGCAGGATTGCCCCTACATTGATCAGTGAGTAGCTCGCATTCTGTGAAGGGTTGGGGAACTTGATCAGTGAATCTCCCTGGCGTCCCCAGAGCACTCCTTTGAAGTCGAACGAGAGGTTACTGATGAACCCGTTCAGGCCAGACACGACCCCCATCTCTTCATAGGGCAGCGAAACTCCGGGAACGCTGCTATTCAGTTTGATCCTAATCAGGTGATTGATACCTGTGCCATTCTCCATATTGATGCCGTACAGGTACTCATGAGCTCTCGCATTCGGGATCAATCCGGAGCTCAGAGCGGCAATCGTTAGGATCGCGAGTCGTATCGACCTCAGTGTTCGAGACCAGGAGGCTGGCGATAGCGGGAAAAGTCGGCGCATGGGGAGCAACTCGAAAATGACGCGGAACTGGACATCCTTCTTTGCTCGCTGATCGCCCCTGATTGGACAGATACTTCGGAAATTTCTAAGCCCACGGCTGTTCGCATGGCGAACCCTTCATTGTGACCACCCGCCGTGGAGACACCGCCGACGCTGGGCCTTTGGGGAGGCGTACAGTGTCGCTACAGGCGAGCCCGCATCCGCAGCGCCGTGGCCAAAGCGGGGCACAGGGCAATTCAATAAAAATAGCCGTTTATCGGATGGGCAGGCGGCTCTCGCTCGGTCTCACTGCTCCGGAATTGGAGATAGGATCGGAGTTCGCTCATACTCAGCGACCACCGAAGCCTTCTTCGGCCTGTCCTTAAACTGCGGCCAGATCATCTTCGCATGGCTCATCTCTGATCGGCAATTATTCGCTGGCCATCGTTCCGGCTCACATCGACCGGGGAGACACCCCCTTAAAGTGAGAAGGTGACCGCGAGTGCGTTTGAGAGATTGAACGCGCTGCCGCAGGGTCCGCCAGGATCGCGGAACCAACCCTGGAAGTTCCATGTCATGCCGGCTTGGATGTGACACTCCGGCAACGTCGTGGAAGAGAGAGCTACGATGCCGGGCCCAAGGACCAAGGTGCCTGAAGGGCCGGAGCTCTGCACGCCAAAGCGGCAAATCGTCAGAGGTGCTGCCCCAACGCAGCGTATTCCATCACCGAAGGTCGCGCTCCATTGTCTTCCGCCTCGATAGAGGATCCCGAACTGGTTGGAAGGCAAGTTGGAGACGGTCAGTACGAGGTCATCGGCAATGACACTGGTCGATCCCGTGGAATGTAGGAGGGCTCCCGAACCGGTCGAGTTTGCACATCCCGCAGTTGCATCCAAGTTTCCACATGGAGCGGAGCAGTCACAGAAACAGTAGGGCGTCGTGCTTCCAGTTCCATCAAACACATAGACGTAGGCGGAACCTGAATTGGTCAAGCAGGAGATGTCGTTCCAAGGCGAACCTACTAGCAAGTTTTGTCCGTCAAAGGAAACTGAGGCGCCGAAGTGATCGGTAGCAGCCGTATCGGCGGCTCTCACTATCAACTCCTCGGTCCAGACCGTGCCATTGCGTCGGAACATAAAGGCCGAGCCCGCCTCGGCGCCGCCTGTGTGACCATCCCTGTCGGCGCCAACTCCCACTTGATTCCCTGAGAGAGAAACAGAGCGACCGAAACGATCCGAGGTGCCGATGCTTGAGCCCGTCAATGTCGCCTCCTCAGTCCAGTTGGCTCCGCTGCCCACGAATACTCTCGCGGAGCCGGCATTGACGTTACCCGCGTAGTCGTCGCCATCTGCACCAGCGACAATGGTGACTCCCGAGATGGAAACGGAGGCGCCCAAGTGATCATTCCTCTCGGCATCAGGCGCAACCAAGCGCGCCTGTTCCGTCCAGACACCAGCAGCTCTCGAAAAGACATAGACCGCGCCCGAGTTCGACAAACCGGAATGATCGAGCATCGCCGAACCGCTAACAAAGGTCTCGCCATCAATGGCTACACAGGACCCAAAATTCGAACCACTCTGATTGTCCGAAGCGATGAGTTTTGCCTGCTCCGACCATGTTGTCGCGCTGCGTTGAAATACATAGACCGCTCCGGCCCCTGAGGCACCGCCGCGAGTCGCTCCCACAATCGCGGTGTTGCCTTCAAGCGCGACACTGACTCCCAGGCCATCCGATGTGGCCGCATCACTGGCGGTCAATTTCGCCTGCTCGATCCAGTTAGCGCCGTCGTGAACAAATACGTACACGGCCCCCGCATCAACAAATCCGGAGTGGTCATTTCGCGGAGTACCGACCAGAAGGGTGTCACTGGACATAGCTACTGACGCTCCGAAGAGGACGCCGCCTTGGTCAGGCATGCTGGCGTCACTCGCGACGAGCTTGGCATCTTGCAGCCACTCGACTCCGGTACGCGCGTAGACATAGGCCGAGCCGGCTTCCGTTACACCCGAGTGTCCGTCCGCGGGTGCTCCTACGATAGCGCGGTTGCCACTGATGGCGGCGGAGTCACCCAACTCACTTGCGGTCGCGGCATCACTGGCCCGCAAGACGGCTTGTTCCGTCGATTGTGCAGCGCCCAAGCTAGGGAAGATCGGAAACGAACTTGCAAGGTACAGCGTGTACCTAAGCGTCAGTCTGAAGGGGGATGTCGAGCTCATGATCTCTCTTGTATTGTGGTTGTCTCTCACTCCGAGTACGCCATGGACTGGCCACGGCCACTAGAGTCGAAGGCTAGGGGGCGCTCTAGGCTGATGTCAACTTTCCTTGGTCTTGGTCTTGGTCTGGCCAGAGGCAGTAGCAGTCGCGTTCGTTGTCCATTCCTGAAGCCATAATTCCATTGGAACGCAGCTGGCAAGCGAAGGCTGATCGAGGACTTGCAATTGCGAAGTGCCTTGAAGTGGGAGTGACGGCCAACGAGAAAGAGCCACCAACCGAAGGGGTAGGCGGCTCTCTCATCATCTTCAAGACTCGGGGGTCAGGGTACGGCCTCAGCGATCCGCTTCCACAAAAAGAGAGCCGCCTCCTGGGATGGGAGGCGGCTCTCGTTGATGTGGTGGGATCCGCGGTGCGCGTCCCAGAGGAAGTGAGACTCTAATCAGCGTCCGCCGGAGCCTTCTTCACCTTCAGTCTGCTCGCCTTCGCCAGACTCGCCTTCGGTGGCTTCGCCTTCAGTCTGCTCGCCTTCGCCAGACTCGCCTTCGGTGGCTTCGCCTTCAGTCTGCTCGCCTTCGCCAGACTCG
>JBLFWN010000112.1:0-22185 GCA_047611405.1 Planctomycetota bacterium | reverse complement strand
ATGGATGCACCGCGCCTGCGGATCCTGCGGTCATTCCGCCATGTACAGCCGTTGTGCCAGAGGCCATGGGGACCTCGCCTGTCGGCGCGCGCAAGCATCTGGCCGGGCGCGAGAACATTATCATGGGCGAATGGGGTCCGTGGGATCACGAGTCAGCCTTCCTGCACTTGCGCGAGCGAGAAGGCAGCCGGCACTTGTACATGCTTCACAACTTCGAAGCAGGCGTGAAAGTGACGGTGTCCGGCGCGGGCGTCGAATTAGAGCGAAGCAAGGAGCAGCCACTGCAGGTCGTCGTGAAGACGGGCGGGACAGGATTCTTTCCCTATGAACTGCGAGTCGGAAGCCAGACGAAGTCGGATTTCTTGGAGCAACTCCACTGGCGAGTCGCGTGTTTCCGAACGACTCAAGATCCACGCGAGCATGAAGACGCCTGGCAAGAGGCCGCGCGCGCAGCCACGGTGGTGACGCGGGACACGCTGAAGCTGCCCTTCGCGATGGGCGGGCCAGCTGATCTGGGAATCGAGGTTCCTGGGGATGTGGGCGGCAACGCTTTCGGCACGCTTGCGACGACTGAACTGCACCTAGAGGCCGGCCGCTATCAAATAAGCTGTATGAGTGACGATGGGCTGCGAGTCTATGTCGATGACGAACGGGTTATTGACAACTGGACATGGCACGCGCCAACCGAAGACAAGGCGGAATTCGAAGTTGCGCAGTCAGCCATCGTCCGCATCCGCGTCGAACACTTCGAACTCGATGGCTATGCGCTACTCGAGTTTGGATTGGCCGCGATTCGCTGAATCCGGCAGGCGTCAATCCTGCATACTGCATCAGCGCAATCGCACGGTTGCGGGCAGTGCGGTGCAAGTTGTCTCGCGAGGTGTCGATAAGTGTCCGGCACCGCATGGAATTGTTAGATTGTGCGTATGAGTACTGGGACGGAATACCAATATCGTGGCGCTCGGGCCTCGGTCATTTTGCACAAGCAGGCCTTGGCTAGTTTCGTTGCGACTTGGAGGGGGGCGCAGAAGCGTTCGCTGGCGCTGCCGGTCACGCAAGCTCCGGACTATGCTTCGCTTGAGCACCTGCTGTATCACGTCGTTGCTTGTGCGCGTGGGTACATGGTCTGGATGTGCGAGTCATTGAACTTGCCCGATCCAAAGATTCGTACCGCGCCTCCAAGGGAAAAGCTCGCCGCGGAATTGGATGACTATCTGGTGCACCTGTTCGAGGCTTGGCAACAGCCCCTGCGCGACGTTGATGAGCAACGCTTCAACGAGTGCAGCGACTCGAGTTGGGGTGTTTCCTACTGCATCGATGGCATGCTGGAGCATGCGGTGATGCATCCCATTCGCCACGAGTTTCAGCTGAAGGAACTGATGCCCGTTGAGTGACGCTCGATGCATGCGGGGCTTGCCGGGCTTCCGATTGCAAGAGAGCCCGCACCGTATGGGTGCTCACGGTAGACTCGCAGTTATCGCGAAGCGCTTCGTGCTTTGGTCTCTAGCTTGACTGTCCAAGGTGAGCTACTTGAGCCTTTGCGAGCGACATCCAGGCCTGGCATCCCCTCCATTCCCAACCTGCCGATGTGTCTAATCGTCTCCCCGCGTGTTGCGTTCAGTCTCGCGTTCCTTGCTACTCCCAGCGAACTGCTCGTTCCCGAGAACTTCTTGATGATTCAAGAAGCTATTGATGCCGCTCAGGATGGAGACATCGCTTCCATTGGCCCAGGGTTCAAACATGAAGGCCAAGAGCCTCATGGAGGCAGCCGAGCAGCTAGGTTCACTGGCGAACGGCCTCAATAGCTGAACCTTCTGACATAGGGAGCTGCCGCCCCCAGCAGTTATGCGCCTCGCAGGTCCCCCGAGTGAATTCACCGTCGCTTGGTGGACTTTCGTTGGTGAGATGCGGGTGCGTTCGAACTGAATCGCTCGCGTCCTTTTGGCTGCCGGTGAGTCTGCGCAGCCTCGTCTGCATGCAGAGGGCACGCGGCAGCGCGACGCTCAATCCAAGTGCCCGCGATCCGAGTCACCCATTTCGACACCCCCGTCCGGGAAGTACTCACTCCAGCGCCTGTCGACCGTCGCTGCCGTCTCCTCGTCACAGAAGAGCTCTTCCGGATAGCTCGGTTTCATCCGAGCATCAATCACCAGTGGGGGAGTGAAGGCCGGATGGTTATGAACCAAGTCGACCGAGCGTGCTTGGAAGTCCGCGGCGGGATCGAAGCGTGTGAAGGTCGTCCACAGGAAGTTTGTGCTGCTGCGCACGGCACGGCGCGCGTCATCGGTGATGACGATCAAGGGCCAGTCAGCAAAGGCTTCATCGCTGGCAACACGGCGCGCGAACTCGTCTCCCTCTACAAAGCTCGGGCCCTCGACGACGAGGCAACCGTCAGTAAAGACTTCGACGCGTGAGACTTCACGCGAAGGCTCGCCCTGAAACGTGTCCGGCAATTTACGGCGCGCATCACCACAGCCGAGCAAGATGCCCTTACTACCCCGATTGGTCGCCGGCCCTGCATAGTCGAGCGAGTCCATCGATAGATTCGCGAACAGAAACAGGTCGGTGCGGAAGTCCGCCCTGGCCAGGATGTGACGCAACACGGACGGGAAGTCCTTCAGATCGATCGCTTCGTCCGTTAGCAGCAGGAACTTCGTCAGCGACAACTGGCCCTCGCCAAGGATGCGGAAGCCCGACGCCATCGCTTCTCGCGAGTAGCGTTCGTGCACCACTGCCGCACTCAACGAGTGATAGCCCGTCTCGCCATAGCTCCACAAATCGCGCACCGCTGGCATTGCCAGTGGAAACAAGGGCGAGAGCAAATCCTGCAGGTAGTCGCCCAAGAAGAAGTCTTCTTGCTGCGGCTTCCCGACCACCGTTGCAGGCCAGATCGCATCGCTCCTATGTAGCAGCGCATCGACCTTCATCCACGGGTAGTCGTGCGTCTCGGAGTAGTAGCCGTAGTGATCCCCGAACGGACCCTCGGGCCTGCGCGCCCCGGGTTGGATCTTGCCAACCAGACAAAACTCCGCCTCACCGACAACCGGCATAGGCCCGACCGGGTTGTCGACCATCCCAAGTCGCTGACCCAACGCCAAGCTCGTCAGCAACAACTCAGGTACGTTCTCGGGCAGCGGCGCAATCGCACCCAACATCAATGCCGGCGGCCCGCCGACATGAATGTTCACAGGCAACGGCTGACCCGCCTCTTCCGCAGCCGCCAAGTGAAAGCCGCCGCCCTTGCCTATCTGCATATGGACTCCGACTTCATCCTCGGAGAACAACTGAATGCGATACATCCCAAGGTTCGGCCCACCCGTGCGCGGATGCTCCGTCGCAACAAGCGGCAAGGTCACGAATCGCCCCCCATCCCGCGCCCAAGTCTTCAAAGCCGGAAGCCTCGACAACTGTGGCTCCCGCTCAACAACCCGAGTCACCGGCCCGCGCTTCCGACGCTTCAACCCAACCTTCGCCAAAGACGACAGCAACCCTCTCTTGCTCCACACCTTCCCAAGAGTCGGCGGCATCAACTCCTCCGGCAAACTAGCAACCCCCGCAATCACTTCCCGCGGCCGCGACCCAAAAGCCAAATCGACCCGAGCCTTGCTCCCAAACAAGTTAGTCACAAGAGGAAAGTCCGCCCCAACAACCCGCTCAAAAAACAACGCCGGCCCCCCCCCCGCAATCACCCTCCGATGAACCTCCGCCACCTCCAAATCCCGATCCACAGGAACCCGAACCCGAACAAGCTCCCCCCGCCCCTCAAGCTCCCCAACAAACTCCCGCAAATTCCCAGCTGCCTTATTCATCCCGGGTAGTTTAATTGGTCGCGGAGCGACCAATCAAACCATTGCTTGTGGTTCGACAGCTAACGCTGTCGAGACTTGGTGGACACTTGGGCTGGGCGGACGGTTCCGGGAGGTTCGGGAGAGGGGGAGAGAGGGGGATCATTCCTGCGTTGCAGGTTGGTGAGTACTCCATCGGGGGCTCGATCAATGTTCCTCTCATAGACAGACGGCTGGCGGAGGGGCTGTCTTGTCGGAGGTGCCTAAGTCCAGAGGTTGCGGCGTGCTCGGCGCCTGCGCTATTGCGCGGGTGCAGGGTCAGGGACTCGCTCGAGATTGGCACCCTTGCCAGTGGAGTCCGTGCACCTTGCTAGAGGGCGAGTAGAGACAGCCCATCCCCTGAACCTCCCGAATCGCCAACGTTGGTCAGGGGTCCACGCGAGTCTCAACGACACCGCGCCGCAACGCCACCGCGCCGCAACGTCGCCGCAACGTCGCCGCAACGCCGCCGCGCACAACGCCTCAATCGGGTCGCTCCGCGGCCCACCAATCACCCCGCAACGCGGGCGTGATTCCGTTCTCCTCCGGTCTGGTCTGGTCCGGTCTCCCGAACCTCCCGGAACCGCCGGCTCAGGCCAAAAGTCCACCGAGTCTCAACGGCGTAAGCCGTTGAACCACAGACAATGGAGTCACCTGGCCAGATTTCGGGCGAAGGCCCGAAATCAGTCCATGTGACTCTGCACGCGCTCGTCTTGCATGTCGAGGCGGGCTGCCATTTTGCTGACGACTGCTCCACCGAGTCCGCCGAGGGCGCGCACTATGCCTTTGGTGACGACGCGCTTGGAGAAGTCGATCGGGGCCCAGGTTTTTAGGCCTCGGATGCCTTGGGCTCGGTTGTAGATCCGGTTCTGCTCGGTGACAAGCCACTCCGAGAACAGCATGTACATCAACAGCAGCGGGCGCTTCATTGCCTTCGAGCGCAGCGTGCGCTTGGCGATGGGCATCAGGCTGGGGAAGCGGACCAGGATCGGGAACCACTTGTGCAGGTTCTCGATTGCGATCTTATCGTCGGAGTGGATCGAGGCGTCGCGGTTGAACTTGGCGGGGAAGTCGTCGTACGAATCGACGGCGATACCCATGTTCTTCGTGATCTCGTTGATCTCGAACTCGGGGTAGGGCTGGACGATCGAGCAGAGCGGGTGATCGACCTTGCACTCGATGTTCAGTGCGACCGTTTCCAGGTCGTCCTCGAGGGTGCCGCCAGGGGCGCCAAGCATGTTCAAGCTGCCAAGGCGAATGCCGTGCTTTCTGATGTAGCCAGCGGCGTTCTTGAGCTGCTCGAGCGTCGTGTTCTTCTTGTAGATGTCGTTGCGGATCGCGTCACTTGCGGCTTCGAAGGCGACGCGGGCATAGATGCACCCGGCGGCTTTGAGCTGCTCGATGTGGCGCTCCTTCGTCATGTTCGCCATCAAGATGACGTCGAAGGGGATACCGACTTCTACCGGCCAACGCTCGCAGAACTCTTTGAGCCAGTCGCTGCGCAGGTTGAAGATGTCGTCCAGGAAGTGCACGAAATCGAGCGGGTACTTGGCCTTGCACTCCAAGACTTCCGCGATAACGCTGCTGACCGAACGCTTGCGGACGTAGCGCGTGTTGCGCTCCTTGTAGACCTTGCCCTTCCACGCGTGGTGGAAGCAGAACGAGCAGTTCATCGGGCAACCGCGCTGGGTCACGAAGACCTTGCGCGGGTTATCGCGATACAGGTGCTGCGCGTCGTAGATGACCGAACGATCCGGGAAGCCCAGGCCGTCGAGATCTTGGACCAAGGGGCGCAGCGGGTTCTTGACCACTTCGCCGTTCTCGTCCTCGTAGCACATGTTGTCGATGCTGCGCCAATCTTCGCCCTTCTCGAGAGCGTTCATCAGATCGACCATCGCGCCTTCGCCCTCACCGATGCAGATCGCGTCGACACCTTGTTCTTTGCAGCTCTCGGGCAGGAAGGTCACGTGTGGACCGCCCATGATCGAGAAGTACTTGAACTTCGACTTCAGGAAGCGATTGACATCGTAGACCTGAAGGTGATTGCCTGTCATCAGCGACCAGGTGATCACGTCAGGAGCGTACTCCTTGATCTTCGTGAGCCATGTCGGGTCAGGCAGACACAGGGCCCTCATCTCGTGACCGGCGTCTTTGACGGCGCGGCTCAAGACCATGGGGCCTAGCATCTCCTGAGGGAGAGTTTGGGTGATGTGGAGGACTTTCACGCCAGTATCAATGCGGGTGGATCTGAGATGTGGCAGGCGGCTAGCTGCAGCGAGGGGACCAGCCCCTTAAGGTATCGCGCGGAGCGCAGTTCGGCGGGTTGGACTGAGTGTTTAGTTTTAAGCATCCATGGGCGCCTAGGGGGCTGTTCGGGAGCCCCGAGACACGGATCTGAGCTCCTTTAGCAGAACCTCGACCAACGCATCGGGTTATCTGTGGTTGGATTCCGATCCCCGACCGCTTCGTAATCATTGAGAATATAGGCGCCACGGGCAGGGCTCGGCTGAGGGCTAATACCGGACCCTGGCCTCCATTCGAACCCGACCGGCGAACTGCAACCCATGGACCCGATGACCCATTCTTCGCATCGACCTTTCCTGTCCAGCCTCGGTTGGTTGAGTGCCGTCCTTTTCTTGCTGACTCCTGCTTCGGCTTCTGCGGGTACACACAGCCTCTCCGTGGACGGCGCCGATTCGTTTCAGCCCACCTACGAAGAGTCATCAGAACCCGTCGACTGGACGCGTCGTGAGGTACGGCACTTATTGAATCGCGCCGCCTTCGGGGCCCGGATGGGCACGATCGATCATTGGGTGCGCATGGGGCAGGAGGCGCTGATCGACGACCTATTCGACCTGGATTCGGATGACGACGGCTACTACATCGAGCACATCGATCCCTACGATCGCGCGCGGCTCAAAGGGCTGAAGGGCGAGCCGCGCCGTAAGGAGGTCAGCCGCTTACGCGAGCTGGATCGGCAGCAGGGTCGCGACTTCTTGATCTGGTGGGTCGAGGAGATGGCGAAAGGCGATGCTCCGCTGCGCGAGCGTATGACCTTGTTCTGGCATGGCTTGTTCACGTCGGGACTGAAGACGATCAAGCGCGCCTACCCGATGGTCGACCAAAACCAGCTCTTCCGCGAGCACGCGCTCGGCAGTTATGCCGACCTGCTGGCCGAGGTGATGCGCGATCCCGCCATGCTGCGCTACCTCGACAATGACTCGAACACGCGCGAGAGTCCGAACGAAAACCTCGCACGCGAAGTGATGGAATTGTTCAGCCTTGGAGAGGGCAACTACAGCGAGCGGGATGTCCAGGAAGCTGCGCGCGCATTGACTGGGCGCGGCTTGAAGGACGGTCGCTATCACTTCGGTTTGAAGGAGCACGACTTCGGCAGGAAAGTGATCTTGGGACATCGCGGCCGGCACGATGCTAATGACCTAGTCAACATCTTGCTGCAGGACGAGGCTTGCCCGCGTTACATAGCTTCTCGGTTGATTGAACACTTCGAGGGCATCGCGCCCAGCGAGGCGCGACTCACGTCGTATGCCTACACGCTGCGTGACGAGAGCTATCAGATCGAGCCCTTCCTGCGTCGACTGTTCGCTGATCCGGAGTTCTATCGCGACGAAATCGTGGGCGCGCGCGTCGCCTCTCCGATCGATTTCTTGGTGGGCACTTGCGTGCGATTGCGCATGCCTGTGCCGTCTCGCTTTGTGCTTGAGGGTGCCGGCATTACAGGAATGCGGTTGTTTCAGCCGCCGAACGTCAAGGGCTGGGAAGGCGGCTTGGCCTGGATCGATAGCGGTTCCTTGATGGCGCGCGGCAACCTGATCGGTTTGCTGCTGGGAACGTTCGATGGCTCGGACCTAAGTAATGAGGAAGAGCTGCCTGCGCTTGAGGCACATGGCCTGGCGTTCGCGACCGATTCGCAGGAAGAGGCCATGTCAGCAGCGCCGTCCATCGACGAGGTGATGATGGACGAAGCGATGATGTCTGAAGAAGGCTTCGACGAGTCCATGATGGAGATGGATTTTTTCGATGAGCCGATGATGGGATCGCAGGATGCGATGATGTCCGATGGCTTGGACCTCGAAGTGATGCAGCCATCCTCAGTCGTTGGGACCGCAACCGATGACGGGGCGGATGCTCCTCCAACGAAGAAGAAACGCGAGAAGAGCCTGCTTCAGAAGCTGGCCACCAACATGTCGCGCTATGGATATCGCCCGCGCGTCTACCTGACGCGGCGGTTGATCAGCGCAAGGATCGAAGGGGATGCGGAAATCGTGCGCTCAATGCTCGAGGCTTTGCTCGCGATCGAACCGCCGGCCGAGACGTATCGGCTCGTCGAGCGCTATCTGCAGCGTGAGCGCGAAGCGGCTGGTTTGCCCGAAGGGCAGCTCTTGCTTGGAGGTGCTGCTTCCGAGCCGATCCTGCGCCGACTGGCGCACTTGATTCTGTCCCTGCCCGAGGCGCAGCTGCATTGAGTGTCCCCCTGCTGTCCTGCCCGCGCGCCGCAAGATCCTGAGCTGCGTAAGCCCTCACCCATTCTCGAGCCGATGACCAACGACCGAACACAAGCGAGACAACGCCTCTTTCAGCCCAATCTCGACTTGGGGCGGCGATCGCTGCTCGCGGGGGCTGCGCTGCTGCTTGGCATGCAGTCACCCTTGCTTGCGTCTGCGCTGCAAGAGTCGAAGAGGCGCAAGCGCCGTGGTCGCAAGAAGAAGCGTTCTCTGGTCGTGCTGCAACTTTCGGGTGGTAACGACGGGCTCTCGACCGTCGTGCCTTATGCCGACGATGCCTATGCTGAAGCGCGCGACGCAACACGCTTCAGCCGTAAGCATGTGCTGCGCATCGATGACTATCGCGGCTTCCACCCCGAGCTGAAGCAGATACGCTCGCTCTATGATCAGGGCAAGGTGGCTCTGGTCGAAGGCGTGGGCTATCCGGATAGCCCGCGTTCGCACTTCAAGTCGTTGGAGATCTGGCATTCCGCCCATTCTGCGGGCCGCGCAGCTGGCGACGGTTGGCTTGGCAAGTTGGCGGCAGAGCTGCGCGGAACGCGCCAGGAATCCAACCTCTGCGTGCACGTCGGGGGCGCCGCGCCGTACTCGCTGCACTCTTCAGTCAGCCCCGCGATTGCCTTCGAATCACCCAGCGAGTTTCGTTGGTTTGGCGACGAGCGTGAGCGTGCCGCCTATGGGGGGGCCGGCTTGCGTGCGCAAAGCGGCGGTTCCGCGGACATGAAGGGCAAGGAAGCTGAAGACGAGGACAAGCCCGCCGGCAACGGTCGCGACGAGATGCTGAAGAAGCTACGCGGAGTGCTGGATGGTGCCCAGGATTCGTCGGCGCGCATCCGTGCCGCGGCCAATGCGTACCGGCCGAGCGTCAGCTATCCCGAGGCTGCGCTGGGAGCTCGCTTACACGATATCGCGGCCTTGATCCATTCGGATTTCGGTGCGCGCATTTACTCGGCCACTCTCTCTGGCTTCGACACGCACTCCGATCAGCGCGGTCGCCATAGCGAGCTGATGCAAGGGCTCGATGAATCGCTCGGTGCGTTCGTTACTGACCTGCAGCACTCCGAAGCGGGACGAGACACGCTTGTCTTGGTCTACTCCGAATTTGGCAGGCGCGTCGTCGAGAACGGATCCGCGGGCACGGATCACGGCAAGGCGGGCCCGATGTTCCTGTTGGGTGATCGTGTCTCGGGCGGATTACACGGACAGCATCCGTCGCTGGCGGACTTGGACGAAGGCGACTTGAGACACACGACGGACTTCCGTTCGGTGTTTGGCTCCGTCATCGATCGCTGGTTCGGTTGCGACCCGGAAGCGGTCTTGGGCGCCAGCTATCCGCAGCTCGACCTCTTCGGGTAGAGCGAGCGAGGCGCAGGGCTCGTTGGCTGCGACCAGTCTCCTTCAGGCGACGCGCAGTTTTGCGTGCAGGCGCATCAGCGCTCCGCGATCGGCTTCAAAGCCGAGTGAGGGGTAAGCGTCCGTGAACTCCAGCCAACGGAAGTCGGCCCAATGCTGCGTCATCCGTTCACGGTCTAGATCAGCCAGCGATTGGTACCCATAGGTCCACTCGATGATCTCCTCATCGCCCAGTGTAAAACGGCCAGGCATCTCCAGGTCGATGAGTTGCCCGGGCTTAGCAATCCCAGTGTCGCTCATGACCTTCCTACGAACCGCACCTTCGAGCTTGTCTCCGAATCCAAGCTCACCGTGCAGCGGACCCCAGAGGGCCTCGATGCCTTGATCGGGTTTCAGTAACAGGTATGAGGGCTCGGGGCCTTGTTGCCTGTACAGGAAGATCTTGATCCGGTGGGATAGCTCCATAGCTCGGATGGGGGGGGGTTGGGCGCGTTTTCGATCTCTGGCCCGAGTCTCGATCGGGCGGCGTTCAGAAGAAGCAGGCGCGGTTGAAGTCAATTTCTTATCGTACTAGCCGGGATGGGCACCGGAGCCGGTCGCTGAATTTTGCGACTTCTATTGGGGCGTCCATCGCTTTCGACTTCTGGCGAACATGGCTACTTCTTGCGCGAGCATCAAATTACCCCCTAATGTATTCTTAGTTGCCATTAAACGGCAACTTGAGATTGGCAGCGTGGTTTTTGAAGGCGACCGGGCGCTACCCTCAATTTCGCTCAATATAGGAGCGGTACAACCCGGATCGGGGGCCCGCGTGTTTGAGTGGGTCATCCCGGGCCGCTTGGGCTGGGGATTAGCGCTGTGAGCATGCGCAGCGGAGAGTCTGGGAATCGCCTCGCCACGGTGCGTAAGAAACTCGATGCACTGATCAATTGGGAGCGTCGTGATCGCTCTGCTGGCATGCGGGTTTCGTTAGAGCCCGCATCGGACCTCGTTCGATCGATGGGTCTGAGTCGGTTGCCGTTCCGTTGCGTGCATGTGACGGGGAGTAAGGGCAAGGGATCTGTCGCGGCCCTTATCGCCGAAGGTCTGCGCGCCGCGGGATTCCGCGTCGGGCGTTACGGATCCCCGCATGTCGAGGCGTTGAATGAGCGCGTCGTGTTGGATGGTAAGCCGATCGAGGATGACCTCCTTGCAGATGCGATCGAGTCTGCGCTCGCGGCACGCGAGCGAGCGATTGCCGACCAGACGCCGGCATCCGAGGCCAGTTGGTTCGATTTGATCACCGCGGCGGGTCTGGATGCGATGGCGGCCTCGGGCGTCGAGTGGGGTGTGATCGAAGTCGGACTTGGCGGCCGCTTGGACTCGACCAATGTCGTGTCGCCCGAGCTGTGCGTCATCACGCAGATCGAGCTCGAGCACACCCAAGTCTTGGGCCCGACGCTGGCGCATATCGCGCGCGAGAAGGCGGGAATTCTGAAGGCGGGCGCGTCCTTCGTGTGTGGGTTGGCTGCGCCTGATGATGTCGATGTAGATGCGCAGCGAGCTAGTGCGCCGTCTGAGGGCTTGGAAAGCCATCTGGCGCAGCTCTCGCCAGCGCAGGTCATCGCTCATGCGGCCGAGAGCCTGGGGATCGAAGCGCACTTCGTCGGTTCCTGCACGCGCACGACGATCAGCGAGCGCAACCTGACTCTGGCTCGTGCTGCGCTTGCGGCATTGGGCGATCGAGGACATCGGGCTGTGGATGGTCAGCTCGTCGGTCCTCAGCTGCTGACCGCCCAGCGTGTGTCCGCAGCTCGCCTGCCGGGCCGCTTGGAATGGCGTCGAAGAGGATCAAACACGCTTCTGCTCGATGGAGCCCATGTCGCATCCAGCCTGCGCTTGGTGCTTGGCGAGTTCGATGAGGGGCCGCTCGGCGCTGAAGAATGTGCGTCAGAGGTCGTGCTCTTATCTCTTGGAAAGGACAAGGACTTGCGCGGGATGCTGGGCGCGTTGGCGGACGGTGCGGCGCGCAAACTGGTCTGCACCTCCATCCAGAGCGGTATCCAGGTCGACGCCGAGGAGCTCCGTTCCGCGGCGCAGAGTGCCGGGATCGAAGCGGTTGCGATTCAGGAACCGGAGCAGGCCTTGATACACGCCTGCGAATTGGCGGGGCCATCAAACCGCGTGCTCGTGACCGGTTCGCTGTATTTGGTCGGAGCCGTGCGCGCGTTGACGGAAGAGTTCAGGGCGCGCGCTCGCTGAGCCTGTGCGCGTGGCCGGTTCGTCAGCCCTTCGCGGCAAGCCAGCTGTCCAGACCGTGTCTACGGACAATAAAAAACCCGCCGGCGTACTCGCGCGACGGGCTTGATTGGGTTGGAGCTATTGTTCTCGGCTCTGTCTTTAGTAGCGGAAGGTGGCGCGGATCCGAACGGGGTAATTCAGGAATCGTGCAAGGCCAGGAACGCAAGGCTTGGAGGGTACGCCTCGTTCGCAATTCGCGGCGTTGCTCGCAACGCCGACCGAAAGCCCAAACAAGAAACTAGCCCGTCGGCGGTTACGCGCGACGGGCTTGTTTCAGATCCCCAGCACAGCTCTCAGCTATGTGATTAGAAGCGGGGAGGAGCCCGAGTCCGAACGAAGAACTCATGATTTCCCTGCAAGTCTGAACAGAAGCAAAAGCCCCGCGGCACCTCTCTCAACCGTCGCCCCAATGTTCAATGGGCGGGGACTTGGTTGACCACCAATGCGACTCGCTGCCGAGAGCCAAGGCTCGCAGGCATCTCATGCGGCCAAAGAGTGACGCTGCCATGCAGTCGGGATCGCTGAGGTCGCAATCCACCGGTCTTGAAATTAGTGAACCGCAACGTGTGAACACGATGCGGTTCGAGCTCGGAGAGAGACCAATCACCATTGCCTGGCTGCAGGCCTTGGCCACTCACTGACCTTGGGGACTCCATCTACGTGTTCCCCTTTGGAGGGCCTCTCTTCGAGTAGCCCTCAGCCGGTCCATCAAAGCAGCGATGATAGCGCTGCTCACTCGATAAACATTCTGAGGGTGTGCGATGACGCGCGCCTGAGGAAACAATCCGCAAGTTGTTGCCACGCTACGGTTTGCCCCTGGGGAGAGACAGAAATCGAGTCTCGAGTGTTGCTCGTCAGGGCGTTGTCTCGATCAAGGAATCAAGACGGCGTCGATCACGTGGATATTTCCGTTCGAGGTCTCCACATCAGGCAACAGAATCTTCGCACCATCAATGAAGACATCATTGCCAACGACACTGACACTGAGCGTCAGATTGTTGACCGTGGTCAACGAGGACATGGTCACGACTTGGTCGGCGTAGAAGCGACCCGGAACGACGTGATACTGCAGGATGTTCGACAGGATGGACTGATTGCCGGGGATGAGTAACCGGTCGACAGTCCCAGTAGGGAGCGCACCAAATGCGGCGTCGATCGGTGCGAAAACGGTGAAGGGTCCAGCAGAGGAAAGAGTCGGCGTCAATCCTGCCGCTCCGACCGCCGCGATCAAGGTGTCGAAGCCACCGACTTCGTCAGCGGTCTCCAGCAGGTCGCTGAGATTGGGCAGCAGAGGTGCGTCAATCACGTGAACGATGCCGTTCGTCGCGAACAGGTCCGTGTACTGAACGAGCGAGTTGTTGATCAGTACGGATCCCGCCGATAGCTCGACACTGAGTCGTTGGTCGTACACCGTTGTCAGATAGTTCGAGCTGACGACATCCGCGGCCGGGACCAAACCCGGAACGACGTGATACAGCAAGACCTGCTCGAGAACTTCCGGGTTCGCCAGGAGGTTGGCGATTCCGGCCTGTCCGAGGCTCTGGTAGAAGGCATAGTCAGTGGGAGCGAAGACGGTGAAGTCCTGGGATCCTTCCAAAACTACGTCGAGACCTGTCGCTTCAAGAGCAGCAATGAGGACGTTGAAACGGTTGGTCGACTCAGCGAGCTCTACTAGATTTTGAGCGTTTGCTGTCGATCCGAAGGCGAGGACGGCGGAAAGGATTGCGGTATTTTTGAAGTTCATTTCGGCTTGATTCCCGGGTGGGAAGGCGCGGTTCTGTGAAACACACTCGGGCAATGCCTGTCATTTCGCTGGCGTGCCCAAGTCGGATTAAAGATTCTCGAATTGGTGTTTAGAAAACACGATCCCTGGCGGAGGCAGTGCTGCACTACCAATGGGCGCACACGGGAACACTTCTCTCTCGGAAATCGCATCCCTAGGGGGCTCCGCCTCGAATCACCACATATGAAGAATTCGATTTCTCGCTCCCGGAAGACGTCCATAGCACTCTCCATCATCCTGTGCTCAGGCAGCTCGCTGGCCACGACTCTGGGAGCAACTGCCGTCGGGACAACGACCCACGCCAGTTCGGAAGAAGAGTCGAAGGCATCGAAGGAGCCCGTCCCAGTTGGAATCCCCAAGATGAAGAAGGGGCGGTTCGTGCAGGAGGTTGCCTATGGAGACAAGAAGCTGTCCCTGCATGGAACCGGTCTCTGCGAGTGGGGCATCTTCGGAATCAACCTGTATTGGGCAGCTCTGTATGTCGAGAAGAGGCCAGAGACCAAAGAGTCACTCTTACGGGCCGACCAAACCCTTGTGATTCACCTCGAGTTCTCACGCGCTCTCACCGGAGAACAGTTGGGTGATGCGTATGAGGCTTCTATCAAACTCAATGCG
Organism: Planctomycetota bacterium; assembly: GCA_047611405.1. Classification (GTDB taxonomy): domain Bacteria; phylum Planctomycetota; class UBA1135; order UBA1135; genus JBLFWN01. Next base: position 7,804 of record JBLFWN010000112.1, on the reverse strand, counting down.
GGGAAGAAGATCGCGACCTACCGTGCAGGGCTCGCTCAGCTGAAGACGATGTTGAAGACCGTCAAGGCTGATGAGCGGTACACCTTCATCGCCCAACCCGGCAAGGGAATCACCGTCCAGCGTGAGAGCAAAGTCATCGGCGTGATCAAGAGCGACGCATTCAGGCTCTTGTTCGTCAAGCTCTACCTGGGCGACAAGCCTCCGACGAAGGCGCTTCGTAAGGGGTTGTTGGGAAATCTTCGCTAGACGGAATGACTCTCGTCAAACTCGCTGTCCTCAGTGCGTGGAATCCCTTTAACCCAGCGCGCATGAGCATAGAGCAGTAGCGGAACGAGCACGGCGTACTCGATTGAGAGCACGACCAGTGTGGTCTCGAGGTTGTTGCCAGACTCGATCACTCCCAGGCTTCTACCGGCCAGAAAGGAAGCGGGCCCTCCCAGTGCGCCAGCGATTGACGCAAGCCATGCTGACCGTGAGAGCCATGCGAGTGAGAAGCGCGGCAAGATTCCTGTAGCGAACCACAGCGCAGCGATCCACGGCGGAACCATGGGTAGCAACCAAGACTCGGCGGACGTCGGGTACTGCAGCAGGTTTGCCAAGTAGAGACTGGAGTCAATGGCGCTGCCAATGATCCCGAACGAGGCTACGAGAGAGAGTTCACGCAACCACCGATCGGTCTGCGGCAACATACAGAGGTGCACGAGGATTCCCAGGGTAGCCGCTATCGGGCCCAGCCAAATTTCCCCTTCGCATGCTCCAAGAACAGCTCCAAACCATACGGCTTGAAAGACTGCGAAGTTCGCGAGACTCTTCATGCGCGCAGGGGTTCGAGAGCGAGGCTTGCCTGCCCCCGAGGCTTCGAGAGCAGCATCTGCACAGTGCTGATATGGCGCTCGCAAAAGCCGCCTTCACAGTAGGCGAAGTAAAAATCCCAGAGCCGGAGGAAGTCGGTGGAGAATCCCATGGCCTCCGCTTTGGACCTCTGATTTAGAAGTCTCTGTCGCCAGGTCGAGATCGTCGTGACGTAGTGCTGCCCGATGTCTTCCATCGTGACGAGCTTCAGGTCACTCGCGCGTGTCGTGGAGGAACAGAGAGCCGTGACGGAGGGAATACAGGAGCCGGGGAAGATGTGGCGTTGGATGAAGTCGACAGACTTGCGCGCACGCTCGTAGTGCTGATCCGCGATTGTGATTGCCTGGATCGCCATCAGACCATCGGGCTTCAAGAGCGATGCGCAGCACTGGAAATACTGATCGTAGTAGCGATGCCCGACAGCTTCGATCATCTCTACCGAGACCAACTTGTCGAACTGTCCCTCTAGTTGACGATAGTCGGTCAAGAGGATCGTGACCTTGTCTTCGAGCCCTGCAGCGCGCACCCGCTGAGTCGCGAAGTCAAACTGCTCTTGTGAGATCGTTGTGGAGGTGACTCGGCAGCCGTACTCCGTCGCTGCGTGAATGGCGAATGCGCCCCAGCCCGTCCCAACTTCGATCAAGTGATCACTTGGCTCGAGCTCGAGACGCTTACAGAGGCGATCAATCTTGGCGATGGATGCTTCGTGCAGGCTCGTATCGGCTGACTCGAACAAGCCGCATGAGTAGGTCATGGACTCGTCCAAGAACAAAGCAAAGAAGTCGTTCGAGAGGTCGTAGTGCGCCGAGATGTTGGACTTGCTACCCCCCTCCGAATTTGATCGCAATGCGTGGTATAGGCGAAGGAAGGGGCGAGACAAGCGCGTGAGTCCGCTGTCCACACCGCTCAACACTTCATGATTCCGGACGAAGAGTCGGACGACTTGCGCCGCATCAGGGCTTGTCCACCAGCCCCGAGCGTAAGCCTCGCCTGCACCGATGCTTCCTCGGAATGCGATCGATGACCAGAAGCGCGCATCATGAACCCTGAGCTCTGCGTTCGGTCCAAGACTCGATTCGTCACCCAGCGAATGGCTGGTGCCACGATCGTCGATCTTGAGCGACCCCGTTCGGATCTTTCTCAACTGTGCCAAGACCGAGCGCGATAAGAATGTCGAGTTCGCGACAGTAGGCTCTGCCTCGGAAAAGAGTTTCACAGGGGTCGATTGGGCTGTCATTGAAATGTTGATTCTTCGATTGTCTGAAGGTTCCGCGGATGATCGTGAAAGGGGATGCGCTTCAAGAAGAGCCGTGCCGCCTGCCAGTAAATCGCTATGTGAATGCGCAGTGTCATCAGAGGATGGCGCAGCATGACCCGCGCCAGAGACCGGGTGCTCAGTTCTCGACGACTGCAGATCAAGCCGGCGTGGAACACACACTGACCCTCTTCATGGTTCTCCATGCGCACTTCCAGCTCATCGTGTCGAAGTTCGAATCGCCAGACGTACTCTTGCTTCATGGCGTGGAAGGGCGAGATATGGAAGGCCTTGGGGAACCGCCACTGAAAGTAGTCCTCTGTCTCGGACTTTCGTGCCTCGAGCACGTAGGAGTGCCTCTCACCCCATGGGGTATTCGTGATCTCGGCAACGATCGCCTCGAGCTGTTCATCTGCGTCGTAACAAAAGTAAAAGCTCACCGGGTTCGAGATGAAACCTAGAGTCCGCAGTTGCGTCAGGAGTCGAACGGGCCCGCTTGGTCGGGTTCCAGTTTCCTGCAAAACACGGTCGAGTACGACCTCTCGCAAAGCTTCGCTCGAAGGGGCCATGTAGTCCGCTCTTCGAAACCAGAACAAGTTGGGTCGATCGGTTGACCACAACCAGTGCCCTTTGAACAAAGTAGGTAGCTCTTCTAAGTCGACAAGCATCATCGAGATGCCGTAGGCAAAGGTGTGCGTGTGCGGCGCTTCACGTTGGTGGAATACGCGCCCTTCGTAGATTGCGCTCATCATGCGATTGAGCTCTTCAATCCGATTTGACGTGTCGCTGCAAGGCCGCTCATGACCCCGTCTTCATGGAATCCGTAGCGCCAGTAAGCTCCCGCAAAGTGGACGCGATCGGCCCCGTCGATTTCGGCATGCCTCTTCTGTGCATGCACTGCGGCGGACGAGAAGATGGGGTGGTGATAGACGAATTTCCTCAGCGTGTGCTGTTCTGCGATGTCCGCACTTCTGTTGAGAGTGACGAAGTACTGAGTCGAGCTATCGAGTGACTGCAGTTCGTTCATCCAGTAAGTGACCGTCGGCAGCTCACTAGCGGGGCTAGACATGTGGTAGTTCCAGCTCGCCCATGCGCGTCGCCGCTTCGGCATCACTGACCGGTCGGTATGGAGCACCGCTTCATTTCGCTGGTACTCGAATGCACCAAGGACTTGGCGTTCGGCCTCCGTCGGACGCTCGAGCAACTTCAAGCTTGTGTCCGCATGTGTCGCAAGCACCACAGAGTCGTAGACCTCCTCGGCCCCTGTCTTGTCCCTGACGCGAACCCCTTCGGAGGTGCGGGCGACTGACACAACGGGAGTATTCAAGCGAATCTTGCTCCTGAAAGGCTCAGTCAGCTTGCGTACGTACTCTCTCGATCCGCCACGAATGACTACCCACTGAGGCCTATCGTCGACCCGAAGGAATCCGTGGTTGTGGAAGAACTGCACGAGGAATCGCATCGGGAAGTCTCGCATCGTCTGCGAGTTGGACGACCATACGGACGCTCCCATTGGGATCAAGTGCTGATCGATGAAGGCCCGGGAGTAGCGCCCGCGACTCAAGAACTCCCCAAGTGTCAGATCCGGATAACCCGCCTCGAGCACCGCGGGCGCCTCGCGGTAGAAGCGCATGATGTCGCGAACCATACGCCAGAACGAAGGTCTGAGCGCGTTGGAGCGGCGCGACAGCAGGCCGTTCAAGGAGGTTCCGTTGTACTCCAGGCCTGTTCTGTCGCAGTGAACAGAGAAGCTCATGTTGCTCTCCTGCCATGAGACATTCAGCTCGCGTAGCAAGTCACAAAAATGAGGGTAGGTGGTCTCGTTGAAGACAATAAAGCCCGTGTCGATTGCCTTGGCCCCGTCATCCCCTGCGATGTCAACCGTATTGGTATGGCCTCCAATCCAGCTGGCTGCTTCATAGACGGTGACATCGTGTTCGGCATTCAGCTCTCTGGCTGCAACCAGTCCAGAAATTCCCGTTCCAATGACAGCGAGCTTCATTGCCTTTTCCCCTCGCGTAACACTCTTCGAGGGACGGGTCGGAGACCCCTGACGACGCCGAACACTGCGAGTACGCGTAACATGCAGTAGCTGAGGTCTAGCTCCCACCAGAAGAATCCTTGCCTGGCGGACGCCTGGTATCGGTGGTGGTTGTTGTGCCAGCCCTCCCCAAGTGTCAGCAGGGCGAGGAGCGTGTTGTTGCGACTGTCGTCCGGCGTATCGAAACGACGAGATCCCATACGGTGCGCAACCGAATTGATCGAGAAGGTCACGTGGTAGGTGACAACGGTCGAGATACAGAATCCCCAGACAAGCATCTGTCCACCTGTCGTCGCCATGCCGAGGTTGCCCAGCAGTTCACCCAGGCACCAGAATGCGGGAATGGATAATGCTGGTACGAGGACATCGAAGCGGTCGATCCAGCGCAGTTCGGGAAAGGCTGTCAGATCCCGAACAAGATCGAGCCTCGGCTTGAAGTTCTTGCGCGCGAGTAGCCAACCGACATGGCTCCACCAGAAGCCATCACGATTCGGAGAATGGACATCGCCATCTCTATCCGCATGGCGATGATGCGCACGGTGATGAGAAGCCCACCAGATCGGACCGCGTTGAACTGCCGCAGAACCGAGTAGCGCGAAGAGGAACTGAGTGACTCGTGAGGTCTCGAATGAGCGATGGGAGAAGTAGCGATGGTAGAAGGCGGTTATCGCAAACATGCGCACGAAGTAGTAACCAACTGCCACAGTGACGGCCGCCGGGCTCCAACCAACCACGAACACAAAGAGGCAGCAGAGGTGAATGCCCAGGAATGGAATCACCCGAATCCAGTCAATTTGACGAGGATCCTCCGTCTCATCGCGCGTGTCGACGGCCCACGAATCGAGCCAGCGAACCAGGCTGGTCGCCAATCCTCTGAACCAAGAGAGTGATGATCTAGTGGGCATCACTCGGTGTCGCTCACAGTCGGCTTCAGGAGCCAGTGAGCAACAACCCATTCGGTACCGGACCGGTATCCGAATAGCTCTGCACAAGAGATGAAGAAGACACGCCATCTGTGATACCAGAGCGCGCCGTTTCCAGCTCCATAAGTGTCTTCCAGTACGGGCATCAGCTCTTTGGAGTGCGTTTCAAGGTTCCGTAGCCAGTCCTCAGAGGTGCGCGCGTAGTGAGTTCCGTTTACTGGCCAACGGTTCTCGATCTCGAACGGAATGCAAAGCGAATCGATCATCTCGACGCTCGGCATCATCCCGCCCGTGAAGAAGTGACGACTCATCCAATCGGATTCATCGCGTGCCTCGAATGGATAGGCGAACTGCTTGTGAGCAAAGACGTGAATGAAGGCAAGGCCATCGGGCTTCAACGCCTTGTGCACTCGCCTCAACAACTCTTCCCAGTTCCGCATGTGCTCGAACATTTCGACTGAGACGACTCGGTCGAAGCCGGGCTCCGGGTGGAACGAATTCATGTCGCGGGTCAACACCGTCACGTTGCTAAGTCCGAGATGCTGAGCGCGCTGCTCGATGAATTCTCGCTGCGGAGCCGAGTTGGATACGGCAACGATCTCACTGTCTGGATACTTCTCGGCCATCCAAAGAGTGAGGGATCCCCAGCCACAACCGAGCTCCAAGACTCTCTGGCCGTCGTACAGCTTGGCTCGTATACAGGTCAAGCGGAGCATGGCGTCCTCCGCCTCGTCTAGGCTTGTGTCAGCGCTCTCGTACCAGGCGCTGCTGTACTTGAGCCGCTTGCCGAGCACACGTTCGAAGAAGGCCGGCGGGACCTCATAGTGCTGCTCATTGGCTATCTCCGGCACTAGTGCAACGGAGGCGCCACGCATCGATTCGGTCCACTGCTGAAGGGCCACCTTCGAGTCCGCCTGCCAGGCCTCGGTCTGTTCCTCCAACCGATCCTCGAGCAACTTGCGGATTCCCTTGCGGATGAAGAACTTCGGTACGAGACCCTTTTCGATGAGTCGGATTGCTGTCTTCATGTTGACTTCACTTGCCTGTCTGAGGGCTTTCGGTTGGGGCCCGGAAAGAATGCGTTGGTCGTTTTTTGATAGCGCCGGTAGTCGTCTCCCCGACTGAGGAGCGCCTGTTCTTCCGTGGGCGGAATGCCTGTCACTTGATACACGAGGAAGAACATCAGCGCGGGGGCAAACCAAGCCGTCCAACCCCATGGCAAGCCGATCGCGAGCACGGGATAGACAATCCAATGCAGCCACTCGAAGAAGTAGTTGGGGTGACGGGACCAACGCCAAAGACCGACTGTGCAAGTCTTACCCTTGTTCGCAGGGTCGCAGCGAAAGCTCCCAAGCTGGCGGTCCGCTATCGACTCTCCTGCTAGTGAGGCGACAAACAGTCCAATGGCGACCATGTCCAGTCCTCGCCACCCCTCGTGCTCGGAAGTGCAGAGAGTCATCAGAGGCAAGGTCAGCAGCACCGCTAGGACGGCCTGAGCTTGATAGAACCAGAAGAGATTGCCCTGGAACGATTGCTTCCAGGTCGATCGAAGTCGTGTGTATCGACCGTCCTCTCTCTCATTTGCGATGCGGTGCACCAAGTGCCAGGTCAGTCGTGCCGACCAGATGCCAATGAGCGCGGCGATCAGAACCCGTCGCGGTCTCCATCCATCGGATACGACCGCGTAGAAGGCGCCCGAGAGCCCGATGATGGCAGACCAAATTGGGTCGATTAGCGCCGCCGTGCCAGTCCGGCGCTGGACAAGCCAGGCGCCGCCGACGATCAGGCTCCCGATGCCCAGCGCAAGGAGGGGGGGGGTAAAGAAAGCTTCCATTCCATTCGTTATTCGGGCTCCTCATTCAATTGGATGCATCCACCAAGGCATCGTTCGCGAATCTTTTTGCATGAACGTACTCGCAGCCAAGAACGTTTGTTCTGACCGACGGCCGTTGCTATGGGGCACCCTCGTTCTGGGGGTATCGTCGTTGATGGCGTGGGGCTGCCGGTCGACGAGCAAGGAAGACCTAGGAGCGCAGCTCGCAGCCCTCTCCAAGAACGAAGGCCTCAGCCCCATTCAACGAAGGACGGTTCCTGAGGGCAGCGGCAGTGGGGCCACGTCGGAGCTCATCTACTTCCACGGGTCACCCAAACTGGTTCCTGAAGGCTCTCTACCCGTAGTGTTGGTGCACGGGACACCATCCACTCTCTACACATGGGTGGACATCATATTGGGTGGCCCCGAATTCGATGGCTTAGGAAGCCTAAGGGATGTCTACGCCGTCGAAGTCACGGGACATGGCATTGCTCCCAGCCCCGATGAGGAGTTCACTTTTCAAATGGGTGCTGACCGCGTGGTCGCTTGCATCGAAGGACTCGGCCTCGAAGCGGTTCACCTCGTCGGGTCCTCCTATGGCGGGGAATTCGTCTGGCGGGCTGCATTGGATCGTCCTGATCTGATCGCCAGCATCACGCTGATGGATTCCTCGGGCTACGAGCGCCGCCCGCAGGATTGGTTGCCCGAGGAGGTCGAGATGCGGGAGAACTCGCTGGCCAAAATCGGCTGGATGCTGAACTCACCTGAACGAGTAAGCACGGCTCTGCTTCCCCACTTTGCGACTACACCCAAGGACCAAGTCGAAGAGTTCTATCTCGTCTGCTCGAACGCATCCAACTGGTACGCCATGGTCGATCTGGTTCGGGACGAGAATGGTAGCCGCCAGGCCGAGATTCCTG
>JBLFWN010000111.1:0-22215 GCA_047611405.1 Planctomycetota bacterium | reverse complement strand
CGTGCCCAAATGCCTATTAACGACGGCTCGAACTCCCAATTGTGACTCGAGCGGCATAATCCCCCGGTACGCTCCCCCAACAAACCATATGATGCCTGCAAGTCCAGGGGGGCCTGGCATGGCCCTTGCTCTATATGCAGTGGAGATCGCGCTCGCCGCGCTTTCCATTCTGTGGGTACCCCTTTAGTGATCAACCGAACAACAACCTCATGAAGAGACTGCTCCTTCTCGGCGCGCTCCTCTCCGCCAGCCTTCTTGGCGTTCAGGACATTTGCTCCGCCCACGGCGGTACCTATCGTGGCCCCGGTGACACCGTGCCCCCGGGCGGCGGTGGCGGCGGCGGCGGCGGTGGCCCCGCTACGCCCGGCCCTGGTGGCCCGTCGAGCCCCGGTCCCTCCGGACCGAGCTCCCCCGGCCCCGCTTCGCCTGGTGCGCCCGCTGGTAACCCCGGCAGTGGCCCCAGCAAGCCCACCACATCAGGTGGCGGCGGCGGCGGCGTCGACCTGACGGTCTGGGACTTCTGGTGGGGATTCAACAAGGATCCCTACTTGAACCTGAAGTCCAAAATCCACGACGAAGGCGTTCTGACTGGTTCAGACGACTTCTTCTTGGGTCAGGGTCAAGAAAGCCAGGCCAAGGACAGCCTGCGTCCCTCCGAAGAACAAATCCGTGGCCAGGTCGTTCCGGCCCTGCTGCGCGCCCTTGAGAAAGAGCGCTCCAACGACATCCTGACCGGCGCGATGATCGCGTTGGCCAAGATTGGTGACGTTCAGAACGAGAGTGGTGAGTCCGAGTTTGAGAAGACCATCGCGGCCTTCTTGAAGGACGGCAACCAGGAGGTCTCCGAGACCGCCGCCGTCGCGCTTGGCATCCTCGCCAACGACGCCTCCGTTCCGGCGCTTGTCAGCTTGATGAATGACGACCCCGTTGGTCGCCAGCTGGTCGGTAACAAGACTGAAGTCCCCTACCGCACGCGCGCATTTGCCGCCTACGGCTTGGGCCTTGTCGGTCACAAGACCTCCTCTAACGAAGTCCGTCAGGACATCGTCAAGAACCTGGTCGCAATGCTCAACGGTCCGCACTTCTCGACTCGCGACGTCAAGGTCGCTGCGATGACGGCCATGGGCCTGACTCCGGTCGAGTTGGCCGACGACGTTGCAGCTCTTGAGGCGACCTTCGAAGGCGCGGACGAGAAAGCCGCTTGCTGCCTGCAGAGCCAGCTTTCCTTCTTGATCGACTACATCGATCCGGCCAAAGAGCGCGCCAACAAGACGACGCGTCACTACTTCGTGCGCGCCCACGCTCCGACCGCGATGGCTCGCCTGTTGACGCACGTGCCCGACGATCAGCTTGCTGACCTGAAAGCACCCGTCTACGAAATGCTTGCCGGCCTCGTCGGTCAGCACTCGAAGGCAAAAGAACAAGTCCAGCAGAGCACGACGCTCGCCTTCGGCATCATGGGCGACTCTGACGCCGACGAAGTTGACACCGAGCTGCGTGAGAACCTGGGTCGCCTCATCAAGGACGGCGATCGCCAGACCAATCGTTTCGCGCTGATTGCCCTTGCTCAAGTGGCGGGCAACCCCGGCGAAAACGAGAAGGCGCTGGAAGGCGTCAAGGACGCCCGTGCTGAGCTGCTCAAGCAACTCTCCAAGGGTCGTACTCTTAAGCCCTGGGCCGCGCTGGCCCTCGGTGTCTTCGGCCGTGCGTTGCTCGACAACGACCAGGCCCTCGACGCCGCTGCGGGTAGCGCTCTGCGCACCGCGACCGCCGAGATGAAGCGTCCGTCCGACGCCGGTGCTTACTGCCTGGCTCTTGGTCTGCGTCGCGACAACGAAGGCAAGAAGATCCTTCTCGACAAGCTCGACTTCTTCAAGGGTTCCAACGAAGCGCGCGGTTACGCCGCCGTCGGTTTGGGCCTCATGGAAGACCGCAGCTCCATCGAGCCGATCCAAGAGATCATCAAGAACGCTAAGTACCGCCCCGACCTCCTCAAGCAGGCAGCCATCGCGCTTGGCCTTCTTGGCGACAAGGAACTGGTTCCCGAGCTGATCGATATGCTCGGAACGGCCAAGGGGCTCGCCACGCAAGCGGCGATTTCTTCCGCTCTCGGTGCGATCGGTGACTCCCGTTCGATCGACCCCCTCATCACGATGCTTGACGACAAGAGCGTGACCGACACCGCACGCGGCTTCTCTGCCGTTGCTCTCGGTATCGTTTGCGACAAGGAGCCCCTCCCCTGGAACTCCAAGGTCTCGACCAGCATCAACTACCGCGCGAACACCACGACCCTCACGGGTGAGAACGGCACGGGTATCCTCGATATCCTGTAGTCCTCGGTGTCCGCCCCTCCGCCCCGGCTTTATTGCCGGTGAGCGTGTGGTTTGCGACAAGGATCGGCGCCCCTCAGCGATGAGGGGCGCCGATTTTTTTTGATTTTCGTAGCGAGCGTGAACGAGCCTTCTGAGCATCCAAGTTCAGCCTCGCATTGGGATTGCGCCGCGGTGCCCTCAGCAACTCGAGCCTGCTAAAGAAGATGGACTACTTCAAAGGCTCAGACGAGGCGCGCGGCCACGCCGCAGTCGCCCTTGCTTTGCTCGGTGATTGAGGATCCGTGAGGCCGATCCAAGAGATCATTCAAGGCGCGGAGTATCGGCCCGAGCTGTTGAAGCAAGCGGCTACCGCGCTTGGCCTGCTCGGTGATCGCAAGTTGGTAGGTGAGTTGATCGAGATGCTGAAGTCGGCCAAAGGCTTGTACTCGCAAGCTGCCTTGGCTTCGGCGCTAGGCACGATCAGCGACGCGCGTTCTCTCGATCTCTTGACCGCCATGCTCGAGAGCAATGCGATTTCGGATCGAGCGCGAGGTTGCGCCGCGGCGGCACTCGGGATCGTCTGTGACAAAGAAGTGCTGAGCTGGAACTCGAAGATCTCGGTTGGCATCAACTACCGCGCAAACACGACGACCCTGACCGGCTACGGCGGTACGGGATTTTTGGACATACTGTACGCGGCTTCAGTCCACTGAGCTTTGCATGAGCTAAGCCCTCACACCGGAACAGCCGGCGTCTTTCACAGACGCCGGCCGTTCCGGTGTGGGGTGGCGCTCCCGCTCTTGCAGCTCTGATTCGTATGGTCTCCCAGGCCTTCTGGTGGGAGGGGGCACGAAGGTTGCGGCATGTCCGCTGATCCTGCGTCAGAGACGCGTGGCGCCCTCGCAGGGCCCTTCCGCCCACATCGAATGGCCCCCCCCGCAGACGCAGCTGTCCCAAAATGGATTCAGAGCCGTCCCAAGCAATCTTCTCTGTAGGATTCGGGTTAGACGCTGACGTCCGCCGCAGCCTGAGGCGCACGAATAATGATGAATAGAGTGAAGCAGCGAGCACGCACGATGGGCACGTCTTGGCTAGGCAGAATCGTAAGACCGAACAGCCTGCGCTGCTGCGGTCAGCTGCTCGCGATGGTGGTCTTGCCCTTGGCAGCGGGTGACGCTCATGCCACGCACGGCGGCGTCTACCGCGGACCCGGTGGAGCGATCGGTCCAGGCGGCGCCAAGGCAGGCGGAGGTCCGGGAGCGGGCTCGACCGCCGGTGCAGCCAACACGGACACATCGGCGTGGAGTCAATGGTGGGGCTTCAACCGCGAGCGCTACATGAGCCTGCGCTCCGCTGTGCGCAGCGGCACAGCGGCTACCGGGAGCGACGAGTTCTATCTCGGTCACGGAACGAGTAGCGTCAGTCGCGAAGGCTTGATGCCGTCGAATGCCCAGATTCGCAACTTGGTCGTACCAGCGCTGATGCGCGCGTTGAAGAGTCGCGACAACGACATCCTAACTGCCTCGCTGCTTGCGTTGGCAAAGATCGGTCAAGACGCGGCGGGCACAGGCTTTGATCTGTCGGCCTCGATTCGTGCCTTCCTGACGCATTCGAATCAAGAAGTACATGAGACCGCGGCGGTCGCCTTGGGCATCTTGGCCAACTCGAGTACGGCACCCGATTTGGCAGCACTGCTACACGACACCGAGCATGGTCGCAAGTTGGTCGCGCGTGCCAAGGTCTCGACTCGCACAAGAGCGTACGCGGCCTATGGCCTAGGGTTGATCGGCAATCGTGCCGAGAGCCCGAGCGTGCGTGGCTATGCAGTTCACCATTTGGCAGCGGTGCTCGAGACGCGTGAAGAAGCGGCCCTCGACGTGGGTGTCGCTGCCGTCTTGTCGCTCGGTTTGATTCCGCTGCTCGATGGCGAGCTTCCGGGGCCCGAGTCCCCGCCCGTGCGGCCCGGTGCATCACGCCAAGCGCAGGTGTTGTTCTTGCTTGGCAAGCTAGCCGACGATGGACCCAAGGGACTGGATTCGCGCGTACGCGCACAGATACCGGTCGCAGTCGTGCGCCTTGCACGAGGCGCCTCGCCATCGGTCAAGACCGTGATCGGCAAGCAGCTGGTAGATGCGCTCAAGCCCCGCACTAAGTTGGACAAGGCCGTCAGTCATGGAGTTGTGCATGCGCTCGGACTGCTTGGCGACAACGACGAAGATCCGGTCGACGTCGCGATTCGTAAACGCTTGTTCGAGACGGCCTCGAACGGTGACCGCACGAGTCGCCATATTGCATTGGTTGCGCTCGCGCGCTGCGCAACCCGCCCGGGCGAGAGTCTGCACGGGCCTGGCCCCGAACTTGTGCGTCAGTTCTTGCTGGGCCGCTTGAAAGGTGGATCAAGCCTCGGACGACCCTGGGCGGCCTTGAGCCTCGGCCTCTTCGAGCATGGCAACCAACGGCATGGATACGAGCCCTCGAATTTGATCCGAACCGCGCTACGTCTTCGCTTCCAGAACAGCGCCAGCCCCGCGGAGGCCGGAGCCTTGGCCATTGCATTGGGACTTGCAGGTGATCGATCCGCTACTGACTCACTCGTCGAGAGACTGCACGGCGGAGACGAAAATGTACGTGGACACGCAGCGGCCGCCTTGGGAATGATGGGTGCCGTATCCGCGATCGACGATCTGCGCATGGTCGTCTCAAAGTCTGGATATCGACCCGGCGTGTTGCGCGAGTGTGCGATCGCACTGGCGATGTTGGGCGACAAAGAATCCGTCAGCGCGCTTCTCAACCGCATCGGGAGTACATCTAGCTTACTTGAGCAGATTGGGGTGCTGTCCGCCTTGGGAAGGGTCGGTGATGCACGATCGGTCGATGGCTTGATCAATGTGCTTAACGACGAACGCAAATCAGATCTGACACGTGCCTTCGGTGCCGTTGCTCTTGGCGTGATCTGTGCCAAAGAGTCATTGCCCTGGAACGCGAAGATTGCGGCGGACATCGCGTGGTGGGAGACTCCTGCTACCTTGATCGATCCTACCAGCGGCAAGGGTATATTGGATCTGTATTGATCCGCGGGTATGGCTGGGTCGCAGCCATGTCCGAAATTCAGGCCGAGTCAGCGCCCACGGGCCAGGATGCCAAGAGCAACCAGAGCCAGGCCTCCAAGGCTCAGCACAAGAATGCGCGCGCGCCGAGAACTCTGCTCACTGGCGAGAACCTTGCCGTGAAGCGTCTCGTCGACTGCGCTGTGCGAACTTAGAACGCGCTCCAGCTCATCAGCATTGACCTCAGCCTGTCCGCGCAACGAACGCACCTGATCGAGGAGCAGCGCTAACTCGCGGCTGTCGCCAAGCGTTCCCGCAATGAAAGCCGTTTGATCCAGCAAGTAGAGGTCGCCTGGGAACTGTTTCAACGCCGTCGCCCCACAGCGAAAAGCGGCTGGCAAATCGCCGCCGTGATGCAGCACGTGTAGACGTGATTGGGCAGAGAGCAGCGCGTCCTCGATCTTGGATGCTTGCTGGAGTGCGCCAAGATAGTCGCTCTCACTCAGGCGAGCCTGCACATCGGCGAAGCTCGCGTCCTGTGGCCAGAGCAGAGTGACGCGCGTCGTCGGAAATGCGCCGAAGACCTGCGTGCATGCGAGCACGCACAAAAGCGCAACGCAAAGCTGCCGCTGTCCGGCTCTCACTCGCTCGTGTGCCACTGGCGACGTCCCTTCAGAACGGACTCCAGCTGCAATAGATCGATGTCACACCGGTCATCGGTAGGCGCGGTGAGCGAATTCGTGTCAATCCAGGTCCACACCTCGGGTAACTCCAACTGACCTAGTAATTCGACATGTGCTTCGCTCTCGAAGCGCCACGCTGCGGAAGCTGGCTCGGGCACGCTCGCCCCTTTGCGTCCAATCAGTATGCAGTTGCGCGAGAAGGGCACGCGCAGTGCGAGCACAGGAGTGGGAGTGCCGAACAGCGCGGCTTGACCTTGTGTGCCAGCATCAAGTGAATCGGCTCGAACTGCATTGTCCCTGATCAACGCTTGTGAGGCGCTGGCAGCGACAGCGCGCACAACGGCGTCTTCGAATCCGAAGCCAGCCGCGTTCACGCTCAACCATCCGCCAACGCGTAGCTTGATAAGGACAGCTTCATAAAACTCGACAGTCGCGAGGTGCGCCGGGATTTCCATGTTGTTGGCGTAGCAGTCGATGACTATCTGATCGAAGCTTCCCTCTAGTCCGTCGAGTAGAGCGCGCGCATCACCTAAGACGACGGCATGTCGTTCGCTTTCAACCAGATCGAAGTGTCGTTTGCCAAGCTCGATCACGCCTGGGTCGATCTCGATGCCGATGGTCCTTACCTCGACACCCTCCGGGCTCGCGCCATCCAGCACGCGCACGGTTGTCCCGGCTCCAAGGCCCAATATCAACACACGCCACTGCGAGAGTGAGGCGTCCTCCGCGCGCTGCCAGTGCGCGGGCAAACTGAACAGATCGTAGTACGACCCCAAACCCAGCAAGCCCGGCCTGGGTTGCCAAATCGATTGGAAAGAGTCGAGGCTCTCGTTGGCTTGCAGCAAGCGACGGCGCTCTTCGCCTTCATATCGTTCGACAACTCGCAACGCTTGATAGGGCGACGAGAGCTCTTCCAGCAACACACCTCCCCCGCCGGGCTTCGGCAGATCGTATTCGGCTAAGCCAATGCCGGTCAGGGCAAAGAGCCACGGCAACACGAGCAAGCTCTTAGCCGCGAAGCCGGGTCCGCTCGCTCCGCCCTCGTCAGCCGCAATGTCAGATGACATTTGCCGGTGTTTGCGAGAGAGCAAGAAGAAAGCAACCGAGCTCGCAATCAATACGCCACCGGCTAATTGAAAAGTGCCCGTGACTCCGAGGTGCGGCAAGAAGGTATGCGTCGTCCCAAAGGTGCCGGCCAGACTCCCGATGGTCGAAGCCGCCAGGACGCGTCCGCCTGCATCGCCCGCATGTCCGCCGGAGGATGCTTGCACCGCTTCAACGGCCAACGGTCCGATGCAGCCTAGCATCATCGCCGCAGGCAGGAACAGACTCATCGAAGCGGCCAAGCTGCCCCAGATAAGTAGGCTCGCGGCTTCATCCAGTGCCAACTCAGCCGGCAGGAAGTAGCCGGCCACAGGCCGCGCCAGACTGGGCAACCAGGCGGTGAAGAGCGCCGCTGCGCCAAGCGCGATCGCCATCATTCGCAGCGGATCGGCACGACGCGAGAGCTTGGCACCGAGCAGATAGCCGATCGAGAGGGCGAACAAGATCACCCCGATCACGTTCGTCCAGACTCCGACCGAAGCACCAAACCACGGAGCCAGTAGCCGAACGGCCGAGAGTTCGACCGTCATCGTGCCGGCCCCGGACAGGCCGACAACGATCAAGACCGCGCTCCTAGCGGAGCGCGGCGATGACCCTGCGTCACTCACTCGCTATCTGCGCTCGCCTTGGCCGGCAACGCGAAGGTCTGCGTAGAGACGTAGATGCAGTTCGAATCACTGGTGCCCTTCTTCAGGAACTCCAGAGTGACCGACAGGCGACGCTGCAGCACGGCTTCGTTCTCGACGCCGTTGCAGATGACCTTGACAGGACTCTCCAAGTCGACGAGTTGGTCATTCAGATACAGCGTAACTTTCGGCACACCCTCGCCATCGATGTAGACGGTGTTCTTGGCGCGGTCGATGCGGCCTGTGAGACTAGCGGAACCTTCGGAAGGACTGACTCCGAGCCAGTAGGCGCGCGTCGGGAAGGGGACACCTTCGACGTTTCCAGGAGTGAGAGCGACCTTCGTCGGATAGGTCGTGCGCGGGTTCTCCTTCATCCAGTCCCAAATGTCCGTTTCTTTGGCTGACGGTGCGATCGTCACATTTTTGTGACCCGCTGCTTCGGCCGCATCCTTGAAGGCGGTTGCATTCTTGCCCGCACCAGCGAAGTAGCACGGCAGGTTGGAGAAGTTCTCCGGTCCGATATTCTCGGTGTCGCCTTTGCGACCGATGATGCCGGCAAAGCGATACGGAAAGTAGTTGCCAATGGCAATAGCCGCCGGGACACCGGCTCCGCGACCGACGACGAAGACACGATCGAAGTCGATCGAGAACAACTCTTGTGCCGCGCCGAAGCAAGTCATCAAGTTGCCGAGCCCACCGAACTCACCGTCGAGCATCAACTCGGTCCACTTATCCCGGTTGCCCGGCATCGACACGCACAAGATGATTGCGTTGTCGTGGATGTCATTGAGTAACCACTGTTCTTTGATGTGGTTTTCAGGCTCGACACCTTCGTCCGGGATCGTAAGGATCAGCGGATAGGTACTCTTGGCTGCGTTGTAGGTCTTCGGCAGACGATACGCGTACTGGACTTCGCCTTTGGCGGCGCTGCCAGCTTTGCGAACGGCCTTGGTGACCTTGCCCTTCTTGACCTTGGCCTTCGACAGGTTGCGCGAGAGCCAAAAGCCGCGCCCGATGTCGGCAGGGGTCGTCAGCAAGCTGCGGCCTTTGGCCTTCTTCTCGAGCTTGGCGATTGCGTCGTGCAGCGAGGCCTGGGCCTTTTCGATATCCTCGGCGTCGCTGATGGCCTGGAAGTATTTGCCCAGACTCTGACCGAACTTCTTGAGGTCTCCATCCTTGAAAACCCGGTCTTCAGCCGCGATTGCCGGCAGAAGGAACAAGATCAGGGCGGTAGTAGAGAGGGCGAGATTGATGAAGCGCTTGGACATGTCCCGTGCTCGTCCGAATCGGACTCAGGTGATGCCTCCCAGTCAGGAGGCCATGGTTCGGCGGAAAGTGAATCGAGCCCGGATCGTTGACCGTCGCGGGGCCAGTGGGGCTTCCCGTAGCGATGAGCGGCAGGCGGAGGCTCGAAGGGCGGGGAGCCTACCATAGGGCCCCAGGCGGGGGGAGTTGACAGGCGTAGCTACAGAAGGCGTTCTTATTGTGTTGCTAGTGCTTCTGCTGGCGTCAGCGCCTCCCCCGGCTTGTCAGGGAAGTTGCGCCAAACCCCAGCCACGCAAGGCCCATGGTGCGACGGTGATCTCGGGCGGGGCCCCCGGACTAGGCAAAGCGGGTATCAATGAGCCAAAAAGGGCTCGGGCGCGCCCCCACTCTTGCTCGCTGAGCGCCAAACGAGCCAAAATTTGTGCCGCGTCTTTGGAGCCCATCAAGAGAGCCAGGCCCAGAAGATCGCGCGCCCGCTCCTCGTGCCCAGCCCCGAGTTCGGCCAGGGCTTGCCGCCCCAGGATTTCAATCGTGTCCTTGGCCGTGCTCGCCTGTGCCCGCTCATGCTCCAGCAGACTCAGCGCTCGTTCGTGTTTTCCCACTCGAGTCGAGATCAAGGCCAAGGTCCAAGCGCTCCAGCTAGCGTCGGCAGCACCGTGCATAGCGAGCGCCAGGCGCTCGGCATGCCTGTACTCGAGGGCATCGAGGTGGAATTGGAAGGCCTCGAAGCTGGCAACAATGACTTGTTGGAAGGCGTCGCTACCCAACGACTCAGACAGTGCGGCTTCGAAAGCTGCAATGCGCTGAGAGCCATTCGGAAAGCTGCGCCAATCGAGGTTTTGAGAGTCTGGCACAACACGTCCGCTCGCTAGTCCGAGGACCAGCGTCAGCGCAAAGGCAAGAGACCCAAGGAAGTTGCGTCGATGCTGTCTATTGCAGGAGTTCATCGTCGCAGCCCCAACCCTATAGCATGTGAACTTGACCCGAGCCCGGAACCAGCTCGCCGATGGTCACGACCTTTTCACCGCGCGACTCAAGCGAATTGACGACCGCGTCTTTTTCGTTAGCGTCGACACATAGAATCATGCCAATGCCCATGTTGAATGCGCGATAGGCTTCATCGAGCGGGACATTGCCGCCCTCGATGATCAACTGGAACAAACCCGGTGTCGTCCAGCTGTCACGCTGCACATTGGCGTCGACATCCTTCAGCACGCGATTCAAGTTGCCCGGGATCCCGCCGCCAGTGATGTGCGCCAGCGCAGCGATGCGTCCTTCTTCAAGTAACGGCCAAAGGGCATCGAAGTACGAGCGATGCGGAGCGAGTAGAGCCTCGCATACACTGGCACCGCCGAGGAGCTCGGGGCGATCCTCAAGACCCATTTCGAGTCGATCGAAGATCACCTTGCGCGCGAGCGAATAGCCATTCGTGTGCAGACCTGCAGAGGGCAGCCCGAGCAATACTTGTCCTGCACGAACACGTGAGCCATCGATAATCTTGTCGCGCGCGACAGCGCCGACGATCGTACCTACCAGGTCGAAATCACCCGCCGCGTACAAACCAGGCATCTCGGCTGTCTCGCCACCGAGCAGAGCCAATCCGTTGTCACGGCACGCTTCTGCGCAACCAGTGATCAACTCGCTCACTACGGTTGGTTCGAGCTTTCCCGTTCCGACGTAGTCCAGGAAGAACAACGGCCGCGCGCCCTGCACCAGAATGTCACCGATGCAGTGTTGGACCAAATCGCGACCGACCGTATTGAAGATGCCGGCCCGCTTCGCTACGTCGAGTTTGGTGCCGACGCCGTCTGCGCTGGCGACCAGAACCATGTCGCCACATCCGACTTTGGCCGGATCGAAGAGGCCGCCGAAGAGACCGACATCGCCCAGCACACCTGGGGTGAAGCTCGATCGAATCGCGTCCTTAGCGCCGGCCAATGCCGTGTCTTGGGCGTCGATATCGACGCCTGCGTCTTTGTACGTGAGCGGGCTGTTCTGGCTCAATGCGGGCCTCGGTTCGTGGCTGGGATCAGGAGCACCCCATGCGCTCCGGGTCCCCCACCATAACGGACTCGAGGCCCAGGATCATTCGCCGGACGGGCTTCGATCCCAAGGCTCTTCGAAGTTCCACTCTCCAGCCTCGATCCTGTGCCGCAGAGGCTCCAGGACCAGGCGTGTATTGTCGAAGCCAATGTTCTCTGGCAGTTGATCGAGCGGAAAGAACGCGGCTTCCATGGCATCGTCGGCGCCGCGCACTTCACCGCCCAGGAAACGGCACAAATAGATGATCACGTTGGCGGGTTTACGCGGGTCGTCAGCGATATAGATCACGTCGAGCAAGGGGCCGACTTCGATGCGAGCGCCGGTTTCCTCCAAGACTTCGCGCTCGACCGCATCCTGTGGGTTCTCGTCCATTTCCTGATAACCCGCCGGCAGTGCCCAAGAGCCTTGATGCGGGGCGAGGCTGCGCCGGATCAGCAGCACGCGTAGTTCGCGGTCAATAACCGCTGCCGCTGCGGCGCTGGCCGGATTTGCGTACAGCACCCAGTTGCAAGGAGCGCAACGCTGGCGTGTGCGCCCGGCAATCTCGGTCGGCGCGAGTGACCCGCCACAGAGCGGGCAGAATCGAGCGCGCAGCTGCCACGCTCCCGGCTTTTGCCCTAGTGGCGGCTGCCCGGCTGTGGTCTGTTGCTTGGAATCGTCGGTCACGTCAGTGCCATCTGGGATGCTTTGGGCCAGCTGGGTCTCGGTCCGGGCTCAGCGCGGCTCGCTCGGTCTTGTCTCACTCATCGGCACTCTGGCCCGAAAGCTTCATGGGAAGGCATACGTGCACTCCGCCCTGATTTGCTGTGAACTCTGTTGAATCGTCCGCGCTAAACTTAGATCCAGCAAGGAGTGAGGGCAATCTTCGCGATTGCTGAAGCTCCACCACCTGCGCACCACCGCTTGAAGAACACCACCATCGTCCTCGGGAGCACAGGCTCGATCGGGACACAGACGCTCGATTTGATTCGTCGCAATGCCGCCGCAGGGGGACGTTCGTGGAAGGTCGACGGTCTGGCTGCCGGTCGCTCCTGGAAGCTGCTGCTCGAACAGGCGCGCGAATTCCGCCCACGATTCGTGGCAATTGAGGACCTGGAAGCTGCAGAAGCGCTGGCGGCCGAGTTGCCTGCCGGCATCGAACTGTTGCGTGGCGAATCGGCCTTGGAGGAACTCGTCGAGCGCACTGAGTTCGACGTCTGCGTGCACGGCGTGGTCGGCAGTCGTGGTTTGAACGCCTCGGTCGGTGTGCTGCGGCGCGGCAAGACGCTCGCTCTCGCCAACAAAGAGTCACTCGTTATCGCCGGAGAGCTGCTGATGAATCTCGCGCGCGAACATGGCGCCGAGATCATTCCGGTCGACAGCGAGCACTCCGCGATCTTCCAATGCTTGCGCGGCGAAGACATCGGCCGGGTACGGCGCGTCCTCCTGACCGCCAGTGGAGGCCCCTTCCGGCAGAGTTCACTCGAAGAGCTCGAAAACGTCCGGCCCGAGGCGGCGCTCAAGCATCCCAATTGGGATATGGGGCCGCGTATCACCATCGGATCGGCGACTCTGATGAATAAGGCGCTCGAGGTGATCGAGCTGCACCACCTTTTCGGTCTCGAGCGCGACCGTATCCATGTAGTGGTCCATCCGCAGTCCATCGTGCACTCGATGGTTGAGTTCATCGATGGTTCTGTCATTGCGCAGATGGGTCCGCCGGACATGCGTGGCCCTATTCACTATGCGTTGCACCATCCTGATCGAGCGCCCGCGCCACTGACTGGTTTCGATTTCAAGGTGTTCAAGACTTTGACTTTCGAAGAACCGGACCTTGAACGCTTTCCAACGCTCGAGCTTGGCTTTCGCTGCGTCGAAGAAAAATCCGACGCGGGCTGTGTGCTGAACGCTTCCGACGAGGTAGCCGTGCAGGCTTTTCTGGACGGGCGTATCCGCTTCCAAGACATCTATCGCATCAATCGCAGCGTGCTTGAGCAACGTGAGGGGGCGAGCGAGAGCATCGAGTCCCTCCTTGGCGCTGACAAAAGGGCACGGGAGCTGGCTCGTGACCAGATTAAGACCTGTGCGACACCGCTTGCCCAATGAATCCTGACCGCTCGGGGCCCTGACCAAGTGGGCCTTCTCTTTGCCTGCCAAGCGGCTCGCGGTTGAACCGGGACTGCTTTTGATCCAAGGTCTTCCAAACCTCTCGCAGCCCTGCCAAGCTTCTGCTCGATTCGGTCGCCGCGACTGTGACCGAAATCATACGCACAATGGGTCCCCTGCTTCGCTGAGAAGGGTATCCGCTCCGACCCTCAAGCCTTCCCCACAGAGGGTCGAATCAATACATGATGGACTTTCTCTCTGAACTGTTTCGGATCGCCCAAGTCGTCTTCGGCATTGGCTTGGTCATTTTCGTGCACGAAGGCGGCCACTTCATCGCCGCGCGTCTGTGCAAGGTGCGCGTCGAGGTCTTCAGCCTAGGGTTTGGGCCCAAAATTTTCGGTTGGAGGCGCGGGCATACGCTCTATCAGATCGCCGCCGTCCCGATCGGAGGCTACGTCAAGATGGCCGGGGACGAGCTCGAGCGCTCGCACGACGGGAAGCCCCAAGAGTGGGAACTGAGCTCAAAGAGCGTGCCCGCTCGCTTCTTCATCTATTCGGGCGGCGTGCTGATGAACGTGGCCTTCGCGCTTGTCGTCTTTCCGTTCGTACTCGCGAATGGATTGCCGAGCCTGCGTCCCATGGTGGGCACGCTAATCCCCGGGTCGCCGGCTTGGCATGCGCGCTTTCCGATCGGATCCGAGGTCCTCTCGGTCAACGGTAACGACGTCTTCGACTTCTTCCACATCCCGAACGAGGTCGCCCTCTCTGGATCGGACCCCGCGGTCTTTACCGTCCAGGTCCCAGGTGAATCGACGCCGCGCAACATCACGCTTACGCCGACCTACGTCGACAGTCCAGGTGTCTATCAAGTCGGGATCGGGCCCTCCATCGATCCCAGTCTGGCCATCGCGGTGACGCCTGACTCACCGGCGAGTCGAGTCGGCATGCAAGCGGGTGATCGCGTTGTCGGTGTCGATGGTGGCCTGCCAGGCATGAGCATCGAGGACCAGCTCCACATGGCTTTGCGAACGGGAGAGACGGTTAGTTTGCAGTTGGCACGTGGAGATGCCGACGCTGAACTACTCCACGTAACGATCGATCCCGAGACCGAAGTCCTCGAAGACCTACGCCGCTTCGGAGTCGAAGTGGCCCAGATACATGTGTCTGCTATTCGCAAGGGCGGGTCGGCCGCCAAGTCGGCCCTGCGCACGGACGATCGCATTCGCTCCGTGAACGGCGAGGTGGTCTATAGGCGAGACGAGATCGTGCGCGCGTTGGCTGCCAACAGCGGACATCCCACAACGGTTGATATCGATCGTGATGGCCAAATGATCCAAGTGGAACTCGCGGCCATGACGGTTGAAGAGACGATTACCTTCACTTCGGACCTCGCGATCGCACCGGACTTCGACAATACCCTAGTTGCTATCACCGAGGGCGGTGGGGCCGCGGCCGCAGGGCTATTAGACGGGGACCGTATCGCATCCATCAATGGCGAGGCCGTGACGGACTGGGGCCGTTTCCGCGAGCTGGCAAAGAAGCTGGCGAAGACCGAGGAGCCCATCCCCGTCGATGTGCTGCGCGCGACCGGGACGGATCAGGGTTACGAGATGGTCCAGCTCGCAGTCGTCCCCAGCTCCCCCACCCAGCATTTATGGGGCTTCAATTTGCTGAGGGCAGAGTACATCTACCAGACCAAAGGGGTCAGCCAGTCGATGTCGGTTGGCGTCGCCGCTTCTTTTCGCTTCTTAGTCGAGACGGGTCGCACGCTGCGTCGCATGTTGACGCAAGAAGTTAGCACCGAGAACTTGGGCGGCATCATCACAATCAGTGTTGTCTCACACAGCTTTGCTTCGCAGGGGATGTCCAAGCTGTTCTTCTTCTTGTGCATGCTCAGCATGAACTTGGCGCTACTGAACGTGCTGCCCATCCCCGTACTGGATGGCGGACACTTGTTCTTCTTACTGATCGAGGGCATCAAGGGCTCACCCGTTTCCGAACGCACACTCGGCTACAGCCAGATTGTTGGGCTGGTGCTCATCCTGTCGTTGATGGTTTATGTGACCTACAACGATGTCGCCCGCTGGTTCTTCCCAGCCATCTGAGTCCCGCTTCGTTGTAAGTAAGGCGCGCAAGTCTGCGGTTGGCCATGCCGGCTGAGCGCGGAGCTGAGACGACCATCGAAAAGAGGCGACATCCACGTGGGCGAATCTTTATGGTTCGCGCATGAAGTTGCTCGCATTGGGCCGTCTGCTGCGCCTCTCTCTCGCTCCGACCGCCATCGCAGATGTCTTGGCGGGCCTGCTGCTTGGCGCTGGCGGCCATTGGCCCGCAGGCAGGCTGCCTTGGCTGTTGATCGGTGCAACGCTCGGTGTTTATCACGGCGCGATGGCTTTGAACGATTGGGCCGACCGCGCCGAAGACGCGCAGACCCGGCCGGATCGCCCGATTCCGTCGGGAGTGATCCCTGCCCCCGTAGCACTCGCCATCGGCCTCGGCTTGGTCACAGCCGGCATCGTTGCGGCCTCGATCGCTCACCAAGCGATGGGGCTGTGGATGGGGATCGTCGGTTTGCTGGCCATCTTCTATGACCTTGCTGGCCGAGGCGCGCTGCGCGGGCCGCTGTTGCTTGCGCTCTGCCGCGCAGGAAATCTTGCGGCAGGAACGATGGCTCCCGTGTTCATGGGAATCGTCGAATGGCATCCACTTCGCCTGGCGCCCGCGCTGCTGTATGGCGCCTATGTTTTCTTCGTGTCGCGCCTCGGGCGGCTGGAGGACGGAGAAGACCGCGCGGAGCTTGGTTCTCGACCCGCACGCTATCTGATGTCGGCCGGCATTTGCTTAGCGTTGGTGGGTCTGTTGCCGACCGTTGCGATCGAAGGAGCACTCGTGCACTGGCCCAGCCTGATGCCTGTCGCGGACAGCTGGGGCCGCATCGCTGCGATCGTGATCAGCGGCCTGGCGGCGGCAGGGCTATTGCGCCGTGCCGCGACCCTGACAGAGTGGACACCCCAAACGATCGGCGCCAGTATGGGCATGGCCTTGCGGCGCTTGCTGCCCTTCACCGCCAGCTGCGCGTTGCTCTACCCCGTGTCCGACGGCTTTGACCCGATCGTTGTCGCGATCTGCATCCTGCTCGGATTCCCACTGTCGCATGCCTTGCGCAAGGTCTTCCCACCTTCCTGAGACCTCTTGGTGTGAGGGCTGGCACGCATCTGGCGCGTCACGACGGTCAGCTTCCGGACAAGAGTGCCCCATCGCGATTCAGCCGATAGGCATCGTGATCCTGCGCCAGAAATAGCTCGCCCTTGTAGTGCGCGCGCGCCTCATCCTCGACGGACTTCATTGAGTTGGGACGATCATCGTTTACGGCCAGCGTGAAGCGCGGGCTGAAGTGCGTCAGGACCAGGTTGCGCACTCGATCCTCGGCGGCTTGCGCGACACGAGCTGCGGTGCTGTGCCGGATGTCTTTAGCCGCAGCCGCGCGCGCTGCTTCGGTGTGCGTCGCCTCGTGCACGAACAGGTCCAGCGCTCCGGTTCGGTCCAGCAGCGATGCCGGATCGTCGTTGTCGCCCGCAATGACGACGTTGCGTCCCGCTCGAGGCGGCCCGACCAAACCAACCGGCGATAATTGATCTCCACTGGGCAAGGTGACGGTCTCGCCCGCCTTCAGCTTCCCAAGCAGCGGCCCATTCGGAACGCCGGCCTCACGAGCACGCTGTGCATCGAAGCGGCCGGGTGTATCGAACTCGCTGAACTTCCAGGCAAAGGAAGTGACATTGTGCGAGAGCGGAAAGGCGTCCACGCGACCCCAATCCTGTTCCATGATCAAGCCACCGAGCGGGTCGACCTCATGAAAGTTCAGCTCGTAGGACAGGTGCGAAGAGCTCAGCCGCAGCGTGTTCAGAACCAACTCCTGGATACCGTGCGGGCCGTAGACATCGATCGGCTCGCAGCCGCTGATCATCGAGCGCGTGCTGAGAAGCCCAAACAATCCGTAGGTGTGATCGCCATGCAAGTGACTGATGAAGATGCGCCGCAAGCTCGGCAGGCTGTAAGGCGCCTGCAGCAACTGGTGCTGCGTTCCCTCTCCACAGTCGAATAGAGACCAAGTGGACTCCTGTTCGAAGCGCATCGCCAAGCCAGTCACGTTGCGCTCGCGCGATGGCGTACCCGATGAAGTGCCTAGGAAATAGAAGTGCATGTTTCTGGGACGAAGACGCTGAAGACGCCACCACGGAGCCTACCGGAGTTCCGCCACCCTCTTCCGGAGCCACGCTAGGGCGCCGGAACGATCGCTAAGGGTACCACTCAACTGACCGTCCTCCAACTCACGCAACAGTTGTCCCCACAGTGGGCCGCGCGGCGCTTCGGTCTTTGCCAAGTCCTTTGCTTCAAGCAAGGGCGCGGGGTGCAGTTGCGTTGCCGTCAATGCGGCAGACCAATCGATGAGCTCGTCAAGGTCACTTGGGTCCTGTGAATTGGATTGCAGGCGCGCACGATGAAGCTCGCTTATCAGAGGCCACTCAACGTCACGAACGAGCCTGATTCGACGCGCGCGCTGCTCAGAACCTTTGAGGAGATCGAAGAGTTCACGCTCGCCAGCCCAGATGCCCTGTATAGACCGCAAAGTAGCTCGAGCGAGCTTAAATTGAGCCAGTAGTGCCAATGGGGCAGCTCTATCGGCCGATTCCGGATCCCCACCGAATAATGCGGCCAGCCCGAGCACAAGCCCCGGCGCTTTTGGAAACGCGCTTATCAGCGCGACGCGCTCCCCATCAGTTGGGCTCGAGAGACGGCTCCACTCTGCAGGAAGGCAAACCTCAAACAGGCGGCAGTCCATCAAGATCTCAATGGCTCGTGCGCTTCGAGGTCCATTGAAGATCTTCTCGAGTTCGGCAACGACGCGTTCGATGCTGACGCCGCGCAGACTCTCGCGCTCCTCGCGTGCAGTGTCGTGCAAACCCGCCTCTGCATTGAAATCGAACCGCGCCTGAAAGCGCGCCATGCGCATCAAGCGCAGGCCATCTTCTTCGAAGCGCTGCTTGGGATTACCTACGCAACGCAAAACTCGCGCGTCGATGTCGTCGCATCCATGAGCCGGATCGAAGATGCGATTATCGAGTGGATCGAGATAGATCGCATTACATGTAAAATCTCGGCGGGAAGCGTCAATCTCTGCCGATGAGACATAAGTGACATCGTCGGGTCGCCGTGAGTCCGTGTACTCACCATCACTTCGATAGCTAGTCACCTCGATCCCGACGTCATTCATCAGCGTTGTTGCTTCGAGCGAATCTATCCCCGGCAACTCAGGCTTCGAGAACGCGCCCTTCAATTGTTCGAGCTGACTCTCCCCTCGCTGTTCCGAACCGATCAATTCACCGGCCTCTCGGTGAATGACGATCATCGTTCCAAAGGCCCGTCCCACGCCGATCGTGGACTTGAACAGACCTTCAATGTCATCGGGCGTCGCATCCGTTGCGAGGTCCAAGTCATGGGGTGTGTTTCCCATGTAGAGATCGCGCACGCATCCGCCCACGAGCCATGCCTCGAAGCCGACGTCGCGCAAGGTACGGGCGATGAATCGCGCGGCTCGGACCTGACGTTGGTCGAGCGCGTCCAGATTCCATTCGGCTTGCGGAGGCATGGCCTCAACATAGCTTCCAAAACCGCCGAGTGGGTCTCACGCCTTCATGATTGGCGAGCAGCCCTCGGGAGTCCGGGGGTTTCAGCGCCGGTAGCGGCTTCGAGTACGCTCCCAATGCTGGCTCTTCCACTCGCTACCTGCAGGTGGCAGCGATGAGCCCGTCGAAAGTTAGCGTCCAAGAGCGCTTGCCGGTCAAGGGCTTCAGGCTCGGGCGCGGATCCTGGATTGTGGTCGTCGTCGGCTTACTCGTGCCGCTCGTCTCGATGAACCGCCTCGAGGTGTACGCGCGCAACGCCAATGAAACGGACGCTGTGCGCGCCTTGGGATTCCTCTCGGGTACCATGTTCGGGGAGCAAGAAAGCCTCGACCTCGAGCAGGCCATGGAAAGCTCATTCATCGCCCATCGCTTGAGCGATGCCCGCAGGGTCGAGACGGGTCTATGGAGCTACCACGGCTACCTGTTCTGCTGCTCAGAGAGCGAGGGGCAGCTCTCGCTAGTTGCGTGGCCCCGCGAATGGGGTGCATCGGGCCGCAAGGTATACGCAGCCCACGCAGCGGGTGGGGTTTCAATGCATGCCAACACGGGTGGCCTCTGGTCTGGTTCGGACGCGATGCCGATCGTGCAGCCAGCTCCTGCCTCGAAGGAAGAAGCAGTCAGCCAGGACGCTTGGCGGCCTCTACGCACAGACTGAGCTAGCAGGCTGTTGAAGAGAGCGGTAGGCACGATGCTGGCCTTCTCATGCGGGTCAAGGCGCCTCAGGTTCCTAATGGATCCCCGCTCCCAGAGCCGGACTTTTTTTTGGGGGGGGTGGGTGCAACGAAGAGCCGCGGTTGAGGGCCTGTGCTGTGCGGATCGCTCACATTGGAAGGGCTACTAATGATTCGGGTATTGGGAATCGGCCATGATTCAAGTCGCAGCCTTCGACTCCGTTGCGAAGCACGCCCGTGCTTCGCAACGCTCGAATCATCGGCCTGCTGCTAGACAGTCGATCCGCCGCTGGCTTCTGTACTCTGATTAGCCAGGCAAAAGCCAAGCAGTTGCTACCATCTCGCGCCATGTCTGCTCCTCCGCCCCCGCTTCGCCCGATTCTGGTTCCGACACTAGGGGTCATGGCGGTCATCGCCGCCCTTGTCATCGCGGGATATGCGAGTTTCCTGTCCACAGGCTTGCTCGGCTACGACACCTATCCAACCATCCTGACTGCGAAGATCGGGTCCATGCAGGACTTCTTCGGCACCTTCAGTGAGCAGTTGATGGATGGCCGCTTCCGGCCTGGTGGGGTTTTTTGGCGTCCTTTGACAAACCTGACCTTCGCAGCGGATTACGCGCGTGGAGGATTGGATCCGACCACCTATCACCAGACCGACTTGGCCGTGCTGATTGGCTGCGGCTGGGCGTGTTTCGCATGCACGCGCCGAATCGCCGGCCGCGGCGGGCTTCTGGCTGCTGCCTTCGCCGGGATTCTGTTCGTCATCCACCCTGTGCATGTCGAAGTCTTCCCGGTCCCAGCGCGCCGTGCGGACATGATGGCGATTGGTCTCGTCATGGCCTGCCTGGCCGCGCAGCCGAAGTGCGGCGAGCGCATCGCGCGCTTGCGTTGGTTCGGCTTGTTTGCGCTCAGTTTGCTTGCCATGGGTGCCAAGGAGACCGGGACCTTAGTTCTGCCGCTGGTGATTTGCCTACACGGGCTGGACTGGTTCGCTGGGCGCTTCATCAAGGCTGAGGCTCAAGCACGCTTGGTGGGTGTGCTAAGAGCGTGCGCGCCGACCTTGCTCGCCTTCATCGTTTATGCCGTTGGACGCACTGCGGCATTGGGAGGTCTCGGCGGTCATCCTGACTCTAGCCTGCTTGATATTGTCGGCATGTTCTCGCTGGTCGAGCCCTACGCGGACTGGCTACTCATGCCGGAGAGATTCCAGACGGCGTGGGGCAAGCTGCAAATACTTCTAGCGTTGTTGACCGGCACGGCACTAGGCGGCAGCTTCCGGCCGAGGGCATGGCGCGGTACGAAGACCGATGGGGCCTGTCTCAAGTCGCCAACTCGTGCCTTCGCTTTCGTGCTGCTCTTCCTGCTCGGACTCTTGGCAGTACATAGCACCGCGGGCGGCCGGGTCGAGCCTTGGTATGCGGCGGTCTTCTGCGGGCCTTATGCCATTGGGCTGGGCTTGCTCTTTGGCGCGGGTGTGGATCATCTTCGAGCGCGCGCGGTCGTCGGCGGCGCCTGGCTCGTATTGCTCCCGCTCGGGCTGGCGGCACACCATTTCGTTTGG
Source organism: Planctomycetota bacterium (assembly GCA_047611405.1). Taxonomy (GTDB): domain Bacteria; phylum Planctomycetota; class UBA1135; order UBA1135; genus JBLFWN01. Next base: position 1,128 of record JBLFWN010000111.1, on the reverse strand, counting down.
TCTCCCTTGATGCATGATTATCCAACCTGGCAGCGGGCGACCGTGGCTATGGAGGACTTCCTGGAGCGATTCGATACTCGACTGAACGCAGCGAAGCTCGGCGAGCCGATCTTGCTTGATCAGCTCCCATTGACGATGCCGCCTCCAACGACAGGTCCCGGAGTACGTAGTGCCGTCATGCTGAACACCTATACATTGGAAGCCTACGCCGAGCTGACTCGGCCCGATGTGAAGATCCACGTACACAGCCTGATCGGCGGGCCTCCCCCGCACCTGCTGCCGGCTGACGAGATCGGTGTGTGGGTTACGCCCGGCCGTGCCCCAGGCGCAGCGCCACAGCAAGGAGCTGGACGCTGATGGTCCGAGTCATCGAACAACTCGCGCTGCAGGCAGCGCGAGCGCGAATTCAGCTTCAACTCGCTTTGTGCGTCCTGACAGCCGTCGCCTTCCTCGGCTGTAGCGAAGATTCAAAGCCTCCCAATGTCGTACTCGTCATTGCCGACACCATGCGTGCCGACAAGATGGGCTGCTACGACAATGACCGGGGATTAACGCCTTACCTGGACGCCCTAGCTTCCGAGGGGGTCGTGTTTGAGAACGCGTCATCACATGCACCTTGGACATTGCCGTCGACCGCTTCTCTGCTGACGTCGCTCCACCCGCGGCAGCATGGAGCCGGAGGACGGGCTCCACGTTTCACCGGGCTCGATAAACGCGTGCAGAGTCTGGCTGAAGTACTGCGCGATCGCGGCTACGCCACCCACGCGGTCGTGAATGTGCTCTTCCTGGATAAGGGCTTCGGCTTAGCGCGTGGCTTTGATGCTGTCGACGTCGAGCACTATCAGTCGAACGTCGAGGTGCGGACCGCCGAGCGTACGACCGACGCGGCTCTGAAATGGCTAGCCGGTGAACTGCAAGAGCCCTTCTTCTTGCTCGTGCATTACTTCGATCCACACGCGGTCTACTCACCGCCGCAGCCCTTTCGCAAGAAATTTGCCGCGCCGCCCGACCAGATCGACGACAGCTTCGCCTTCGGAACACGCCAGTTCATGACGCAATTGCGCTATGGAGACGCGAAGCTACACCCACAGTTGGTCAAGCGGGCGGAGCGTTTGTACGAGGCCGAAA
>JBLFWN010000110.1:0-22399 GCA_047611405.1 Planctomycetota bacterium | reverse complement strand
GCTGTCGCGCTCGTCTCCTGCAGCGTCGACGATTGAAACACAGCCCTTCGGCCCGATCACATCCTTCACGAAGTATGCGGTCTCGCTCATCATCGGTCCCCAACCGGCTTCATACCAGCCGACAGAACCATCGTCGAAGCTGACTTGGAGCATGCCGTAGTTGTACATACCTGGCTTCAGCTCTTCCGTGAGACGCGCGCCGATGGCGGAGACACGTACAGGCTTGGCGCCGGTCATCTGGCACATCACGTCGACGTAGTGAACGCCACAATCGACGATCGGCGAGATCGTGTCCATCAATGCGCGGTGGGTGGCCCACTCTTTGCCTCGACTCTGCTGATTGAGGTTCATACGCATGACGAGCGGCTTGCCTAGAGTCTGAGCCGTCTCGATGAACTTCGTCCATGCGGGATGAACGCGCAGGATATAGCCGACCACGATCACGCGCTCCTTCGCGCGGGCCAGATCGACCAGCTCGCGTGCTTGCTCGAGGGTCTCCGCCAAGGGCTTTTCGATGAACACATGCGCTCCGCTCTCGAGGGCCGCTTTGCAGATTGCGTAGTGCGTATCCGGGTAGGTGTTAATTGACACTGCGTCCGGCTTGGCCTCCGCGATCGCTTGCTGCGCGTCTGCAAAAGTCGCTACGCCTCCTAGTTCCGTGCTGAGGGCATCGCGGCTAGCTGCGCCCCGACTGACGACGCCCACGAGCTCGAAATCATCGAGGTCCGCATAGGCCCGAGCGTGCGACGCTCCCATGTTCCCGCAACCGATGACGAGTATTCGTGTCTTTGTCATGGCGCGGTTGTAGTGCGGGGCGCGCCATTTGGAAAGAGGTTGCTGCGCCTAGCGAGCTCTGACCCAGGGCCCGATCTCGAATTCGAGCGCATTCGACAGCCCGGTTCCGAACCCGAAGGGGTTCTGGGAGGGGCGCGGTACCAGAACTCCGCGAATTCTCAGCGCTTACGGACGATGGATACTGAGTCTGGATGAATTGAGAAGATTTGATCGAGGCACGTAGCGTTGATGTCTCGACCGCTCGCGTTGCGGACTCTCTTGCACCCACGAGCATTGTTCTCGCGCTGCATAAAACAGAAGGAAATGTCATTCGCTACGATGAAGCGCTGACATGGAGGTACCGATTGGGAGATGAGGCGAAGAAGGGGCCAGCGCGTTAGTACTGGCCCACGCAAGCAGCGGGCTTGTTCGGGATTTCAATGATTGTTATCGCTCGCACTAACGATGCGATTCTTGCCAGACCGGCGAGCCGTATTGCGCTGTGGTTTGGCCTGGCATTCATTGCTTGCGGGATCGCGGCCGTTGTAGCGAGAGCGCTAGGAGCCCTGCGGAGGCGTGAACATTCTCGAACCGCAGCACTAGCCGTACTCGGTGGGCTCTCGATGCCAGTCGTTTCAGCCTTGGCTGGCCTCTTCAACATCCCCGTTTGGAGTGAGAGGGAGTTTGTACCGGTGGCAAGGTCACTCCAGAACGTCTGGCCCGACCCCGTCGTTGTTGCCGCCGATGGGACGGTGTCCTGCAATGGCAGAGTTGTCTTTGACGGCACATCGAGCGAAGACCCAGTGCAGCTGAATCTTGCCCTGCATGAGATCGCCACTGGCATGCAGGTCGAACACTTCAATCCGGAGGGAGGTACCGGACCCATGGTGCCGGGCGAGTGGCTCATCATACGAATCGACCCTGAAGCACCGATCGCTTCGCTTGGCCTCGTCATTCGTGGCGCCTGCATGAGCGGCGTGGGCATCACGAAAGTCTCGATTGAAGACCAGCGTGATGGGAGTGTCTTTCGCGACTACCTGCCGAGCACGGTTGGAACGAGTTGCTACGGAGATGACCCTCCACCTAGTCGCCTTAACGTTCCGCTCGGTGATGGGGGATCTGCGGACTTCGTTCTGAAGCAACCCGCGTCGGCTGTGACTTCCGTCTCTGACTTCGATGAACTTGTTTCCATGATCGAGCGGATCGAAACAAGTGTTGTCGAACTGGTCCTCGAGGGTCAACTGCAGTGGAAGTACGCGAAAGATGCACTGAATCTATTAGAGACTCGGTTGGGGGATGACCACTCCCGGTTCCGGTTCGCGACCTTCCACATCCTCGATTGAGTGAAGTTGACGCGCATGCATGCTGCGCGGCAACGCCTTGCCGCTACTTCGCTCCTCGCGACAATCGGACCTCGATGACTTTGGGCCCATCTTCGATGGCCGACCTGAGTGGCTCCGGGAAGTCCCATAGATAGGGCAGGGCTATCTAGAGCCACAAGTGATTGCCCCGCGAACCGCGAATGGCAACCTGCTAGTGATCGTGCTGCCGCGCGTACTCGAGTACACGATGAGTGGCGCTTTCGTGGGCGAGTATCAAGCGGGTGCGTTTGAGCAAGGACTGCAGGAAATGAGCGACGATTGCCTGCTCGTGACTAACGCCCGAATATGTCGATCCCCGATTCCAACCCGGCGAACTCGAACGCACCGATCACCATCAATACGATGGCAGGCGCGCAGGCCAAGTTCGTCTCTCCATTCGACGCCGGGAGTGGGGCGTACACGCGCCATTGCCAAGCTGCCCCGTGGAACTCGGCAACTCGAGGTCGACGGCCTCTTCGGTTTGCAATTAGTGATTGCGTGCAATGGGCGGTGTTCCAATTGGTAGTGAGCGATTAAAAGCAGCGCTCCTTCCACGCCTGACCTGTGCGTCCTTCTCAGGAAGTGATGACTTCGTTCAGAGTCATACGCAAGCTTTCGAGTGACACTGGCTTGGAGAGGCGCGCCCGGAAGCCGTGCTCCTGGAACTCGGCCATGACCGGATCATTCGAATAGCCGCTAATCACAATGGCCCGGGCTTCTGGATCGAGTTCGAGGAGCCGAGAGATGGTCTCCTTACCGCCCGCACCACCGCGAACGGTCAGATCCATTAGCACCGCGTCGAACGGCATGCCCGCTTGCATGGCTTCGGAGTAGGCGCTGATCGCCGAGCTGCCACAAGCCGCGCTCACAGAGTGGTGACCGAGGCGCACCAACATGAGTTTCAACATGTCTCGCACCTGCTCGTCATCGTCCATGATCAAGATGCTGTGCCCTGAGCTGTTCGGAAGGCACGCTGTTGCTTCAGGCTCGAGTGGGGCTTCGTCCGTGGCCGGTATCAAGAGTCGGAAGGTGCTACCTTGGCCCGCTATGGAATCGACTTCGAGCTTGCCATCATGTTGTTTCATTATCGAGTAGGCAGTGGCCAGACCCAATCCACGACCGTCGCCTTTCGTCGAGAAGTAGGGATCAAAGATCTTCGCGAGCTGGTCTGCTCGGATGCCGGCACCTTGGTCTCGAACGTCGATTTCGACAACCTGCCGTCGAGGACGGTCGTCTGCCGGCAGCCAGCGGTTCTGTGCTCTGATGTCGATCCTGTCTCCCGAGTGACTCGCTTGCTTGGCGTTGATCAGTAGGTTGGCGAGCACTTGGCTGATTTGATCTGGGTCCATGCGGACGGGCCAGAGATCGTCGGGTAGATCACAATCACAGATCAGATCGGAGCCGCGCATGACGAAACTCGCCGACTCGCGCACGACCTCGACGATCGAGGCTGCGCGCAACAGCGGTGCTCCACCGCGCGAAAAGGTCAGTAGCTGTTGCGTCAGGGCTCGCGCTCGTTCCGTTGCCGCCAAGCCATCGCGACTGAGCTCCTCGATATCCGGGTCGAGGTCGTCACGATCCTCAATGATCGAGAAGGCGCCGATCATGACCGTCAATAGGTTGTTGAAGTCATGCGCGATCCCGCCCGCGAGTACACCCAGCGACTCGAGCTTCCGGGCTCGTTCGCTCTGGGCTTCCAATGCTCGGTTTTGTTCGAGCCGTCGCTGCACTTCGCCCTCGAGCTCGCGCGTGTAGCGCAGTCGTGCTGCCGTTCGGATGATAGCAACTGCCAGGAGCAGCAAGCTGATCGCCGCAACTGTCAGGAACCATACGCGTTGCCACAATGGGCGCGGGACCTGCAATATCTCCGACCGGGCCGTTGTGCTCCAGCCTTGTTCCGGACTCCGCGCTTGTAGTTCGAATTGGTGCTCACCAGGGCGCAAGTTGGTGTAGCGAATACTCCTGCTCGGAAACTTCTGTGGCCCCATCCATTCCGATTCGAAAGGAAGCAACCGGTACCGAAACTCGAGGCGATCCTCGTCGGTGAACCCCATTCCTCTGAAGCCGAAGACGACAGTGCGGCCACTCGCCTGCGCATGATTGGGAGCCGTCAGGTCTTGCAGTTCGCCATCGAGTTCGACTCCGGAGATCACGGCCTTGGGCGCTGGGCGGTCCCGCTCGTCCATCGATGCGCGGTAGACGGATGCTCCACCTTCGGTTCCGAACCACAGCTGCCCATGCTTGTCGACCAAAGCCGCGTCGCGATTGAATTCACGAGCACTCAATCCGTCTTCGATGGAGTATCGCGTCCAGGCGCCGGCATCTAGTCGATGGACGCCGTCGTCAGTTCCGCACCAAAGGGCGCCTTCGTCATCCTGCACGATCGAGTAGACCGGTCGGTTGAGTGCGGGGAGCGTCGGGGCAACCGGCACGATGCGCTCGCCATCGATACGACAGAGCCCAGCGCGCGTGCCAATCCAGATAACACCCTGCTGTCCTTCCAAGACAGCGAATACGTCTCGATAAGAGCGCGTCTGCTCATTGGTCCACTGCTCGACTCGATCACCTTCGATTACGTACACCCCTGAATCGCTCGTTGCGACGATTACGCGATCGCCGCTGGCCTGGATCAATTTGCGAAAGTAGTTCAATCCTCCAGGAGGATGAGCCAGTTCGATTTCTTGGAACTCCTCGGACTCTGAGTCGCGGCGATAGAGCCCGCGCGAGACGGACACCCAGACTCTTCCCGAGCGATCACAGAGGACCGAGTTTGTGCCCTCGGGAAGTCTGGGGTCGAGCACACGCCAGACGAGCTCTCCGTCTTGCTGAAGATGGCCTAGTCCTTTGCCCTGTGCCGCAAGCCATAGATCTCCGTTGCGATCTTCGTCGATCTCAAGCAAGCGCGAGCGTGAATCGCCTGGGATGTCGAGTGACAGGGTCGACATCGGGCTCGAGAGGAAGGTGATCCCGTGCGGGTGTCCCAACGCGATCTCGCCGGTGCTCCGCTCAATGATCGATGTTACTTCCGATTCGATCAGCCCATGCTCTATGCCGTAGTTGGCGAAGCGCAAACTGACGAGCTTGGTCACACCCTTCGCGCAGCCTACCCAGACGTTTCCTACGTAGTCGGTGAAGAGAGCAGTCGAACCTCCTCTGAGGAGGCCGTTCTTTCTGCCAAACATCTCAATCCCAGTGACAGGATCGAATCGTTGAATGTCTCGCGTGTGGCCGAAGTAGACACCACCGAGCCTGTCGACAACAGGACCTACGAATAGGCTAGGAGTTTGAAATTCCAGGTCGAGATCTGTCGCGACTCTGACCAGCGTATCTCCCTTCAGTTGACCGAGCCAGTCTTCGCCGACCAACCACGACGAGCCGTCCATCGGGTCCGTCGTGATCCCCAGAACGGCTTCCGTTCCGACATCCGCTATGCGCCTAAGCTTTGTCCACTCCGCATCGATTCGAAACAGACCATCGCTCGACGAGACAAGTCACTCCCCGTCACCGCTTTCAATATCGGTAATCGTCGCGGTATCCAGGTCGGCGAACCCCTTCAGAGACTCCCAGGCGCCACCATTGGTTGCGAAGACCCCAGCGCCAGCAACGGCGGCAACCAGACTGACACCCTTGGCACGTCGAACGGTCGTCGCGCCCAGCCAGCGACCGAGTGGGATGGCCTCGATGGGCAGCGCGTCGAGTTCAGTCCACGCCCCATTCTCGAGTAAACAAAGCCGGTCTTGCGGCGAGCGCGGCAGAGTCCAGACACGGTCCAACTCGTCGACGAGCACGCGCGCTTGATCACTGTGGGGGAGATCGATGCCATCTCCATGAGCCGTCCATTCGAAGCCGTCGTAGCTAGCAAGTCTCTGCCGTGTCGCAAACCAAATGCGGCCACTCGAGTCCTGCGCCAGGTCCGCAATAGACGGGTTCGTCAAACCGTCGAACTCGTCGTATGTGCGGACTTGATACCGCTGAGCACACAAGGTGTCAGTCAATACAGCGGACGACAGGCTAATGAGTAAGCACTGGATGATCGTGGCAGGTTGGATCATAGGCAACTCTCCCTGGGGCGAGTGCGAAACGAGTCTAGCTTATGAGGGTACCGGGCATGTTCCTGGAACAAGCCTTTCTCGTTTGCAGGTGCCTTTACAGCAGGTGAGGCCCCGTGCGGTCCAGTTACCATCGTTTGGTGCGACTTGTCAGCGCCCGGGGCTTGTGCATGCTAGGACGCAGGTTGGGACGCTGATGCCTTCACGGACGGCTGTCAGCTTCCGTCGCATAGCGTTCTACGACCACCGTAGTGATGGGCAGGCGCTAAGCACGAATGCGAGCTCGATTCGGTGGGGGTGACGAGCGCTTGCTACATCTACTACTCAAACAGGTACGACCGATGATCGGCGAAGCTTGACTCCAGCCGAATAGAGCCATGCCGCACAAGGAGCGCACAGCTTTTGCTACTCGACCAGCACTGACTGCTTGAGCTTACCGGAGAGCGATGTGCGCACTTGCAGGAGAAGGTCGTGCCGCGCTCCCAAGCCCACACTCAAGTCCAAGTTACTGCGGAACTCGCCCTTCCATTCGAAGCTCTCGAGATGATTCGAGTGTGTGTCCCAATGCGCCTCTCCTTGACCTTCCAATTCGAACTCCAGAGAGATACTCACGATCTCGAGGGACCAGAAACTGAGCTCATCCTGAAGGATCCGCGCGGCTAGCCCCGACAGATCATCAATGTATTGGGATGACTCGACATCGACTTCGAGTCGAATCGTGGCAATGCCGTCCTCCTCATCAACCAAACAAGCGACCAGGTCGCCTTCCAGCGCATTGCTCAGTCCTTGGCGCAGGTCTCCCATTAAGGCCGGATCCAGTGAATTGCCAAGCACCGTTGCCAGATCCTCTGTCTCCAGACTCCAAGGCAGGTAGCCACCTGGGGAGAGGATGTCCACTAGATGACCGACCTCGATATCCCATCGGCCTCCGACCTTGACCGTCTCGTCGGGGAGCAATGCACGCAGATCCATGTTTTCCCGCAGGCCGCGCATCAGCTCACAGTCGGAGCCTCGATCCCACTTGTGGAAGCCCCTATCGTACTCACCGTCCTCCCACCAAAATTCGATACGTGTCGCTTCCAAATCACTCGTTCCATCTAGGTAGCTGATCGAATCATATTGTTCGTTGAAGCTCTCGTACCGGCTCGCGATCTCTATCTCTTCTGTAATCGTCTTGAAGTGGCGATCGACCGAAATCGGGCGCCCGTCCTTGAAAGGTCCATAGGAGTCTTCGACAACCACTTGTTGCTCGATATCAGTCGTCACGATCAAGTCGTCGAAAAGAGTCCCGAATGGATCGTCGTTAAGCGCGATCTGGAACTCCTCGAGAGTCACATGGATCTCAGTTAGGAACTCCTTGCGCAGATGGACATCATCCTCTGGCTGAAACATCAAGTGGATCGAAGCCGAGTCGTCAGCGGCGACCCCGGAGGATGCGAGCGCACAAAGCAATAGCAGGTGCTTCTTCATGTGGTTGACCATGTGAGAGTGTCCAGCGCATGTGATTATTGTTCACCTAGCCACTCGCGAACCATGGATAGATTCTTTGCAGGCCAATAAGGGGTACTTATCGTTGTGTAGGCGCGGGCTCCTGCCCCGGATTAGGTGCTGGCCCTGCATGTCGGTCAGTGAGAGCGCACAGCTTGGTATATCGATGTCGAACGTGAAGCCCGGCCATGCTCGACTTTCGTCGTGCATTATCAAGCCGTCTTGCCTTCCCGTCTGCGTACTCGGCGTATCCCAAGCCTCGTAGGGACTAGAGGTCGAGCTTCGCATTGAACAAGCCGCCAATGTCTCCGCGTCGAAAGTGGTGCTCGACAGGACTAAGGGGCAGCGGGCGTGATGGCCTTGCGGCAACGCGTCTTTTTCTTGCGTGAGCCTCCCATAGCTATACCGCGATCCGATGGCGTGCCCTTTCGGCTTCGATGTCAAAAGCCTCGTGTTTGTTGTGCGCGGCGAGAGTGAGATCGCGGACTTTAGGGGAGGTGAGTAGTACTCCCGTAGCGAGCCCAGATTTGATCAGAGTTCCGCTTAGAGCTGAATGAACCAAGCCGATGGGTTGATCGAGATCCCACTGGAGTACGAGACCGAAGAAGAACAGCGCGGTCGAGAAATTGCCGACGGATTGCGGCGTGCATACGCCCCATCGGCCCAGGTGATCCTGCGAGGGAGCGCCCGCAGGTCCAGAGGGCTTCGTGACATAAGAATCCTTGGCAAATCGCTTTGCTCGAGCACGTCTTCGTAGCCACTACTCAATCGCACGCGCTAGGCCATGTTCGACTGTCCAGATCCCAACCACACCTGGCCAGCCTGGACGTTGTTGATCACGCGCCGTTCATTCGCTTCGACAACGAGCGTGTGAGTTCCTCCAGGCCTTGGAGTCGTGAGGATGACTTTCCAGTACCCTGCCTCATCGACGGTCCCAACAACTTGTGTCGCTGCGAGCGAGACGCTCACACTCTCACCAGCTGCCGCTTTTCCCCAGATGGCGATCTCGGAGTTTGACTGCGCGACCATCTCGTCCGAAAGAATGGCGGGCAGCTGTAGCTCGCCACGCAAGACATGTGCCGATTGGGCGAGTGCACAGATGACGGCGAACTGCCACAGGAAGCTCATAGCAATGAATTCGGGCTGAATTCCGCTCACACCACATTATAGACCGACCTAGGCCTTGCGGTCAGATTTCAGTGCGAGTCGACCTAATAGCGCCAGGGATTAGGCACCCCGTCAGTTCGTGAGGACAGGATTCGACGGATACGCGTAAGGAGCGTAGGATCGATCGCCGGCACACTCGACCAACCAATCATGCGCATACTCATCGTTGAAGACTATCCGCCCGTGCGAAATGCAATTGCCACTGCTCTTCGGGAGAGCGGGTATACCGTGGACGAGACGGGGAACGGTGAAACCGGACTCGAGTTGGCCACGACGCGTGAATACGATGTCGTTGTGTTGGACTTGATGTTGCCGGGCATGGATGGAACCGAGGTGCTCGAACGGATTCGAGTTGCTGGCAACGATTGTCGTGTGCTGATCGTAACTGCACGCGGAACGGTCGAGGACCGCATCAAGGGGCTCGACCTCGGTGCAGATGATTACATGGTCAAGCCCTTCCCTGTGGAGGAGCTTCTGGCGCGTGTACGCGCACTTATACGCCGGGGCTATGGCAAGTCGACACCGATCATCACTCTCGGACACCTCGAAATAGATACGAATAGCCACGCGGTCCGGAGCGCTGGCGAGCGTGTCACGTTGACCGCGAAGGAGTATTCCCTGCTGGAGTACCTCGTGCTGCGGGCGGGCCAACTCGTTACACGCAGCGCGATCTTCGAACACGTGTACAAGGACGGGTCGACGACTAATAGCAACGTCATCGATGTCTACATGACCCACCTGCGCAAGAAGCTCGAGCGGTCCGAGCATCCGAAGCTGATTCACACACGTAGGGGAGAGGGCTACATCATGTCCGAGGAGGCGCCTTGAGGTCCCTCCGAGCGCGGCTCAACCTCGGAATCCTGATCGGGATCACACTGATCCTGGCCCTCAACGGCGTTCTGATCTACATGGTTGTCAGGGCGCGTTTGTTCAAAGAGCTGGATCAATCGCTCGCGACGGTTGCACAGTCTTTCGCGTCGCAGATCTCGGTCGAACTGAACCCTTCCAAATGGCAAGGCAGCGAACGCGCGGACTATGTCTTGAGTGGTGTCCATTTGTGGGCCCCCGGCAGGTCGGAGCGGAATCGCAATGTCGAGCCCATCCCTGCCCAGGATCTGTGGGAGCGGATTCACCAGCTACGCCATGACGCAGACTCGATCCTGATCGACGGTGTCAATGATGGGATGGATGATGCCTGTGGAATAGCTCATCTGCTCGGACTCGAGTCCGTCGTACTTGTCCCGCTCGAGGCAATTGCGAGCCGAGACGAGGCCCGTATCGATCGACTCATTACGCTGGCGAACCGCGGCGATGTTGATGTCGCTGTGATCGGTCGCAAGGTCCTCGATCGAGGAGTTCTGACCGAAGAGGAACTTGGCCGCTACCTTCGGCTCGTCCGTTCCAATGTTCCTAAGTCCGTGCGCTTGACGACGGCGGATTCGGTCGAGGCTTATCTCGATCATCCGAAACTGCTAAGCGACATCGACTTCCTATTTCCGATCTACGATCCCTTTTCTCGCGGGACCCACATCGAGAACGCGGTGCCTCAGATTTCATGTTGGCATCAGGACCTCGTAGCTTCGGCACGTGGCAAAGCAGTTGTCGTGGCGGAGACCGGCTGGCCGACCTCTGGTGAGTCCAAGGGTTCAGCGGTTCCTTCTTCACATAACGCTGCACGCTACTTCACGGACTTCGTCACATGGGCGCGCTTGAACGAGGTTCGCTACTACTACGCTTCAGGCATCGACGGTCCCCACAGCGACGAATCATGGGGGTACCGAACAACTAGCGGTTCACTCAAGCCCGGGATGCAGACCGTATTCGATGGTTTGTTGCCTCAGGAGAGCGTGCCGACCATCTTGCTCACTCCTCCTTGGAAGCCGAGAACACTCGGTTTGCAGGGTGGCATCGCCCGACATGTTCCACCCTTTGCGCACGCCGTTGCGTTGTACTTGCGCGTCGGAGGGATGTGGTGGAACAAGCCATCCTTTGCAGATGCCATGACTCCGATCGGATGCGATGGCTCGTGGCAAGCAGACATCACCACCGGTGCCGGTGACGAGGGTGCAGACAGAGTCATCGCCTTTTTGCTTCCCATTCACTACATCCCGCCCATGCTGGACGGCGAGGACGTCATTCCGCAACAGATCTTCGAAGTCGCTCTCGCGGTGGCGGAGATGGATCTGTGATGCATCTGTCGAAGCTACTGCTTCCCCTCAGGGCTCTCGGGCCTGGCTTGCTGCTTGTTACGGCAGCGACAGGGCAGAGCAGCGTCAGTTTTGACGCGAGCAAAACGGTCCCCAATCCCTCGATAGAGTCGGAGTACTTGTACCAAGCCTGGATCGACGGAGAGATCACCGTCGCACGATCACCAGAACTTGGTTCAGCCTCTCTTCCCCAAATCGAAACACTCAGCAGCACTCCCACAGTGCAGTCGATTCGCATGCCGGATGGTTCGGCGGGGCGGGCAGTCGGGATTCTGACTTCTTCGGTTACGACAGCTGTTGATGGCGAGATACTCGGTCATCGTTCGCGCGAGATTCAAGTCGTTATCGCGCGCGATACCTCAGTCATCGAGACGACACTGGGTCGCCTGCGCTTGTTGCTTGCGCTCAGCTGGGTGGCTTCAAGCCTGTTTTGCGCTGGCATACTTTCGTGGGTCGTGCGTCGCGGCTTGAATCCCTTGACCGATCTATGTCGACAAATCGAGCGCGTTGATGTTGCTCAGCTCGATCGTCGCTTTCAGGTAGAAAACTCACCGGTCGAGCTGTCCGTCGTGATGGACGAGCTCAACCAGATGGTCGATCGTATTCGTCGTGCACTCGATCGAGAGCAGGCGTTTGCAGCTGATGTTGCGCATGAGCTGCGCACGCCCTTGACGGGACTGATGATGAGTCTGGAGGTCGCGTTGAGTCGCCGACGTGAGCCGGATGAGTACCGTAAGACGGCGCAGCAGTGCCTTGATATTTGCAAGGAGATGCAAGGCGTTGTCGAGGCTCTCATGGAGCTGGCAAATCCCGCATCTGCGATCATGAACGCCGGAGGCGCTGATGTTGTCGCGCTGCATGAACTTGTCGCGGAGTGTGCCGAGCCTTTTCAGGCCGAGATTGACCGTCGCCAGCTCAACCTGCAGGCAGACATCGACGACAACGTTCAGATCGAGCGCGACGCTCACTACCTGCGCCGCGTAGTCAGCAATCTGATTGATAACGCGACGCATTACGCTGACGAGGGCAGCACGATCATCGTCAGCGGTCGACACACAGGAACCGGAGCCGAGCTATGCGTCACCAATGATGCGAGCGACGCCCCGGCGGATGTTACCAAGCATGCCTTCGACGCCTTCTGGCGCGCGGATTCGTCACGCTACGAAGTCAGTCGACATGCTGGCTTGGGACTTTCGCTTTGCCGTCGCATCGTCGACCAGATAGGTGGGACGATCACTGCCTGCTATGCGGAGGGTCGATTCAGCGCCAAGATCTGGGTTCCGGATGAGCCGCGCGAGACGTAGAAAGTGCTTACCCGCGGAGTGTCACTATCCCTACATCGTCGAGATGCAATAGCTGACTGGTGGTCTGCTTCCCATCGTTGATGCCCTGGGCGGCCGATACGCGGACTCGCTCGTTCAATAGTAATCCTACCCCTCTTGCCTGCCACTCATCTGCGAGTGAGATCCTTCTTGACAACACAGCCGATGCGGTACTGACGCTTGCCACCCATTTCGCTCAGGGCTCGTTCGGGGTTGCTGGCGTGCGTTCGGAAGCCCCGGTTCTCCTTCTTCATAGTCTCGAGGTGCCCAGCGCGTGCATTCCGTTTCCTCACCTCAATCGTCCACCGGGCTGCCTGGTCGCGGGGAGAGTGCAGGCTCTCTTCACGGACGGCCTTGCTTGCAGAGGCACCTCAAATTCGTAGAGGGTCGCCGCGCTGCATCCGTGCCTCGAGCGATTCATGCATTCCACACAACGGAACGAAAGCGCCCGAATCATGTGCGAGTTGGACACATGACCCGGGCGTGTGCTGGTGGGAAGAGCGCGCCGTCTTCGGTAACGCAAGTCGCATCTGCGCCTGAGCAAAGCAAGCATCGGCGCGGACTCTTACGGAATCATCGGGTACTTAGGCTGGCGATGCTTCACGCGGCATAGAGACTCCGGCCCAGCAATCAGGGGTCCGCAGCTCGATGTTGCCCGCCGCCTTCGCACCCAAGAAGATCTGCATCCGATAGGCTGTCATCCACTTCAGCGGGACTTCCACTAGTGCCTGAGCCAACGAAACGGTCTTGCCAGTAGGCAGTTTGACTTCGCGTTGTAGGTCTTCGTCTCCGAGTTCCGCGAAGGCTTTGCTCAGCGCTTCCTTTTGGCGCTCCATCGCGGACGGGAAGTCCGCAATGGCTAGCTCTTCACTGGCCTTGGCCAACTCCTGGTAGGCATCCCAATTGCCATCGATCATCGCGCGCGTACCGCCGATGCCACAGAAGGATACATAGCGAAGGACTTCGAGTGTGGTGCGCTGTGTTTCCGATTGGCGATAGTCGAGGCCGCCTTCGGGCAGATTCGAGTGCAAGTGTAGGCACACGTCGCACTCATGCAGGATCGACTCGAGTACGTGGTCTTTGCTGAGCATGGGGAATCCTTAAGTTGTCTATGGAGCTGCTTGTGATTGGGCTGCGCTGCGGACCGCGAGCGGGCAAGGTATACCCTGAGCGCACTCTCGCTAGGATACATGCTGTGCTTCAAAGCTCATCGCCGAAAAACCGTGCACACCCTATGGCTTGTAGCCCTTAGCAACGCCCAAGAGTGGCGCGCATGTCTTCGAGTCCGCGACGACTACGGCTGCGCACCGTCTCGATCGGGACTCCGAGCCTGCGTGCGACCTCGCGCGGAGGGAGATCCTCGAGGTAGCGCAATACAATCGTGCTGCGAATCGGTTCGCTCAAGCTCAGCACGGCATCAATCACGATGCCACGCGTCTCTTCACGTTCAAGGATCTCGGCGACCTATGGGACTCGGTTCGTTCTTGTAGTATTGGCTTCGCGTGCGTGGCGTCTCGAATTACTGCGGGTCATCGTCGCCGCGACATGCTTGACGATGCCCGAGAGCCAGGCTTTGCGTGAGTGAGCCTTGCTGCTTTCGGAGCGCAGACGGTGCAAGGACGCCTCTTCAGCTCGCCTCTGTCGGGCACCAACGCGGACGTTAGTCTCTGGATTGAGCCGAGCTCGGCGATCAGTGCCCGCTCGTCATGCGATGAGTTATCATCATCTCCTACAGTCGCAGCCGATGGCGGAATCGGTCCCTCTGATATCGAATTCTGTGAATCGGTGCGAATCGCAGCTGCGCGGCAAGTGCGTTCAGCACTCGCCACGTGTCGCTCTAGTAGCCTGCGATGCTACTCCTCGTGACTAACTGAGTTCGAGGCGAGCGATGACGTAGCCGTGGTCGCTGGCTTTCTCGCCGCGCTTCCCCGGGCGTGTGCCGAGCAGCGCATTGGCGTGCAGGATCTCATACTCGGCCCTGCGTTCCGCGAGCTGCCGATTCCCAACGACGCCGTGCATCAGTGCCTGGGACAAGCCACGGTGGTTGTAGTCGAAGCGCATCTCGACCGGGACTCGTTCCACTAGGTTGGTGCTGTGGTCTCCAATGAGTGTTTGCAAAGTCTCGCTGAATTCGAAGTCATTGAAGTCTCCAGTGATGTAGTAGTCGACCTCTTCGGCGCGCAAGCTGGCCATGTGCTCTCCGATCAAGTTGGCCTGTCGGACACGCAGCTCGAGCCGCGGGTCGAGACCGGGGTCGACCGGGGCGAAGAGTCCGTTCTGACCACGCTTCGAGGTCAGGTGTACGTTGACGATTTCAAGTTCACCCGCGTGTTCGCGCAACCGGAAACGGGCGACGAGGGGCTTGCGTGAGTCATCGTAAGCTTCCGAGTCTTCCGCGAGGCGGCGAAGGCTGCCTTCGACCAGAGAGACACGTTTGGGCAGAAACAAAAAAGCGTTGCGTATGTTGCCGCCGGGTTGACCACCATCGGCATCGGCCTCGGGCGGGACCTCGGCCCACTGATACTGCGGCCCGCCGACACGCCTGATCGCCCGAACTAATTGATTCAAGGTCTTGTCGGCACTGACTACGCTCGAGAGCTCCGCCCCGTCGTTATCCTGAATTTCCTGTAATGCAATGATGTCTGGGGAAGCAGCGTCGCGCACGACCGCGCTTGCCAATCCGTCGAAACGGCCATCACCTAGGTCGTCGTCAACATCGCGTCTTGGATCGTTGACGTGCTCCTTCCGTTCGTGGTGAGCGTCCAAGTTGAAGCCATTCAGCGTTAACACGGTCACCGAGTTGCGTTCGCTTTGCAGGGTGGTCGAGGTCAACTCGACCACGCTCTCTTTCACGCGTACCGGCCCGGTGGCGGCGATCTGATAGGACGCGACGCGAAAATTCAGCGGACCGGAGACGGCTTCGAGCAGTTCCGACCCGACATGCACGCGTGGCGCATCGGCATACTCAAGTACGCGGAAGCCAGGCATCCACACTTCGGGTCGCTTCGGATCGATCAGCATGCCTCCGTACTGGGTCCTCGTTCCCGCCGCGCCCGGCGGCAGTACGACATAGTCACCGAAAGGATTGCTTGGCGCGACGAAGGTCGAACCTGCCGGGACTCCAACGAGCATGCCCTCCAAGCTGTTCAGCAATTCGCTCAGACGCTTGTGCGAAACCATCACGCGCTCAGCGGTCAACCACACGGGCTCGATGTGTGCACCCTTCTCGTGCAGAACACGAGTGTCTCTCTCCTCGATCTGCGTGGTGGGGCGGGCGTTCTCGTCGGGGGAATAGTCGACGGCACGGCCTTGGACTTCGACCAGGCTACCGACCGGTGGCTTGCCGCGTCTCTCATAGACGAAGATGCCGTGCGACACCGCATCTTGCGTGTCTCCATCCGGATCTTGGATGAAGAAGCCACGCTTGGTACGTCCGGTGACGACGCCGCGAGTCGTGATCTCTTGGCCGCTGAGCGGGGAAATGAATCCCGATCCCTGAATCTGGTGTATGGGAGTGATTTGCATCGCTGAGGTCCTTGGGTCGCAGTGGGAGCGACTGGTATTCGGCGCACCATCTGTGATGCAGCGTCATGGCCGAGACTCATGCAGACATCGCTGGGGTAGTGGCCGGCGCTTTTTGAAGCCGAACCTGCGCCACGCGTCTGGCGGGACTAGTCTATGCATTATGAATCGCTTTGTTCGCAATGCTTTGGCAGCTCTCGCGCTCGTCGCTCCTCCCTTGATGGCCTCTGGGCAGGAAGACGTCGGTGAGTACAACGTCCTCTTCATCATCTCGGACGATCTCACGGCCACGGCCTTGTCATGCTATGGGAGCGAGCATTGCGATACTCCCAACATCGATCGTTTGGCTGCGAGTGGCGTGCGCTTCACGAGCGCATATTGCCAGGGCACCTATTGTGGCCCTTCACGGGCTTCGTTTATGTCGGGCTACTACCCGCATGCAATCAAGATGCTTGGGTACAAGAGTCCGCGGCCTGCGCTTGGTGAGCGCACGACTTGGGCTGGTCATTTCCGTGCGGCGGGCTATCACACGACACGTGTAAGCAAGATTTTTCACATGGGAGTGCCGGGTGGAATCGAGGCTGGCACGGACGGCGCGGATGATCCGATTTCATGGACGACTCGTTACAATTCCCAAGGGCCCGAATGGAAGGCTCCGGGTAAGGGCGAGACTCTCGAAGGCAATCCCGACGGATCCAAGCCGGTGATGGGGGGCAACACCTTCGTGATCGTGGCTGCCGAAGGGGATGACTTACTTCACTCGGACGGCAAGACGGCGCAGAAGGCGTGCGAGTTGATAGCGGAACTGAAGGACGAGCGCTTCTTCATGGGTGTTGGCTTTGTACGGCCACACGTGCCCTTCGTCGCGCCCGAGCCTTACTTCGAGGCATACCCATTCGAAGAAATGCCCCTGCCCGAGAAGGTCGCGGGGGACTGGGACGATATCCCTGCTGCCGGGATCAACTACAAGACCAGCATGAATATGAAGATGGACGTCACGCGCCAGAAGAAGGCTGTCAGTGGCTACTTCGCGAGCGTGGCCTACATGGATGCCCAGGTCGGGAAGGTCATGACTGCCTTGGAAGAGTCAGGTGTGCGCGACGAGACCATTGTCATCTTCACGAGTGACCACGGATACCACTTGGGCGAGCACGACTTCTGGGCCAAAGTTAGTCTGCACGAAGAGTCAGTACGGGTGCCGCTGATCATTTCCGTACCCGGCAAGGAGCCGGCCGTATGTGGTTCGCTAACCGAGCTACTGGACCTCTATCCGACTCTCTCGAGTCTGTGCGGGCTCAGCGTTCCGAAGCGAATTCAGGGCAAGGACATCTCTCCCATGCTTGATGATCCTAGTCACACGGTTCGCTCTGCTGCCTTCTCCGTGAATGGCAAGGGCTTCCTGCTGCGTGAGGAGAAGTGGGCCTACATGCAGTACGCGGAAGATGCATCTAAGGGAGTCGAGCTTTTCGACATGGAAGCAGATCCCGCTCAGCTGACCAATCTCGCACACGATCCTGATGTGCGCGCCATAGTTGAGCGCATGAAGCGGCAGATGAAGGGCAAGCTGGCGGCCGTTCGTTCCAACGACCTGGGACTGAAGTACTAGGGTGCGCTAGCATCAAGATATCGACGCCGATGGGAGAGGAAGCGGGGTCACTTCTTGTTCGTGACACGATTTCGTATCGCGATCCATTCAGCCGGGCTCATCCAAGCTTCGCTGTCGTCTGTGCCGGCTCCAATCATCTCCCTTGCTTTTCGTATCCGTTCCTTCGTGGTTGGGTGCGTACTGACCCAGGTCAAGCGATCGTGGATATCGGATGTGGTCTCATCTTGGATGCCTTCGAAGAAGCGGTTGAGGCCTGATGGAGAACGGCCGGCTCGTGTGAGCATGTCGATCGCGAGGCGGTCGGCCTCTGCCTCATGATCTCGAGAGTGCTTCAACAGCAGCAGAGTGCTCGATAGCTCGCCCAAGGTCTCGACGCTTTCGAAGCCTTCGGCGCCACCGCCGATGAAGGCGGAAGCGAAGTACACGAGACCAAGACTACGTAGCAAGTGCTTGAGTCCGTGACGCTGTTCGACGTGTGCAATTTCGTGTGCGAGCACGCCGGCCAAGGTGTCTGCATCCTCACAGGCCTCAAGGAATCCCGTGTTTACGATCAGCTGCCCACCCGGGACCGCGAAAGCGTTGGCACTGGCGTCCCGAACAACACTGACGCGCAGATTGAAGCCCGCCTCTGCGTCGGCGAGCTCGGTAAGCATGCTCTCGATCAATGCGTCGAGTTCGGGGTCCTTGACTGCTTCCATCGTTGGCAGCAGGGTCTGGTAGATGGCATCTCCAAGCCTTGCCTCGGCCTCGAGCGAAATGAACACATGGGCGCGCGGCAACAGGACTGTGTACGCGCGCCAGCACATGGGCAGAACCAGGATGGCGATCACAAGCCAGGCTCGCAGGCTCATGCGTCGCGCGCGCTCGACGAAGCCAGGGCCGCCGTGGCGCGAGTACTGCAGTCGTGCCACGTCCAAGGGCTCCTCGAAGGAGTGATCGGGAACAATCAATTGCAGCTGGTGAGCGTGCGGACCTCGATCTTTGCCGGCGGCAATGAGCACGTGCAGATCCGAGCCGACACGGTCGGAAGATACAACCGACTCGATAGGCCAAAGAATGCGGCGGCCATCTTCGGCGTCAAAGATCAAGTTGATCTCATCAATCCGCACCGTTCCGCCGTGCGGGCGCGCCTGGACTCCATCCAACAGTCGAGCTTCAAATGCGCGGGTCATTGCTCACACTCCAAAGATGTCACCAATTTCGGCCAGGGTGTCACCCGCCTCGCCCGTGCCTTCGATCAGCGCATTCGCATGCGAGTCCCGAATCGATTGCAGAGTCTCGGTATCCAGCTCCTTCGGATACGAAGTCGTGTCTGCTAGCAATCGATACCAACGATCGAGTGCCCAGGGCAGGGCCAGCCCAACAGTCAACACGGCCAGGAACATTGGAGGAGCCATCTGGATCAGCAGCGCCTTGCCGCTCAAATGCGAGCGGAAGGGCGCCCCGCGAAAGACGGTGTTCGTAATGTAGAATCGATGGCGGCTGGCTATGTACCACGGCAAGTAGCCTCCTAGCGTTATCCAGCTCAGGAAGGTACCGCCGAAGGTGATCCGGAGCAGGTTACTCCCGGTGCCGCGGAAGACGAAACCCTCCTTGCCCATGCGAGTGTTGTGCATGCGGAATTTACGCAGGTTGACGCGGTGCCAAATGCTGTACAGCCCAAGCGTGAAGACAGTGAGGAAGAGGTCTCTTATATACAGGTCATAGGCCTCAATGATCGTCCCATTGAACCGGAAGCGAAGGTTGTTCCAACTCGTGCGGCTCATGTTGTAGCGTTGTGCCCCAACGAACAAGACGGGCCGCAAGACGAAGAGCAGCAAGAAGAAACCCCAGATGGCAATAATGGAGGATATCTCAACGCCTATCTGTTCGGACAGGCGAGACTGCATCAAGTAAAGCATCACAGGAATGGGCGCCAGAATGGCCATGCCTTTGCAGAAGCCGATGAACTTCTCTTTGCCCGTCGCGTGATAATCGAAGCGTCCACCAGCGAACATTGTGTGCTGGTAGCGGTATCGCTTCATCTCGACCTTGGCCCAGAAGCGATAGATACCGAGCGTGAGGATCGTCAGTACGACGTGCTGCAGGTAGAGGCGGAAGAGTTCTTTCGCGTTGCCGTCGTAGGTCATGCCTGTGTGTCCCCGCGGCATTCTGCTGTGATCGGGGCCTCTGGCGCCAGCCAGCACGCTAATGATGGACAATACGAATAGCAGGATGACTGCAGCAACCCAGGTATCCGCGATCTTACGCAGGGCTTCTGATATGGACAATTGCTCGGGCAGATCTTCCAGATCGTTCAGCGAGAGGCCGATACTCGCCAGCTCTCGCGCGGCAGCGGCTGTCTTACCCTGAGCGCGAAGGACGTAGGCGCGCGTCAGGTGATACGAATCTTCCTCAGGTTCGAGAGTGATGGCCTGGTCTATGTGGCTTCGAGCTGCAAGGGTATGCCCGAGTTCGAGTTCGACTGTTGCGAGCATGTCGAGGACCCAAGCAATTTTGGGGTCCAGATCATGGGCACGTTCCAGTGCTTGGAGCGCCTCTTGATTCTCGTCCAACTCCCATAGCACTTTGCCGTGGAAGCCGTGCACCCAAGACTCACTGTCATACTGATCGCAGGAACTCTCAAGGTATTGCCTCGCGTGTTCGAGCATCCCCAACTGATACAGGGTAATTCCATACCAACCGTCGAGGTCTGCAGTCTTAGGAATGGTCTCGACAGCACGACTTAGATCCGAATGAGCTTTTCCGTACTCACCCATGAGGTAGTGCACGCGCCCCCTGGGGAAAAGCAAGTCCGCATCATTGGGCGACAGGCTAAGCGCCTTGTCCAAGTCCTTGATTGCGGATGCTAGATCCCTAGTCTCTTCGTAGATGGCGGCACGCCTGACATAGTCAATTGTGCTCGTGTCATCTCGCTCGATCCTTTGCGTGATCAACGCTAGCTCGTTGGCCAGCGAATCCTGCGAGTTGGCGATTCCAACCTTCTGGGATGGCTCGTGGATACCCTCCGCCTTATCGGGGTCATCATGGCTGATCGCCAAGCTTGCGAGGAGTACGACCGCAGCGGTCCATACGCCAGGCCATCGACGAAGTCGGGGCATTCTCAATCCCTTTGCGAGTATCTCGGTTCAGAAAGTGGCGCCACGTGCGTGGGGGTCCATAGTACGCAGTATGCTTTCGGTAGCTGCACTTTCAATCTGAGACTGAATGAGGAGGCTCCGCCTGATAGGTCAAGTCACTTTGATCGTGCGAACGCAGCATTTCCGTGGGCACGGTTCTGTAAGTGGCCGTAGCACCGAATGGCCTCCCGCTTTGGCGTGATTCAGCGTTCTTGAGTTGCTCTGAGCGCCTGATGTACGTCTGTGTGCAAGTCCTACTGCTGGGATGAATCGGTTCCGAATTTCTCCCGACTATCGGTCGCCGGCTCTTGCGCGGTTCATGCCGGGTGTTGCGGATCGAGGACGTCTCTCGTGTCCATCTATCGAATCCAAATCGAATCGAGCTATGCACACGATCCGAGGACACTTCAGTCTTCCGGTATTTGAGATTGCACTCTCGTCGCTCTTCATCGCCAACGTGGCTGAGGCTTACGCTCAAGACGTTGGCCCGGAAGTTCGGCCCCTCGCCAAGCTCGCTCTCGTGCTGAAGATTAATGCGAGCTTGAATTCAGCGCAGGCACTTGTTTCCCAGTTGGTCCTGGTGAAACTTTAGTAGCTCAGACGGGATGTGTCTCATTGAGCCGGCCGCGAGTCTGCTGGAGACTCGCAGCCGGTTTTCTAGCCAGGGCTTTGCCAAAAGCAAAGCCCTGCATCTGTTGATCGCTTCGGCTTACAGTACGTCCAGCACTCCGTAGCCTGTCGGGTCGGTCAAGGTCGCCGGTGCGGCAGGATAGTTCACTCCATGCGCCAGCTTGCGCGCGATCGGCAGCGGATCATCGTCCGCCAGTCGTCCGAGCGCGATCACGGCTGCCGCGCGCTCACTATTCGAGCGTTGCTTGTCGCGAGCCATCTTCAGCAGCGGTGCAACGGCTCTCGGATCGCGCGTCCAGCTGAGCGCCTGCGTGACACCCGATGCGGAGAAGCCACAGTCGCATTCACCGAGCTTTTCGATCAGATCCGGCACCAAGGTCGTATCGCCCAGCAAGTGTCGTGCGAGTCCTGCTTGCTCCATCATCTGCGGCTTGTGTGAGGACTCGTCCATCTCGCGAGCTAAAAGCTCGCGCGATGTCGAAGCACCCATCAAGCCCAGACTCAACGCGATCTTGGCCCTCAAGCTGTCATCGTGAACGCGATCGAGGTCTTCTTCGACGCTCTTCTGTGCCTGCGTACTGCGCGCCAAACCGGCAGCCAGGCAATAGGCACTCGTATCTTGCGGCGTACGCGTCTCCTGCACGCGCATAGCCAAGGACGACAAGACTTCTCTCGGAAGCTGCATTTTCGAGCGTAGCATTCCGTGTCCCTGCACTCCAAGTGCGAGACCGATCCATGGCCGTTGACGGCTCTTGCCACTAACTAGCATGTGGCTCAATGCCTTAGCAACTTCACTCGCTCCGTCCATCGATGCCGCAGGATCGGATCCCATGCGACCACCGACTTGTCCAAGTGCCAAGGCCGCGAAGTTGCGTTCGAGCGATTGCCCACCACGAAGTGCCTGTGTTAGTCCCGCGCGGATCTTCTTGTCGATCCCGTCCGGGCCGGCCGTACCGATCAACCCTAGAGCTGCGAGAGAAGAGTGACGTACCGCATCTTTTTTCTCCTTCGAACGGTTGGCGTGCTTTAGTAAGACGTGTGCTGCCCGTTGCCGTAGCGACTCGGGCCCACCAGCCACAAGCCGCGCGATCGCGGTCGGAGCGTGCGTACGAATGGCGTCACGCGTGCGCTTGTTCTCGAGTAGTGCAATCAGG
>JBLFWN010000109.1:0-22858 GCA_047611405.1 Planctomycetota bacterium | reverse complement strand
TCCGCGAAACGCCCTTCCTTGACGGCGGCGGCGCCGAGCTGATGGCTGCGGAACGCGAACTCGTCTTGTTGCTCACGCGTAATATCGAGACGCTTGGCGATCTTCTCTGCCGTCTGCGCCATGTACAAGCCGCCTACCGGATCCTGCAAGCTCGCGAACAGCATGTCCTGCATCTCGGGCGCTTTGCCGAAGGGAAAACCCTGTCGTGCGCCGTACATCACGAAGGGCGCTTGGCTCATGTTCTCCATGCCACCGGCAAGGACCGTGCCAGCCTCGCCAAGCTGAATCATCTGTGCGCCAGAAACGATGGACTGAATGCCTGAACCGCACAAACGATTCACAGTCAATGCAGGCGTGCTCTGCGAAGTGCCCGCCTTCAGCCCGACATGTCGCGCACCATAGATCGCATCGAGCGATGTCTGCAACGCGTTGCCCATCACGACGTGGTCGATCGAGTCGGCAGAGATCCCGGCCCGCTCGATCGCCGCCTTGCTCGCATGGGCAGCCAGATCGATGGCGCTCAGGTTCTTGAACTTGCCGAAGCCGGGCGTGCCGACGTACTCACACATCGGGGTGCGTGCACCTGCAACCAATACGACGTCTTGACTCATGATTCGCTCGCGATGAAAGGCCGATCTCGTGTCGGCACGCCAAACCCCAACGGGGCTGACAAAAACTGATTGATGGTCGACGAGGGGAATATGTCACCCGCTCGACGTTGGATGGGTCGCGGCCGGCTGACGCTCGGCCGCTGTCGTAGCTACGCCTACTTGCCGATGAAGGCAGCCTTGCGCTTCTCAAGGAAGGCGGTCATGCCCTCCTTCATATCGGTTGTGGTCGAGACGAGCCCGAACATGTCGCACTCGATGATCTCGCCTTCTTGCTGGCTCATGTTGAGACCGCGACGAACGGCCTCCATGCCAAGAGACAACGCCAAGGGTGCACGTGACAGCAACGTCTGCGCCAGCGCCAGCGTGCCGCTCTCCAGCTCTTCAGGAGCGAAGACACGATTGATGACCCCGACGCGGTGCGCTTCCGCGGCATCGAAGATGTCGCCGGTCAAGACCCACTCGCGAGCGACACCCGGGCCAGCGATGCGCGACAGTCGCTGCGTGCCGCCGTAGCCGGGAATGATCCCAAGGCTCACCTCGGGCAGGCCCATGCGCGCCTTGCTGGACGCGGTGCGCAACGTACACGCCAAGGCCAGTTCGCACCCGCCGCCGAGGGCGAAGCCGTTGACCATCGCGATGGAAGGCTTGCCGAGCGTCTCTAGCCGGCCGAATACGGATTGTCCGAAGGCAGCGACCTTCTTGGCCTCTAGCGCCTTCATCTGCGCCAACTCGTTGATATCCGCACCGGCTACGAAGGCCTTGTGGCCCGAGCCTGTCACGATCAGCACGCGCGCGGAATCGTCAGCCGCGACTTCATCGAAAGCCCGGCCCAACTCCGACAACGTCTGGTTGTTGAGTGCGTTGAGCACGTCGGGGCGATTGACGGTCACCCTCGCGATGCCGCCCTCGCTCTCGAGCAAGATGTTTTCGTAGCTCATGAGCTCACTCGGCCTTTGCGCGGTTGATGCGGACGGACTGAACGGAGATCGGCTCGATCGGGCTCGAGGCCTCTCCACCAGCTTTGCACTTGCCGTTCGCGATCGAGTCGAGCGCATCGAACCCGTCCGTCAGACGACCGAAAGCGGTGTACTGCTGGTCCAGGAACCCGGCCTCGCCATGGCAGATGAAGAACTGGCTACCTGCAGAGTTGGGATCCTGTGAACGAGCCATGCTCAGAATGCCGCGCTCGTGATGAACGTCACTGAACTCGGCGTCGATCTGGTAGCCCGGTCCACCGGTCCCCCAGCTCGAACGGTTGTCGCCACGTGTGTTCGGATCTCCACCTTGAATCATGAAGCCGGGGATCACGCGATGGAACTTGGTGCCATCGTAGTCGCCCTTCTCAGCCAGCTCGATGAAGTTCTTGACGTGTCCGGGAGCCTTGTCGTTGAAGAACTCCAGTGTCAGTTCACCGGCATCCGTCAGGAGCGTCGCGGTGACGCCATCATTCGTGTTGGTCATATCGCTTGTTGCTTTGGCCGCGCTTAGCGGCCTTCGGATTCGCGCTTGGAAGGGGCCTTGATGACAATGGCCTTGTGAATCGTTTGGTCGACGGGTGGTCTGTGTGCTCGCACATCGCTGACCCGGAAACGCTTGTCTCCCGAGTGAACGATTTGCTCGAGGACAGGCAGCCCCTCTTCGAGCTTGCCGAAGACGGAGTACTTGCCATCGAGGCGCGGGTCGGCGTGATGCATGATGAAAAACTCGGAAGTCGCCGAATTGACATCGCCATCAAGGCGTGCCATCGAGAGCACTCCTGGTTCGTGGCGCGTCAGGCTGAGTTCCGCATTCAGGGTTCGAGGTGCCTTTGTCCCGGCGCGCGCTGTACCCGCTTGGATCATGTAGCCCGGAACGACGCGGTGAAATTTATTGCCGTCGTAGAAGCCGGTGTAAGACAACTCGAGGAAGCTGCGTACGTGGTTGGGTGCCAAATCCGGAAGCAGGCTCAGTCGTAGGTCACCGCGTACTGTGCGCAGCACGACCTGATAGTCCGCCAATTGCTCGACGGCGATCGTCATGAAGTCGATCCCTCGCTCGGCAGCCCGTAGCACATGCACCTCGCGTGCTGCCTCGGGCTGTTCGATGCCGAGTCCCAAACGAAAGCTGGAGCGCGTGCCCTCCAACTCGTTCAGCCTGGGTCCCAGATCGAACTCGGCTGTGTAAGAGCCACTGGGCTCGAGGTACAGCTTTCCAGCCTTCGCATCACGCACTCCCACGGCCAGACGATTCACGTCGAAGGCGACGCTGGTCATCAGCCATACAGGAACAGATACGGGTTCCTTGGAGGTCGAACGCAGAGAGATCTGAACCGGGAAACTCTCGCCTTGGATATAGGTCGACGGCGCCACCCAAGTGACGGCGTAACCATCACCTGCGTGCGCTGTCGGCTCGGCCTGCAGCTCGCCAGCTTCCAACTTCGGCGTGATCGCGAAGTGGAAGCAGAGCGAGAGACAGATGAACCACGGCGTGTATACCCGCTTTCTAATCATGTGCGCTTGTCCCCGTCCCACTTATAGAAGCCTTCGCCGGATTTTCGACCCAGCTTGCCGTCCGCGACCATCGTGCGCAGGACTGCAGGGATCGCAAAGGCTTGCTCATCCGGGTAGCGCTCGGTCCAGCCCTCGAGAATGGACAGCGTCGTGTCGAGGCCGACATAGTCGGTCAAGGTCAGAGGCCCCATCGGGTGGCCGCAGCCAAGCTGCATGGCCGCATCGATGTCTTCCTTCGAAGCATCGCCGCGATCGAGCATTTGCAGAGCTTGCACCATATAAGGCACGAGCAAGCGGTTGACGACGAAGCCGGGCGTGTCCTTGCACGCAACAGCCGTCTTGCCACAAGCCTCACCAAAGGCGCGCGCAGCGGCAAAGACCTCTTCATCCGTCTCGTCCGTGCGCACCACCTCGACCAGACGCATCAACTGCACCGGGTTGAAGAAGTGCAACCCGACGCAGCGATCGGGTCGGCCCGAAGCCTGCGCCATCTCACCAATTGGGAAGGAGGAAGTGTTCGAGGCCAAGATCGTCTCGGGCTTGCAGATGCTTCCGAGCTCTTGGAACAGAGACTTCTTCGCGTCGAGGTTCTCGACGATAGCTTCGACGATCAGATCGCAATCCGCGAGGGCGGCCTTGTCCAATGTCGGCGTGATCCGTCCGCGCGCCGCAGCGTACTGTGCGTCGGCTTGCTCTTGCGTCAACTTGCCCTTCTCGACGCCCTTCTTACCGAGCTTCGCCAGGCTCTTCTCGATGCGCGCCATGCCCTTGTCCAGAGCATCTTGTGCGACCTCGAAGGCCATCACATCGCAACCACCTTGGGCAGCGATCTGAACGATCCCGTGGCCCATCAAGCCGCAACCAATGACGCCGACCTTCTTGATTTGCATTCCTCTACTAGCTCCTGCTGTGCTGTTGTGCGCTCAATCGCGCCGTGCTGGTGTCGATGCGAACCGAGGTCCGGACCGTATGTATGTCAGTCTTCGCGGTGGAAGGCCGTCGCTATCCCCATGCCTCCGGAGACGCACAGGGTTGCCAACGCGTGCTTGCCACCGCGTCGTTTCAACTCGTGCAACATCGTCACGACAATGCGGGCGCCGGTCGCGCCGATCGGATGACCAAGTGCGATCGATCCGCCGTTGACGTTTAAGCGCTCGGCTGGCAAGTCGAGCTCGCGGTCGCACGCGATGACCTGCGCTGCGAAGGCCTCGTTCAACTCGATCAAGTCATAGTCCTGCGGAGCGACGCCATTGCACTCTTGCAGTGCACGCACGGCCGGCACCGGTCCTATTCCCATGCGGCGCGGATCCACTCCCGCTTGGCAGGTATCTCCGAGAACGGCCAATATCTCGTAGCCGGACTCTTCGGCCAACGCGCGATCCATGATCAGCAACGCAGCGGCGCCATCCGTAATGCCTGAGGCATTGCCGGCGGTGACGCTACCGGCTTCGCTATCAAAGACAGCGGGCAACTTCGCCAAGCCGGCCATCGTCGAGTTAGCGCGCGGGTGCTCGTCGGCATCGACGACGAGTGTCTGCTTGCGCTGCTTGACCTCGACAGGCGAGATCTCGTCGGCAAAGCGTCCGGACTCGATTGCGGCCTGGGCTTTGTTTTGGCTGCTCAGCGCAAAGGCATCCTGCTCTTCGCGCGTGATCCCGATTTCTTTGGCCAGCACCTCGGCAGTCTCGCCCATGAGCATGTCGGCTAGCGGGCACATGAATCCGTCCTGATACATGCCATCGATTAGCGGAGCATGACCAAGCCGATATCCACGCCGCATCTTCGGCAGCATGAACGGCAACCCACTCATACTTTCGGTTCCACCGACGACAGCGGCGCGATAACGCCCAAGGCGAATCGCATCCGCGGCGAGCGCGATGCTCTTCAACCCTGATGCGCAAGCCATGTTGATTGTCGTGGCAGGCACGCTCTCCGGAATGCCGGATCGAACCGAAACTTGGCGTGCAGGATTCGGGCCGCCGCCTGCTTGACGGCCATTGCCGAAGTACACCTCACCGACTCGCTCGGCATCGAATCCTGAGCGGAGCATTAAATCGCGCACCACCGAGGTCCCCATGTCGGCCGCACTGAGTTCCGAAAAGGAACCCATGAAGCGCCCGATCGGTGTACGCAGGGCGTGCGTAACGACGACCTGGGTGGGCTTGTGAACTTGGCTCGACATAATGAGTGGGAGGGCGCCAGAGAGTGGATCACGGGCCAGGCGTCGCATGAATCACAGGTGATCCACGACGCCCGCCGGACGTTCTCCGGGAGTTTGAGGCAAATAGGATAGGTCTGTGACCGAAGCCGATCAAGGAACACCGAGATCGTGCATAATGCATTGCAGCGGGCGGGTTGCCTGGCGTAGCGCCCTTGAGCCGAGGGCCAATTCAGCTGCGGTATGCGCCCAAGCAGCCACATGGCCGTGACGGCTAAAGAAGCACAAAAGCATGTCATCAGACCAGGATAACACCATCAAACAGCATTTTCCGGACATCCCGGCGACGCCGGCGATGGCGATTTTGTACGAGGATGCGAGTGCCCAGAGGTTGGTAGCCCTGCGCAGCCAGAGGCGCAGCTGCAGCGCTTTGATCGGTTTGTTGGCTGACGATTCGACGACCGTGTTGGCACAAGTCCGCAGCGAGCTGACTCGGCTCGGGCGAATCGCCCGGCCAGCCTTGCTGCGGGGAACACGCAACGAGCAACCCAGAGTCCGTTCACGAGCGCGCCAAATTCTGTTGCAGGCGGGCCGCCGGCACGCCCTCGCGCGGCTCGTGAGCTACTCGATGAGGCGCTCACACGAGCTCGAGACGGCCCTCTCCCTACTCGACTCCTTCAGCTGGCCCGAGACCGACTTCAGGCCGTACCGCCGGGCGCTGGATGCGATGGGTGACGAGGTGCGCAAGCGTATGCATCGCAGGCGCCCCGGTCTTCGGCAAGGCTTAGCGCTGGCCGAGTATCTGGGTGGCGAGCTGGGTTTCTCGGGTCCGAGCGATGACCATCATCACCCCGACAATATTTCGCTCGCACATACGATCGAGCGCAAGCGCGGCTTGCCGCTGACGCTGTGTGCTATCTACACAGCAGTCGCCAAACGCGCGGGCATCCAAGCCCACCTGCTTCCGTTCCCAGGTCATGTCTTGCTGCGCATCGAGCACGAAGGCGAGCGCGCGATCGTCGATCCCTTTGGCGGGGGCCGCGTGCTGACGGAACGCAAGTGTCTGTCCTACCTCGCGAGTCACGGCCTCCCCTACCGTGCCAAATGGTTCAAGCCGGCTTCGGATACGGCCATGTTCGCGCGCCAAGTGGGCAACCTGCTCATTTGTCATCGTGCCGCGCGACGCTTCGGTCTCGCTCGAACGCTCGGGCGTGTCCTGGATTGCTTGGAACAAGGTCGCCCGGATCTGCGGCGTGACCTGCGGCGAATTCGCTGACGCAATGAACTCCGAAGATCTGCCCGATGCCTGGCCCCCGACCAAAGAGGATCTGCTTGGATCCTCAGTCGTGCCTCTCTTCCCTCTGCCGGGGATAGTGCTCTTTCCGCGTCAGTTGATGCCGTTGAACATCTTTGAGCCTCGCTATCGACAGATGATCGAGGACTCGCTGGACGGCCCTGGGCGCATCGTGATTGCCAGCATTCCACGCCACCACGAATTGAATGATCGCGGAGATCCAGACGTGCTGCCGATCGCTGGCTTGGGTGAGATCACGCAGCACCGGAAGCTAAAGGATGGCCGCTACCTGATCTGGCTGTTCGGGCTGACGCGCGTGCGCTTGTGCGAAGTTGAGAGCGAACGTTTGTATCGTAAGGTCAAGTTCGAAGCGCTCCCGGATGAAGCTATGCGCGGTGAGTATGGCGAGCGCTTGATGGCTGCTGTGGTACGTGCCATTCGAGAACGCGCAGACGCGGAGTTCAAGTTTCCGAAGGGCGTAACGCTGGGCACCTTGGTTGATGTACTCGTCCAACAGCTCGAAGTTCCGACTTCCGAGTTCGAGGAGCTCTTTTCGGAACTAGATACAGGACGGCGCGCCGAAATGGCGTTGCGCGCCCACGCGAAGAAAAAGTAGCGGGTGCGCAGCAGCGCGCGCACTGCGTATGGCGCGCCAGCTTCTCCACGCGGGCCATGCATCGAGCGAGCTCATGCTCGCGCCCCTATCAAGCGAGGGTTGCGAAAACAGGCGCGTGATCCGAGGGCTTCTCACCAGCGCGTGCATCCAAGTCGACGGTCACGGCCGAACAGCTTGACATCGCAGGCGGCGACATCAGAAAGTGATCGATGCGCAGGCCATTGCCGCGCTTGAAACCACGGGTACGGAAATCCCACCAAGTGTAGTGACCCGCCTCTGGTTCGAACTCGCGAAAGGCATCGACATAGCCGGGTTCCATCAACTTCGCGAGGGCCCGGCGCTCGGGCTCGGAACACAAGATCTTGTCACGCCATCCCTCTGGGTCGTACAGATCGCGATCGTCGAAGGTGATGTTGAAGTCGCCCGTGATCACGACCTTCTCCTGCATGTCATAGTGTGCGTGCACAAAGTTCGTGACGCGCTCCAGCCAAGCGAGCTTGCGCTCGTACTTCTCGTCCCCGACCTCTTTGCCGTTGATGACGTAGAGGTTCAAGAGCATCACGTCACCGACTGTGGCTGCGATGACCCGCGCCTCTTGATCTGCTCCGTCTTCTGGGAGCCCGCAGATAACATCGGTGATGCCGACGCGAGACAAGATAGCGACCCCGTTGTAGGTCTTCTGGCCATGGAAGGCGACTTCATAGCCCAGCTCCTCGATCGCTTCGCGCGGAAAGAGTTCGTCGACGACCTTAGTCTCTTGCAGGCAAACGACCTCTGGCCTGCGCTCCGCGAGCCAGGGCAACAAACGTGGCATGCGCGCACGAATCGAGTTCACGTTCCAAGTGACAATCTGCATGCACGCAGCCTAGCGCGTGCCCGCGAGCTGTCCATCACTGCCCGCTCAGAGCGTGCTCGAGCGGCAGATGTGTTGCACCCGCGCCGCTCATGGAGCAAAGCTGCTCAGGCCGACTGGGCCTGATCGTCCGGCGAGGAAAGCCAGACGCGATTACGGCCACTGGCCTTGGCCAGGTACAAGGCTTCATCCGACGCCTTCAATAGGTCGTCAATGCCACTCATACCTGGGCACTTCTGAGCAACGCCTAAGCTCGCTGTAACATCAATCGTGAAGCTATCGCCAGAGATAGGAGCTTCGAGAAAGGCCTCTCGTAAGCGCTCGGCCAAGACACTCGCGTGTTCGCCGTCACAGCCAACGTTGATCGCGAGGAACTCTTCACCACCGAGTCGACACAATACATCGGCACTGCGCGAACATTCGCGCATGAGGCGAGAGGTCTCGCGCAACACGATGTCGCCCGCATCGTGACCGTAGTTGTCGTTGACGCGTTTGAAGTGATCCAAGTCGATCATGACGACCGACAGCGGACGCCCAGTTCGCTCGGAACTATCCCACTCTTGCCGCAGGCGATCCATCGCATAGCGGCGGTTCGGCAATTCAGTCAGAGCGTCGGTCAGAGCAGCTGCGCGCAGGCGCCTAGTCATGATGCCGAGTTGAGCGACTTGCCTCAAGCGATCGCGCTCGGCCTCTTCGACGCGCTCACGCATCTGAATCATGCGGTGCCCGGCCCTGACACGAGCCAGCAAGATGCGCGGATTGAACGGCTTGACGATGTAGTCGTCCGCACCCGCTTGGAAGGCTTCGACGACCTGCTCGTCGTCTTCCCGAGCCGTGACCAGCAGGATGTACATCCGACTGCCGGCTTCAGACTTGCGCAGCGTTGAACACAGGCCAACACCCGACATCCCGGGCATCATCCAATCCGTGACAACTAGCTGCGGCGTGAGTTGAAGCGCCTTCTGAAGCCCGCGCTCACTGCTCGTCGCAGTGAACACTTCGTAGCCTTCACGGGACAGGTGATGACGAAGCAGACGCAACATCCGCTCGTCGTCGTCGATCAGCAAGATGCGTGTCGCATCCCGCTCCTCACCGACCTCGGCGGAAGCTTCAGCAGAATAGGAGTCCTCGGCTAGCTCGACTTCATCCACATCATTGGCTTGGAGTGAATCGGTCCAAAGCTTGACGAGGTCCGCAACCTCGGTACCGCCCTCGGTCGGGATATCGAGCAGCCGACCCCACTCGAGCCAAGCCTCGTGCACCTCCTCGCACAATTCGCTCATGGACTCAGGAGCAAGAGACAGCACCTCGGCGACATGATTGATGCGCATGAATCGTGCTCGCCAATCGTCCGCAGACTTGCCGCCCTGATCGATCAGGATCGAGGCAATCGACTTCGACGCGTGCAGAGTGCGCGTCAAGGTCGAGTCCGTGTCGTCGTTCGGCTTACGCAGATGCTGCACGACAGCGTCAGTCATGCGCTGCGGCAAGCCCCAGTCTTCCATCAAGGCAGCAGCCACCTCGGTGTGTGCAATGCCGTAGAGCGCGGTCTCTAGACCGACCAATTCCAATCCCTCGGCGCCCGGGTTTTCCTCGAGCAGTTGAGAGTAGGTCTCTGGGTGAACGCACGCGAGAGCCAAGCGACCGATGCCGGACAGGAGGCCAGTCGTGAAGGCCTCAAGCGGATCTGTATGACCCGCTTTCGTCGCAAGTACGTGCCCCGCGACAGCCGTCGCCAGAGCGTGAGACCAATAGTGTTCGAAGTCAAAGGCCGCACATCTACCAGAGCGGTTGTCCGAGATGAGAGTGAAGCCGAGCGCCAAAGTACGAAGGCGGCTGGCACCCAGGCGCTTGGTAGCTTCGGTCACGCTCGACGCCGAAACCAGGGTCTGGTTCTTGGCAGAGTTCGCCATCTTGACGACACGCCCCGAGAGCGCGCCATCGACCATAATCGTCTGGGCTAGTTCTTCCAACGCGAAGTCTTCGCGTTGGGTCAAGTCCAGAATCCTGATGCCCACCGCAGACGGTGAGGGCAAGGACCCCGTTAGGCGGAGTTCGTCAAACTTTTTCGGGATCAAGGCCGACCTCAGGCGCTCTTGCGTTGATCAAGCTGTTTCCCGCCACACACACGGTTGCGGCCACCGTGTTTGGCATCGTACACGGCCTCATCGGCTCGCTTCAGAAGTTCGGACACGGTCCCGATGGCATCATACTGGCCGGCCACACCTAGGCTCATCGTGACGTTCCTATCGAAAGTGCCGTTTTTGATGAGGTTAGCTTCGACGCCGGCGCGGATTCGTTCCGCGACGATCATGCCGTCCTCTTGCATGGTGTTCTTGCAAATCACGAGGAACTCCTCACCACCGAAGCGGCAAACCTCATCGACATCACGAACGTTGGCTTCCAGCGTGCGAGCCGTCTGCTGCAAAACGACATCTCCGATGTCGTGGCCATGGGTATCGTTCACTGCCTTGAAGCGATCGATATCCATCATGATGAGTGTCAGGGGCCGTCCCGTTCGCTTCATGAAAGACCATTCGTTATCCATACGCTTCATCGCATAGCGACGGTTCGGCAGGTCCGTCAATGCATCGGTCAGTGCGACCGAACGTAGCTTGCGAGTCATTTGGCCAAGCTCGGCGACCTGCTGACGCATGATGCGCCGATCCTCCTCTACTTGACGCTGCAGATTGACGAGACGCGCTCCGCCTTTGATGCGCGCCGCGAGGATGCGCGGAATAAACGGCTTAGTGATGTAGTCGTCCACGCCGGATTCGAAGGCCTCGACGATGCGCTCTTCTTCCGCCCGACCAGTCAACAGCAGGAAGTAGATGTTCTTGCCAGATTCGGTGCGACGCAGCTCCGTGCAAAGCTCGAGACCGTCCAGACCGGGCATGTCCCAGTCAGACATGATCACTTCGGGATCATTCTCAAGAGCCATCTGCAGCCCCTCTTTGCCATTACGGGCCTGCATCACCTCGTAGCCGCCGTTCTCGAGGTGCTTGACCAAGATCTTCAGCGTGACGGGATCGTCATCGATGGCCAGGATGCGAATAGGCTTCTCTTCTTCGACTTCCTCTTCAGCGGCCAGCCATACAGTTTGCGCTTGCGGGCCAGTTGGTCCGGTCAGTCCAGCGGCGCTGGACCCCGCTGCTGCGGGCTGCTCTGCGGGAGCCACGCCTGTCTCGGCGCCTGATTCCGATGGCGTCTCTTTGTACCCGGGCAAAGGCGGATCAGTCTCGCCGGCGGCAAGGCGCTTCTCGGCATCGACCAGACGGACCAGCACGGTCCTGTGGCTAAGCTCGGAGTCCGTGTCGACCTTTAAGGTCTCGCCCCAAGTCACCCACTCCTTAAGCACGCTGTCGACAAAGGTCGCGAAGGCATCTGGCTCCATGCCGAGCCGCTCCTGGAGCGCATCGATCTGGGTCTTCAACTTAGCGAGCTCGTTCAAGCGCGAGCTCTCATCGACCGTCATCAGGTTCGCCAAAGTGTCCGCGTAGCGCAGCAATTGGTCGATACCGGTAGACTCATCATCCGCGCGCCCCTGTGCGATGTCTCGGGACTGGACGAAGCTCAGGACAGACTCCCCAAAGAGCGAGGGCAAGCCCCACTCTTCCATCATGTAGATGGCCACTTGTCCGTGGTGAATGTCGAAGCGTTCAGACTCCATCTTGCGCAGAGTGGCGTGATCCGTCCGCTCGACACACGACATAATCTGCGTGTACGCTTCCGGGTGCACCGACGCGAGCGCAAGCAGACCGATGTCGGCTAAGAGGCCGCAGATATACCCTTCCTCGGGTTTGCAAGCCGGTTGAAGCCGCGCGAGCGTCTGCGCGGCGACGGCGCGCGCGAGCGAGTGACTCCAATAGCGGTCATAGTCGAAGCCATCACACTTGCCGTCTCTATGGCCGGAGACAAGTGAGAACGCCAACGCCAAGTCTCGAACCGTTCGAGATCCAAGGCGCATGATCGAGTGCGTGACGGTCGTTGCGGGTTCAACACCAGCATTAGATGCGGAGTTCGCGAGCTTCAGAATCCGGCCAGTCAGGCTCGAGTCCGTCTTGATGGTGTCACCCATCTCCGTAGCACTGAAGTCCTCCTTACGCGTTAGCTCGAGGATCCGCATTCCGACACCGCTAGGTGACGGAAGCTTCTGCGACAACTTCAGTTCTTCGAAGGTCTTGGTAATCATGATCGCGATGCAGTGGGGGAATAACTGCGCAGCTGGGCCGAAGAGTTGATCAAGCGGAGTGGGAAGACTTGAGTTCGATCAGAGCATTGCCGAGTTCGTCGTACATGCCCTTGAAGTTGATCACCATGCCCGCGACAGCTCCGGTCTGTCCGTCGCGAGCGTTTGCTTCCAACTCTTTGCACCTCAAAGAGAATCCGAGCGCGCCGATGTTCGCGCTGGCAGACTTCAATGCGTGCGCCATCTTTTCGATCGTGTCCAGGTCCGACTTGGGACCGGCCTCGACGATCTGATCCACACGCTCACCCGCGTCATCCAAGAACAAACCGATAAGTTCAAGCAACAACCCAGTGTCGTCCCCCCCAAGCTCGATCAATCCGTCGATCGTTCCTTGATCAAGAATTTCCCCACCCTCGTGAAATGAATAGTGCTTGGCGTCCATGTAGCTCTGCTGTTCGAATGGTTAGGAACTCTTCCCCCACAGCCGATTAGAGGCGGGATTACCCTCACGTGAGGAGAGAAGGGAACGGGGGCTTCTGATCCGCTACATCGGGCCGTTTTGGATCCAGACTTGCGTCTAATACAGGAGGTGAACGCAAGAATCAGCCGGGTCATCCGCGGGGTCTGACCGGGAGCTGCCACCGCCAAGCACGCAGCGCCCTCCTGCCCGATTTATCGGCCGCACAGGGCTCACGCATGGAGCCACAGACAGCGCACATATAACTCAGTCCGGATGGATCGGGAGCTCAGGAAAGGCGTCCGGATCCGCTTTTGGCGGTGCAGGCGGAGGCGGTAGCTCCAGACCGAAGACTTCGAGTACGTGTTTAATGACCAACACTTCAAATAAGAGAGTCGCCGGCGGGATCTCGGCGTGATCGCGAACGCGCGTCATGACCTCCGGATCGAGCCCACACGGATTCCATCCCTGGAAGGCCGTCAAATCTGTGTGAACATTCAACGCCAGTCCATGCCAGGTCACCCAGCGCCGGACCGCGACGCCGATCGAAGCTACCTTCTGGTCCCCGATCCACACGCCGGTCTTACCGTCGACCCTGCGGCCCTCGATCTGGACTTCGGCCAACACGCGCAGCACGACCTCTTCGAGATCACGCAAGTAGCGATGCAGGTCACGCTTGTCCTCGGGTAAGGCGAGGATCGGATAGGCGACGACTTGGCCTGGCCCGTGATAAGTGGCTTCGCCACCGCGCTCGACTTCGAACACGGGCAGACCCGTCTGACGCGCCAAGCCGGGATCGCCCTTGCGGCCGATCGTGATCACGGGCTCGTGCTCGACGAGCACCAATGTGTCGCGGATCTCACCCGCGATGCGCGCCTCAAGCAACTCCTGCTGAAGCGTGTACGTCTCCTCGTAGGTCTGGGTGCCTAGTCGGCGAACATCCAACAGGCGCGCTTCGGGGGGCGTAGCGGTCACGTGTCAGGGCTTCTGAAAGATGTGAATAGCCATGCCGTGCACAGCCTCGGCAGCTTCCATCATCGCCTCGGGCAGCGTCGGGTGCGCGTGGATCGTGCGCGCCAGATCTTCGCTGGTGGCGCCCATCTCGATCGCCAAGGTCGCCTCGGCGATCAGCTCGGTGACTTCAGGTCCGACCATGTGCACGCCCAGGACCTCATCGGTCTTGGCATCGGCAATGACCTTCACGAAGCCTTCGGTCTCGAGCAAACTCATAGCACGTCCCGACGCCGCGAAGGGGAACTTGCCAGTCTTGAACTTCAGGCCTTGATCCTTGCACTGCTTCTCCGTCAGGCCGACCGACGCGACCTCCGGTGCCGTGAAAATCACGGCAGGTACGCAGCGCACATCGTACTCCTCAGGCTGACCCGCGATCACCGCGGCGGCGACGAGGCCCTCCTTAGAGCCTTTGTGAGCGAGCATCGGCTGACCCGCAATATCTCCGACCGCATACACGCCCGGAGCCGTGGTGCGCATCTGCTTGTCGGTCTTCAGCGTGCCATCGCGTTCCGGCTTCAGCCCGACATTCTCCAGGCCGAGCCCTTCGCTGTACGGACGGCGGCCGACCGTCGAGAGGATCTGATCGCAAGTCACGACCTGGCTCCCCTTCTTTGTCTCGACTGTGACCTCTAATCCGTTCTTGGTCTTAGTCCAAGACTTGGCCGATGTCTGCATCATCAGCTTGATCTTCATCTTCTTGGCCGAGCGAGTGATCGCTTTGACGCAATCCTCCTCTTGACCAGTCAAAAGACCGGGCAAGAACTCGACCACCGTTACATCGCAACCGAGCCGGCGATACATCATGCCGAGCTCCAAGCCGATGTATCCCCCACCGATCACCACCAAGTGCTTCGGCAGCTTCTTGGGCGCCAAGGCGCCTGTCGAGGACCAGACAGACTCTTCGTCGAACTCGAAGCCGGGGATCGAGCTGGGAATAGAACCCGTCGCGATGACGATGTCATCGACTTCGAGCACCTTCTTGCCTTTGTCCGTAGTCACCTCGACGCGACCCTTGCCGAGGATTTTTGCGGTCCCGGCCTCGGTCGGAATCTTGTGGTTCTTCAACAGGCTCGCCACCCCGCCGGTCAAGCGCGCCACGATGCCATCCTTCCAATCCACGAGAGTGGGAACATCGACGCTGACGCCTTTGACATTGATGCCCATCGCGGACGCATGCCCCACCTTGGCAACCAAGGCGGAGGCGGCAATCAAAGCCTTAGACGGAATGCAACCGACATTCAGACAGGTTCCGCCAATGGCGCCCTTCTCGATGACGGTCACATCTTGACCGAGCTGCTTGAGGCGAATGGCGCAGACGTATCCCGCGGGACCGGCTCCGATGACGGCGACCTTGCGACTGGAAGAACTCATGAAAGGGATCGGACTAGCGACTGGTGGATAATGAGGGGGGGGGAGCTTCTATCACTCGATCGGCGGCGGATTCGAGATAAGTGGCCGGCCAGGCGAAGCGGCCGTAATCTCGCGCGCAGAAGCTTCGACAGTTTGGATCAGAGCGGGAAGGCGCCATCACCTGGCTGAGCATCACCCAGACGTTCCGCGACTTCGATGAACTTGTTGTACTGCTGTCGCAGGTGCGTGGGCACCTCGGCATAGACATCTTCGACCAAGGTCTTCAGCGCCATCGGGGGCGCCGCTTCTTGCTCGTGGATCACGCGATCAATTTCGGTGTATAGCTCTTCCTCGATGCGCGCTCGCTCGCCGCTGGCAAGCTCGCCCGTGCCTTCGAGGTAGTGAGTGAAGCGCTCGATCGGATCGCGACGTTCCCAAGCGGCGACCTCTTCGTCATCGCGGTAGCGCGTCGGATCGTCACTACTTGAGTGGCCCAACATGCGGTAGGTGCGCAGCACAATCAGAGTGGGGCCTCCACCAGCACGTGCCTTGGCTACGGCCTCGGCCGTGGCCTGATAGCAGGCGAGAACATCGTTGCCGTCGACCTGCACACCGGGAATGCCGTAGGCCCGACCTTTCACGGCGTAGGAGACTGAGGCCGTCTGCGCACTCGAGGGGACGGAGATAGCCCATCCATTGTCGACACAGACGAAGACGACGGGAACCTTCCAGACCCCAGCGAAGTTCATGCCGCTGTGAAAACCGTTCGAGCTGGTCGCACCATCGCCGAAGTAGACCGCATGCACTTCGTCAGAGCCACGTTGCTTGGCAGCGAAGGCCGCCCCCACGCCGTGTGGGATCTGCGTTCCAATGACCGACGACCAGCTGGGATAGTTCGATCCCTTGTGCTGGAAGTGGTTGCACATCTGCCTGCCCTTTGCGCTGTCATTCGCGTTGCAGTACATCTGTGCGACGTACTCGGAGAGTGGCAGTCCGCGCATCACAGCCGCGCCACCTTCTCGCAAACCCGACCACAGCCAGTCGCGAGCTTCGAGCGTCGCCGCCGATCCGATCATTGCAGCTTCGAGCCCGCGCGCCGTGCCGACAAAGCCAACACGCCCCGCGCGCTGCAGCTTCAACATGCGTTGGTCGACGCAGCGAACACGCAACATCGACACGAACAGCTCGCGCATGAGTTCGCGCGGCATGTTCGGGGCTGAAGCGACGAGCGCGCCGGCTTCGTCGATAATCTGAAGAGCCGAGACGGACACTAGCAGTCCGTTGAAAGAAACCGATTCATGGATTGTGTGCTGCGGATTGGCTGGCCAGACGCCAGCTTCCGCGCATAGTTAGACGCTACTTGTGGGTTCTGGCAACGCAGCCAGGCGAGGCGGAGGATCGAAGCCGACCGTTCGTGGCGTTTGGTCCGAGGGCTCATGATTAATCGGGGCTAGAGCAACAGGCTAGAGCGACAACAATCCAGGAGTCTCCAGCAGGGTGCGCATTGTTGTCAGGAATCGAGCCGCATCAGCGCCATCCGCGAGGCGGTGGTCGACGCTGACGGAGAGATTCATGTACTGACGAATTTCGATCTTGTCGCCTTCGGGTGTCTCGACCACGCCCGGACGCTTGACGATACGGTGCACGCCCAGCACAGCGATGTCGGGGAAGTTGATGATCGGCGTCGCCAAAGTCCCGCCAATGTTGCCGGCGTTCGTGATCGTGAAGGTGCTGCCGCGCAGCTCGTCCGGCTTAACCTTGCCGTTGCGCGTGCGCTCTGCCAACTCGCCAAGCTCAGATCCGAGCTGCAACAAGCCCTTCGCTTGCACGTGCGGGATGACGGGTACGATCAGACCATTCGGCGTGTCGGTCGCGATGCCCAAGTTGACCCAGGTCGGGTTGACGATTTCTTCTGCTGCTTCGTCCAAGTGACCGTTCAGCGAGGGGTGCTTGGCCAAGCCAAGAGCGACCGCCTTCATGATGAATGGCATATAAGTCACCTTGACGCCTTGCTCCGCACCGATGGCCTTGGCCTTGGCACGCAGTACGACGAGTTCAGTGACATCGATCTCTTCGACGACGGTGAAGTGCGGAGCGGTGTACTTCGAGCGCACCATCGCATCGGCAATCTTGCGCCGCACGCCGCGGAAGGGCGTGCGTCGCTCTTCGCCGGCAGCCATCGGCATCG
The DNA here is from genome assembly GCA_047611405.1 of Planctomycetota bacterium. Taxonomy (GTDB): domain Bacteria; phylum Planctomycetota; class UBA1135; order UBA1135; genus JBLFWN01. The sequence goes on along the minus strand of JBLFWN010000109.1, from coordinate 5,639 downwards.
GGCTGGAAGGCCTTGTGCTAGTGGTTGCTGCCGGTGCGCTCGTCTGCAAGCCATCGCGCGAGAAGTCTTCGACATCGGCGCGGCGGATGACACCACCACGACCCGAGCCGGTGACCGAGGACAGATCAACGCCGAGCTCGCGCGCAACGCGACGTGCCGAGGGCACGGCAAGGACCTTGCCAGACGGACGATTCGCGGGAGCCGTGCCATTCGTGCTGGGCGCGACAGAAGCAGTGTTCGCAGCGGCAGTCGCCATCGCCGGCTTGGTCGCCAGCGTCGTGGCTCCACTAGCTTGTAGCTCGAAGATCACCTGACCGACGGGAACCGTCTCGCCCTCGGCGGCAAGCAAACGCGTGACTGTGCCAGCCGCAGGCGACGGCACTTCGACGGTCGCTTTATCCGTCATGACCTCAACGACGGCTTCATGCTCGGCAACAGTCGCGCCTTCCGCGACGATCCACCTGACTATCTCGCCTTCAGCGATTCCCTCACCGATGTCTGGCAACTTGAATTCGATCACGCCGCCACTGGGTGCAGAGACGGGCGCCGGGTCGACTCTTGCGGGCTCGCGGCTCGGGGCGGGCACAGCCTTTGCTTGGCCGTCGAGATGAAAGATCACCTCTCCCACCGGCACCGTTTCACCCTCGGCGACGAGTTGTTTAGTGACCGTTCCTGCGGCAGGAGCAGGCACCTCGACCGTAGCCTTATCCGTCATGACTTCGACGACGGCTTGATGCTCTTCCACGACGGCGCCTTCGGCGACGAGCCACTTGACGATCTCGCCTTCGGCAATACCTTCACCGATGTCGGGTAACTTGAATTCGATCATTGCAGGAGTGCCCAGCGCGGCGGGCGGATGATTCGAGATGGTTCTGTTCGATGGAGCCCGTTGCGCCAGCGTCATGCCAGCGCGCTTTTTTCGGGCACGGGTCGTGCTAGTGCGGTGTCCGTCAGGATCGAGTCCGAGAAGCGACGGCTACCGCCATGTATTAGTAGTTCGCGACATGCTCGATGGCGTCCAGCACGCGACGGTGGTCGGGCATGTAGTGATGCTCGAGCGTGTTAGGGAAGGGAGTGTCGAAACCGGCCACGCGAACGACAGGTGCTTCCATGTACTCAATGCAGCGTTCAGCGATGATCGCACTGATCTCGGCGCCGTATCCGCAGAAGCGCGGCGCTTCGTGCAGGACGACGACCCGTCCGGTCGATTTGGCCGCATCTACGACGCCATCCTCGTCCAACGGAAGCAGAGTTCTCAGGTCGATGACGAAAGTCTCGATGCCACTCTCGGCGGCCGTCGCGGCTGCCTTCTCGGCCACCGGAACCATCGCTCCATAGCAGAACAAGGTCACGTTGTCACCTTCGCGGACGCGCCGGACGGTCGACAGATCGACGGTGTAGTTGCCTTCGGGCACCTCACCTTTGACCGAACGATAGAGCGCTTTCGGCTCCATGAACAAGACCGGATCGGGGTCTTGTATCGATGCGATCAAGAGGCCCTTGGCGTCGTGCGGAGTCGATGGAATCACGACCTTCAGGCCGGGCGTATGTGCGAAGTAGGCCTCGCCGGATTGGCTGTGGTACAGCCCACCGCGAATGCCACCTCCATAGGGCGTACGAATCACCATCGGCGATGTGTACTGGCCACCGGAGCGGTAGCGGAGCTTGGCCGCTTCGGAGACGATCTGGTCGAAGGCCGGGAAGATGAAGTCTTGGAACTGAATCTCAGCGACCGGTCGCAGACCATTCATCGCCATGCCAATGGCCGCGCCGACGATGCCATCCTCCGACAAGGGCGTGTCGAAACAGCGCTGCTCGCCGAACTCTTCGGTCAGGCCATCGGTCGCCAAGAACACGCCGCCTTTGGGCCCGACGTCCTCGCCAAAAACGAGTACGTCCGGGTCGTTGCGCATGACAGTCTTCAGACCGTCATTCACAGCTTGGATCAGAGTCAGATGGGCCATCGTCGTTGACAGAGTCGAATGCTGAAAGTGGAGCGGGGTGTACCGGCCGCGAGGCTCGCGACCTGCGGCAGCGTGTGTGAATCAGGACCGGGCCCGATCAAAGAGGGAAGGCGCCGTCACCGGCGTCTGCATCTCCTTTGCGGCGCGCCAGATCGAAGCTAGCCTCGCCTTGCTTGCGAATGTGTGCCGGAATGTCTTGGTAGACATCGCTGAAGATCGTCTCCAGTCCGGGTTGCGCGGTCGCCTCGGCCTCGGCTGCGGCGGCGGCAATTTCTTCTTTGACCGATGCCATCAATTCGTCACGCACAGCTTCGGTCCAGATGCCGGCCTTCTTCAGATAGCGTTCGTACAACATGACCGGGTCACGCTTGGCCCAAGCTTCGAGCTCCTCGGCCGGAACGTACTTGGTCGGATCGTCGGAGGTCGAGTGACCGCCCATGCGGAAGGTGTGGCACTCGATCAAGGTCGGTCCCTCACCTGCGCGAGCGCGCTCGACGGCTTCCAACGTCGCCTTGCGCACAGCGAGCAGGTCGTTCCCGTCCACGCGTACGCCGGGCATGCCGTAAGCCTTGGCTTTCTCGGCGTAGGTTTCCGAAGCAGTCTGTTGATCGCTCGGACACGAAATGGCCCAACCGTTGTTCTGGCACAAGAAGACGACCGGCGACTTCCATACGCCCGCGAAGTTCAAACCAGAGTGGAAGCCAAGGCTCGAGGTTCCGCCGTCACCGAAGCTTGCCAAGCAGACATGATCTTCGCCGCGCTGTTGGAATGCTCGCGCCGCGCCGACGGCTTGCGGGATGTGCGTACCGATCGGACTCGAGATCGACACGAAGTGAATCGGCTCGGTGAAGCTGAAGTGCACCGGCATCTGACGACCACGCGCGGAGTCCTTCGCGTTACCGAACATGTTGTGCATCATGTCCGTCGGCGAGATGCCGTGGTACAGCGCCATGCCGAAGTCGCGATAGCTCGGAAACAGCCAATCAGTCTTCTTGAATGCACTCGCTGCGCCGACTTGGGTAGCTTCGATACCCTTGTTCGGAATCGAGAAGCCGATGCGTCCGGAGCGCTGCAACTTCATGCAGATGTCATCGAATGCACGTACGGAGAGCATCGTCCGATAGCAATGGATGAGCTCGGCGTCGGACAGCCCGGGATCAAAGCCGTTCGAGGCTCCGTCCTCCTGTATGACAGTCAGCGGTTCTGTGCTTTGCATAGTAGAGGTTCAGCTTGCGTGCGAGCCATGCTGGGTAGCGGCTCTTCGATCGCGAACCATGCGCGTAGCGAAGAACTCTCCAGCCTTGTAGCTCGAGCGCACGAGCGGCCCCGAGGCCACATAGGCGAAGCCGAGGTCACGGCCCTTGTTTTCGAATTCCAAAAAGCGCTCCGGCGTCACGTATTCGAGCACAGGAGCATGTTGTGCGGTTGGACGCAGGTACTGTCCCAATGTCATGAAATCGACACCCGCCTCGCGAAGCTGAACCATCGATTCCATCGTCTCCGCTTCGGTCTCACCCAGCCCGACCATCAGGGATGACTTGGTCAGGACCGTCGGCAGCGCTTGCTTGGCTTGACGCAGCGTGTCCAGAGAACGTTCGAAGGAGCAGCGCGGGTCGCGAATCTTGCGCTGCAGGCGCGAAACGACCTCGACATTGTGCGCAAGCACGTCGGGCTCGGCGGCCATCAGCGTGCGCAAATCGTCGCCGGCGTAGTCGGGGATCAACGTCTCGATGATCGTGTCCGGAGCTTGTCTGCGAATCGAGCGCACACACTCCGCGTAGTGGGATGCTCCACCGTCGGCCAAGTCGTCGCGATCGACGCTGGTAATGACCACGTAGTCGAGTGCCATCTGCGCGACGGCAAAGCCAACTTTCTCGGGCTCTTCCGCATCCGGGGCGGCGGCTTGGTCGACCGTCTTCACCGCGCAAAAACGGCAGCGACGCGTGCACTCGTCTCCGAGCACCATCAGCGTCATCGTCGCGTGATCGCCTTTCCAGCATTCACCGATGTTCGGGCAGCGGGCGGATTCGCAGACCGTGTTCAGTCCGAGCTCGCGCGTCAGCCCCTTCAGCTTGGTGTAGCCCTCGCCACCGGGCAGCGGGACCTTGAGCCAGGGCGGCTTGCGGCCGCTGACACCCATTTTGTCGAGCTTAACGGTCTCGTCACGACCCTCGCTCCCCGCGCTAAGGGGCGCAGGGTCCAGTACGCTCTTCCCACTCGGGGAGGCGCTGTGAGGCGTGTCTCGAGACTTTTTCATTCGGTGGGCAGGACGCCTGGCGTGGCAGCCTAGCAAAAGAGGGTGACAAGAGCCCGGATTCGGTGCTCGTCAAGCACCTAAAATGCTCAATGTGCACGAAGTGATGAGCATATCGGGCGATGCATTTAGGGCTCACTAGATGGCAAGGCCAGACCCACGCGGCCCGATTGGACGGTGGAGCCGCCCGCCAACGTCTGCAGCAGCTGGATGCCTCAGACTACTCCGCCCAGATCACTTCCGCGGGCGCGACGAGACTGGCCTTGTCGGGCGTCGGGAATCCCTGCGGGACCGGTAGGGTGACTTCTCCCGTTGCGGCAAACTCGGCACTGCGCGCCAGCACAGCTTGGAAGCCGACACAGTGCACCGAGCTGTCGCCGCCGACGTGCCCCATCGTGTTGTGGATGACGCGCCCTTTGCCGTAGCCGATCTCCATCAGCACAGGCTCCTGGCGATTCGTTCGCGGACAATGCGCAGAAGCGAGCACGGTCAACTCCTCGCAGGGACCGCGCAGTGAGTCGTACAACTCGTCCTGTCCGTGACGCCACTTCGCGGGCATACCAGCCAAGATCGGATGTTCCGGTGCATCGGCTTCGACCAAGAACTCGAGCTGCGGACCATGGCTTCCGCTGGCACCGTCAGGCGCGGGATCCTTCTTCCACACGCCTTCCGTACGTCGCATATGGAAACCGTGTCGTGGCGTTCGCCCGCCCCAACCTCCGACTCCTATCAAGCGGTTGTATTCGGTCCAGTCAGTCGAGGAGTTATCCGCGGCATGGATAACGACGAATCCGCCGCCCGCGCGAATGAAGTCGAGCAGGGATGTCCTCGTCGATTCGGCCCAGGTGCATTTGCCGCCATCGTTGAAGTTGCTCAGCACGACATCGTAGTCGGAGAACTTAGGCTTCCACTCTTCCCACGCGACGGTGGCCGACTTGTCCGCGGGCGAAGTCGAGACGTCGACTGTGAAGCGACCACTCTTGAGCAGCGTGGCTTTCGTCGCAGCGGTCGTCGCTTCCCAATTGTGATTGTTCTGACCGTCAATGATCAGGACGCGCAGCTTCTGCGGCGCGGCATGCGATTGACAACCGAACGCGACGAAGGACAGCAGTCCACAAAAGATCCAGCGTAGTGTCGACATGTGTTGACGATAGCGGAGCGGCGCGGGATCGAACACCTCAGCGCCCGTTTTTGGGATATCTCAAGCTCCCAGGCCTTGCCACGGCTGTCGTCATTCAACCGAGAACGCCGCTCATGCGAGAGGGCCCGTCTTCCACTGGAAGCCGGGCCCACTTGTGTTGTTGGTCAGCCGTACTTGCGACTGCTAGCAGCCCGTTGATAAACAGCGATTCATGGATTGCTTCCCTCGAATCGACTGACAAGGCGCCAGGTTCTGCGCATAGTTGCGCGCTATTCGTAGG
>JBLFWN010000108.1:0-22958 GCA_047611405.1 Planctomycetota bacterium | reverse complement strand
CGGCCTTGGGGCCCTTATTGCCCCCGAAGAGCTTCTGATTCGCCAGATGCTTGGTGATCTCCGCAAAGGTCACGGTTCCGGTCGAATACATGATCGAGATGTCGTCACTACTAACTTTGAAGGCTTGGATGATGACGATGTATTTCTTCTTCACGGAGCCGTAGACCTTTTTGCCAATCGAAGCTGAGGCGGTCGCGAGGGAGCCTTCCGCACTCGCCATCCGTCCGGCGAGAGCCTACTCGCCGGCATTTCCCAGGCAGGCGACCTGTTTGCTGGGCTTATCCTGAACGTAGATACCGAGCTGCCCGCTTCGCCTCCGACTCCATTCGAGATGTAGAACGAATCGATCAGGTAGCAGTTATTCTCACTCAGGCTGCAGTACATGAATGCGGTTCGTTGGGTCATCGTGCCGGCCTTCGTGTGGTTCGATTTTTCGATTCAGTTGGTGGGAGTGAATGTCGCGGCGCCGTCCCGATTGACTCGGCATGCTCATGCGTCAATCGCACCTGAGAAGGGACGCGGATTTACGACCGCGGTGCTTGGCTGGCCATGAGCGCATTCGCGTTCGAGGCTTACGCTATCCAGATCGGTTAACTTTTGCGGCAGATAGCGGAGGCTCAAACAACTCAATGGAGTCAGACCAAGGGCTGGAACAGACGACCGGAGAGTAGAGTCTCGGCCCCGAGTCAACGCATGGGGGGGGCACTATCTAGCTGCAATGTGGCTCTGGCGAGGCGACACGCTGGTCAGCCTTCAGCCTCAACTGCGCTTATCGAATTGGCGCATGCCCCCCGATCACGATTCAAGCCATTCGAGATACTTGTCTCGCGATCGTGCTCCCTCGTTGCCCCCCACGCTTCGAGTGAGCGCAAGCAATGGTGAATCCTTAGGTCCGCAATAAGAGGGTCCGAGTTGAGCCGGTTCCGAATGCCCAACGATGGACCTTAGCTACCGAAGCAATCATCGTTTCCTCGAAGCTAGCTCCGTGAAGCTAGCCTCCAAGCTGTTGCAACAACGCCTGCGCGCGCGGACTTTGCGGCACGAGTTGTTTGTACTCACGCGCGAAGTGCAACGCACGCGCTCGATCCGACTGCGTCAGGATCGAGATCAGCTTCTCATATGCCAACTCGACCTCGCCCGGCCCCGCGCGCCGCAGATTTTTCAGCGAGGCTTCGAGCGGCGCGATCGCTTCGGCGGGCCTGCCGGCAAAGGCCAAGGTCGAGCCCAACGCGAGCAGGGGTGTGAAGGCGTGCGGATCCGCTTGACTGGCGCGTTGGTACAGTTGAAGCGCCTCGTCGGTTAGACCTTGGCCGAGCCGAACGGTACCGAGCACCAAGTGCGGTACCGAGAGCTGCGGATGACGCGCGATGATTTGTTGCGCCATCCGCTCGAGCTCTTCAAGCTGACCCGTGCGGCCTAAGGTCTGCAGGTACAATTCGATCGCGTCGACGCTGTCCCCGTTGGTCTTCAGCGCTTCGCGTAACTGAACCAACGCATCCATAGGCTGGTCCTTGTGGTTGAGGACCTTAGCCAGGGTCAGGCGTGCGTAGACATTCAGCGAGTTCAGCTCGATCGCCTTATTCAGGTGGCCGATCGCGACATCTTCGTTGCCGCGCACACCTTCGGCCAGGCCGAGGTTCCAATAGCCAGTGCTCTCGGCATGCTCGACGCCGGGTAGAGGTCTGCTGCTAATCCAGCAACCGCTGGCCACAACTGCCAGGAGCAGCGCGGGAGATGCAAACTGTCGCGCTCGCACCTTGCCCCAAGTCCAGACCAACGCATGCGCCGCGAAGACCATCATCACCGGCAGGATTGGCACTCGGAATCGCGCACACACGAAGAAAATCACGATACTGAGCGAGTAGACGATCAAGAAGCCGGACAGTGGGACGAGCCGGCGCTTGCGCAGTGAAAGCAAGAGTCCGAATACAGCCAACGGTGCGAGCACTTCGTAGCCCAGTGGCAGGAAGCGGATCAGCGGGCTGAAGTGGTACGAATAAAAGCGCACGGGCTGGTTGTTGCCCATCTCCCACCGATTCCAGAGCAGCTTGATCTTATGGCCAAATAAGCCCAGCGCGCCGGCGGGCTCTTCACTAATGAAATCCCACGCGCGTTTGCTGTAGTAGTCAGAGACCTCAGTCGGCGACAGATTACGCCCTTCTGCCGCTTGCGCTTGAGCAATGGAGTCGTGATAGCCGCTCCACCAACCGGCACGTGTTCCAGGAACGACAGCCGTGCTTCCATCGCTGGTCGGATTGTTGCCAATCCAAAAGTTCACTCCACCCTGCGTGGCGATCAGCGAGAAGTCATTGCCGACGAAGGTGTTGTACGCCGTAACCGGAAGGATAGGGACAAGTGTGCCGATCGTGAGTGCGACTGTGGGTACTAGAGCAGGTCGCCATGTCTGCCCCCTTGCACGCGGCCTACGCGACCACAAAACCCACAGGCCAATGATTGGCATCACAAGCAAGACGTTGGGCCTGATGATCGCGGCGAGTCCAAACACTAGACCGGTTAGTGTGGCGCGGCGTAGGAGCTTCTTGCGAGAATCCGCGTCCTCGCGCTCCTGCTCGCCACCAGACACGCGGCTACCCGGCTTATCCCTGCTCTCTTGGATCGCTACCTGCTCCGACTCACGCTGTTCGTCCGCATCTCGAGGCGCGAGTCCTAACGCCAACCAAAGTCCAAGCAAGTTGACCGGCACATACATCGACGGGATCAACAGCTCGCCATCGAAGTAGATCAACACCCAGTAGGTTGCCGCCATTGCCGACGCAACGAAACCAACCTCGCGACTGAAGGCGCGTTTGCCGAGCAAGTACACCAATAGCGTCGTCAACGCACCGAAGACACACTGAATCAAACGCGGAGCCAGCAAGCCGGTGCCAAAGACCTTGAACACGCCGGCCAGAAACATGATGTATCCAGGCGCGCGGAAGAGCGGACTGTCCTCGCCCAACGGATGATGCCGATCGCGCATGAACTCCGCATCCGAGATCATCGCCCGCGCCCAATCGACGTGATACAGCACATCCATATTCGGCAGCTGGAAGGCCGGGCTGGCGCGTAAGTCAAAGACATAGATCAGCCGCAACACGAGCGCGAGCAGCACAAGACCGCCCACGGCAAGTCGCTCTCTACGCCGACCCATGAGCCATGCCCCGAGAGCAGAAGGCCCATTGGGACCCGCGCTCCCGCTCGCTTTGGATACGTCTTCAGTCATCACCAACGGAGTCTAGCCGCCCGAAAGCTCGCGTGCGCCGGTGAAAGAGCTGTCTCCGCCGCCTTTGAGGCCGTTCACCTAGTCAAACCGGGGCCCTCGCCCCATAACGTGCCGGACACTTCTCCACACATTAACCGTAGCACCGCACACGCCCACTCCGCGACACATGACCCTTCATTGAGGGACCAACAGAGGGTCCACGTAGGATCAAGGGACTGTGCGAACTCCCGCCGGTGCTCCTTCCCGCAGAGCGGTAGTGCGGTCCAAACTAGTGCCTTAGGTCTCGAGAAGTGTCCGGCGATGTATGGGGGATGAATCAATGATCAGCGGGCACTCCCTTTTACTGGAGTGCCCGCTGAGCTTGTTGGCTTGTCGCGTTCCTGGTCGCGGCGAGCGAGGCGTTAGCCGTTGCGGACTTGATCGCGAATTGCGTCGCGGATCTTGTCTTCGAGCTGTTGGTTTTGGTCTTGGAGTTGCTTCAAGAGGTCGTCGGTTTTGGCGGCCTTCAGGTGCTCGAGTTCTTTTTCGAGGATCTGAAAGCGGCGGTATTCGTCGAGTACTAGATCGAGGTCGGTGCGGGCGTTGGCGGCATCGATGATCAGGCGGGCTGACTCGCGGACCAGGCTCAGGAATTCGTGCACGTCGCTGTCGCCAAGTTCGCCGGCTAGGGTGGCGGACTCTTGCAGTAGTTTCTCGTAAGAGTCGCCGCGGGCGTGGGTCGAGCGGCGCAGGAATTCTGCGTATTGCGCGACCACGGTTGAGAGGCGGAAGCCTTTGCTGGCAGCGTGGAAGCTAGCGACGGCGGAGTTGCCGTGCACCACTTCGGAGATCTCGGTCGCGGCCGAGACGGTGGATTCGGGACCGCCCGTTTGGCCGTCGAGGTTCGCCAAGGCCTCGTTCGATTGGCCGGCCGACTTGACCGGCAACCAGCGCACGCGCACTTGAGCCAGCGGGGTTTCCGTGGCGGCGGCAGAGGTGCGCTCGATTTCGTAGAGAGCAACGACCTGGTGGCCGGATCCGATCTCGCCGGCATCGACCGCATCGTTGCGGAAGTCTTGGTCGGCGATGGCGCGGTTCTCGTAGCCCAGCAAGCGGTAGCGACCGACTTGCTGGGGATCGAACTCGACCTGGATTTTCACATCGCTAGCGATCGGATCGAAGGTACTTGTGAAGCGCTCGACGAGCGCACGATAGGCCGCAGCCTGGTCATCGACGTAGTCACAGATGCCGTCGCCGCCGTCTGCGAGTTGCTCCAGAAATACGTCGTTGTGGTTGTTCATGCCCACGCCGATGGTGTTCAGGTAGATGCCAGCATCGGTGTGCTGCTTGACACTTTCCAAGATGCGCTTCTGATCCGTCTGGCCGGTGTTCGCGACACCGTCCGAGAACATCACCACGCGGTAGTTGCGGTCCGAGACCAGGTCGCCGGCGGCCAGTTCATAACCCATGCGCAAACCGGCATCGGCGTTGGTGTCGCCTTCCGCTCGCATCTGCTCGATCGCAACCTCGATCAAGCCACGGTTCGCTGCCGAAGTCATTGGCAGGATCACGCGCGCATCGTCAGAGAAGACGACCAAGCCGATTTGATCGCGGGCATCCAGCTCCGAGACGAGCAGGCGCAGCGAGTGCTGGACAAGCTGCAGCCGCTGGCCTTCCTTCATCGAGCCCGAGTTATCAATCACGAAGGTCAAAGAGAGCGGCTTGCGCTCGGCCTTCGGTACTTCACGGCCGCGTACGCCGACGCGCAGCATCCAACGATCCTCGCTGCCGCCGAACAAGCTGGGCGCCAACTCGGTGTGGATCGCAAAGGTGCTCGCGACCGGAGCGCTCAGGTCAGGATCGAAGTAGTTCACAAACTCTTCGGTACGGATCTGCGCTTTAGTCGGCAGATGACCTTCACGAACGTATTTACGCGCCAACGCATAGCTCGCCGTATCGACATCGGCCGCAAAGGTTGACTGCGGATCCAGGTCAGCGCGCTCGAAGGCATTGTCTCCCCAAAAGCGGAAGTACATATCGCGCGGACCCTCTTGCGGCAGCGGGCGACACATGCGCATGCGACGGCGAGACTCGCACTCGACCAGTGCATCGCGCTGTCCATCCGTCATGCCGTCAAGCACGACCAGGTGCAACACCTCCTGATCCTTATCGAGCAGTTTGAGTGCTTGAGCGACCGTCAAAAAGGGTTGGCCAAAGTCGCCACCCCCGGTCAGACCGCGGTAGAAACTACGAGTCACATCAGGTGCAGCGCCGGCCTCGAAGAAGACACCGAGAGCGAGGTCGTCAAGCTCCAGATGACCAGGCATATGAGGCGCGCTACGGTCTGTCAGAACGAGGCCCTTTCCGGCCAGTAGATCGTTGGTACCGCCTAGATAGAAGTAGTCCACCCCATTGGCCGGTTCGGCCGGTTCGGCCGGTTCGGCCGCAGCACCCGACAGTTCCAGGGTCGACAGGCTTCTTATGGGTTCCAATCCCAGAGTGTTCGACCGCAGCTTCGGCACGCCCGGCGTTCCGGTCACCGAGTAGCCGACGAAAGCGCCTTGCTTCTTCGCGTCTAAGGTCAACACCTTCGCAGCATCGTTTAGACCGCCGCCGAGTTGCATGCCTGCTGACGGAGGCGTTTGTCCAGGCGCGACAGGACCCGAACCTCCTTGTGCGCGAGTCACAGTTATCTGGTGTTGAAGAGCACTCCGTGATTCGTGCCCCTTAGATAGCGGAGGCACGGAATCGCCAGGGCCCTTGTACGCCCGCCCGTTCTCTGAGAGTTCATTCGCACTCGCGAGGTAGCCGAGGCTCTCCAATTCGGCACGCAGTTGCACAGCCAGCGATTCCTGATCCGCGAGGCTGGGCCCGTCGCTTTGTTGCTCGAGGGCCTCTTCACCTAGGAGCGTTTCCCGCCCAAGGTTTTGTGAAGGCGAACCACCTGCTCCCGTCGGCGGAATTCCGAACGTGATCGCGTCCAAGTCGGACGTTTGCTTGGTCAGAGAATAATGGGGATCGCCATCTCCTAAACCATCGCGTGTCACGGGCTGTGCGCCAACACCAACAGCTTCCGCAGAGTCGGCACCCAATTCGTTCTGGGCCAAGTCCCCCCACTCGAATCCGGCAACGAGTTCACTCGTCAAGCCTTCAAGCCCCGCGTCGACGTGAAGTATTTCCGCACCACTAACCGCCGCACTCTTACTCAGCTTCGCTCGCATCGAATCGGTGAGTGAATCGAACGGGCCATCGGTAAGCGTCTTGGTGAAGGGGCTCTCGGCTATCTGCTGGCCATCAGCCTCGGAGCCGAAGTTCTTCATTTCGCGCGAACCGCTTGAATCGTGCATCGCGATCTTGCCGAGTTGCTCCGGTTTCAGCGCATCCTTGCGCCCCTCTCGCAGCCGCGCGGCATTGGCACGGCCGGTATCTTCGTCGCGAAGATTGCGGCGAACCGTGTCGTCCGACGCCATGGCATCGGCGAGTTGCTCGTCTTGCTCGCCATCCGAATCGATCCATTCAAGCAGGCCAACAACGCCCGCCCCGACAAAGAGGATAGCGGCAGCGGCTCTCATCAATGAGGAAGAGATGTTGAGCTCATTCGGTGAAGTATGCGCAGCAGGATGCGTACCGTGCGCCGCAGGCTCGCTACCCGAAGATGCTACGTCCGCAGTCTCCGGATTCGAGCCAGCCGCAACCGCGACGCGTGACGCATCGGCCAGCAAGCGATCGCGCGATCCCTGGGATAGGCTCTCGTCGTCAACGGCGCAGAGGTCCTGCACCAAGCCGATCGTCGCCGACAGGCGCTCGCACTCGCGGCGCAACTCTGCGGAGTCCACCAAGGCGGCCTCGACCCGCGCCAGTTCTTCACCCTGAAGCTCACCCAATAGGTAAGCGCACAACTCTTCGTGCTGCGGGTCTCGATCCAGTCGTTGTTCGTTTTGGTCTCGTTTCACAGCGTGCCTCCTTGAGCTTGCCCGTTCCGTTCAGTTCGCTTTATTCCGGTCGATTGTCCTGCGGCTCCGGCGAGCAATGGCTCGAGATCGGAGCTGAGTGCTTTCAAGCCGACGCTGACGATCCAGCCGACGGTCCCGATTGTCTTGCCGGTTATCTCAGCGATCTCTCGATAGCTCTTTTCCAACAAGAGTCGCAACACCAAGACCTCGCGCTGATCGACTGGCAAGGCCATCAACCTCGCTTCGACCAGCGCCCGTGTGTCCGCCGCATCAACAGCGCGCAAGCCACCTTCGCAGGCCTCTTCCGCCGCCGCCGCACGTTCTCGACTCTTGCGTCGCGTTTCCGCCCTCAGCACATCCATGCAGATATTCCTCGTCACCGTGTACAACCAAGAAGCCAGCCTTGCGCGTTCAGCTTTCGGGTCGATCCCGTCGTCGAATAGCGGCGGCTTCTGCGCCAACCTGAGGAAAGCCTCCTGGACCACGTCATCATGAGCTTGCCCTCTGCCAAGCAGCATCCGTGCCAGTCGCAACAAGGCGGACTGGTGGCGCTCGACGAGTTCGGCAAAGGCCGAAGGGTCGCCTGCTCGATGCAGTTGAAGGGGCGTCGCGTCGTTCTTTCGCGTCATGTCCGGTGGGACTTCCATTGTGCTGAACGGAGCGGAGGAAGTGCGTATTGGAAAAAAGCGAAGACTTCGGGGCTGGGCGACGAGCCGTGCTGAAGGCTTGTGGAGGTCGCGATCGGTCCAGAATGACCAACCAGAGACGCCAGTACACGAATGAGAGCCAGGCAGAAGCTATGACTGCCGCTCGTCAGGATCTCCCTGGATTCTATTTCTGACTATCGGAGCTGGTATAGCTGCTAGCTCTATCCGTCTGTCTTCCGTGTTCGTTTCATTCCAGTTAGGGCAGGTCTCCAGCTCAAAGACAGGACAGGCTTCGGACCAGCGCTCCCCGGCGAACGACGAAGAAAGAATCGACTGCTCGCTCCCAAAATGAGGAGCGCCGCTCGCCCGCTTCCTCGAGGAAGTAGACGAGCGGCGCTCCGTGATTCCGAGTCCGCACGAGTGCGGATCAGCCTGCTGGGTTATCAGTTCCCGGCAGGTGCTGCTCGCCGGTTTCCGACGAGCATGTCGACCATCTCTCCGATGTCGAGAATGGTCGGCACGTTTGGATCGTTGGAGTTCAACGTGACACTGTCGAACTGCAGGTTTTCGGCCGCTTGCTGGGCCATGAAGATCCGCCCACCAACTGTGTCCAAGGCTCGGTTACGCAGCTCGTTGCGCAACGCTTCGGACTTGGCGACAGCGAGGTTGCCAAGGGCGATCGATGTCTCGTAAGCAGCATCGGCGTCGGCGTTGACCTGGGCAGCATAGATCTCGGCCTCAGCACGGATCTCCGCGATCGCGACTTGGTTGTCGGAACTGGCCTGCTGCAGGCGCTTTTCCCAATCACCGACCAGCTCCTGTTCGGCCGCCTTAATCTCGGCTTCGATCGTCTCTGTCTTCGCGCGTTGATCCTCCAGCAGCTTCTCCGATTCGGCCAAGAGCTGCTTCTGAGTCGTCAGCTGCTTGTCTTGCAATCGACTCTCGTAGCCGTCGGGGAAGCTCACGGCGCGAATCAACACGATCTGCGGATTCACGTGGTACTTGGCCAAAGCAACGCGCAAGCCAGGAAGCATCTCGCCTGCGCGCCTTGTTCTCTCCTCCGTACTGTAGATGTCTTCCGAAGACATCTGAGCCAGCTCTTGGCGCAAGATATCCTCGACACCGGAGATCACAAGTTGCCGATACTTCTGCTGGTTACCCTTCTGGACGAGGAGGTGTCCCTCGCCTTCCTTGATGCGATAGGTAACGGTCAGATCAAAGGCTGCCGTGTTGCCGTCCTTGGTTCGAATTTCGAGCGGCGGCAGTGTTTGGCCTTGCGTTGTACTACGTCCTCCGTCAGTCCAAGTCAGGAAGTGTGTTCGTCGATCCAGGAAGTGCCAACGATGCATACCCGTGACGCCCATGTGGTACCCCATCTCGAAATCCGTAGAGGCTACGCCGCCTCCCCAAAGGCTCTGCCGAACTCCGATCACACCCGGCGGCACCCGCTCGACAAGCGCCATAGAAAGCAGCGAGAGAGTGATCACCCCACCGACAACCCCGAGGAAAATTTTCGCCTTATCCATGATCAGTTCCCTTCCCTTGCAGTTTCATCCACCAGTGTTGCCGAGCCCGTGGCTCCGACGTGCTCCAACCTCTTCGGAACCGGATCCCGGCTATAGGGAACAAGCGTGAAGCTGATCGATGCAAGCTTCTTGATCAGAGCTTCACGCACGACAACTTCGCCGCGCTGCTCGAGTGCCTTGGCCTTACTCTCGAGACCTTCCGCTTCCGCTCTGTACTTGGCTTCCAATCCGCGTGCCTGTGCGACGAGCTGAGATTTTTCGGCGCTGCCCTCGGCTGTACGTTTCGTCGAAAAGGCGTCTGCCGAACGCGTGACTTCAATTTGGTCCGCTTCTGCCTGACGCAGTTGCCCGACCAGGGTGCCCTTCAAGACTTGCATCTCGACCTCTTTCACCTTGCCGACCTCGGCCAGCTTCTGCTCACGAACCTGAAGCAATTGCTCGGCGCGCGCCTTGAGCTCTTCGACCTCCTGGTTGGCTTCCTTGCGAGTCTCGATCGCAGTCTCGTAGGCCGGGTCGAACTTCGGGTTGGGCGTGATGATGCGCACGACACGAACGCCGTGCGGTTCGAGGATAAGGTTCATACGCCTCGCGGCGTCGAGCGGTGCCGCTTTGTATACGGTCGGGTCCGCGACTTGGACAGCCGAGAAACGACCGAACTCGTCACGCAGAATCGATCGGGCGTGAGCTTTGATCCAGTCTTCCTTGTAGTTGTCGCCCGGACCCGAGTCGTTCAGAATAATGTCAGCACTCCCTGGGAGGATCTCGTATTGAATGCGAAGCTCGTCGAACCAGAAGTTCGAGCCGTCCCTGGCACGCACCGTCAAACGCGGCACATGATTGTCGGACACGTATTTGGTGCCCTTCATGATGTACTCCTGCGTCGTGCGGTCGAAGATGAAGACTTCAGAGATCACTGGGATGTAGATCTGGAAGCCGGGGGTTTCGATGATCTCCTCGTTGCCCGTTAAGTAGTTCACCTTCACGCCGACTTGGCCGGGCGCGATACTGGCGACTCCGAGTCTGCCGGAGGCAGCCATCAGGATCGTCAGCAGCAGTACGACGCCTAAGACGCCCGCCGCCGCCATCACGATCGGGGGCGGTTTGCTGCCACCCTTCATGAAGGCGCCCTTGCCATCACCTCCGCCCTCGGGCGGCCATCCTTTGGGTTGTCCGTCGACATCGATCGTCTTACTCATGCTGTTTTCCGAGAGCGGTATGGATCTGGAGCCCAGGCAGGCTCCGGTTGCGGTCTGGAGTTTGTACGCTACCGCCACAGGTGCCTTCACGAAAAGTCGGAATCACCGCTGACGGGAAGCGTGAACAAAAATCGGACACTCCTGACCCTATAGAGGCCCTGGCGAGCCACCAACGGAACCTTTCTTCGCCTCGACCATGATGCCCTTCGACCCCGACGCTCCCGCGGCGCCCGCCAGTGGAATATTCGGCCTGCCGCACACACCCGAAGAGGCGCTCGTGCACGTGATTGGCGTGCCCTTCGACGCAACGACCAGCTACCGAAACGGTGCCGCGATGGCGCCCGCAGCCATTTTGGCCGCCAGCGCCCAGGTCGACCTTTACGACCTATGGACGGAGCGTCCTTTCGAGGCGGGCATTGCGATGCTCGAGATGGACCCGCGCATCGAGGAGTGGAATCGCGAGGCACGCCTGCTCGCGAAGCCAATCATCGATGCCGGCGGGATCGAAGCGATCGAGGCGGGAAAGTTTGAAGAAGAGCGGCGGCTCGGCTTTCGGCACCCCCTTACAGAGGACGAGCGCATCCCGGATTGGCGTGCTGCCCTTCGCCGTATCGACGAGCTCGGCGAGCGAGTTGGGACCTATGTCCATGATGAGGTGGCGAGCGCTCTCCATGACGGGCGCTTACCATGTGTGCTCGGCGGCGATCACTCCGTCCCCTTTGGCGCAATCCAAGCCTGCGGCGAACGGCACCCCGAGCTTGGCATCCTACACATCGACGCGCACGCCGACCTCCGCCCCGCCTATGAGGGCTTCACTTGGTCTCACGCATCGATCATGCACAACGTGCTCGAGCGAATCCCCGCAGTCGAACGTATCGTCCAGATCGGCGTTCGTGACTTGGGGCTCGTCGAGAAGCGCGCGATCGAAGAGTCGGGCGGGCGCGTGCAGACCGTTTTTGACAAGCAGTGGGCGCGGGCGCGCTTCCAGGTGGGCTCCACGATCGAGCTCGTACGGACTGCGATTCTGAAGCTGCCCGAGCATGTCTACTTGAGCTTCGACATCGATGGGCTCGACCCGTCGCTCTGCCCGAACACCGGTACACCGGTTCCCGGCGGACTCGATTGGCACGAGGCTATGCTGGTGTTGGAGGAGCTTTCGAAGTCCGGACGTAAAGTCGTCGGCATGGACTTGTGCGAGTGTTCGCCCGGTGAGAAGCCCGATCGAAATGGCGAGAGCTGGGACGCGATCGTCGGCGCGCGCATGCTGTACCGCATGATTGGTTTCGCGCTGGTGTGCAACCGCTGAGTGGTCCGGGCTCCCGTCCTAGAGCACGAATACGGCTGTGATGTAGCTCACGTACGCCAGCAACAACAAGCCCGCTTTGCCGCGCAAATACTTGCCAGGCAATAGCATCGGAAGTGCTATCAAACCGATGGCAAAGGCGATATTGAGCGGGAAGTCGCGTGCCGCAGCCGATGTCAGCTCGCGCGCAACTTCGGGGTCTGCGCCGTCGAAGGGCGTGATCATGCCTGCAATGCCAATCACCGCCAGCGAGTTAAAAACGTTAGATCCGATCACGTTGCCAAAGCCAATCTCGGTCTGACCTTTCAGTGCGCTACCGACTCCGGCAGCTAGCTCGGGCAGGGATGTTCCGAGAGCGAGCACCGTCAATCCGATCACGGTGTCCGACAAGCCGATACGGACCGCAAGGCCCTCCGCCCCC
Organism: Planctomycetota bacterium; assembly: GCA_047611405.1. Taxonomy (GTDB): domain Bacteria; phylum Planctomycetota; class UBA1135; order UBA1135; genus JBLFWN01. Next base: position 10,710 of record JBLFWN010000108.1, on the reverse strand, counting down.
AGCATCACCAGCTTCGCGCCGATGCCGATCGATATGCTGCCAATGATGATCCACATCACGGGCCGGCCTTCGGTCTGCACTTGCTCGTCCAATTCGTCCTCCGCCATCTTCGCGCTGATGCGGCGCGAACTTCGGTACAGGAGCAAATTGTAGGTCGCGAAGATCGTCAACAGAATGCCGGCTTCCCAGCGCGTGACGTTCTTATCCGAACAAACGGCCCACAGCGTGCCGATGGACAGCAGCAACCAAAAGGCTTCGCGGGGCTGCGTACGCCCCTTCAAGATGGCAGGCAAGATCAACGCGCTCGTGCCGAGCACCAGGCCAATGTTGGCGACATTCGAGCCGAGCACATTACCCAGGCTGGCGCCGGGCCGGCCCTGCCACGCGGCCAGGCCCGAGACGACGACCTCGGGCAGCGATGTGCCCCAGGCGACAACCGTCAGGCCGATCATCAACGGACGCACGCCCATGCGGCGGGCCAGGGCTGCGCCGCCGTCCACGAGCCAGTCCGCGCCCTTCGCGAGCAACACGAATCCGACGATCACCAACACAACTTCGGTCATCCAGGCTTGCACGCGGGGAATCCTAACCTCGCCCCTGCTGATCCAAAGCGGCAGCGGGCGGGAGCGCCGCACTTTCGAGGCGAGGACGGAGCTTCCGAGCCTGCTCGCCGGCGCAGCAAGTGTCCGAAACAGAGCTTGGGTGAGTCCTGTCATCCAACTGCTAGACTTGGCTCGCCATGTCCTCCTCTACCTCCCCCCTGATCGGCGTCAACGGGCTGCTCAGCCTGGATCGCGAACCCTCGATTCGGATCGCGAATCGGTATCTGGACGCGATTCTGGGTGCAGGCGGCACGCCGCTAACGATCCCCATCCTGAAGGGCTCGGACCAGATTCGTGAGCTGCTACAGCGCATCGACGGGCTGCTGCTGACGGGTGGGGACGACTTCGAGACCGAGGGACTGGGCCTGGGGCCGACGCATCCGAGCGCCCAGAAGACACCGTGTCAGAAGCAGGAATTCGACCTGGAACTGGCGCGCATCGCGATCGAAGAGAAGCTCCCCGTGCTGGGGATTTGCTACGGAATGCAGCTCCTGGGCCTGAATGGCGGTTCGGGCCTGCACCAGCACCTGCCTGAGGACCGCCCGGGCTGCCAACAGCATGCGGGCGGCAAGATTCACGCGGTCTACCCGGGCCGAGGGACGAAACTGCACGCATTATTGAATGTAGATGAGGTGCCCGCTGTTTCTCGGCACCACCAGGCCCTGACCCACGGCTGTACCCCGTGGCTGGAGTCTGCCCACGATTCCGAAGGATTAGTCGAGGCCATCGAGAACCCGTCACACCCATTCGCTCTTGGGGTGCAGTGGCATCCAGAATTGTCCGAGTCTTTGAGCCCGCACGGCCGCCTGTTCACAGGTCTGGTCGAGGCTGCGCGCGAACATCACCGAACGCGCACCGAGCGGCCCATCCTGCAGGGCTGAGACTGAACGATCGTTCATATGAAAAACACCAAGCGCATCACTCCTGAAGAAGCGGTCCAGATGGCACGCTCCGATCGAAACCGGATCCTGTTCATGGCCGGAACAATCGTCGTGCTCGGAATCGGATATGTCTTCTCCGGAGCCCAAGAGGAACGCTATCGGGCCGAGGATGATGCGGTAGCCGGTGAGAAGCTGCCGGATAATGCTGCTGAGCAGAAGAAAGCCGAGGCCGTAGTCGTCGTGCCCGACTTCGACATCCCGGACATGCTCGAGGCGATTCGCGATGCGACACCGGCCGAGCGAGTGATCGTCGACGGCGATGCACTGACCGCCGTCTTCAACTACGGCCGCTTGCTGACACCGCGCCACTATGAAGCCGCCGGCTTGCGCGAATTGACGCCCGAGCTGCGGACCGAGGTCAGGGCCGACCCCAGCGCTCATCGCGTCAAGCCATTCCGTGTGCGCGGCAAGGTCGAGGCCATCGGTAAGCGTCGTCGCAGCGAAACCCTGCCCGAAGAATGGGCCGGTAGTTTGCGCTTGGAAGACGACAGCTTCGCGCACTTCGTCGTGTTGGAAGTACCCGAGGACACCAGCGTCGGCGATTTCATTCGCGTCGACGGAATGTTTTTGAAGATCTACAGCACCGAAGCACCGAGCGAGATCGGCGGACGCCTCGAAGGCCCGCTGCTGCTCGGCCCGGAAGCGGTGCCGTCCTACGCGCCGGTCAATCTCGACGAGCCTGTCGAGCTCACGCACTTGCATGAAGTGCGCGACGACTCGGGCGGCGATGTCAGCGGCGTCCCGATGGATGCGTTGTGGGAACTGATGTCGCTGGCGAAGGCAGGCAACCAAGACCTCGACTGGGCTACCGTTCCCGCGATCGACGGACAGGTCATCGGTAACCTCTTGGCCGACGGCGAGAGCTATCGCGGCAAGCCCTTCCGACTCGAACTGTCACGCAACATGGGCGGCTGGACCGAGAAGGCTGGCGAGAACCCGCTCAGACTCGAGCGCTGGACACGCGGCTGGATCGGCAACCAGAACTGGAAAGGCCAAGTTCCGATTGTCGCGTACTTCGCGCCCACCAATCAGCCCGAGTTACGCGACCGCAACGGCGTGTCGAAGTATCTGACGGGGCGCGGCTACTTCTTCAAGAACCACGTCTACGAACGCGGTGGTGGCGACATTGGTCGCGCGCCCTTGTTCGTGATGGAAACCGTCGATGTCTTCATTGTCGAGCCGGATGAATTCCCGATCATGATGATGTGGGGCGCCATGATCGGCGCCATGCTGATGATCGCCCTGCTGTGGTTCCTGCTGGTGCGCGACCGCAAGAACTCGGCCGCACTGCAAAAGGAACTTGTTCGCCGCCGCCGCGCTCGCCGGGCTCAACTTCCGGCCACGGTCGGTCCCGCAGTCCAGCCCGAGTCTTGAGCACACAACGCGTCGGCGTCGCGACGGATCCGCCCTACGAGGTCATCGTCGGCGCGGGTGCGTTGGCGCAGGCTGGGGTGTTGCTCGAATCGTACGAGCGCTGCGCGTTGCTCGCTGATGCGCGGGTGGACGGCCTGCACGGAGAGCGCCTGCACGGGCTCTCTTTCGCCAGCAAGCTCACGCTCGAGCCGGGCGAGCAGGCCAAGAGCCTGTCGCAACTTGAGGGCGTGCTCGACTTCATGGCGGCAGCTCGACTCGATCGCTCGTCATTACTCGTGACCTTCGGCGGCGGTGTCGTAAGCGACCTCGGCGGCTTGGCCGCTTCCTTATTCAAGCGAGGGCTCGATGTCGTGCACCTGCCGACCACCTTGCTGGCGCAAGTCGACGCATCGGTCGGCGGCAAGACCGCGGTGAACCTGGCTGCCGGCAAGAACCTAGCTGGCACCTTCCATCAACCGCGCGGCGTGATCTGCGATACATCGACCTTAGCCACGCTGGATGCGAACGAGTACGCGTCCGGCTTGGGTGAGGTCATCAAGACCGCAATGATCGGTGGCGAGACTTCGCTCGCAGACTTGGAAGCCGCCGCTCCGGCATTGATCGAACGCGAAGCGGGCGCGCTCGCGAAGGTTGTGGCCGGTTGTGTCGCAACCAAGGCACGCATTGTGGCGGAAGATCCTGACGAAAAGGGTCCGCGGCGCGTGTTGAACCTCGGTCACACGCTCGGACACGCTATCGAGGCCATCGCCGGCTATGGCGTGTTGCCGCATGGAGCGGCGGTCGCCGTGGGCATCGGCTTTGCACTCGAACTCGCGCTGCGCTGCGGAGTGTTGCAGGACGAAGGCTTGGTCGAGCGCTACCGGCAACTCGCGCACGCGCTGGGCTTGCCAACGAAGCTCAGTCAGCTCGAAGAGAGCGCGGGCATTTGCCTGGAAGCGGGCGCACTTGTCGACGCGCTCGCACACGACAAGAAGGGCAAGGTCGGCGTGCCTGAGTTTGTACTGCCGAAAGCAGTCGCGGACTTCGAGCTTGGTGTGCGAGTCGAGCGCGAGATGCTGCTCGAGCAATTGGCGCGTAGCTAGCGAAGTGTCTAACGCCGTATGCCGGATTGATGCGGGCTGAACGTAGCTTGGGGCAGGCCGATGAGCGGCATGATTCCGATTGAGTCCATGGGCCAATGCCCGGTCCGTCGCTAGTGGAACTGGAGCAGAGCGAGCGCGCGCTCGCTCTCACTCTTCATCAAACAGAAGCAAGTCCTGAAAGCTCGGCTCGTCACGTAGGTCGGCGAAGGACTGCATCGTTCGGATCTGGCCTTTGAAGGGAGCGCCGACTTGGCAGGCTATCTCCAGACGTTCACACAGCATCAGGATGTATTCCTGTGCAAGCGTCTCGCGCTCGTCGGCACCGATGAGTTTATCCGCGCGTACTAAATCGATTGCTTTCATCAAGCCGACGGCGGCACGATGCTGGGCGATCCAGATGTCGGGCAGCGCCTTGCCGACCTCAAGGGCTCTTTGGGCTACGGCCCGATAATCACTCACATCAGCCCGCAACAACCAGCGTGCGATCAGCAGGTCCAGGTACGTCGCTCGGTAGTCGGCATCATCCGGGGCTAACTGAATGGCTCGTTTGACCGAGCGGATGCCGTCTTCGACGAGAGCCTCTGCACCGGTTAGCTCGCGGTCGCGACGCAACATCGAACTCAGGTTGTAACGCGTGATCGCAAGCCGCTGGTGAAACACCGGCATGCGTGGTGATGCTTCGCACATGGACTCGAGTTGTTCCATCGCACGTTGATAGTACTCCTCGCACTCGCCGTACTGACCGAGGAAGTCATGCACGAGGCCGAGTTGATTATAGGCCGTCGCTAAGGCGTTCCCGTAGGTCAGCATATTCGGGAAGTCGCCGGTAAGCTGCTCCAGACTGTCGATGGCGTCGAGGTAACAGTCCCGCGCACCCTCGAAGTCTCCGCTGCGACGATGAGCACCACCCAGATCACTCAAGGCAATGGCAAGATCGCGAGTATCTCCCGGGAGAGCACTCTCGTGCTCCGCGATCTGGGCTGCCATGCCCGCAGTGCGTTCCAGCAAGTCAAGTACATCAGGATGCAGGCCTTGTTCCGTCGAAAAAGACTCCATCAGCAGGAGGCCGTATGCTCCCCAGATTGACTTCTTGGCGCGCATGGCCAATAGGTCTCGCTCACCTTCCGTCCCTTGCGCTTCAAGCTCCGCGATTGACTCAAGGTACGCATCCCGCGATTCATCACGAAGACCCTGTGCATCCAGGATCATCGCGCGCGCTTGCTTGTTCGTAGTCTTGTAGTACCGCAACATGCGAGAATCTGGACGCGCCACGAGCGCCTCCTCCAAAAACTCGTCTAAGGATACAATCGTCGAGAGTGCAGCATCCAGCTCGCCAGATTCGCGCTGGCAGTCCGCAAACGAGACCGTTGCCGCGGCGATGAACTCGGTCAGGTCATCAGCTTCGACTTCCACCCGCGCGGGGTCGGCACGCAATTCCAGGTAGAGATCGCGTGCATTCGACAAGGCCACAGCCGCATCCGCAGCGTGCCCCAACTCGCGCAGCAAGGCACCAATGCGCTGGTGTGCGCGCGCAAGCTCGAACCTCTCTCGTCCAGGAGCCTCACCGTCGGCAGCATCGACCAGCTTCTCGAGCAAGGCTACCGCATCTTCAAAGACCTTGCGCCGCACAAGTCCCATCGCGGGAATCAGCTTCAAGTCTTCCTCACCCAGGCGCGACAACATGCGATCGACAGCTTCCATCGCGCTGTCATACGCTTGTACCGCACGATCTCGCTCTGCAGCGATCACGATCGATGCTTTGTGCTGCTGCCAGGCGAACGTCAGCGGTCCACCAATCAAGAGCAGCAAGACGAAGCCGACGGCGGTCGCCATAGCTGGCCTGCGCTCGATCCAGCGCTTCGAGCGCAGCACGACACCGGCGCGTCTCGCCTCGATAGGCCGGTGCTCGAGGGCATTGGCCAGGTCGCGCGCCATGTCGGCCGAAGTTGCATAGCGTCGGCGCGGCTCCTGATCCGTGGCCGTGGCGCAGATCGTCTCGACTTCCCATGAACAAGCCGTATTGCGAGTACGTAGCAGCGGCAAGGTTCCGCGCTGAATCGCCAACACGATTTCCGCATCGGACGGTGCTTCGAAGGCCGGGGCCTGCACCATCATCTCGTACAAGGTGACGCCGACACCGTAGACATCAGTGTGCGCACCCATCTCGGAGCGGCTTCCGCGCAGCTGCTCGCTGGACATGTAGCGCAAAGAACCGAGTCGCGATCCGGACTGCGTCATCTCGCTGGATGAGCGATCACTGGAGAGCCCAAAGTCGAGCAGCAGGACGCGACTCGCGCCATCCTCGCTGATCATGATATTCGAGGGCTTGATGTCTCGATGCAGGATGCCGCGCTGATGAGCGAACTCGAGCGCTTCACACACCTGCCGCATCACGCGCAGACAGGCCTCTTCCCAGGTGCCGCTGAACAAGTAGCCGCTGCCCGTTCCCGAGGGATCGAGATCGCGCCCTGTCAGTTCGGCGGCATCGCGCTTCGAAGTGGCCGAGAGCAGTTCCTCGAGGCTCTTGCCGCGCACGTACTCCATTGCAAAGTAGGGCACTCCGCCCTCATCACCGACCGAGTGCACCGCTACGATGCCCGGGTGCTGCAGACCGGCAACTGTTTCTACTTCACGTCGGAAGCGATCGCGCGAGCCCTCGAAGAACATCATCTCGGGCCGGATGAGTTTCAGTGCGACTTGCCGGCCGAGCGATTGCTGCTCCGCTAGGTAGACAACGCCCATCCCGCCGCGACCCAAGCGGTGCAGCAAACGAAAGTCCCCGAGCGTCTCAGGAAAGTCATCGTCGTAGATGGTTGGGCTCTCGACCAAGCCCGCGGAGCGCAGGGCTTGGACTGATTCACGGACTTGCTGCGCATGCTCGGGTTGAGCATCGAGAACCTCCTCCATCCCGCGCTCGCCCGAATCCTCCAACGCAGCAAGGCAGTCCGCGAGCAGGCGCTCGACCGGATCGTTTGTCACGCTGTCGTTCGCGGGCTTGCCGCTCGCGTCAGAGCTGTCTGATTCGTCATCCTCTTCCATGGATCAGTCTCGTTCGATTTTGGGCTGGACCAGCCGTTCAATCGTAATTGAGAATCACCTCACCACAAGCTATGCGGGGCAGGCCGCTTACCCCAAGAGCCATTAGTAAGAGCCGCGCGGGCGCCCCACCTGCCTTCGGCTCCGATCGGCCCGAAGGAAGCCGATCGGATTCGTCACTGCGATTCACTCCGCTGCGCTACTTGTTGACGAGCTCACCACGGCACTCCTCTTTCATATCGGCGACCTCCGCCTGAATAGCATCTCGATGGGACAGGACCATCTCGCGGGCCAACGAGCGATACGCGATGACCTTCTCTTCACTGAAGTTCTGGTTCGCCGTGCTCTCGTTCGGATAATCCGGGCAATCGATCTTCTCGGCGTCGATGTTCGTCATCGAAGTCCGCAGCCCGTTGCGCTGCTCGTAGGCCGACTTGATGTAGATGATGCGCACATCTCTGACGGCCTCATGAGAGTCCGACAGTGTCGGCAAGTTGCGGATTTTGCCCATGAAGACGGATCGGAAGCCCCCCTTGTCTTGCCATCTAGTGTTGCCCGTAGGACTGGGGCTGAACTCACTCCACTCCATCTCGAGCTCGGCACCGAAGTCAGTTCGCAAGATTCGCTCGAAGCGGCGCAGGTCGCCGAAGGATTTGGAGCGTGACTCAGGACTGCCATCATCCCAGACGGCGACATTCGCATCCTGTGCCGCGTCCGAGACAATGATCAGCCGACACCCGCGGCGCACGAGGGCATACAAGCCCAAGTTCTCGAAGTGACCGCCGTCTGTGATGTAGTACTTGCGCCCTTCGACCCGCTGTCCATGAAGCTCGTTTCCGAAGATGTTGTTCCACGAAATGATGCGACCCAACAAGCCATAGATAGGCCAAGGGGAGGTCACCATGAAGTGAGCTCGGTGCCACCAGTTTCGTGAGCTGCCATTGTTGAAGCCGGGCGACCAGCCCTCGATGTAGTAGCCCAAGTCTAAGTTGGCGACGCGCATCGCTTGCGTCTGAATGATGTTGCCAATTCCGCTTCTCGAATCCACCGCAGCACCGGATGCAGCAACTGCGTATGCGGGCGACATCCACATCTTGGTATCGGGCGGAGCGAGAGGCGTATTGCGGCCAAGCTTCTCAGACCACGACCATGCGATCGGCTCGACATTCACGTACCCGACCGAATCCGCACCCGCGCGAAGCGGGGTCAACTCGAAGGCATCTCCACTTCGGTCACGGAAGTTGTCCGGATCATCATTCAATGCCAGGTGCATGTTGATGATCCACCAGGGTCGGTTCTCTTTGTCGACATGCGGAACCACGTGACCGTGGCAGTCCTCGTGCTCATCCTCATCCTGCGTCGGCCTGAACTCTGCCATGGACTTCCAGGCTGAAAAGTCACCACCAAACTCATTCGCGAGGGGCTTGTAGTACATGAAAGCCCGGATGATGCCGTTGCGGTACTGGTCGCGAAAGTGCGGCGTATTCACATCCCAATCGAACACTCCATTGACTAGCCAATGGAGGGGCAGCAACGCGAAGTGACCGAGAACGGTGTAGCCCATTCGACTGATTGAACCGGACGCGTGGCCTGACGAGAGATAGGTTCCGTTCTGAGCGAGATGTTGTTGATGACTCGAGGACAGATCGAACAGCTCTTCGTCATTGTCACGATGAAGCATGTACCAAGAGCCCGCGTAACCGCCGCCCGAAACAGTCGACATGTAGCCGACCTGATCCAACACGCCAATTTCGTGCAGTGCCTGCAGCACGCCGGTCGCAAAGGAAGCGCTGCGCACTCCTCCTCCTGATAGCGCCAGCCCAATGCGAGGATTTCTATCGGCTGCTTCGATCTCGCCCCGCTCGTCGCCATACAAGTTGAGGAGCTTTAGCCCGTTCAGGATCGAAGCCTTACGCAGCTGCTTATCCGACGCGGTTTCCGACACCGCACTCAGCTTGAGCGAGTTGTAGCGCCTCAGCCGCGCGCGAGAGTCATCGTCACACTCATCCTCATCGATTGCAGCGACCTCCTGTGCCAGCTCCTCCTTATCACGTCGGACGCTCTGCTTGTATTGGTTCTCGTGGATGGACTGGGGTTCATCGACCTTGAGCTCCCTCTTTCGCTGGTCCGTTAGCTTGTGCTCTGACTCTTGCTCTGGTTCGAACCCCGCGGCTAGCCCGCTCGCCATCACCTCAAGTTCGTCAGCGGTGTACCTCGGCGTCCAGCGTTCGTAGACGTTCGCTGCGCAAGAGGTAAATGAAATGGCCGCGAGAGCAGCGAGTCCAGCCATACGAGAAGCCCTTGCGGGCGAAGGGTTATCCATCTGCGTTCTCTCTCCAGGAAGCGATCGGTCTACGCGAGGCGCCGAGACTAACGCGGGGGTCAAGCGCGATGGCGAGCGAGTGCCCTTGGCAGCACCGATCCACCCGAGCATTCCTCAATGCGGGACGAGCTCTTCCGCGCTCGCTGCCTCATCAGTCAGAGAGAGTCATCCGAGATCGCCCGACTCGTTGCTAGCCTGTGCGCATGAACGGGCCTGGACACATCGATCCGCAGCAAGCGTTGGCCGAGGCGGCTGCAAACGAAGGGCGGGAACATGTGTTTCCGCGTCAACTGACCTCAGACCTGTTGGCCAAAGCGGAGAAGTCCGAGGTGCGCCGAGGTCGCGTCCAAGCTTGGGTCGTGGCCTTTGGCTTGCTGGTGCTGACCCTTGGACTGCCGATCGAGCTGCCCTGGGGCACGGGTGAGTGGTCTCGTGCCATAGCAGGTGAGCGTGGTAGGGACATGCTGGCATGGATGGGTGCGATGGTCGCGAGCCTGACGGGACTCGACGCCGATCCGGCCGCCTACTTGCTAGCAGCTGCCTTTCTTGCTCTCAACTGCATATCTATTTATCACCTTCTGGTAAAGTTCGGATTTGAGCACTACCCTGCGCTCGCCGGAGCCGTGATGGCCGCTTTGGCGCCACTCTCATTCGTCTCTGCCGCCTCGGCGACCGCTTATGGGGCCGGTAGCCTGGCCGCTTGTTGGTTAGCCCGCGCCCTGCTCTCTTCCTCAAGAGATCTTCAACCGGCATTCATATTCCCAGCATATACACTAGGATGGATATTTCACTGGGAGATCGGCCTCTTGCTGCCCGCAGCCTGGGTGGCGCTCTCTGGGGCCCCACATTGGAAACGCAAGCGAGCCCGTAGTGGGCTGGCCGTTTCCGGAGCGCTCTGGATAGCTCGCCTGATCTGGCTGCCAACTGCGAGCACAGCCGACTGGTCGCTGTGCGGAAGCGGCTTCCTCGGCCTGCTCGGACTGGGCGTTCTGCTGGGTGGAATGGTCAGCCTATTCGTCCCGCGCGCCACCGAAGAGGAATCCGGCCCGCCGCGCTGGGTACTGGTCTGGCTGGGCTGCGGCCTGATAGCGTGCCTCTCGAACCCGATCGATGCCGGCCCGGTCGGCGTGAGCTTGCTGCCAATCGGAGCCATCGGACTGGCGGATTGGATCAGCAGACAGTCACGCCCCGATCTGGCGCTGCGCATCGGAGTCGGCAGCCTGAGCGCCCAGCTGCTACTGACGGTGGGCGCGACTCCACTGCTGCGCTGGCGGCTGGGTTCTGAGTTGCCCTGGGTCGACGCGGCTCGCGCGCAGCTGGAGCCTGCTGACCTTGTAGTCGTCAGCGGCCCG
>JBLFWN010000107.1:0-23054 GCA_047611405.1 Planctomycetota bacterium | reverse complement strand
ATCGACAAAGGGTCTCCAAGGGAGGTCGGTATGACCTCGTCCCAAGAGGACCTGCGACGTGCGCCATGGTTGCCCTCGATTGGCTGAATGTCTCGAATTCCTCAACACGGAAGCCTGGCAGTTCAGTAACCGTCGGCCGACGTTCAGAATTCGCCGTCCGCATTGATGCGGTACACGAAGCTACCGTCTTGCGAGAGCGTGGTCTCTTCGACCTCACCCTCACCAAAAGTAACGAGCCCCGTCATCGTGCCCGTACCGAATGCCGAGCCATCCGAGTGAATGCTCACGCCTAGATGCGCTGCACTGCCCTGGCTAGTGTTCGGAGCAACAACCCAGATAAGACCCCCGTCGCCTGCATGACGTGCCAGATAGGGGCGCAGATTCGTCGCCATGATCTCGGTCTCTGTTGCTTCATCGAGACCAAAGGTCGCCTCGCCACTCACATCACCGCTGATGATCACGGTGCCATCATTGCTCACAGACACTCCGCTTCCGTACACGACTCCGCTCGAGGCATTGGATTGAATCGCCCACGACAACTTCCGATTGGACGAGAAGCGTGCCAGGAACATGTCAGTGCCAGCACTGCTGAGAGATGTCTCGTTTTCCTCACCGATCCCGAGCGTGATATCCCCTGTGAAGGAGCCCGTCACGAGGACTGAGTTGTCCGAGTCAGCGGCACAGGCGAGTAGCATTGCAGGAATGGAAATCGACCATACCTGGTTTCCGATTGGACTTACCCTCGTCATATGCCCCACGCCTCCCGGCGTGTTCGGAACACTGAGCGCGACATAGGTACCTTCGGAGAGCGCCTGGACATCAACACCCTTGGCACCGAGAGCCGTGGAGGGGAGCTTGTACGCCCAAGCCAACAAGCCTGTCGGGATGAAGCGTGCAACGAAGGGACTGTCACTCACATCTGCAGGCAGTGTGATCTCGTTGACTTCGCCGACCCCGAAAACGGCAGCGTCGTTGTAATACCCACTTACGGATACGGAACCATCGAGTTGGATCGAGATTCCAGTCGCTTGGTCTTCGCCAGCGCCGCTGCATACCTTGACCCACTCCAGGTTGCCGTCACTTTCGTAGCGAGCGACGAACGCCTCAAGCCCACCAGTCCCCGCAACGATCGTCTCTTCGGATTCACCCTCGCCGAAAATGCACCCGGCCTGGCAGCTGCCGCAGATCACGATCACGTTGTTGTTTCCGACTGTCACATCGAGAGCAACTGCGGCTAAGCCGGAGCCACCGGCTTGTCGGGCCCACACGAGCGAGCCGTCTGAATCGTAGCGCGCTAGAAAGAGCTCTCCCGAGCCATCTCCCATCAGGGTAGTCTCGCCAGTCTCACCTGCACCAAAGACAGCCGACCCGATGAACTCGCCGACGACGACGGTACCGCCATCATCCATCGCCGCCATTGCGTGCGCAGTCCCGTCGATAATGCCACGCGCCCATGCCGCGTTGGAGACCATCAATTCGCCAGCCGACTGAACGACCAGCGGATCATGTATCGAGTCATCCGTGACTCCCAGCAGTGCATAGTTGCCCGCGGGTAGGGTGCTCGTATCTGCTGCCACGACCTGCCCGCTGCCTGCACCCTGGGTTCGCTGCGGTGTGAGCGTGTGTTGGTCTGCGGTCGTCTCCCAATCTCCATCTTCGTCGGCGAAGAATTGCGTAGTAGCCGTGGGATCGTCCAGGTCATTGTCGGAGTAGTGGATGTCGAAGCTCATGCCCCGACTAAGCTCAAAGTCGAAAGCCGGCGAGATAAGGGTCAATGTCGGAAGATGATTGACGGTCACCAGACCACCCGCGCGAATCTCGTCGCCAGAGCCGACCGTATCTTGCGCCATCAACGTGTAGGTACCGCTGACTGCGCCGCTCGTATTCCAGCTAAGTTCGGCAGTCTGCAGATCCGCGCCGGCGCCACCGATGAACAAGGTGGCCTGGATCTGCTCTTGATCCTCCGTGGTCGACGCATCACCGTCGAGGTCTGCGAACACGTTGACACTCGTATCATCCGGCGAGTTCTGATACTGAAGCGAGATACTCAGCGTCGAACCATGCGCAATGACAATGTTGGTCGACTGCGAAGCGAAGTTCAAAGAGAAGGCCGCCTTGCCTCCCCCTCCACCACCACCACTGGTGCATGAAATGGCGCCGAGGGTCGACAGAGTCAGGATAGTTAGGCTTCGAATATTCACAGACGGCGTGCGGCAGTTGGATTCGTAAATGGAAAGTGTGATCGAGACACGACCTCGGTCGCGGTCGCCCCCGGAGCATGGCGGACTCTACCGAAGACATCTTACCCGGAACGAAGTCAACTAGCAGCGAGGCGACCCCACGCTACCGAAGAACTGCTGGATCTCGGGCTTGAGCATGCACAACAAGCCCTGGACAGCCTGAGGAACAAGCCTCCGGCCTACGAATATTGCGGGACACGTATCAGCGAGAAGCTCCGAACCACCCGAGCAACTCTGGAAGCGCAGAGTCCGAGGAGTCGTAGGCATCGGTCGTGAAGCGCTTCACGTGGGCTGCGAGCCCAGTACATCTGGCAAAGAACCCACTTCTCTCTTCGTCGAAGCGACCATGCAGCAGGATCATCCGCTCCAGCATCAAGACCGCGGGCATAATACCGCGCTTGGCAAGTGCCGGTGCAGCGCTCGCAATCGCTCCACCGACCTCAGCGTGGATTCGCTCGACTTGCTCACGTTTGCAACGCAGCCTCCTCTGTCCCGATGGGGAGAGGCGGTAGATGCTGCGAGACGACAGGAACCACTTGCGAACGCGACACGTTTCGACATAGCCACTGGCTTGCAATAACTCGATTCGACGCCTGCGATCTTCACATGCGATGGGCGCAACCAGCTGCCCACTCAAGTGCAGTTGGTGGAGAACGAGCCAATCGTCGAGCTGCTCACGCACCTCATTCGAGAAGACATCGAGATCATCCCACTCAGGTAGAGAGTTGGCTGCCATGGGATCCTCTGCGCTCATGCCGCCGAGTCTATTCGAATATGGCCGGGAGGGGGAAGCTGCCAAACAACTGAGATCTGTGCTCGCATCCAGATCCTGCGCCACTGGGGGGCAATGGTGAGGAGAAGTTCGAGCGATAACCGGCCCTCAGTGCTGCAGCCGGTTGACTCGCTCCTGTTTCCGTTCGAAGCATCGTGACACCGAAGTCATGAGCCACGCGCTCGATCAGCAAGATTGCAGTCGAAACTCCTGCAATTCTCCCCGAATGCCTGGGTCCTTGACCGCCGGCATTAACGGAGTCCGCGTTTCACTGATGAATCAGATAAGCATCTCATCGGCGAGCATTGCGAGGCGTGGATGCCACCTTGATGGCAGAGCCACGAGGCAGCGCGCCAGATTGCCTGCTGATGTATCGACGAGTCACCGTCTGTTCCAGCCGCTGGTATGATCCTAGCTGGCGTCAATTCGCCGACCTCGTGCAATAAGTGGCCTTATGAGCAACAAGAACCTGCTCGAAGAACTCGTCTTCGAAGTCCTAGAGCGACGCGAGCGCGGCGACAGCTCTGCCGTCGAGACGGTCTGCTGATCCCATCCACACTCGGCCTCGGCTGTTCGACGTCAAATCGCAGAGCTCGAGCGCTTGGGCTTGATCGATGCAGGCACAGCTCTGTCCGAAGCCTTTGGTGAATTTCAGATCGAGCGCATGCTGGGGCAAAGTGGTATAGGCGCCGTCTTCCTCGCGCAACAGCCATCGACACGGCGGCGTGTCGCGTTCAAGGTGTTGCGAACGGATCAGCTGCTGTTTAGCGGCATGCGTGAGCACTTCCAGCGCGAGATCAATGCTGTCGCGCAACTCGCTCACCCAGGCATCGTGCCGCCATTCGGCTGTGGCGAGCAGGATGGCATCCCTTACTTTTCGATGGAGTTGATCGAGGCTGTGTCCTTGGCCGAAGGGCTCGACGCGTTGCGCGGCAAACCGACAACGGAGCTCGATGACGCTCTGCTGCTGGCTACCGTCACCGACCCCAGCAAGGGCCGCGGCTTCGAAGCCAATGATGAATGCAAACAGGATCCGATCTTTAGCGGTTCCTGGTAGGACTCCTGCACATGGATCACTCGTGAAGTGGCATAGGCGCTGGAGCATGCCCATCAACGCGGCGTGATGCATCGCGACGTGAAACCATCGAACATGCTCGTGATTGCTGAGGGCCGAGTATTGCTAGTCGACTTCGGCTTGGCCGGTCGCGAGAACACAGAGCGCCTGACACGCACCGGGGCACAGCTCGGATCCTTACCTTCTATGCCGCCCGAGCATCTGCACGGTGCCACCTCTGCTTTCGAGGCGCGCATGGATGTGTATTCGCTCGGCGTGATGCTCTATGAGGTCGCTACCCTCAGCCTGCCGTTCGAGGGCATGACGACTGCCGAATAGGTCGCCCGCATCGAGCTAGAAAACGCCAGCCCGGCGCGACGCCACAATCCCACTCTGACGGCCGACTTCCAGGTCTCGTGTCGCAAGGCAATGGATCTGCAGCCTGTAAGACGCTACGCGAGTGCCGCACACTTCGCGATAGATCTGACACAGCTTCTGGCAGGCGAGCCAATCGAAGCTCGGCCGTTGAGCATATATGGCTCGTGCTTGCGCTACACACGCCAACGCCCGGCGCACACAGCTGTGCTTGGGCTCGCGATCTTGATCCTGATCGGCGGATCGATCGGCTACGAATTTCAAGAAGCAAGACCGATGGAGCGCGTCCTCACCGAGCGGGATTTGGCAGCCGCTCACCGCGATGCTGCGCTCGATGCGATCGATGCGATCGAACACTGGCTCGAGAAAGTCGGTCACCGCGACCTGCGCGAGGTCTCCGGCGTCAAAGACTTAAGGCGCGAATTACTGGGGCGGGCCACGACCCTCTATCAGCGACTCGAAGATTCGCCGGAACCCAACCTGCGTCTCCGCGTTCGGACTGCGAGCGCCCTAGGCAAGCTCGCCCGCCTTCGGCATGAGACGGGCGATCTTGAAGGCGCGCAGCGCGGATTCGACGAAGCAGAAACGCGACTGGCGGCGCTGGCTGCCAAGCTTCCGAACGACGCGGAAGTCCTTTACGAACTTGGCAATTTGCGCACCTTCGCCAGCGCGTCACGGCACGCATCTGATGCGGACGCAGGAATTGCAGCCGGCCAGGAATCACTGGCCATGTTGCGCCCCGCCGTCGAGCTCGATCCATATGCCAGGCGGCAGCGGGCAGACCTTGCGCGCGGACTCTGCCTGCTCGGCTACTTCCATGACCTGAAGATCGATCGAAAACCTTCGCGCGCGCTTATGTAAAATCCCTCAATTTGGCGCCAGTCCTGCGCGAGGAAGATCCTCTTGAAGCAGACTTCATGGAGATCTGAAGCACCGCGCTCGGGAAGAGCGGAAACATCGATTACTTCGCGGACAACAAGCTCGCGGCCGAGCTTGCATTTGAAAAGATTTTGACCGAGCTCTCGACGCTCACCCGCCCCTCCGGCTTCGTTCGCCACCTGCAAAGTAACTGTGTGAACATGCTGACACGCATCCTGTCTAGCCGTGTAGCCGACGAGCGCGACCCGCGCATCGATCAGCTCTTGGACGATGCGAATCAATATTTGATCGCATTGACGACGCAGTTCCCAGCCAACCTGGTGTACGTGAAGAGCCTGGGACATAGCTGGATGAGTCTCGGTGACCGCGCCCGACACTTCAGCGTGAGCGCCTCAGCCTGGAAATCGCCGGGCGTGTTTACGGCCGTTGCAGCGAGCGCACCGTCGAATATCTATTGCAAGCTCAATGAGGACCGTTATCACCTTCGGCACTTTCGATGTCTTCCACGTCACCTTCAAGTACGGTGACTGGCAGGTCCCCAAGCCTCAGTGGACTCATGACGGCAACGACTTCTCGATCCTCGAGGAGGGTGTTGCGGCACCGGCAAGTCGTTCCGCAGGCGAGTAGCCAAGCCTTGCGAACGGACCCTTGCACGGGGCTGCACGTTGCAGAGCCGTTGACTGCGGAACCAAAGAGTCTGAAGGGACGGCCCAAGGATCGGGCTGCAGCCTTGAGGGCGCTCGAATTCCGAATGGGACAAGGGCCGTGGGCTGCAAGATGAATCCGCCAGCTACGCAACTTCTCCCCACATCCGACTCAGCCCTCGTTCCGGGTCCCGAAATGTTCGATACTGGGCGAGCCTCGACATCGTCCACCCCATACCCCGCTGCACCGATGAATCAACTCGAGTCACTCCGAAGCATGACAACCGTGGTCGCCGATACCGGTGACATCGACGCGATCGAACGCGCTCAACCCCAGGATGCGACCACCAATCCTTCGCTGATCCTGAAGAGCGCTAGCGACGAGCGATATGCGCCGATATTAGAAGAGGCCTTGGCAGCAGCCAAAGGAGACGTAGAGGTCTTTCAGGACCTGCTCGCCGTCGGCTTTGGCCGCCGCATCCTCGACGTCGTTCCGGGGCGCGTTTCGACCGAAGTCGCCGCACGCTTGTCTTACGACACGAAAGCATCGGTGGCCAAGGGTCGTGAACTGATCCGCTTGTACGAAGAAGCGGGTATCGCTCGAGAGCGCATCTTGATCAAACTCGCGAGCACTTGGGAAGGCATCCAAGCCGCGAGTCAGCTCGAAGCCGATGGGATTCACTGCAACCTGACGCTGCTGTTCAGCTTCGCACAAGGTGTCGCTTGTGGCGAAGCGGGAGTCACGCTGATCTCTCCCTTCGTCGGTCGCATCTACGACTGGCACAAGAAGGACCGAGGGGTGCAGGACATCGCGATCGACGAGGATCCGGGTGTCGCTTCTGTCTCGCAAATCTACGAGTACTTCAAGAAGTTCGGGATTCAAACCGAGGTCATGGGCGCGAGCTTCCGCAAAGCGGATCAGGTAGCTGCTCTCGCCGGGTGCGACCTGCTGACGATCGCTCCGAACTTAATTGACGAGCTAGCTGCAAGGGAAGGCGAACTACCGCGTGCGCTCTCTGTCGAATCAGCACTAGCAAGCGATGTGCAGCGCATCGAAATCGACGAATCACAGTTCCGTTGGTTGCACAACTCGGATCCCATGGCGGTCGAGAAGCTGGCACAAGGTATCAACGCCTTCCATGCAGATGCGCTCAAGCTGGCAGAATTCGCTTCGGAGCGCGTTGCAGCCGTCTGATTACAGCTAGCAGCCCGTTGATAAACAGCGATTCATGGATTGGTTCCCTCGAATCGACTGACAAGGCGCCAGGTTCTGCGCATAGTTGCGCGCTATTCGTAGGTTCTGGCAACGCGGACAGGCGGTTCGAGGGGGCCGAGACATGAATCGCTGTTTATCAACGGGCTGCTAGGCCACGGCTCGAGCATATCGAGTTGTGGCAGAGTTGCGTACGGATCGCGCCGCGTCAGCGATCTCTCGCAAACACAAGCCCCGCCCTATGACCTGGCGCGCACTCTCAAGGCGCTACCGCACCGGAAGGGTTCGCGTTGAGCGCGAGACTCAACGCAGTCGCAAGCGTTTGGAGCCGGACTGGTTTGTCGAGCAAGACCTGCTCCGCGCCCCACAGTGCATCATGAAGCCCGGTGTCGGCTGTGAACCCGGACATGAAGACCACGAGCACCTTGGGATCTTTCCTGCGCACTTCTGCTGCGAAGTCGAGGCCACTTGTGCCGCCAGGAAGCACGATGTCTGACAGAATCAGTTCGACGTTTATTCTGGCAAGCACCGCTCTCGCTTCGCTTGCATCCGCTGCCTCGACCACTCGGTAGCCTAGCCTCACTAGCGAGCGATTCGTCTGCGCACGGACCGCGTCGTTATCTTCGATCAAGAGAATCTTCTGGCCCTTACCCAAGAGGACCTTGGGTACATTCTCCGTTGTTGTCTTCTCCGCTGGATCACTGGATTGCGGGAGGAACAGCGTAACGGTCGTCCCACGACCCAACTCACTGTGAAGCGACGCATGGCCGCCTGACTGTTTGGCAAAGCCATAGACCATGCTGAGCCCGAGTCCGCTTCCCTGCCCCACGGATTTGGTTGTGAAGAAAGGCTCGAACGCGTGCAAGCAGGTGTCTGGCGACATCCCTTCTCCCGAATCCGTGACTGCGATCGCCACGAACTCTCCCGGCTTTGCATCGGGGTTGAGTTTGCAGTCTGCAGCGCCCAACACCACATTGCGGCAATCGATTTGCAAACGTCCCCCATTGGGCATGGCATCGCGTGCGTTAACCGACAGGTTAAGCAGGGAGTTCTCGAGCTGTCCGGAGTCCGCTTTAACGCACCACGTGTCTGCGGGAGCACTCGTCACGATGTCGATCGTGGCGCCGAGTGAACGTGCCAGCAAACTCTTCACGCTAACGATCATCCCGGCCGGATCGATGGAGCTCGGACGCAGGACCTGCCGGCGCGAGAAGGCCAGAAGCCTCTGCGTTAGTTCAGCTCCTCGGCTGGCGGCATGAACAATCGAATCAACACTCTCGTGGTCATTCTCGGTCTGCGGATTCAGCAACTCTGCGTTGCCTGAGATGACAGCCAGCAGGTTGTTGAAGTCATGAGCGATGCCCCCTGTCAGCTGCCCAACAATTTGCAGATTCTGTGACTGCAGCAAATTGCTCTCCGCAGCTTCGCGTGCGGTGATCTCTGCTCTGAGTCGCTTGGTTCTCTCTCGGACGGCCTCCTCGAGTTCCTTATGACGTCCCGTGGTGAGCAACGAGAGCGCACCGATCAAGGAGGAGATGATCAAGCCAGCGATCAGTACGCCCCACCCACTGCGATGCAGTTGTCTGTCGACGTACGATTCGGAGACTCCGATTTGAAGCTCCCAGCGCCTACCCGGAACCGGAACTTCATAGGACCAGCGCACCGCAATTGAAGCATCCGTGATTGGTGTCGCCTGATTTTGTAGGCGCGATGTCGAGTCGAAGGATAATTGACAGAGTTCCTGCTCCTGCGCTGGAGCCGTGAGGTCAATGAGCCTGACCATGAACGGGCGCAGCGAGCTATCGGTGACAAGAGATCCAAGCATTTCCTCGATTCTGTAGACCGCCGTGTGATATCCGGCGATAGCGCGACGCCGTTCTTCGACGGTATCGATCGCCGCTCCATCTGCAAAGCTGGGCCGAAACACAAGAAAGCCGAATTGTGGCCCCGGCTCTTGCACAAGCTGGATGCGGCCGGTGCTGACTGCCTCTCCGGTATCGCACGCCCGCATCAAAGCTTCGCGGCGCACGGGATGAGAGAGCACGTCATAGCCGATGGCCTTACGGTTGCTCTCCAGCGGCTCGATCATCGTGACGGCCACGTATTCCTGTCGCACTGAAGCAGGGATGAGTCTCTTCTGTCCATCACGCTCAGTCAATCCAGCAGTCAGGCCGAAGTCTGTGTGCAAATCCGCCTCCACCTCATCACGGTCACCGTGCAGAAAGCGGCGGTTCCATGACAGCGCGTGAATTCCTTCGAAGACGGAGAGCGAAGACTCGCAAAACACTCGATACTGATCAGAGTCGACGGTTTCGACGACACGAAATAGGCCGTCGAGAGAACCGAGCACACTTAGATGCCCATCCAGAACTCGTTCGAGAGCGACTGGGATGTCACTCGCTCGATGCTCAAGATCGAGCAACAGCCTGGATCGGTCCAGAGAGCGAACATGATCGTATGAGAAGATCGAGAGCACGAAGGCGGCAATCAACGCCAGACTCACTGCGGCGCAACGCACACTCGAGCCAGCCCTCGACTCGATCCCCCAGACAACAATCATGGGAGTGAAGATCAAACTGCCGAGGGTGTCACCGCTCCACCAAGTGATGCTTGTTTCAAGCCATTCCCCAGAACCGAAAGCTCCACTTGCGAGCAACACCGTTGGGCCGATCACGGCATTGACCAGACAGTTGATCGGTCCGCAACAGAGCAGAAAGGTGATGATCTTGATTGGCGAGTTCAGTGGGTCTGGGAAGCCGACAATCCGATTGATCAGAAACGCACCACTCATTGCCTGGAGAGAAGCCCCGAAAGCAATGCCGCTGGCTGTCCCGAGCATTGGCAGCGTCACAGCGACGTCTGCGCCAGATGCGTTATCGGAAAGCAAGTTGGCTAAAATGCTGCCGAGGAAGACCCCAGGTGTAACTCTGTACCCACACATCAAGACCGCCGCAAGAGCGATTCCTGAAGGCGGCCAAACAGGCGTCGCGAATCCAGTCTCAACCGCCCACGTCAGCCCCATCAACCCGGTCAGGCAGTAGGTGCTTGCTAGGAGCAGGATCGGGAGCAACATCGATGTGCTCTTCACCTCTGGATTGACTCGCATAAATGGTATCCGCTCCAGTGCCAAGGCGCAGCGAGCTCGGACATCAAGGGTCATTAGCTCAGGCCGGGCGGAGGGGGAGTCTGCTTTCTTAATCTCCCAAACCTATCGGATCTAGCAGGAATCTCCTAGCGCGCCAATCTTCGCGCCAAAGCTCGCGCCGAACACAGCTTGGTCAATCAATGTAAACGAGTTGTCATCCAAAGCAGAGCAACCCCTCCGTGATGCCCGCTTAGGGTCTCGTGGGCGCTGGATGCTAGGTAAAATTACGCAGCCCACTTGTGGTCGGCCTCCCAAGCGCGATCTTGGGAATCGGCAGTCCAGGAATCAAGACATGCGAAGTTCGGTAACCGGTAGCGGCTCTTGCTCGTAGCGTTCATGGCGCGGGCGCGAGCAAGGAGCTTGCTCGTACCACCGACAGATCCTCCTATGAAACTTGAGTATGCCGGAGAGATCGAAGCCCACGCAACGCCAGGAGGACCGGAGCCATGGACTCCTGCCCATCTCATGGACTTTCGACTAACGCTTTGGGGCTCAGAGTTTCAAGCAGCTGGCTACAGCTGAAAGCGAACATCTACTGCATTCGAGAGGTTGCTCCCGCTTGCAACTCCAACGGGATCTCTATGCCATAGTTGGAAGTGGTGGGTCGTTCCAGGCGTGATAGGAGTGACGCCAAGCGGCGGACTGGCATCGTCATGATTGATGTTGACCCATCTGTCAGTGTCGATGAACACGACTCCGATGCGTTCATGCGGCCCGCGCACACAGAGCACTCCATTGCCCGATGCAAGCGTCTGTCGACCTCGACCGTGCGTGAAGATCGCAGGCTGTCCCGCCGGCAAACGATCCGCGCTGAGCAGCAAGACTGCACCCGCATTTCAAATTCCCGTGTGGCAGTCGAGCTGGTATGGACTCCCTATCCAGTGTCCCCTTTCGACCTCCCTCGACGCATGAACCGGCGAGCTGTGCTCGAACGAGAGCCAACACAGGACGACCCTACTGGGAGCGCGCTCCAAGGATGAATCGCCCCACTTAATGGAAAAGTCGGCCAGATTTCGAGCAACGCTCGCGCCGACGCTACGAGAACTCGCACATGAGAACAATCGCCTGCCCACACCCGGAGTGAGAGTCATGTCTGCGACACGCTTCAGATGGCCAAGATCTGGCAAGGACAGCAAGTGATCCGCGCGCGCTACCAATCACCTTTCAATCGGTTCCGCAGGTCCTAGTGATCAGGAACCCACCCGAATCAACCACTCAATCAACACGGACAACAGTCATGCCCATTTATCTTTCAATCGATGGAATCTCCGGCAACGTCGAAGCTACCGGCCACGAAGGCTGGATCGAAGTTGGCTCACTGCAATGGGGTGTTGGGCGAGGCATCATGACCATGACAGGCAACGTCAAAGATCGTGAGTCGAGCGCACCCTCAATCAGCGAAGTCAGCGTCACCAAGTCCATGTGCCCTGCAAGCCCGCACATTTTCACTGAGGCCTGCGTCGGCAAAGGCAAGAAGGTCTTGATCCACCTGGTCAAGACGGATGCCGCCAACCTCGAGACCTATATGGAGTACACACTCGAGGACGCGATGCTAAGTGGCTACTCCGTCAGCTCCGGCGGTGACCGGCCGAGCGAATCTGTCTCGATCAACTTCACCAAGGTCGAGATGAAGTACATACCTTGGAACGACGATGGCACCAAGGACTCACCCATCCCGGCGGGCTATGACATGGCCAAGGGCGCCAAGATCTGATCTTCAGGACTTGCGAACAGGAGTCGACGACTCAATCGGTTCGCACATCTTCAACGCGTGCTCTTCTGCGTCCCCCACCGGGAATGCAGAGGGGCACTATTCATTGATCAAGCATTCCTGACCGCAAGCAACAGCTGCCTCACAGCCGGCCCTCCGCTTTCAAGTCACTGGCCAGACGGAGCTGATAGGCAGCATGCGCTCGCTTGTCTTCACGCGCCTGGGCACTGTAATAGATGAATCCCAAGGCTCGCCGTGACCTAGTCGTGCTGCTGTTGCGGCTCGCCAGGTGAATCGTTCTCGCGTCATGCACGAGTAAATCGCCGGCTCGAGCAAGCAAGGGTGTCACGTTCTCAAGATCACGTGCAGTCGGGTAGTCGCTGATGCCTTGGCTGAATCCGAGTGTCGATGTCCTCTGATGTTCCCGGAGACCTAGCAGATGAGATCCTTTGACGTAGTGCACGCAGCCGTTCTCTTCGTCAGCATCGTCGATGGCTAACCACATGGTCACAGCCTCACACGGCTCGATCATGAAGTAGTGGCCGTCTTGATGAGCCGGGGTCGGGCGACTCACCAACGGAGGCTTGTCAAAGTACTGCAGGTTCTTGGGAACCACAGGGCCGCCAAGCAATTGTTCAGCCGTCTGTCGGAATCGACCAGAGTTCGCCAATTTGAAGAACCACGAGTCGTGTTGACCCAACTGCTGTACCTGCTTCAGCGTGGAGCGCTCCCCTTTTTTCTCATGGAAAACGTGTTCCTCAGGGAGCTTCGGAACTTGTTCCTTCAAGAATGCTTCGAGTCTAGAGACGAGTTCGTCGCGCTCGTCCCGATCATTGAATCCTCGCAGTTGGACGAAGCCATCTTTGGCGAAGGCTTTTGTAGTGAGCCCAGAAGAGTAGAGCCGATCCATAACTCTACCCTACTTCACCGTCTCGCATGCGCCGCCAGCTTCCTCGCTTAGTGCAAGTCCCGCTGCCGCTGGAGCCTATCGACACGAACGCCAGCCACCACATTCGGGAGTCGAAGCGGCTAAGAGTCAGAACTCTCGAGCGGATCCGGAAAGGCCGACAGATCGCCCGCCTCTAGGCTTCGGATCAGGCCGCCTAGCTTTGCTACAGAACGCACGTGCCGCTTTTGCACTGCGGAAGCGGTCATCTCTAACTCGGCTCCGATTTCTTCGAAGCTTGCTCCATCCCAGCGGTGCCTGCGAATGATATGAGAGTCGTCCGAGGGCAAGAGCTCGAGCGCAAGCTCCAAGAGGCGCACTTCTTCTTTGCGGCCCACCACTCGCGACGGACTATTCACAGACGGTGCCGCGACTCCAATCCTAGAGATCGGCTCGCCGGCCGCCACGCGGTCACGATCTCGGCGTGCGGCATGCATGTAGTCGTGCCTGTCGCGAAGCCGATTCAATACGATGGTCCCGACCAGCCGTCTGAATTGGCTTTCGTCAGTGGGGATGAAGGCGGGCCCCTGCTCGATCAACTTCCGAAGCACGTCCTGCACGACATCCTCCGAAGATTCGAGTGAGCGCAGCCGATGGCCCATCTTGCGACGCACGTAACTCCAGAGCCAGTCGCGATTCTGGAGGAGTATCGTGTCGAGAGCCGATGAGTCACCTGTGTGGTAACTCTCCAAGAGAGAAGCATTAGAATCCACCTGCATAGAATAGCCGACTCCTGCTCACTTGGCTTGAAAAATGCTTCGCTCACAAAGCGATCGAGGCTTCCGAGTTACCAAACGATTGAGGCCGGAATCCGCGGGTGTCCCCGCATTGAACGGATTCGACTGACAAATCCTCTGGCCCGGTATGGGGCAGCCAAGCAAGCGGCCGCTGGGCCGAAAGTTGACCGAGGCCATGTTCGGCATAAGTCAGAATAGAACAACAAAATCTGCGCGGGTCCGGAAGAGCAGTCACGCGAACTACCGAAGCCGACGAACCAAGGGGGGGGGTATGCCAATGCCGCAGATCCAGCGAGGCATTCTGATTTACCCGCGACCAAAGGGATGCATTAGAATGGAGTGAACCTCTCTTGCCCCGCCTATCCACCCTGCCTACCGAGACACATTGACTGCCGAGGCGATCTACACACTTATCATTCTGACGATAACCGTCGTTCTTTTGATCACGGAGTGGATGCCGCATGGCATGACGGGTCTGTGCGCAATCGTCGCATTGACCGTCACAGGCGCGCTCACATCGGAAGAAGCCTTCTCCGGACTCAGCAATTCGGCCGTCGTCACGGTCGCGAGTATGTATGTGCTCTCGGCTGCGGTGGTCCGTACAGGAGCCGCGGCGGCCATGGCGAACCAGCTCACGAAGCCTGGCGGCACGGGCAAAGGACGCGCCTACCTACTGCTATTGCTCGTGACGATGCTGCTCTCGGCCTTCGTCAACAACACGCCGCTGATTCTGATCTTTCTGCCACTCGTCCTTGGACTCGCTCGGCAAATGGGCGAGGCGCCTAGCAGGCTACTGATCCCGCTCTCCTATGTCTCGATCTTGGGCGGATCTACGACGCTGATTGGAACTTCGACGAACTTGATCGTCGCGTCCAGTCTGCACGATGTATCCGGCGGCGCACTCGAACTTGGCATGTTCACTTTTGCGCGTCTGGGTGTGATCATTGCAGTGGCTGGTGGCCTGCTCGTGATCTTGCTCAGGAAACACGTGCTACCCGAAAGGTCATCATTGGGATTGCTGACCCAAAAAGGTGTAGCCATCGAGTACGTCACTGAAGTGACAGTGCTCGAGAGGGGTGGTCTTGCCGGTCGCACCCTCGAAGAGATCGACACGGAGTCTATGCTGGGCCAAGGTCTGCGCATTTTGCAAGTCGTTCGCGGCGAGGTGATTCGAAGTCCCTCCTCTGACTTGAAGCTTGCCGTCGGTGACCTGCTGCTGATCAAGGGCGAGCCGGAGAGCGTGCTGCAGCTACGCCTGGCTCAGGCTCGCCGCAATCCCGACCATCAAGGTGAGAGCATTCGAGGAGTCGGCTTGACCATGTTCGAGTTGGTCGTGACTCCTGCATCGCCGTGGGTTTCGGTCCGCGTCGGTGATCTGAAGCTGCACGACCGCTACGACGCCAGCGTCTTCGCCGTCCAGCGCCACGGGGCACACTTGCGAGATAAGATCGACCACCTCGCACTGCAGCCCGGTGATGTGCTGTTGCTGCAAGGAACCGAAGATTCGATGCAACGCCTGCGTGATGTATCGGGCGTGCTCGTGATCGAAGGAGTCGACCAAATCGCGCGCGACCAAGGCCGCGCCCCGCGCGCGGTTCTTTCGATGGGAGCCTTCGTACTTCTGGCTGTCACCGGCACGACGCCGATCGAGGTGGCCGCCCTCGCTGCTGCCTTGATCACCGTCTTGACAGGTTGCCTTTCGGTGCGAAGGGCCTACGAGTCCATTGATTGGAATGTGCTCTTCGTGATCGCCGGCACACTGGCGCTCGGTCTCGCTTGTGCTCGCACAGGCTTGGCGGCTCAAGTTGCCGAGAGCGTGATCGCTGTTGCGGCTCCTTTCGGTACTCGCGCCGTCTTGGCCGTCATATTGGTCTTCACTGCCCTCCTAACGCAGGTCATGTCCAACAATGCAACCGCGGCGGTGATGACTCCGATCGCATACCAACTCGGTCTCGAATTGAACGCTGCCGATCCATTGCCCTATGTAATGGCCGTCGCCTTTGGAGCCAACTGCTCGTTCCTGACACCCGTGTCCTACAACACGAACTTGATCGTCTACGGACCTGGAGGCTATCGCTTCAGCGACTTCCTTCGATTGGGTCTGCCGCTTACGATTTTAACCCTGGTGATCGCGATCATCTTACTCCCGGCGCTGTACTGAACATGATGCTGTCTCCCGCGGAGTAGTGCCTCGCCGAAAGACGCATCGGTTTGATCCTGCCCATGATCCTTGAATAGTCTGTAAGAGGCGTGAGGTCCTGAGCAATAGATGGGCCCGCCATCCTCATATTGCTTCTAGCAGTCCGCCCCAGAGACTTCGATCCATAGCTCGGGATCTCAGAATCATTTGGCTGCGTTGCCAGTACCCACGAATGGCATCCAACGAGGCGCGGAAGCTGGCGCCTTGCCAATCAATTCGGAGCCCCCGATTCATGTCCGGCCGGAATCAGCAACAGATGCCCTTTGGCGATGGCTTCCGATGTGTCGGCGGAACGACGTATCGGATCAACCCGCCGATCGTCGCGAGCACAAGCCTTGTGAGCGCTCAGGCGCTCGACTTTGGCGCGCCCTACGAGACGGCGATCCTCGGCAGAGCTAACTTGAACTTCCAGTACTGGTATCGCGACCAGGCGGCACTGCTCACGGGCTTCAATCTGTCTGATGCGTTGAGCATTAAGTTCCAATGAACCGAGCGCCTCCCTCGCGAGCCTCAACTCACTCGAGCCGAGTCCAATGGATCGCTTTCTTGGCGCTTCGTCCGACTCGGCTCGCCTCAATACAGGTATATCGGCCCAGAATGGGCGGTAGAAGCTGCCTCATGCACAAGGGCCAGGCAACGCGCCAACCAACGGCACACTAGAGACGGACGGTCACGACTCGCCCTTTACTGCGTAGAATGGGGCATGGCCCATGCGACTAAGAACCGACGAGCTCCCACGTCGAGTGTCCTGGCAATCCGGCTCGGCGCACTGGTTGCCGTTCTGTGCCTCGTCGGCTACGCATGGTACTCGTCCTTGCCTGCAACTCGCCCGGCAGAGCTACAAGCAGTCTCGCTTCATGTCCCCGAGATGAACTGCGATGTGTGGTGCCCGATTCAGATCGACAACGCGCTGCGTGATGTCCGTGGCGTGTTCGATTTGGAAGTTGAAGTGAGTCGAGGAGAGGTGCGCGCCAACATCGACCCCGCGCATGTTCAAGCGAGCGACTTGGAGAAGCTGCTACGAGAGCGGGGTTGGAAAGTCGAAACAGCCTCGACCAAAGAAAACCAGTCTGAGCTGCCCTGATCCCGCTTCTTCCAAAGCCTTCGAGTCGTCTAAATAAGCCGGCTAGTTAGCGGGATAGTTCAACCAGTCTTCGCCCCAACTGAGCTCTCCGCCGATGTGTCCGGTGAAGGCGACGAGCAAGGCGAGCAGCACCATGCCGGGCAGTCTCCAGCCAGGCTTGCGAAAGACTGCTATGGCCAACAGGACAGCCAAGCCAGCAGTCCCAACTCCGAGCCAACGATGCAGGTCTAGGTCCCCCTTCTGGCTCACCTCATAGCTCAAGAACCAACCGAGAACCGCCGCCTTAACCGCCGTGATAGCGCCGACGATCAGGCAAAAGCTAGCGACATCCTTCAGGCGTGATGTTCCCAACAAGATCGACAGCAACTCCACAAGCGGAGCCAAGCTGAGTAATGCGATCGGAAAGTGAACGAGCAGTGGATGGAAGCGGCCGCCCCAACGCAGCATAGGCGCGAGCTGCTCCGACGCGGAGCCGGCCGACTCGCCGACACTCTTGCTGTCATCACGCCCGTTCGCGTTCGCGGCGCTGGCAGGATCGGTTGGAAGAGCAGCACCGGCGTTGATCCAATCCGCGATCAGTGCGAGGCCTTCAGGCGAGACGGGCGGTGCATCCGCAGTTGCCGGCGGCATATCGCCGTCTGCGACGGTGTAGTAAAGCGGGGAGTTCTCTGCATCCCCGGGAATCAACAGGTCCTCGTTGCTGATCGTCGCCTCGAAATCGAGTGCATTATCCCAGCTACGCCTGGCGCGTTTCTCGTCGCTACTGACCCCATGGCATCCGACGCAGTGATTCTTGAAGAGTTCGAGCACCTCGTCGGCACTTGAATTCACCATCTCCTGCTGTGCGGGTAGAGCGGCGCACAGAGCAAGTGTCAATGTCAGCATGAGTATCGAAGGCTACCGTGTACGGAATACTTGGCTAGTGCCGCGGCGCTCTCGGCTGGCCCCTGACAGCATCCATCAGGGCAGCAGAATGCTCGCCAGCACATCGCGCTTCGGAGCCGAGAGTGTACGCATGAAGTTCATCCTCCAAACACGCTTGTCACCTCGAATCCGATAGATCCCGCCCTGCCTGGAGTGCTGCCCTGCTTTCAAGCACTGCGGCCCTGGGCTCACACAAACTAGCGCCCGAGCAACACGAGTTCAGCCTCGTGCACTTGCTCAGTTGAGGGCTGCGAAGCTGCACGTGAGTGCTCCACGGCACTGCGCGTCGACCCCATTTCCTGCCGCAGGCTTCTCGACGACGGGGCACAACGCGTTGCGCAGTTCTTAGGCGATGGCGCGGTAACGCTGGCGAATGTGGCGACCTTGGGGTTTGGCACAGCGAGCGAACCGACACAGGCGCATCGGACAGCCACCGGATCTGAAACGGGAAATTCCCAAGACCTCATGATCACTCTCGGCTCCGCGTTGGCTTGCGAAGTGGAACGGCCCACTGGTGGGGCACATGGCGCTCACGGAGTAGACCGAGTGAGGCGACCATTCGCGAGCCCTCGAACTGATCACTTGCTTCGTCAGCTGCATAGGTGCTTGCGCCCTTGACTCACGGCTGAATCACGAGGTCGAGGGCGTTCGAAAGCCCGACTCCGAAGGTCCCCACCGGGTCACGGAACCAATACTGCAAAGTGACTCGTGTGCCAGGCACCAAGCTCGGGTCCACCCCTGTCTGAATCCAGCCGTTCATGTCGAAGTTGAAGTGCCCCGTGCAATCGAGCGGCGTACCGGGGCTGCCCCCTGAGAAGCCTATAGATGTTCGAACGAAGGCAGGAGCCAGACACCACGTACCTCCCATGAAGGGAAACTGATTACGCGCGTGGCTGTGGACTAAGAGTCCGGGCTGCTGATTCACGACATCGGATACATGAATCAAGAAGCTGCCCGAAGTCGCGCTTGGGGCACCGTAGTACTCGACATCCGCCAGGCAGCCCTGCGAGGTCAGCCTTGCCACACAATGGGACTCGGGGCATGCTCCGAGGGCGCCAAACTCCTAACTCAAAGCTGCGCCCGATTGACTCCCGATCAAACCGTAGCGGTCGCATCCAAGGATGGCGCGCTCACCCGAGAGCGCACTGGTCCACCCGAGTTGAGCGGTGTCGTTGTTGTTCGTGGTGAAGAGCTTGCGTCGCAGAACCCAGCTGGATCCGTCCCACTGAAACCAGTCGACCGCGCCGTGCTGGCTAGAACCGAAGGGATGATCTGCATAGGCCGCGCCGACGACGAGCCAAGCTCCATCGACCCCGACCGAGCTTCCAAACCGATCGCCCGCGATTCCGTCGTTTGCGGACAAGAGCTGTTGGCTGTCCCACATGCTTCCATTGCTGGTGTACACATAGGCAGCTCCGTGAGAACTGCACTGCGGCGCGTAAACCACGAGCGTTGCTACCTCTAGCGCAACCGATTCCCCGAAGTGATCATCACTCGGTAGCGAGTTGACGAAGAGCTCTTGCTGCTGAATCCATGTCCCAGCTACACGAGCAAAGGAGTAAGTCGATCCGGGTTGACCCGGTCCGCAGGAGCGGCGCGGAGCACCGATGACAATCCGATCTCCGCTAATGCACGTGCTGTGACCAAAGCCATTGTCCTCAGCAATATTGCTCGAGTGCAAACGCTGCTCCAAGCTCCACTGTGCACCGTCGTAGCGATAGACGAACACACTGCCTGCGTTGTTCGGCCCACCAGGAACGTCCGCACGCTCGGCACCCACGACGACGACACCAGCTTCGATCGCGACCGCATACCCGAATCGATTGCAGAAGCCGGCGTTGATGGGAAGGAACTTAGCCTCTAGCTGAGACTCAAAAGCCAGACATGGTTCCTGTCGACCCAAGAGCGGTACGCTCGAGATGACGAGCACAGCGAGGGTAGTGGGCGCTTGTGTGCTTAGGATAGTCATAAGGATGTTTGGTTGGATCCGGTAGACGCACCGTCCGAGTTGCGGCTTGCCACAGCGACTCCTGTCAATGTAGCAGCGCCACCTCATCTGCGATTGATGGAGCCAGTACTGTGCTGGATGTATTCGCGCCGGGAGCGTGACACAGGAGACTGTGTCCCCACTTCAATGCTGAGAGACTGACCCGCGCGAGGTGCGGCCTCCGCTTGGCGTCGCCCCGCTCAGCGCTCGCTGAGAGCTGCGTGGATCCCGAGAGAGGCGAACATCCCGGATTCATTCCTGGTGAGTCAGCTTCGCGACCGAATTCGCGGGCCATCGGGCCCTTCCGCTGGAGGGCCCCAGCAGGTACTTGAAGACTCGCATCCGGGCGGGATGCCCTCAGCCATCTCGTGATGTTCAGCTCGCCCGGTGCAAGACAAAGGCCGCCAAACCAAGGCCAGACTCATTCGCAATCCCTGGCCCGGGAAATCGCTCCGGGCCTGGATCTAAAACGAAGTTGCATTGGCTCTTCCTCAGCACTGGGTGATGACACGCTGCTGTTTCCGACCAAGACTTAGCATGTTGCAGTCTGAACATTAGAGCCGCGCCTCATTCATTCCCTAAGTGATCCGTAGAAAGCAAGATCCTTATCCTCCCCGAAACGCATGGTTGGATTGCCAGTAGGGAACGACCTAGTTCTAAATAGTGCTACTCATGCAATTTCTTATCCTCCCAGAACCAGCTGCCAGCCGGAATTTGAGCGCTCGCACATTGGCGAGTCGACACGACCCGAAAATTAAGGACGACTAAATTTCCGGTCCCGGAGTCACCTGAGCAGAGGAGGAGAGGGCCAGGAAACCAACTCTCACGTTAGGCGAGGGTCTGAACGGTAGTAGCGGTTCCCGTCTAATCGACTAAAACGGACATTGTTGTCGTGTTCCTTGGCATGACGGCTCCCTCCGGTCCGCTCTTGAGTGACACGGTGCACCGCGTCGCTTCGAGCCTCGTTTGTCTTTTGAGAACAAGACACCTTGCAACATGAAACTTCTCCACGTACTCACCCCTATATCCCTCTCTTTTGCAGTCAGCAGTCCGGTCAGCGCAATCTCCAGCGCGACCCGCATGCCAGGCCTGACGAGCACATCCCCCACTTCCGCTCCCCGGTACTACTGGGGTGACTACGACGGTGATGGCTTCGCCGACGCACTGGCGATCATGGGAGACGGCCGGGCCGTACTGCTCAGACACACGGGCGACGGACGCTTCGAAGATGCCTCTCTAACCGCGGGTCTGCCCGAGCTTTCTTCGGCCGATGAAGCAATCTGGGCCGACTTCGATAACAACGGGCGCAACGACTTGTTTCTGCCCTCGTTCACGGGCGACTCGCAGCTCTTGCTTCAGGATCAGACCGGTGTATTCAGCGATGTCATTCTGAACTCAGGCATCGCCCCGGACAGCGAACCGATTGCGAGTTACTTATTTGACTACGACCATGATGGCCTCGTCGATATGCACATTGCGACGCTGCGCGATGATGCCCTATACCACAACCTTGGATCGGGACGCTTCGAGAGAGTGGAGTTGGCTGCTGTCGATTCCGCACCCTTCGCGAGCGATCGCGCTGATGGTGACCTAAGTCTTCAGCAAGCACGCGTGTTACGCGGGTTGGCGAGTCATGTACCGCGAGGCTTTAGCACCGGATCGACGCAGAGCATGACGGCACCCAATACGGTCGGTAGCGTGCCCGGCGGAGCGGGAGGTATTGCAGCGTTGTCAGCCTGTGCAATCGGTGTCGATGACTTCGCTAATCCTGGGAACTGCTTGAGCGCATCGACGACACCTACTCTAGGCGCCTTGTATCCGATCAGCTCGGATCTCTTTGTGCACCCCGTCACTCGACGCGTCGGTATCGGAACCGTGACCCCGATTGCTGACTTGTCTGTCGCGGGATTCATCTATGCCGAAGGCGGGATTGTGTTCCCGGACTTCACCATTCAAACAACAGCCACGTTGATTGGCCCTGCAGGCGCCGAAGGTCCGCGAGGGCCGGCAGGTTCGACCGGTGCTGCTGGCGCAAACGGAAGTGATGGCGCTGACGGAGCAGCCGGCGCACCGGGTCCCGGCGGTCCGACGGGTCCTGCTGGCGCAGATGGAGACGATGGTCCGCAGGGCCCCGCTGGTCCGACTGGTACGGCTGGCTCAAACGGAAGCGATGGCGCTGACGGATCAGCCGGTGCGCAAGGTCCCGCTGGTCCCACCGGTGCGGCTGGTACAAACGGAAGTGATGGCGCCGACGGAGCAGCCGGTCCGCAAGGCCCCGCTGGCCCCACCGGTGCGGCTGGTACAAACGGAAGTGATGGCACTGACGGAGCAGCCGGCGGTCCAACGGGACCTGACGGTCCGACGGGTCCTGCTGGCGCAGATGGAGACGATGGAAACGATGGTGCGCAGGGCCCCGCTGGTCCGACCGGTGCTGCTGGCTCAAGTGGAAACGACGGAGCTGATGGTGCAGCCGGCGCACAAGGCCCCGCTGGTCCGACTGGCGCGAATGGATCCGATGGCGCAACTGGTGCGCAAGGTCCTGCCGGACCGACCGGTACGACTGGCGCGAATGGAAACGACGGCGCAGTTGGTGCTCCAGGCCCCGCTGGTCCGACTGGTACTGATGGCTCAAACGGAAATGATGGCACTGACGGTGCAGCCGGTGCGCAAGGCCCCGCCGGTCCGACTGGCGCTGCTGGCGCAAGTGGAAACGACGGAGCTGATGGTGCAGCCGGCGCACAAGGCCCCGCTGGTCCGACTGGTACCGCTGGCTCAAACGGAAGCGATGGCGCCGACGGAGCAGCCGGTGCCCAAGGTCCTGCCGGACCGACCGGTACGACTGGCGCGAATGGAAACGACGGCGCCGATGGCGCAGTTGGTGCTCAAGGCCCCGCCGGTCCGACTGGCGCTGCTGGCGCAAGTGGAAACGACGGAGCTGATGGTGCAGCCGGCGCACAAGGCCCCGCTGGTCCGACTGGTA
This sequence comes from Planctomycetota bacterium, assembly GCA_047611405.1. Classification (GTDB taxonomy): domain Bacteria; phylum Planctomycetota; class UBA1135; order UBA1135; genus JBLFWN01. The sequence goes on along the minus strand of JBLFWN010000107.1, from coordinate 163 downwards.
CGGCTGGCTCAAACGGAAGCGATGGCGCTGACGGATCAGCCGGTGCCCAAGGTCCTGCCGGACCGACCGGTACGACTGGCGCGAATGGAAACGACGGCGCCGATGGCGCAGTTGGTGCTCAAGGCCCCGCCGGTCCGACTGGCGCTGCTGGCGCAAGTGGAAA
>JBLFWN010000106.1:0-23518 GCA_047611405.1 Planctomycetota bacterium | reverse complement strand
CCGGATCCAAGCGGTCTTCCCAGCGGATGCTGAGCTCGCCGCCGCCCGAACCGAAGCGCACGACCAGGTGCGCGAAGCCGAGCTCATCGCGATAGCCCTCGAGGAACTCCTCGTATTTCTCAAACTCTTCGCTGGTCTCAGCCAGTGTGAAGTTGTCCTCGACCTCGACATCGATCTCAAGCTCCAGCAAGTCTTCCTCTTGACCGAAAGCAGCGATCGTCATTCCGTTCATCGGAATCAGGACCGTGAAGAAGGCGCCGAAGGCGAGGAAGGTCGCCATGTAGCGATGATCGATCGTCCAGGCGAGCGCACGATGATTCGTTTGAACCATCCACGCCAGCATTGATGTGCCTTGCGGCCTGAAGTGTTCAGGTTGCGCAGGGGCGCCTGTCTTCCTTCGGTGCCAACGCGGAACACCGATCAAGAGCAGGGCAGCGGCGACCACTGCCATGATCATGTTCGAGATCAAAAGGCCCTGATCAGATTGGATGCCATCGACCTGAAGACCCAGGTTCGTCGTGCTCTTTTGCAGCGAATTCAACTCGGGCAGCACACGCATGCGATAGCCCGCATACGCGACCACCGCGATCGACAACGGCCAACGTAGCGGCATCAAGACAACCAGCGCTATTCGCTCGAGTCGGTGTCCGAAGGTCAGACTACGGTGCACAAACCAGCGCGCGAGACCGACGACCTGTGCCACGCCGCGCACCGGCAGGCTGGCCAGGCGGCTCATCGGGACGCCGGCACGTTCGATGAAGGCGGGGCGTTCACCAAGCACGCGCGCGGTGATCACCGGCAGAAATACCAACGCGACGAAGAGGCTGAAGAGCAAGGCCGTACACAGCGGTAGGCCCAACGCCATCATCATCACGCGGATCTGCGGGTTGTCGCCCATGAACATCAACGGCATGAAGACCACGACGCTGGTCAAGGTCGCCAATGCGATTGCCAAGCCGACATCACGCACGCCTTCGACCGCTGCGTCACGGCCACTCATGCCGAGCTTCTTCAAGCGCGCGATGTTTTCCACCACGACGACGGCATTGTCGACCAGCATGCCGAGCGCCAGCGTCAAGCCGGCCATCGTCAGCACGTTGAAGGAGCCACCGGTGAAGTGCTCGTACGCGATCGACAAGAGGGCGGCTGTCGGAATCGACAAGGCGACGCAGAGCGTCATGCGAATGCGCCGTAAGAACACAAACAGCACCAGCACGGCCAAGCCGCCACCCCATACGGCAGTCCTGCGCATGCCGTTCAGCGAGGTCTCGATGAAGGCGGCTTGATCAAAGAGCGCGTTCAGCTTGAGACGTCCCGCCAACTTGGGGTCGGTTTCAAACTCGTGGACGGCTGCCCATATGTTCTTCGAGACCTCGACGACATTGGCCGAACTCTCCTTTTGGATCATGCCGTAGTAGGCGTCTCGTCCGTCGATGCGCGCCAATCGATCGCGCACCGTTTTGACGCGCTCGACTGTGGCGATATCACCAAGCCTCAGGCCATTGCCAAGTGGGTAGTCGGCCACCTGCTCAAAATCCTCGAAGCGCATGTCCGAGCGCAAAAGGAAGCGCCGTCCGCCATCCGTGATCTCGCCCAAAGGCTTCGCGAAGTTGTCGCGTTGCAGGCGTTGGATAAGGTTGCCGATGTCGAGCCGAGCGGCCTTGACCTTCTCTTCATCGAGCAAGATGCGGATCGAGTCGTTCAGCAGACCAAAGATGGTGACCTTGCTGACGCCGTCACAGCCTTCGAGCCGGCGTTGAACTTCGTTCTCGACGAGGTAGTCCATGTCCTCGGTGCTGCGGTCCGCCAGCAAAGCGAACCACATGACAGGCGGGTCACCGTCGTCGTTCGCCCACACGAATATGCGCTGCACAGTCGTCGGTAGCAGCGGTCGTGCACGCTCGATGCGGTCGCGCAGCTCGGCCTTGGCCAGGTTCATGTCGGCGGCGCCGTTGAACTTGACGCCGATGAATACGCCGCTGTCGCGTGAGGTGGACCAGAAGTCAGCCAGGCCGGGGAGGGTCTGGAACTGATCTTCGAGCAGGCGCGTGACCTTCTCTTCGTTCTCCGACGCGGACGAACCGGGGTGATCGATCCAGACTTGCAAGCGCGTGCCTTGCAGCCCGCTGGGCAACAGCTGAATCGGGATGTTCCTGTAGGCGAGGGCTCCGGTAAGGATCAGCGTCAGGTAGGCGACCAAAAATCCAACGGGCCTGCGTACCGAGACGGCGAAGAAGCCACGACCTTGAGAGGGGCGCTGCTTCGTGTTGTCCGTGTTGGGGGAGTCAGGTGCTTCGGGTTCCATAGCTGGGAGCTTTCGTCAGGCACCGGAGGTCTGCAGTTGAGCTGAGTCGGAGGGAGTGGTCGGATCGCCCGAATCAACACTCGGGCGCTTGCCAAAGGCCAGCAGGCGATAGGCGACAGGGATGACGATCAGCGTCAACAACGTCGAGCTGATCAAGCCAGAGATAACAGTTATGGCCATCGGTGCGCGCAGCTCGGCGCCTTCGCCTGCGCCAAGGCTCCCGATAGCGGGGATACCCGCGAGCCAACCCGTCAACGGCAACAGGCCGAGTACGGTCGTCGCGGTTGTCATCAGAATCGGACGCAGGCGTGCGCGACCGGCTTCAAGGATGGCTTCGTTCAGCTCCATGCCCTCTTCTCGTTTCGCGTTGATCCGGTCGACGAGCACGATCGCGTTGTTGACGACGATGCCCGCTAACAAAATCAATCCGATGAATACCACCACGGACAAAGGCACGTTGAATACATCGAGCGTGAAGATCACGCCAATGGCAGCCAGAGGCACGCTGAACAGGATGATGAAGGGCTGCATCAAGGATTCGAATTGGCTGGCCATAACGACGTAGACCAGGAAAATCGCCAGCAAGAGCGCGAACTGAAGGCTGCGTGTGCCCTCGTCCATCTCGCGCTTCTGTCCGCCCAAAACCACGCCAATATCGCGCGGCGTGACCAGGGTGGACAAGGCTGTCTCGATCTTCTTGGTCAGTCCGCCCAAGTCCAAGCCGCTGCTTGCGGCCGTGACTACGACAGCTCGGCTATTGCCAATGCGTCGAATCTCAGCCGGTCCGCGCACGACTTCGATATCAGCCACCGAGCGTAGCGGGACCTGGAATTCGGAAGTCGGGCTGACGACCAGGTCGAGCACATCATCGAGCGTCGCCAGTATGCTTTCGTCACCGCGCACGCGAATATCGATGCGTTCGTCGCCTTCGACGAAGCGCGTGCTAACTGTGCCCAGCACTTGGTCGCGAATCATGTCCGACACGACGCCCAGATCGAGTCCGTACTCGAGCGTCTTGTCGCGATCAAAGGTCACGCGTGCTTCAGGGTGACCCGGCCTGACGGTCGTGCGAATGTCCGTCAGTCCTTCGATCTTGGCCAGCCGTGCACGCACTTCCTCAGCCACCATGCCGAGCGTCTCGAGCTCATAGCCGGAGATCTCGACCGCGATCGGTGCATCGAGGGCGAAGGGCGTGGGACGCTTGATGTCGATGCTGCGCACTTCGGGGTGCGACTGCAGAATTCGACGAACTTTATCCAACGCGATTTCTTCGTGCTCGGCACTCTTTGCGTCCGCCGCGAGTCGCACGGTCAATCGCGCCGTATGCTCACCTTCGATCTCACGCGAGAGGGTCTCTTGCTCGACGCCGACCGTCAGTGATGTCACGGCGACATCGGACAGTGAACGCACCTCGCGTTCCAGTTCGCGGAAAACGCGGTCGGAGCGTTCTAGCGGCGTGCCGACTCCAAGGCCGACGTGCGCTGTGAATTCGCCTTGGTGAATCTCAGGTAACAGCTCCAAGCCGAGCGAACCCATGCGTTCGTACGATAGGTAGCCCAGACCGCCGACCGCCAAGATGACGATCAAGGGAGCGCGCAAGGCGCCCTTCAGGACGCGCGGATAGAGCGAGTCCAGACCACGCCACACCGCTTCGAAGCTGTATCGAATAGGGAAGGTTATCCATCCACCAACTTTGCCTAGGAGCGCGGCCAGACCGAGCGCGCTACGCAAGACTAGGAAGCCTGCGAACAAGCATTGCCTGCCCGCGATGCGCATGATGTTCGGAGCCGCTTCGTACCAGGTCCACTTCAGGTTTTCGGCGGTCCATTCGCGCATGAAAGCGCGCGCACCGCCGGCGCCCTGGGTGCGCGTGATTTGGATCCCATCGCCGGCCAAGAATTTGCGCGAGGCTAGCATCGGGATGAAGAGCACCGCGACCAGCAAGGACACGAGCAAGGCGGACACGACGGTCACGGCTTGATCCCCGAAGATTTGACCCGCTATGCCGTGCACGAAGACGATCGGCACGAAGACAGCGACGGTCGTCAAGGTCGACGCGATGATTGCGCCGGCGACTTCGCTGGTGCCACGCACTGCGGCTTGAGCCAATGGATCGCCTTCTTCGCGACAGCGTGTGATCGACTCCAGCACGACGATTGCATTGTCGACCAACATGCCGACGCCAAGCGCCAATCCGCCGAGCGACATGATGTTCAGTGAGACATCCAGCAGGAACATCGGGGCGAAGGTCACGATGACTGAGATCGGAATCGAGAGTCCAATGATCAAGGTCGCGGAGAGGCGACTCAAGAATACCCAGATGACCGCGATCGCAAGCAAGGCGCCCAAGATGGCGGCTTGCTTGACATCGTCGATGGCTGCGCGGATGAAGGTCGATTGATCCGACAAGAGCTCCATCTGCGCCTCGTCGCGCAGCATCCATCCCAAGAAGGATAGCTTCTGCCGATCGTCCCAGCTCATGGTGCGCGAGGAGACGCCACCTTGGGCCAGCTTCATCGTTGCATGCGCCTGTTGCTCGGCATTGCCGAAGACCATGCCTTGGACGCGTTCGGAGACCTCTACGATGTTCGCGCCAGCTTCGCGGAAGATCGCGATCTCGACCGCTTCGGATCCGTCTAGTCGCGTGACGACTTCACGCTCTGCGTGTGTACGTTCGACGGTGGCAATGTCGCGGATGCGCACCACCGCATCGCCGCGCCGCACCAGCGCTAGGTTCGCGATCTCTTCAACGTCTTGGAATTCGTTGAGTGTGCGAACCAAGTAGTCCGTCGAACCCTCGCGAATCTGACCGCTGGACGCGTTCAGGTTTTCTTGGCTGAGGCGCGTTGAAACCATGGAGGGATCAAGGTCGAGCTCGGCCAGCTTGAAGGGATCGACACTGACGCGGATCTCTTCACGCAACCCGCCATGCACCTGCACTGCGGCGACGCCCTCGACAGCTTCGAGCTCGCGCTTGATGCGCTTCTCCGCCAACCAACGCAAGCGGATGAAGGCGGCCATGTCGAGCTCGCCATCCTCGCGATCCAGGCGGTCCTGGGCAGGCCGCACACCGATGCGCAAGATCGGATCAAGGTTAGGGTCGTAGCGCAGGATGAGCGGACGTTCTGCATCACTCGGTAAGAACACGCCGTCCAACCGGTCGCGCACTTCCTGCACCGAGTAGGTCATATTCGTGCCCCAGTTGAACTCGAGCACGACATCAGAGAAGCCGGCGCGACTGATCGAACTGGTGCGCACCAGATCCGGCAGCGTCGATAAGGCTTCTTGAATGCGAACCGAGCAGCGATCCTCGACATCCTCCGGAGCGGCACCGGGGTATCCGGTGCGGACCGTCAGCGTCGGATAGCTGATCTCGGGCAAGAGATCGACTGGCAGCTTGAACAAGGACACTGCGCCGAAGACGGCCAGTGCCAAGAAGAACATCGTAATCGCCACCGGTCGGGTGGCGACGAAGCCCAGCCTCGACGCGATGCTGACGTGGTTGGAATCCTGCACGCTAGCGCGACTCCTCTTCAGAGCTTGAATCGGATGTGGTCTCGTCTTCGGCACCCGCGTCTTCGTCGCTGGCTGCCTCTGCCTCGTCACCCTGCTCGGTGTCCTTCACTTCACTGCTCATGGATTCGCCTTGCCAGGAGCTGGAGTCCACTTCGCTGCCCTCTTCCAAGTCCCGGTTACCGATCACGATTACGGACTCGCCCGCGGCCAGCAGCTGGCCTCCGACCGGAGTCACTTCCGTGTCTTCGTCGGTCGAGAAGCCGCTCTCGACTTCGACGCGGCGTGCCTTACCCTCATTGTCGATGAACACAAAGTAAGTATCGCCCTCACGGCGCAACGCGCGCTTCGGAACGACCAAAGCTTCAGCGTGGCGCTCGGTCACGATTGACAAGCGAACGAGCATGCCAGGCAACAAGCGTTCGAGTTGATTGCCATCGGAAGTGGGCTCGAGCTCGACGGTGACACGGAAGGATCCGGACTCGGCCGACACGGTCGGACTGACCAAGCGGATCGATCCGCGGAAGGTCCGGTCCGGATAGGCTTCGGCTGCGACTCGAATCTCGAGCGGTTCCGCGCCATGTGTTTCGATGGCGCGCCTTGCCGCTTGGAACATCGAGAACTCGCGTTGCGGCCGGTGGAAGACCGCGCGCAAGTTATCCGGATCCGTCAGCACGAAGGCTTCGGCGGAAGGAGAAGCTGAATCACCGACCTTGATCGTGCGCGATGCAATCACGCCGTCGAAGGGCGCCAGGATCTTCGTGTAGCTGTGGTTGAGGTCCTGGCGTGTGACAGCGACGGTCGCTTTTTCGATCGCGATCGCGCCCGCTTTCAGGTCTTGCTGCGCACCATCCCAAGCGAGCTTCGAAGCTTTCCAATCGAGCTCGCTCGTGTCGCGTGTCATGCGCATCTCGTCCAGATCACTGGTGCTGATCAGGCCTGTACTCTCGTTGCGGTCGGCAACGCGCGTCGCTTGATCGAAGGCCAGCTTGGCTCGATCACAACGCTCCCTGGCTTCGAGCGATGACAACTCAAGGCGCGGGACGTTCTCTTCCGCCTCGCGCAGTGCGATCTTCGCTTCTTGCAACGCAGAGCTGGCCTCGCGGTCATCGAGCAAAGCCAGGACTTGATTGGCCTCGACGCGATCGCCCTCTTCGACTGCGATCGCAATCACGACTCCCGTGACGCGTGGGAACAGCTTGATCTCGGTCTCGGACTCGACCACGGTAGTCGTGCTCAACGCGCGTTCCATCTCACGCTGTTCGACGGGCTGCACACGCACGCGGGTTGCTTCGCGACGCTTGATCGATTGGGGGAGCGCCTCTTGGGCGGCTACAGCGGAGGCTTCTGATGAATCGGGCGAGCAAGAGAGCGCGAGAGCCGCTCCAACAAAGGCGCCTGCGGCGACCAAGGCTGTGGCTGGAGAAAAGTTCATGAAGGATAGCTATCGCGGGCGGGGGGCAGGCGGACGGTGGCGCGACGGAGAGTGGGGGCTGCGTTACTCGATGCGACCGAGACGCAGACACCTTCTATAAGAAGGTAGATTTTTGGCCGGAGAGGCTGAGCGAATGATGAGGACCAAAGGGGCCGGGCGCTACACTTCCGAACTCCACCTCCTGTAGACGGCAGCTTCTATGTTCCGGCAAGCTTGCGTAGCACGCACGTCGGCTTCTCGATCTAGGCAGAAAAACCTCTGTAACCTACCCCATGGCGAAGTCCGACAGCTCGCGCGAGACCCCTTCGAGCCACCCTGCGAGCGCAGCGGGAGGTGTGGTCGACAGGGGTGCTAGCTTCGAAACATGGCAATCCCCGGTCTCGGCTCGGTTGCGCTTCTTCGGGGTCTTGCTGACCTGGACCATCTTGGTCTCATCGCTCCCGGGCATCGGGCGGCCCACAGGATTCGGCCACAGCGCCTTCTTCGCGCTGGTCGCCTGGGCCCATATCTGCTCGCGACCCGGTAAGAAGGCGTTTCTGGTCGAGTGGATCGGAACGGCCTTCGGTTTCGCAGGTGTCTGCTGGTTCCTGGGTTATGTCGTGCCGGCATCGGTCGTGATCGTTCCGCTGACGGATGGCCTCTATATGGCCGCCGCCGGCATAGCGCTGCGACGGATGGCGCGCCGCTACCCGCTCGCGTTGGCGGTCCCGGCCGCCTGGGTCGCGGCTGAAGTCGTGCGCTTTTCGATGGTTCCGCCCATCGCGTGGGGCTGGCACCGCATCGCAGTCAGCGCTCACGACTCGGCCTGGCTGGTTGGAAGCGCCCGCGTGTGGGGGAGTTGGGGGCTGGCCTGGGTCCTGGCGGCCTTCTCGGGCTACTTCGCGGATTTATGGCGCGCCTATCGGCCGCAGGGGGACGAGCGTCCCATGCAGTTCTCTCATGCTCGGCTCGCGCTCTTCGGTCTGGGACCCCTATTCATGGGGGTGACGCTGAACTACACGGTTCGCGCGCCGGCAACCGTCGATGGGCCGCGCGTGCTGTGTGTGCAGCCTGGTATCACACAAGAGGTGAAGAGTTTCGGCGGTCACCCGATCCGAGACCTGTTCGGCGACGCGGTCGAGCTGACGGCGCAAGGGCTCGAGGAATCCGCACAGCGCGGTGAACCCGTGCCTGACCTGGTGCTGTGGGGCGAGACGATGCTGCCGATCCCCGTCGCAGGCAATAAGGTCCTGCCGGCCATGGATAAGGGCATGCGGCGCCCCGTCTGGGCGCGCGATCCGCTGAACTCTCAACTGCTCACGAACGACGCGTACTGGGCTAGAGCGCTGTATCAAGGCGTGCTCTTCGGGCAGGCCGACAAAATCGATTCGCGCTACTTATCGCGCCTGCGCGAGTACCTCGGTCCCCGAGTAGAGCTCGCCCTCGGAGGCCAATCGGTGATTCCGGCCGGCACCTCCTTCTTGGGAGGGGTGCAGGAGTACACGATTCACGAGGACGAAATCCGGCGCCTGAACTCGCTCGCGATCTGGGGTGCCGACGGCAAGCGCGGCCCGACTGGCTCGAAGGTCTACCTCGTTCCGGGTGGTGAGACGCTGATGGGTATGCACCGCTTCGAGTTCGTCCTGGACATGATGTTTCAGGCAGGTGGCTACATCCCTGACTTCATATCTGCAGATGAAAGTGGCGTGCTGCCCTTCACCGGCCGTGACGGCCGCGACTGGCGTGTGGGGGTCTCCGTCTGCTTCGACAACTCCTTCGATGCCCCATTTACTGTGCCGGCTCGCCGCGAGCGGCTCGACTTCCACGTCGTGGCCAGCAACGAGGCCTGGTACAAGGACAGCTTCGAGATGGCGCACATGGTTGCCTTCTCAAAGCTGATCGCGATCGAGACCGGACGGTCCGTCGTGCGCGCCACGAATTCCGGAATCAGCTGCGTGATCGACCCAAATGGGCGGCTGGTGGCGGAATTGACGGAAGGGAAACGGCGTAGAATGGTGCGCGGGACCCTGGCGGCAACAGTGCCAGTTCCGGAAGTTCTGAAGGGGGGGGGAGGGGCGCCCAATACCCTCTTCGTGACCTTTGAGAGCCAGATTCGGGTCTCGATCGTGCTCCTGGCCGCACTTCTTGTGGTCTTCTCACGAAGACGGGTAACCCCTGCTTGAGGCCTCGCTAGAGCGCGGAAGACAGGAGTTCGAAAGCCGCATCGAGCTCTCTTGACCCCCCTCTCGGACCCACCTATACTCGCGCGCCCTAAGCGGCGCCCGTGACAATAGACGGGCACCAAGTACTCGGTACGCTCCCTTCCGAGAGGCTACCCCAGCCCCCCCACCCTCGGGTCCTCCGGGACGACCACGGACCCCGTTCTCCCACATACCAGCATGAGCCCGATCGGACGGATCTTCATCGTTCTCAACCTTGCCCTGGCAGCAGTTTTCTTTGGCTGGGCGTCGTCGACGTTGGCCACAGGCCAGAGCTTCAAGCAGGACCTCGCCGACTTGCAGACGGAGCACGACGCTCTCAAGACCGACACGGATGTGCGCATAGCTGCGCTGACATCCGAAAAGTCGTTCATTGAGCAATCGGCTTCCACGCTGCGCGACGAAAAGAACGACTTGGTGAACGACAAAACGCGGCTAACCTCTGAAAGAGACACGCTGCGTGACACAAACAACCAGTTGAACGCCGACGTGTCTGGAATTAAGAACACGCTCGCCGACTACAACACCCGCAACGAGAAGCTCATCACTGACAACGCCACGTTGCAGAGTGAGAAATCGGCTGCCGAGCAAGCTGCTCGGGATGCCGGTGACGAGCGCGAATCCGCCCTCGCCGCGCAGCGTACCGCCGAGCAAAGTCTCGAGCGCTCTCAGCGCGATGCCTCCGGTCTGCGCGAGGAGGTCGCTGGCTTGGAAAGCAGCAACGGCACGCTCGAGACCAACTTGGCCTCCCTCGCTGCCTACACGAACGTTAGCCTGAGCGACATCACGGCCCAGCCGCTGATCGACGCGAACGTCTACGACGTGCACATCGACTCCGCACACGACTTCACCCTCGTGTCGCTAAACGTTGGCGAAAACCAGAAGGTGAAGCGCGGCTACACCTTCGAGATCTGGCAGGGTTCGACCTACAAGGGTCAAGTCCGCGTAGAGAGCGTCCAGCCTGACCAGTGCACGGCAGTCGTGATCCGGAGTGTCGACGGAGTGTCGATCAACACCGGTGACCGCGCCGCAACCCGCATCTGATTTCCCTGATCCCTGCTCGGCGAGGCCCTGCGCCTCGCCTGCCGGGATCATCAACATCAAATACGAAACAGGAAACAGATATGGCACGCAGTCGCTCACGCAACCAATCCGGAAGTAGTCGGGCCACGCCCGCGGCACGCTCACGCAAGACGGCGGCCCCGGAAGTCGAAGTCGTCGAAGAGAGCAAGGGTCAGGGGATCGAGGATGGAATCATCATCATCACCACTGTCCTGCTGCTGGTAGCAGTGCTGCTCGTCGACTACATCGCAGCTACTCACTACGACACGGGCACGTTCTTCTAAGTCCAGTTTTCGCACGGTGTTGGGACACGACCTCTCGAAGGTCCTCCTGACCACGTAAGAAGCTGACCTGAAGCACCTGACGGTGTTGATTCCGCCGCGATTCGGATGCTGATTCGAATCGCTTGAACTGCGGATCGTGGTACCAGTCATCTCCAATTTTGAGCGCCATTGGCGATCGGAATTGGGGATTCCTTATGGGGCCACATTCTGCGGCTTCGCTTTCCATATTTCCGTGTGCTTGCATGCGCCTACTGGAGCACTACACTTCAATAGGCGCGGGAGATTAGGGACCTTCTCCCTTTGCACGAGTCCTCGTTCTGACGGGGATGCTGTCCGATTACTAAGGATGAGCAGCTCGCGCGCGCTACGGTTTACTCGCGGCCCCATTTGCCTTCCCGCCCGCTCTGCTGACCCTGGAAGTTCACCCACGTGACCCCTGGCGATTCGATAGTCAACGTGTTCAAGCCCCTGGAATGGGTATTCGGCAGGCTCTCGGTGGACATGGGTATCGACCTGGGGACCGCCAATACCCTCGTCTGTGTGCGTGGTCGGGGGATTATCCTGAACGAACCCAGCGTGGTGGCGGTCAAGAAGGGCACCGGTGAAGTCGCCTTGGATGGGATGGCCGTTGGTCAGGCCGCCAAGGAAATGCTGGGCAAGACGCCGGGCAAGATCGAAGCCATTCGGCCGCTGCGTCACGGCGTGATCGCCGACTTCGACGTCACCGAGAAGATGCTGCGCTACTTCATCACCAAGGTGAACGGCGGGCGACAGTGGGTGAAGCCAGTGGTCGTAATTGCGGTTCCCGTTGGGATCACAGCCGTTGAGAAACGCGCCGTGGTGAATTCGGCCGAACGCGCAGGCGCGCGCAGGGTTGAATTGATCGACGAGCCGATGGCGGCTGGTATCGGTTGCGATATGCCGGTCACGGAGGCCCGTGGTTCGTTGATCGTTGATATTGGTGGCGGAACGACTGAGATCGCGGTGCTGTCACTGACCGGCGCCGTCGCTTCTACCTCGTTGCGCGTAGGCGGAGATGAGATGGACGAAGCTGTCCAGAACCACCTGCGTCGCCATCACAATCTGCTAATTGGCGAGCTGACCGCGGAACGTATTAAGTTGACGATCGGATCGGCCTGGCCGATGGATCAGGAGCTGTCGATGGAGGTCAAAGGCCGTGACTCGGTGCAGGGATTGCCGCGCCGTACGACCGTGACCTCGATCGAAATCCGCGAAGCGCTGGCCTATCCTGTGCAGCAGATCTGCGAAGCCATTCGGGCGATCCTGGAAGAGGCGCCGCCCGAGATCTCGGCTGACCTGGTCGATGCGGGTCTGACGCTGGTCGGTGGTGGGGCGCTTTTGTACGGCATCACCGAGGCGATCTCAGACAACCTCGGCATTCCGGCGCGCGTCGCCGACGAGCCATTGACCGCGGTGGCACGCGGAACGGGTGTCTACTTGGAGAATCTCGACTCCTTGTCGCGTTTGCTGTCCTCAGACGACGGTCGCTAGACCGGAGGCCACTATGGCCTCGGCCCGCTTTCGCTTGATTCCACCGCTGTTTTGCCTGTTGCTCGTCGTTCAGACGTTGCGGCCCGCACCCTTGATCGAGCGCGTGATCGATGTCGCTGTCACTCCGGCCAGGCTGATCGCAGAGGTTGCGGCTCCGCTGCAATGGATCGAGGCCGACACCGTCCAAGCCTCGACCGCTGCACGTGCCGCATTCGGTCAGCGCCGCGTCGAGCGTCTCGTTGAACTCGACCTGGCGCTTCGCGCCAGCGCCAACCCGAGCACGGTCCTCATTGGGGGCGCGACGCGCGGTGTGCATGCCGAAGTCATCGGGCGTGAGGCGCGCCAGCGTGACCGCATTCGGCTACGGGTCGACAATACACTCGGCATCGTCCCGGGCCTGCCGGTCGTTTATGGCGACAGCTTCGTCGGTGTCATCAGTGGTGTGCCGCAAGCTAGTACGGCGGGAGGTCCCACGCCGTTCGCAGGACATGTGATCTGCGACTTGATCACTGGCAAGAACAGCAGGATCGTCGCCCGCTTGATTCCACGCGATGGCGGCCCTGAGAGTCGGCTCGTGGTCGGAGGACTCGTCTCGGGCGGAAGTGATGTGCGGCTGAACATCCACAGCCCTACCTGGGTCGATCCTGCGCCCGGACTCGTGCTCGTCGATGAACCCGAAGAATTCGACGAGGGCCATACCAGGCTCGCCAACGGCTTCTTCCTGGGCGACCTCGATCAATACCTCAAGAAGTCCAAGTTAGATTTGAAGCCAGGAGAGGTGCAAGACCTGAGCTACTCGGTCCGGCCGCGCCTGGACTACAGCTCGGGTCTTCACCAGGTGCTGATACTGGCTCCCGGCACGAGTACGCAGGACCAAGGGCCGACATCGGTTGACCCTATGGAGACCGGAGAGTGGGCGTTGACGCGCTTTCTGATGGACGGCGGACCCAGTCCAGCGCGGTCGGGCGCGCGCATCCCGCTCGGTTCAGTCGCCGGGATTCACCCCGGAACGGCGCTGGCGGTCGGGCGCGACCTGGTCGGCCGCGTCGCTCGCGTCGGACCCTTCAGCGGAACGGTGCGTAGCTTGGCGGATCCGGGGATGCGCCTGACGGCGGTGGCTTTGATCCATACTCCGGACGGGGAGCGTGCTCATGTCTTGGGCAAGCTCATGGCCTTGGGGCGGCGTAAGGATGGCCTGCTGCTGTACGAGTGGCCGGCGACAGTTCCAATCGTGCTCGATAACGCTGCGCAAGAGGAGTCAGCAGGTCGCTTGTCACATACGAGAGACGGGGGGAGCCCGCGCCTCGGCGCCGAGCTCTGGACTGGTTCGGGCGAACCCGGAGTCCCGCTGGGGCTGTACATCGGCGAGACCACGTTGCCGACAGGCATCGGCCCGCACGTGATCGCGATTCGTCCATCAAGCGAGGCGCGCGGCTTGGGCAAGCTACGCGTGCGGCTGCCCGACCGGGCCGTGCTCGAAGGTTTGGAAGGGGGCGGGGATTGAGCAGGCACGGCGCGAGACGCTTGGCGTGGCTGATGCTCTGCTTTTGGGGCGGCGGCTTGATCGTATTGCAGAGCTATGTCGCCAGCCACGAGATGCTGGCGCGCTGGACACCTGAGCTCGGGCTCGTGCTCCTTGTCGCACTGGCTGGTGCCCGCCACTTCGGGGGCTTGTTCGTCGCCTCCTACTGGCTTGCCCTCTGTCGCTTGGCCTTTTCGATCGAGCTACCGAGCGCCGTGCTGGCTGGCTTCTTGGCCGTGGCGATCTTGTTGCGTTCGGTGTGCACGGTGCTCGAGGTACGTGGCTTCTTCTCGCGCGCGTGGGCCGCGGGGCTGGCCTGCTGGATCTTCTTGCACTGGCTCAGCTTCGTGCATGTGTGGCATGAAGGAGTCTCGCTGTGGAGCGTCAGTGCACTGGATGGATCGGATGCGATAGCCACCTGTGCGGTCAGCACCGCCGTCTGCTCGGTCTTCATGGCTCCGGTGCTGCGCAGACTGCCGGGCTTGAGTCCATTGATGGATTCGGACATGGGCGGATTGGTACCCGTTCACTACGCGGCGCCGCTTCTGCGATCCTCGACCTGAGCATTCGTGCTCAGTACGTGTTCGTGAGCTGAGCGTCTCGCTCACATTCGCCGCGAAGGGAAGGTCTGTGCGCTCTCGACTTGCGACCACGCGCTTCGTTGATGCTTGCTTCGACACCTTGGTTGCGCTTCACTCGCAGCAGTCGTTCGGGCGCGCGGGCCCGAGCTGCCATTCGTTGATTCCGTGCGGCCAGCGCTCCCCTGGAGCCAAACGACGAAGTGAGAACGAACCAGTGACGCGGCGCTTCGGACCCCTGATCGTCCTGGTGCTTTGTGCCTATGGCATCGTCATCGCTCGGCTTGGGCAGGTGCAGTTGGTCGAGCACGAGACTTGGGCATCCGAGGCGCGCAATCTGAGTCGCGGCTCGACCTTTGTCCCACACGTGCGCGGCCGAATCCTGGACCGCAAGGGGCGCGAGTTCGTGCGCGACGAGCAGGTCTACGAGCTCGAGTTCATTTGGCGAAGCTTTCGCCGCGGCCATCCGCTGGGTCAGCTGTGCGTGGCTCGCTCGCTGCTCGAGCTGCGGCCGGTTGCGCTGGTCGAATCGTGGCGTGACTTAGAGCGCTGGGCAGAGGCGCTGACCAACCTGACTCCCGAGCAGGTCGACGACTACGGTCGCGGCAAGGCCTTGATCATCGGCGCGGGGACTGCGCTGCTCGAGATCCCTGAGGCTGTCGACGCGCGGCTCGAGCAGCGCTACTACCGCGGCGGCCACCTGCACTTCTACTTGAAGGCTCTGCTCGAGGTCGATCGCTTCGAGGCGCGCACTCTCTCGGACTTGAAAGGGCAACTGGCATGGGAGCGCCCGTATCGCCAGGTGATCGCGGAGATACGCGATCAAAGTCTGCCGCAGTTCGATGACGCCTTCTTCGAGCGCATTTCACGCACGCGCACTGATGTCGCTCGCTTGGCCGACCTGTTGTGGGAACGTGAGGAGACGCTGGAGCTGGGCTTCCACAATGCGACGGATCGGCTGGTATACGAACTCGAGCGCGCACGTTTGAAGGTCGAGAACGCGGCCGCCGACGACTTGTTTCAGAAGGCGGCCGGTTTCGGCGCCTGGCGCATGTCGGCGGACAACTTGGCCTCGATCGAGTTGGATTGGCTGCGGCGTACGTTGTTCTGGGATGGGCAACGACTGGATGAATGGATCGACTCTCGTGGTGCGCTGTGGCGCTCCGCAGTCGAGAGTTACCTGGGGTCTCATACGGTCTCACGCGTCAAGGCCAGCAAAGGAGAGCCGGCCGAGAGGGTGATGGATGCGTTGGCGGATATGTTCGCGGAACCGGTGGAAGCGAATCACTCGAGTTCAGAACTGGTTCAGCCCTGGCGCGAGCGTGATGAATTGGTGGTCTTCTCGCATCTCGACCGCTTGATCGGAGGCGGCCCCATCGCGGACGAGCGACCCGACGATGTGCTGCCCTTCGTCGATCCGGAGCTGCGCGAGCTCTCCTATACGCGCGGCGAAGAGCTGCTCGCTCCGGCTGTCGCTCTCGACATCATCGATGAGCGAGTCGGGAAGCTGCTAAAAATCGGTGCCGAGGACAACGCGGCACCCAAGCCTGCAGAGGTCGAGCTGCTAGGACAGGTCCTGATCGATTGGGATGCGCAGTTGCAGATGCACATCTCGCACTTCCTCGACGAGCTGTACCTGCGCGAGGGCACGGCACGGATCCAAGAGGATTGGATTGCCTCTGCGATCGAAGAGCGCGCCTATGTCGTGCGCGATCGTGGTTCCCGGCCCATTCGGCTCGCGCGCGATCCGGTCGACGAATTGGTGTTGATGGTTGCACGCCGGCCCGAGCGCTATGCTGGCTTTCGCGTGCGCACGGCCAGCGAGCGCGTACCTCAAGCCTTCGATCTGGAAGAGAAGGATATGCCGCTGGCGCGTGAGATCGTCGGGCGCGTGCGCTCTCCCTACATGACGACCTTGCTGCGTCAGGAACGCGAACGGCGCGAGCTGAGTTCGATCGGCAGCAAGCGCGAGCAACGCCCCGAAGATGAAAAGCGCATCTTAGAGCTAGTACGCGAGCTGCGCCTTGCGAATGAGATGGAAGGTGGCTGGGGCATCGAAGAGATGCTCGATCAAGAATTGCGTGGCGAGAACGGTTTCCGTGAGACGTGGGGGCTGCAGGACCTTCGAGAACAGGGTCGTGACCCGATCAACCACGAGCCGATAGGCGGCAGCGATGTGACGCTGACCCTGGACATGGATTTGCAACGTGCAGCGCGCCGCATCCTTGCCAACCCGCCGGAATTTCCGGCCGACGAAAGCAAGCCAGACCAAATCTGGTGGGCGAATCCTGTCGGAGCGATTGTGTTGATGACTCCAACGGGCGATGTGCTCGTCGCGGCATCGCACCCGACGACGGCGAAGGATGCGGGACCTCATCAAGATGGTCAATCCACTGACCCACGCGATCGTTGCTTCCAACAGCCACGCTTCACGCCACCCGGCTCGATCTTCAAACCGCTTGTCGCGGCTTGGGCATTGCAATTCACGGACTTGGACCCCAACACGACGGTTGTGTGCCAACCGAGCGGTGGCGATACCGCGGCTTACGGCAAAATGCACTGCTGGAAGACGGGCGGGCATGGCGACGATGTCGACCTGGCCGAGGCTATCCAGCAGTCCTGCAACTGCTACTTCGCCTGGCTGGCCGAGAGCATGCCGGACCATGAGCTGCGGCGCATGGCGCATACATTCGGGATTGGACGGCCCTCAGGCGTACGAGAGAATCTGGGGGACAAGCGCTTTGGCTTGATGGAGCACCCCAATTCCGCCGGCGAACTCGTCACGGGAACGGGACCAATGACGGATGTCGAGCGACAACGCATCGGCAACGGCTTGTCCGAAGTGACTGCGACACCGATCCAAATGGCGCGTGCCTATGCCGGTTTGCTTACGGACGCTTTGCCAGAGGTTCGCCTCGTTTCAGAGGTTCGCCTCGTCTCAGAGATTCGAGGAACGACGGAGCGTCTCATCATTCCTCACCAAAGCCAGCCCCTGCCGTTCGAACCAGCCGTTCTCGATCGCGTGCACGAAGAGCTACGCAAGGTCGTCGCGATCGGCACTGCAAAGAAAAAAGGGCTCGACCGCGGCACGCTTGGTTTCGAGGTCGCGGCCAAGACGGGCAGCGCAGACTATGGTGAGGGCTTCATCCCCGTTGATCCCGATGCGCCGCTGTCGCAGCTCACTTTCGAGCCCGGCATGCGCAAGCACACGTGGGTGGCTGGTTGGTTCCCGGTAGACGATCCGCGCGCGATCTTCATCATCTTCGTGCACGACACCTCGACCACCTCCAGTCACAGCGCCGTCTACTTGGCGGCCGAGTTCCTGGCTTCGCAAGAGATCCAGAAGTGGCTCGTCGAGGACGAGCGCTATGACTTGAGCTACGAGGATAATGGCAGGCCGCCGCGATGAGGCGCCTGACTACGTCGTTGAACCCGCGCGAGCTATTTGGCTTGCGTCATCTGCAAGGCGGCGAGTTCGCTTGGCATGTGCTGTTGATCGCGCTCAGTCTGCTCGCCTTCGGCTTGATCTTCGTGAATGCGATCGCGATGGCGCCGGCCAGCCGCAGCACCTCGCCGGTCGACTTCGACTCGCATTCGCAGAAGGTCGTGCTGACTTTCCCCTTGCTGCTATTCGGCGTTGCGATGCGTCCGAAGTGGCTTCGACGCAACGCGCATTGGATCTATTTCGGCACGGTAGTTCTACTCGCGCTCGTCCCCTTTATCGGCGACGAACGCAACAATGCGAAGCGCTGGATTCAGTTGCCGGGATTCGATCTGCAGCCATCGGAGCTGGCTAAACTAGGGATCATCTTGGTCTTGGCTCAGGTGCTGCAAGAGAATCGCTTGCGCAAAATCGAAGACTGGGTCCGCCCAACGGCTTGTGTTGTCTTGCCCATATGCCTGGTCGTGTTGCAACCCGATTTGGGTACCGCGCTGACGCTGGTACCTGTGACGCTTGGCATGTTCTATCTGGCGGGTGCGCGCGCTTCAGCGATCATTGGTCTGTGTTTGACCGGCTTGTTGATTGCTACGGTCGCGGTCAAATCGGAGCTCGTACGCGGCTATCAGCTGAAGCGCATCGACACCTGGATGAGCGCCTACACGCCCGAGGGTGTGATTGGCGAGAAGAACCGCGCCGGCTTCCACGTTCACTTGGCGCGCACCTCGATCGGAAATGGGGGCATGCACGGGCGCGGGCTGGGTCGTGGCGTCGCCAACGACACGGGCTACCTCCCCGAACGCGAGAGCGATTCGATTTTTGCGGTGATCGCGGAGGAGACCGGCTTCGTCGCGTGCAGCGCCTTGCTGCTGATGTATGTGTTGCTCGTTATCCTGTTGATGCGCACAGCATCTGCGCTACGCGATCGCTTCGCGCGCCTGACAGTCGGGGGCATTGCGCTGTATTTCGCGGCGCACTTATTCGTGAACACGAGTGTGAATCTGGGTCTATTGCCAATGACCGGCTTGCCACTGCCCCTATTCTCAACCGGAGGCTCATCGATGCTAGTCACCTTCGCGGCTATAGGCATTGCGCTGGGCTTGTCGGCACGACAAGAGACGAGCTTTGCAGGGGATGAGTAACGATGTGACCTTCCCCCGCAAGAGTGGACGATCCACTTGTCTTGCGAGCCTTGCATCGGTTCGGTATCGATTCGATCACAACCTCAGAATGATGCAAACCTCTTGAAAGCACGTGGCTTGCACAATGCCTGGCTTCACACTCACTTCGCCTCTGCGTTCTCTATGGCTTCATCTACATCCTCGAGGTAGCCCTCGATGTCCATTTCGAACTCTTCGACGCAGGGAGCGCAGCAGAACTTGACCTCCCGGTTGCCATACACTTTGGTGATTGGGTCGCCCATGGACCCCAGCTTGCTCTCCGTGATGATGCAAGTGTCGAGGCCATAGGGCTGAACCTGGGGACGAGCATCCCCTTTCTCTTTCGGCCCGGCACATCCGGCGAGGAGGAAGAGGGGAAGCACGAGAGTGGAGAGTGTGATTTTCATAGTGATGATTGGGGTTGGAAGGTCAGGGCTAGAAGTTGAATTGGACGCCGACTCCAAATCCATGGGTCGAGTCATAGTTGGCAACGAATGAGGAGCGCTTGTTGATTGTCCAATCGCTCGCGACGGACCACTCGGAACCTGTGCCTGTGTCGTACTCGTAGTTCGTGGAGAATCCCAGCCGATCGGTCAGCTGGAACTCCTTGTCGAGTTCGATGCGTGCATCCGCCCGAGAATCTGCAGTGAGCTCGGCCATCACGAAGTATGGCAAGCGGTGGCTCAATCCAATGAAGGCTCGGTCCTGGCCTTCGTCACCGTGCACAAGGCGATATCCCGCCAAGGTTGAGAGGTTTGGGTCGACATAGCTGGCCCACAGGAAATCGACTTCGCCATCGTGATGATGATCGTGGCCGATGCCCGCATCCCAACGCATCAGATAAGACTCACGACCATCCATCAGCGTGACCTTACCCATGGTCATATGCGTCAGGACCGTGGCGTCCAGAAGCAGGTACTTGGGGGCAATCAAGCCTGGATCGAATTGCGGCGGGTTCTCTTCAGTGTTGTCTCGATAGCTGAACACGCGCGCCATACCTGCATCCATGTGATACAGCAAGTGGCAGTGAAAGAACCAATCACCACCTTCCTCACCCGCAATCCACTCGATCACACGCTTCCCCATGGGGGGCACGTCGACCGTGTGCTTCAGCGGCGCATGAGTTCCTTGCCCGTTGAGCACGCGAAAGAAATGCCCATGCAAGTGCATAGGGTGATGCATCATCGTGTCGTTGACCAACTCGATGCGCAGGATCTCGCCGTGCTTAATAGGGATGGTTGAATCCTCACTGAGCATCTTGCCATCGATGCCCCAGATGTAGCGTTGCATGTCTCCTGTCAAGCGCATTGTGATCTTGCGGATGCGCGGGTCATCGTCGCCCTCGGCGATGGTGGTTTCGCTAGTCGCACGGAGTAGTGAGTAGGGAGCAAAGGGGCGCTCGGCTACCCCAGCAGCCAAACCGCGCTTCGGATGAATGCTCTCCAGGCCGGCCCGGACCATATCCGTCATTGTGTATAGATTGGGGGCAGGTGGGTCCGTTGCAGAGATTTCTGTGCCTTGCCCTAAGAATATCGATGCGTGTCCTGAGACATCCTGAGCCGTCGCTCTCAGCTCGACACGGGTTGCATCAGAAGGCATCGTCACTACGAAATCGTAGGTCTCAGCCATCGAGATGAGCAGTCGCCGCACATCGACCGGCTCAACGTCCATCCCATCAGCAGCAACGATACTCAGTGGTCCCGCTGCCCAGTGAAGGTGAAAGTAACTCGACGCGCCGGCATTGACCACGCGGATCAAGACTCGTTCGCCGGGTTGCGCATCAAGTTCAAGGCGTTCGACTCCGTTCGCCAAAAATGCGTCATAGGCGACATCGGATACATCCATTGCAGGCATCCGCCTTCGTTGGCGATCGAAGTACCCACCTAACTCACCGGCCTCCCAGGCTCCCGCAATGGATTGCATATTGCCTTTCCGTAGCGCATACCAATCACTGCCGCGCATCAGGGTTCGCATGACTTCAGTTGGGCTTTCATCGGTCCAATCGGAGAGGACGACCACGTGTTCGCGATCGTAGATCAGATCCGCGCGAGCTTCCCTCGCTTCGATGACGATGGCGCCATAGACACCACGCTGCTCCTGCAGTCCAGTGTGCGAGTGATACCAATAGGTGCCGGCTTGACGCAGCTCGAATCGGTACTCTTGTGATGCTCCCGGAGCAATCGAGGGAGTCGTGAGGTAGGGCACCCCGTCCATCGCGTTGGGAAGCAGCAATCCATGCCAGTGAATCGACGCGTCCTCGTCCTCGAGGTCATTGCGCACCACCAAGTGTGCAATGTCGCCTTCTCGGAAGCGCAGGACCGGTCCTGGACTGCTTCCATTGACGGTGAGGCGCCCGACCCTTCCGCTAGCGGGCTGATCAGACTGTTCTGCGATGTTGAGGTTGTAGCTAACAGTGCGGCCGGCATCCGACGTGGAACTCGACTGTGGGCTTGCACTGTGCGCGACTACTGCTGCGAGCGAAGTGATCGAGAGGATCTTGGAGAGCATGGCGCCCAACACGACAAGCGTGCTGCGTTAGTGAAGCGTCGCGACTTCGCCAAATCCGAAGTCGCTTCAATGAACGAAAGAGTCTCGCTGATGGATCCAGCTATCAGTCTCTACAGCGAGTCATGAACCGAAGCTCACTCATTCAATTCCGCATAACACTCAAGAGCAGGTGTCGGCGTACTTTTGATCTCGGCAGGACTACGTATCGTTGTCTGAGTGGCCTAGATACGAGACCCGAATCAAGCAGCACCCTGGACGCAATGACGTACCAGAGAGAGGACGACAGTGCCTGCCGTTTCTGCTTCTCATCACCCGCCCTCAACTTCAGTGGAGCCGCGGGGACATGTGCCGGCAATGCAGTGCACCCGCACCCTAGTTGTTCGAGCTGATCGTCTGGACTATTGTTATTTCCAGTAGGCTTGCAGCAACAGCGCGCCGAAGCCGCTCCAGGCACTTGGGCCGCGCACTGGCAAGCAGGCTGCAACTGTCCTTCGAGGCCATTCCAGTTGGCCAACGCCGGCAGGGCGAAGGCGTACAGGAATGCCAGTAGAGTGACAAGACTGCGAGACGTGGAGGAGGGCATGCGCTTCCATTATACGGAAGCCTGCTTCTCGAGTGGCCACAGAGCTGGGCTAATCAACGGGCCGGTGCAGGCAAAGTCATCCTTCTGGCGCCAACCGATCCAGGCCACACGCTCGGGAGCACTCCGAGCCAGCCTTACTGCCCTGACACGGGGTCCGAGCCCACCTAAGCTCTACCGCTCTGCTATCCTGAACAGGTCGCGCCTTCTCGCTACGCTCGCCGGGAAGTGTGACGAATTCTAGATTGGCATCGCACTCGTGACGGGTACTGGGGTATGGGAAGCCTCGTCGTCGTCGTTTCCCTCACCTGCGCCAAAGTGAATACGGGCAACTCGTCCGCGTAGATCGCACATGTCGATTGAAGAAGAAACAACACTCAGCTTGCCGGAAGAGGCGCTGCTACTGGCATTACGGGACAAAGCTGGCACCTTGCATTCCAGCCAAGGATCACAATGTGCATTGGCCGGCGCGTTCTTTGCTGAGCTTGCGTTGCGCGGCCAGATCAAGATTGAAGGGGAATGTATCAAGTTGCTGGGTCGTTCCGATGCCAGCAAGACTCAGGTGGACTTGCTGCTGAACGAGATCTATAGCGAGATCGAAGCGAGCCCCAATACCTTTCCATCCAAGTTTTGGATCGCCTTGGTTGCGAGTCGCGGAGAGCTCTTGACCCGGGTCGCCGGGTCACTGACCGAGCGTGGCATCCTCGAAGCGGAAGTCGATACCTTCGCGTGGATCTTCCGTCGCCGGCGTTGGCCGGAGCTCGATCCACTCCCCGAACGAGAGTTGCTCGAGCGCCTTCGCAAAGTGATTTTCGATCAAGTGGACACGGTCGCCCCGCGCACTGCCGCCTTACTAGCACTCGCCTACCGGAGCCGAGTCCTAGAGCCGGTCTTCGGGCAAGAGTTGGAGTCACGCCGCGAACACATCGAACAGGTCATCGCCGGCAATCATGCATTGGACACCACCCAGGCCGCACTAGATCAACAAGCAGCAGCCTTCTGGTTCCTGGGCGTGATGTAGCCAAATCCCGCATACGGCGTCAGGCACCCCCCTCCGGTGTGAACCCTCCGCAGTAGCTCCTACCGCCGGCGTACCCGCGCTTTGGGCTGAATCGAACATCATCGTCGTTGGGGGGGGAGAAGGGAGTACGTTGCATGCATGACTCTCACCGATCCATTGAGCGAGTGTTGGTCCGATCACGAAGCACAAGGTGCATTGATGCAGCGCGCTGCGCATCTGTTCTTGTCGCGAGTCGGTACTTGGGTTAACGAGGAGGGCGCCGACTAGCTGCTGTCCTTGGTCGCGCTCGAGCTCGGCAAGTTCGAAGACGGCAGGCGCTATGCGGCGCGAGCATTGAAGACCATCGAGGCCAATGGCGAAGAGGATGTCGACCAGGCCTTCCTGCACCTCGCACTTGTCAA
>JBLFWN010000105.1:0-23550 GCA_047611405.1 Planctomycetota bacterium | reverse complement strand
CGGCCGAAGGTGGACAGCGCGGTGGTCCGTTTCGAGCGGCTCGACGAACTGCCACCGCTCGCGCTCCGCGAGCGGCGCGTCAGCCTGGTCGCCCGTCTGTTCCAACGCCGGCGACAGGCCCTTGGGCGAGTGGTGGGGGAAATCCTTGGGGATCGAGCCCGGGCAGGGACCCTGCTGGAGGGGCTTCAAATTGAGCCGCGCCGACGAGCCGAGACATTGTCGATGGACGAGCTTGAGGCCCTGGCGCGGGCCATGCAGCCGAGTGAGCTCGACTGAGCTCGACCCGAGCCCTCCATCACCTGTCGGTAAGTACCTGGTAAATCAATACGAAATCACCTCAGGATCAATGGATTCGGGACTTGCGAAGATGGAGAGGATATAGTGAGGGAGACCTTGGGAACGCGCCCGCTATACCCTATCTGGAGGTCTTGACCGGTTCTGCATCGACCGGCGACCCCAACTCCGACACAGAGCGGTGGCGCAAATCCTCTTCATACGTCCTTCGATGGCCTTCGAGGTTCCACGTCGATCACCATCGACCGAACCCGAATCAAAAGGCGCGCATGAAAAGTAGGTTTCGCCTAGACGTGAAGTCACCCCGGCTGCGGGCCCTTGAGAGACAGCTCATGGTCCAGCGGTGAGGCTTCCGCCCCTCCCAGAGTTCAGTCAATCAGTCCAACTGACCTGAACGCTCCCAGCTTGGTCGCGGCGGTATGGAAACGATGCGAAATGCACGTCGTTCCGATCCTTTCGAACCATTCGGCAGGTCTCGTCCACTTGCCTGGGGTAGCGTTCGGTGTCGAAACCCCGACGCACACTTCTTGTCCACCAATCCTGAGCTTCAACGCGCCATCGAGGCAATCAAGCTCCGCGCTCCCATCGAGGACGTGGTGCGTGAACGCGTGCCTTCGTTGAAGCGCAAGGGACAGCGCTGGTGGGCCTGCTGTCCTTTCCACGACGAGGACACACCCTCCTTCTCGGTCAACCCGCAGCTGGGGATCTGGCATTGCTTCGGCGCCTGTTCCACCGGCGGTGACCAGATCAGCTTCCTGCAGCGGCTCGATGGCCTGCACTTCATGGATGCGGTCGAAATCCTGGCCGCGCGCAGCGGCGTCGAGCTGCCGCGCCGGCGTTCGGCACGACAGGTCGAGGGCGAAGACCGCGGATTAGCAGCTTTGGCACGAGCCGACGAGCTGTTCCAGGAAATGCTGCGCAAGCCCGAAGGACGTGGCGTGCGTGCTTATCTGGCAGAGCGAGGTATCGGCGACAACACGATCGCAGCCTTTGGCATCGGCTTTGCTCCGAACGGCGGATTGCTCTCGAATGGCGTCGGTCGCGGCAATGGGGCGCAAGCCTTCCTCGAGACGGGACTGATTCGGCGCTCGGACCGTGGGGATACCTACGACTTCTTCCGCGGCCGACTGATGATTCCGATTCGCGATGCGAAGGGCCGCACAGTCGGCTTTGGTGCACGACGCCTCGCGGATGACGAATCGAGCGCGGCGCGCGGGCCCAAGTACGTCAATACGCCCGAGACACCTTGGTTCCACAAGGGGCGGCTGATCTACGGCATGGATCGCGCCATCGACGACATCCGTCGAAATGGACACGCGATCTTGGTGGAGGGCTACACCGATGTGATGGCCGCGCACCAAGTCGGAATCGCAAATGTTGTCGCTGTACTTGGTACCTCCACAACCGAAGACCATGGGCGATTGCTGAGACGCGCAGGTGCGCGCCGCATCAGCCTATTGTTCGATGGCGACGAGGCAGGACGCAAGGCTTGCATGAAGGCGCTGCAAGGTCTGCTGCCGCTCGAAGCCGAGATCGATGTCATTCGTTTGCCCGCGGATAGCGATCCTTGTGATCTGTTGATTCGTGAAGGAGCGCAAGCGCTGCTGGCCCAGGTCGAGATGGCCGAGGACTGGTTTGCCTTCCTCTTGTCCGGCTTCAAGGATCTGCGTGGTGCAGAATTGTCACGCGCTGTCGACCAGGTCCTAGGCTTGCTCGGCTACCTAAGCAAACCAGTCCACCGCGAGTCTCTCGTCAGCGAACTCGCCGCTCACCTTGGCTTTCCGGTCACATCGCTTCGGGCTCAGATGGCAAGTTTGCCGGGCCGAGCGCACGAGCGTCGGCAGGTGCCACAGAATCAAGAAGCGCAGCAACAAGGCGGCGCCGGTCAGCCCAATCGAGGTGCTCCTGCTGCTGCTGGAGAAACCGGCGGCAGCGCTGGCCAAGCTGAATCCGAAACCAGCACGACCCCGAACATCGTCAAGGCACCGCGCCGCATTCCGATCTTGCCCAGGGATCCGGCCTTCGCCATTCCCTTCCGCGACCTGATCGGCGCCGTACTTGTGGACCCCAGCCTGATCCCGCTCGCGCGTCCGTGGGCAGAGGAATGCCCGTTCGAGGACTTGGCCTGCGTGCTCTTCGCGCTGCTCGAACTCTACGAAGATCCGGAGATGGAGATTGGAATCGGGCGTGTTCTGACCCACTTGCAAGACAGCCCTGCGTGTCATTGCGTCGCGCCCATCGCCGAACACGCGAGTCGCGCCGACAATCCGCGCGCGCTGATCGACGGTGCGATCCTGAGTCTGACGGATAGTACCCGCCGCGTGCAGTCCAATCGAATTGCTTCGCGCTTGAACGAACTGTCGCCCGCAATCGAGCACGGCGATCCTGCAGCTGCCGAAGAGGCAAAGAACCTGACCCAGCAGCTGACCGCGCTGCAACGACCTCCTTTGCAGCCCTCTCCCACCTGAACATGCAACGGCCGGCTCGCATGTCCGTAGGACCCGAGCCGCTGACGCACACGACCGATTCACGACAAGTGGGGAGCGCCCCGCGATACGACCAGCAATGCCAGCACCGAACCGGTCATCAACCGGTTCACGCTCTCTAATCACTCACGGAGTTGCCCGCACGGCAGCTTCCGTTTCGAACAACTCATCATCCCCACTCATCCGTTGGTGAAACGACATCGGGGCGCGATCACAGGTACCTGCTTCCTGATCGCTCCGCGTCGCTAGCCGGGACTCCGGTCGAATCGCCCGACCGACTCATCTAGAAGATCATGTCCGACAAGATCGAAGAAACAGTCAAACTCCTCGTCGAGGAAGGCCGCACCAAGGGCTTTCTGACGTACGCAGAGATGTCCAAGTTGATGGACGACCAATTCATCCCGCCCGACAGGATGGACCAAGTCTTCATTGCGCTCGAGGATGCGGGCGTCGATGTCGTTGAGGACGGCGCTACACCTGAACCCGCTGAAGCAACTCCCGCGAAGCGCATCGCGGAGATCCGTGGCAACCCTGAGCCTCCGACGCGGCGGGCTACTGAGTTGGTGCGTGGCGTGCTGCCCGAGAAAATCGATGATCCGGTGCGCATGTACCTGACGCAGATGGGCGAGATCCCACTGCTGACACGCGAACAAGAGATCTTCCTGGCCAAGAGCATCGAGATCACGCGCAAGCGTTTCCGCAAGAAGTGCATGGGCTCGGGTACTTGCTTGATCGAATCGATGGAGACATTGGACTTGGTGCGCGAAGGGCGCCTGGCGTTCGATCGAACGCTGAAGGTCAACCCTAACCCCAAGCCCGATGACAATCCGAAGATCGTCGAGACGCTCGGTAAGCAATTCTTGGCCAAACGTCTGCCGGTCAACATCAAGACGATCAAGCTGCTCTACGAGCGAATCTTGGCCGAGTACAAGGTGCTGCAAGCTGGCGGCATGACGCCTGAGAGGCACTCGGAGCAATTGGCTCGCGTCCAGAACGCGCGTCGTAAGCTCATCATTTTGGTCGAGGAGTGTCACCTTCAAGTTAAGAAGGTGCGCCCCTACATCGAGCTGCTCGAAGATCACTACCGCGAGATGCGGTCGGTCGAGCGTAAGCTCGAGTCGGCGCGCAAGTCGGACACCGGGCAAGACATCAAGGAGCTGACCGAGCGCTTGAGTGAGCTCGAACTGAATGCTCTCGAGCCGGCGTATCGTCTGAAGCGTCGTATTGATCAGGTCCACCTGCACTACGCCGAGTACGAAGAGGCGAAGCGCAAGCTGTCGAGTGGCAACCTGCGTCTCGTGGTTTCGATCGCGAAGAAGTACCGCAACCGTGGTCTGTCGTTCCTGGACCTGATCCAGGAAGGCAACACCGGCTTGATGAAGGCTGTCGAGAAGTACGAGTACCGTCGTGGTTACAAGTTCTCGACCTACGCCACCTGGTGGATTCGCCAGGCCATCACGCGCTCGATCGCCGACCAGGCGCGGACCATCCGCATCCCGGTCCACATGATCGAGACGATGAGCAAGTTACGCAACGCCACCAAGAAGCTCGTCCAGGCCAAGGGCCGCGAGCCGTCCGTGGAGGAAGTCGCCGAGGCGACCGACATCACGGTCGAAGAAGCCAAGCGCGTGATGAAGATCAGCAAGCATCCGATCAGCCTCGACCGACCGATCGGCGAGTCGGACGACAGCTACTTCGGTGACTTCATCGAGGACGAGTCGGCCGAGAGCCCGTTGCAAGCCGCCGGCCAAGAGATGTTGAAGGAGCGCATCGGCGATGTGCTCTCGACGCTGACCTTCCGCGAGCGCGAGATCATTAAGCTGCGCTACGGCATCGGAGACGGGTACACCTATACCCTCGAAGAGGTCGGCCGCATCTTCCGTGTGACGCGTGAGCGCGTGCGTCAGATCGAGGCGAAGGCGGTGCGCAAGCTGCGCCACCCGGTGCGGGCCCGCCAGCTGGCGAGCTTCCTGGATGGCGTCCAGATGATTGAGGAAGACGAAGGCGACGAGTCCCTCGAACCCGTCGGCAGCAGGCGCAGCTGATCTCGGCTGCCCCCGCCCTGCCCAGTGAATGGCGATAGGGGGGGGTAGAGCCTGAATCCATCGGAGGGGTCGTGACTCGAACCTCCACAACGGCCGTGTCCGAACATTCGTTCGGGCGCGGCCGTTTCCGTGGCTGGGGGCCTATTCGCGCTCGGGTCAGGCTCTTCAAGCTCACCCACGAGCTGCGGCAGAACGGGGGCCCACCCCGAATTTGTAGCGCTCCCGAGGACCGTTCCCGCCCCTGGCGGGGGTATGGTAATGGGCTCCTTCCTCAACGTCCAAACTATGCAAAGCACGCTCCAGGCCCTTCTCGCTCTCCAAGAAGTCGACCGCAAGATTTTCAAGGTTGAGCGTGAGCTCAAGCGCCTGCCCAAGGAATTGGACAAACGGCTCGCTGAACTTGCCAGGCTCGAAAAGCAGAAGGAAGGCTTCGAGGAGGCCGCGCGCAACGAACGCACGCGGATCAAAGAAGTTGAAGACATCACTGCGACCCAGCGCCAGCGGCAACGCAAGCTCGAGGCCGAGTCCAATAAGACAGGTGTCGATGCGGCGATGCTCGCACACTTCGAGCACGAGATTCGCAGCATTCGGCGGACGGTTAGCCAGGCAGAAGATGACGGCCTGGACATGCTCGAGCGTTGCGAGAAGGTCGAGGAGCAAGGGCGCGCGGTTGCTGAACAGCTCGAAGCCGAAAAGAAGGTTTTCGAAGAGTTCAAGGTCAATGTCGACATCGAAGTCAAGGACGCCCAAGGCCGACATGCAGCGTTGGTGTCGGAGCGAGATACTTGCGTCTCCGAGGATCTTCCTGCTGAGACAGTCGACACCTATCGCAAGCTCCTTGTGCTGCGCGAAGGAGAAGCGCTCGCCAAGGTGGTCACGCAAATTTGCCAGGGTTGCTATGTCGGCATTCCGAAGAACCTGACGATCAAGCTGATGCGATTCGAGTTGGTGCAGTGCCCCTCCTGCAATCGCATTCTGTTCATCTAGGCTAGGAGCGGGAACGAGCTTGCCTTCAAAGTGGGGTCGTTTAGTCCGGAATCGCTACATCGACTTCCGAGCCGATGTCTTGGCTGATGCGTGTACGGAGAGCGGACTGTTTTTCGCTCCATATGCAGCGCTTCGTTTGTTGCAAATAGGCAGAGAGTTGCCAAGTAGGCTGGCGTGAGAACCGTCTGAGCCTACGCCTCGGAATTCTTCCGTCGTGAGACCAGCGAGTTCGGCGCGACCGGATCGCATGCGACGACCCGGACTCCTTGCGATTCCAATTGCAGGCGTGAGTGCTGCGTAGTGGCTAGCAGGAGCAGACGATACGTCTGTGGTTCCGGCTCAAGAGGCGGAAGGCGTCGCGCAAGACGGTTCGAATCAGGCCGAGTGACGGGGCACACGCGATCCACAAAGCGGGATGGCAGATCTTGGCTGCGACGGCTTTACGGGACGGCAGTATTGTCGGAACGCGCTGCACATTGCCTTGGATGGGTGTCGTGCAGTGAATCGCGGGCCGCTTCGTACTAGGCTCAGCCCGCGAAGTGCGAGCCTTGCTTGGTCCCACGTCGTATCAGCTCTTGGGCAAGCAGCACGCGCAACTCGGATTTGTGCACATCCCAATGCGGGGCGAGACGCTTCTCCACCGGCGCATCACCCGTCCAGCGATGCAGGATCTGGTCGGGCGCGAGCCGCTCGACGAAGTCCGCCAGCCATTGCAGGTAGGTCTCGACATCGAGCACTTCGAGCTGACCTGCGCGCCATTGCGCCGCCATCTGTGTGCGCTCGAGCACCATCAACTGATGCACCTTGACGCCGCTGACGCCGCTGCGAGCCAGGCAATCCGCTGTGCGCTGCGCACCCTCGCGGCCGTCTCCTGGCAAGCCGAGGATGGCGTGCCCAACGGTCGTTAAGCCTGCCGCGTGAGCTCGCTGGGTGGCGTCCTCGAACTCCTCGACCGTGTGCAGTCGATTGATCGCGAGCAAGGTGTCGTCGCTGGCTGTCTCCAAGCCGAGCTCGAGCCAGGTCGGGAGCTTCTGATTCCAGCGTTCGAGCGTCTGCAGACAAGTGTCAGGTAGGCAGTCAGGCCGCGTCGCGACGCTGAGGGCCACAACAGGCCCGCCTATGTAGGGCTCCAGGATCGACAGCACTTCCTCGAAACGTCCATCGTCGACGTAAGTATTCGTGTAGGACTGCAGGTACGCGATCACGCCCACATCGGGTCCACGGCGCGATACACGCCGAATTCCGTCCTCCAGTTGGGCGGCCAGATCCGTACCGTCTTTCAAGGCGCCCGTGCCGGACCCCTCGACATCGCAGTAGGTGCAGCCACCCAGGCCTTTGCTACCGTCTCGGTTCGGACAGGTCGATCCAGCGTCCAAGGCGACCCGATATACGGGTTTGCCGAAGCGCTCCTGCAACCAGGGGGCCAAAGTTCGATAGGGCAGCTCTGCGGCTTTCATGGGCTCGTGATTCTACATCAGGCCGCCGTGATGAATAATCCTGACCCCCATAAGGAGACCAACTTGGAGATCCAACCCATAGTCATCGGCACTGCCGGTCACATCGACCACGGTAAGTCCTCTCTCGTCCAGCGTTTAACGGGCACAGACCCGGACCGCTGGAAGGAAGAGAAGGAGCGCGGGATGACCATCGACCTCGGCTTCGCCCGCATCGAGTTGGAGGACGGGCGCTGGGTCGGCATCGTCGACGTGCCCGGCCACGAGCGTTTCATCCGCAATATGGTCGCCGGCGCCAGCGGCATCGATCTGGTGATTCTGGTCGTCGCCGCCGACGACGGGGTCATGCCACAGACGCGCGAGCACCTGTCGATCATGGGCTTGCTCGGCGTCGAGCGTGGTTTCGTCGCGCTGACCAAGGTCGACATCGTCGACGAAGAGATGGTCATGCTGGCGGAGGAGGACGTGAAGGAGACCGTCGAAGGCACCTTCCTGGAAGGCCAGCCGATCCTGAAGGTCTCTTCGATCACAGGCGAGGGAATCGACGAGCTGAAGAAGCTGCTGCTGCAGATGGCAAGCGACACGCCGCCGCGTAAAAGCGACGGCGTCTTTCGCATGCCGGTGCAGCGCGTCTTCAGTGCGCGCGGATTCGGCACGATTCTGACGGGCATCCCCGTCGCCGGATCGATCAAAATCGGTGATGTGCTCGAGCTAATGCCCAGCGGGCAACGCGGCAAGGTGCGCGGGATTCAGGCCTATCACGAAGCGACCGAGATCGCGATTGCGGGCCATTCGACGGCGATCAATGTGACGGACATCGATCACCAT
The DNA here is from genome assembly GCA_047611405.1 of Planctomycetota bacterium. Classification (GTDB taxonomy): domain Bacteria; phylum Planctomycetota; class UBA1135; order UBA1135; genus JBLFWN01. Next base: position 15,456 of record JBLFWN010000105.1, on the reverse strand, counting down.
GTCGCTGCACGCGGTGATGTCGTCGCCAGTCCGGGCTTCTTCAAAGCGCAACGCATGGTCGGAGCTAACTTGACCGCGCTCAAGACACTCGATCGAACGATCAAGAACCGCATGCCGATTCGCGTTCACACGGGAACGGCAGAGGCGGTCGGTGAAGTTGTCTTGCTCGACGCGGAAGAGTTGCGTCCCGGCGAGACTGGCTTGGCTCAATTCCGTATGGAACACGACTTGGTCTGTGCGCCGGGGGATCGTTTCGTGCTGCGCTTGGCGTCTCCGTTGATGACCCTAGGTGGAGGCCGGATTCTGGAAGAGAGCCGCCACAGGTTGAAGCGCTTCAAGGGCTTTGTTATCGAAGAGCTCAAGCGTCAAGACGACAGTCTCGGCTCGTTGACCGACCTGATTCAGTCCTTCCTTATGCGTTCGCACGCATGGGTTCAGTTGGAAGATATCGCGGTCGAGTTGAAGCGCGAACGCGGCGAGGCTCGCAAGCTGCTGAATGAACTGGCAGCCGAAAACATTGTGCTCTCGCCGGGGCCCGGTGAACGTTGGGTTCATCGTCAGGTTTTCGAAGCCGATGTCGAACGCGTGGTCGCAGACATCACGTCGTGGTTCGCAGAGAACGCACTGCGTGAAGTGATCGATGTACGTGACGTGCGAAGCCGCGTGGCCCTTGAACCAGCCTACCTCTCAGTGGTGCTCGACTCGTGCCAAGAAGCTGGTTCGATCACGCAAGAGGCGGGCGGCAAGCTGCGCCTTGCTGGCCACAGTGCTCAACTGGACGAAGCTAGCGCCGCTGCCAAGGACGCCGTCCTTGCTGCGCTGCGCGAAGCGCGCTTTCAACCGCCATCGAGCGCTGATTTATGTGAGCGCGCGAAGTGCAAGCTTAAGACCTTGGACACCTTGATGCCTTATCTGGCGGATGCGGGAGAAGCGGTACGCGTTGGCGGCGACCTCTACCTCGCTGCAAGCTGCGTATCCGAGGCGCGTGAGGCGATCCGAGATAACTGCGAAACCAACGGACAGCTCGAGATTCCGAGCTTGCGCGATCGTTTGAATACGACGCGCAAGTACCTGATACCGCTGCTCGAGTACTTTGACTCGGAAGGGTTGACGTTGCGCCAGGGAGGCGCGCGGGTTCTCAAGAGGGTTTAATTTTGGCGAAGCCAAAATTCATTGTTCATGGTGTTTCCTGCTTATGCCGGAAACACGGCGATGGTTCGGAGGCGGGAGGCGAGGTGTCTGCGGGAGACCAGAGACCGGAGAAGTGGCGCGCGGGGGTGCCTACCTCGTATGTGGCGTAGCTAGTCTTCTGTGCTTAGGCAGCAGAGGTGGCGTCCGCCGCGGAGTTCGTTTTGGCTGGTGCCAAAACCACTGTTTGTTGGTTCGACGGCTGATGCCGTCGAGTGGATGACTGACTCGGCGCGGTGGATTGAGCGGGGGATCAGGCAGCGCTTGGGTAGGGGCGTGGGGTGTCTGATTACTCTTCTGTGGTGAGGCAGTAGAGGTAGCGTTCGCCGCGTAGGAAGAGGTCCGTGCCGGAGAGGGCGGGGGTAGCGCTGAAGCTGTCTTGGAGGGTGTTGCTGGCTAGGATTTTGGGTTCTGTGTCGTGGCTTAGGACTAGGGTTAGGCCGGAGCGGTCGACTATGTAGAGGCGGTTGGCGGCGCCGACTAGGGAAGCGTATACGTCGTCGATTCCTGGGAGGCGCATGGGGCGGCCTAGGTCGCGGCCAGTGGGGGCGTCGACTCTTGCTAGGAAGCCTTGGTAGTGGTTCAGGAAGTAGAGGGTGTCGTCGTAGAGGAGGGGCGAGGGGACGTAGGGCGTTCCGCGGCGGCGGTACCACAGGATGTTGTCCGTTCCGGCAAGGTCGCCCTTGGCTCCGGCTAGGTCGATGCCGATGAAGGCTTGTTTCTCGTAGCTGCTGCCGGCGAAGAGGCGGCCGTTGGCGGCGATGGGGGTTGCGACGACGTTGTTGGATAGGCCGCCGCATTCCCAGATTGGGCTCCCGTCTTTCAAGTCGTAGGCGCGAATGCGTTTGGCAGCGCTGACGATGACTTGGGCTCTACCTTCGAACTCGTAGACGATGGGGGAGGACCAAGAGGTTGGTTCGTCGCGTTGGACTTTCCATGCGACCTCTCCTGTCTCCGTGTCTAGCGCTAGCAGGTAGGACGCGCCTTCGTGGTCTTGGTTTACGAGTAAGCGATTGTCGTGAAGGGCGGGTGAGCTGCCTTCACCATGACCGTGCTTGGTTTGGATCTCTCCGGCGTCGGCTTCCCAAAACACGGCGCCATCGAAGTCCAAGCAGAAGAGTCCGCGCGAGCCGAAGGAAACGTAGAGGCGTTTGCCATCGGTGATCGGTGAGGCCGAGGCATAGCTGCCCGATGTGTGTCCGCCTTCGTGCGGGATGGCTTCTGTCAGTGCGCGACGCCAGAGCTCCTTGCCGGTCTTGCGATCGTAGGCGAGTGCGAGGTAGCGCTGGGCACGGGTGACGCGCAGGTTGTCGTGCGCGCCCGGTGCCGTCTCGGGTAGAGGCGAGAAGGCCTCGCCCAAGCCTTCGGCCGAGGTCAGGAAGATGCGATCACCCCAGACGACTGGGGATGAGTGGCCGAGGCCAGGCAGCGGGCTCTTCCAGCGCACGTTCGACTCTTCGCTCCACTCGAGAGGCGGGTTGGCGCCACGGGCCAGGCCGGTTCCGTCGGGTCCGCGCCATTGGGCCCAATGGCTGTCGTTTCGGATAGCCTCGTCTGCGGAGGCCTCTTGGGGGGCGCTTGGCTCGGGCGGTGCTTCCTTCGATTGAAGGGGAGCAGCGATGGCCGCCGGAGCCATGAGGAGCGCGAGTGAGACGGCGCTGCTCCTACGTCTCGCGCGGGTCGTAAAGGGTGGGGATTCGACGTTGATCGACATGCCGTGCTGCATCCGCGTAAGCGCCTCGAGCAAAAGCTCTGAACTTTCGGTGGGGGCCACTAGACTAGACGCAGCGATGGGGACTACGACTGACAAGGCCACGAATCATCGCATACGCCATGGCTTGGAGTATGTGAGTGTCGTTTGTGTGGCGTGCGTGATGCGCATGCTGCCCCGCGGCTGGGCCTTGGAATTGGGTGCCGGGATCGGTCGACTCGGTTGGTGGCTGCGGATTCGACGCGGGCTTGTGCTGCGTAATCTCGAGCAAGCTTTGCCTGAGTTAGATTCACAATCGCGCAACGCATTGGCTGCGCTAGCGGCGCGGAACTTCGGCCGGACGGTGGCGGAGTTCCTGCGCTTCGCGGGCCGCGATCGCGAGCGAGTCTCTGAGCTGGTCGACATCGATGGGTTGGACGAGTTGGGAGATGTCCTTGCGCAAGGTCAGGGGGCGGTGATCGTCACCGCTCACCAGGGAGCTTGGGCGTTGTATGTGACGGCCCTTGCCGCCGCTGGCGTACCAGCAACCCTGCTCGTCGGTGTGCAGCACAACCGCCGCGTCGACGAGCTGATCCTGGGCATTCCGGGGGACTCGATTCGCTTCGTGTCGAAGGGCAAGAGCTCGCCGCGCGAGCTCCTGACCTCACTGAAAGAGGGGCGTGTGCTCGTGATGGTCGCGGACCACTACTCATCTGATCAGCAGGTGATGGTTCCCTTCTTGGGTCGTCCCGCCTACACGCTTCCGCTGCCCGGTGCCTTGGTCGCCAAGTACGATCTGCCCGTCTTTCGTATGCTCGGGCATCGTGTCTCTCACGGACGGCATAGGATGGGATTGAGTCGTCTCCCGATCGAGCACGCAAGCTTGCCTGAGGAAACACAAGCGGGGGCAGCGGCTGTGACGGGCGAGAACGAGATCAAGCTAGGTGTCGCGCGAGCGATGAACGCGAGCCTCGGCCAAGGTATTCTCGAGCGACCCGACCAGTATTTCTGGTATCACGACCGCTGGAAACAGCGCAGCTACCGCAAGGGACCTAAGCTCGACGACTCGACGCCTGTGTCTATCACCTCGCCCTCCCACCCAGCCCCGCCGCCGATCGAATCATGAAGTCTGTGTCGCGCTGGAGTCTGCTCTGGATCGCACTCGCACTGGGGCTTGCGTTTAGCAACTCGCTAAACGGGGAGTACCACTTGGACAGCATTTATCGCGTCCAACAGAACGGCGAACTCGATCATTTTTGGCCTCCGCATCGCCACTTCCTGGATCCGGCAACGAGTGCGACACTGCCCACTCTGGTGGCGTACCGCCCGATGCTGCCGCTCAGCCTCTCGGCCAATTTGGCGATCAGCCGCGCCTGCGGAATCGATCCTTTGGTCGGCTATCACCTGGGCAACGTCCTCATACACATCGGCGCGACTTGGCTGTTGTTCCGCGTGTTGACCGAGTTGTTGACGTATTGGCGGCTGCGCTCTGAAGGTGACGCAGATCCTTCGCAGGAAGAGAAATCGCAGGCACTCTCGCTCGCTTTGGCCGGCAGCCTGATCTTTGGATTGCATCCGGTGGCTGGCGTTCCAGTCAATTATCTGTGCGGCCGCGATGTGACTCTGATGCTCGGCTTTCTGCTGCTCAGCTTCTTGAGCTACTTGCGTTGGCGCAGACTCGGCGGGGTGCGTCGCATCTCCTTGGCGCTACTGTTCGCACTCGTGGCCTTGATGTCGAAAACCAATGCGGTCGCGATGCCAGCCTTGGTGTTCGTGTTCGAGATCACGGCTGGCCGGCAACGCTTGGCGAGTCGCGCGGCTTGGATGCGGACGGCGTTGGCTACTCTGCCGGTGTTGCTCTTCTTCTTCGTGACCGAGGGCTTGCTCGGATTCTCGGATCGAGGCCAGGTCATCATCGATCGCGATCCATTTGAGTACCCGCTGACCGAGTTTCGTGTCCATCTGTTCTATTATTTGCGCAATCTGATCTGGCCCTTCGAAATGCGTGCATTGCCGCACATCGAAGCAGCCAAGGGTTTCATCGAAGGTGGCGTCTTGCTCGGCATTGCTTTCGCCATCGGCAGTGCCGCCTTCGTCTTGCTGCGGCGGGCACAAGCACCGCTGGCGACTTTTGCCGTGGCTGCCTACTGGACGATGTTCATGCCGACATCCTCCTTTATGCCGTTCCGCTCCTTCGCAGCGGACTATCGGCAAGTACCTTCGCTCGCCTTCGGAGTCTTGTTGCTCGTCGTCTTGGTCGAACAATTGGTGCGAGGGCGAGCGCGGACCCTTGTCTTCCTCTCGTTCATATTAGCTGCGGGTGCCAGCACTTTGCGCATCAATCGTCACTGGCAAACCGAAGAGGCTCTCTGGGAACAGAGTGTCCGTTACGGCGGATCCGCGTTAGCGCATATGAACTATGCTGTCGCCGTGCGAAGCGAGCAGCCGGCCTTGGCCGAGGCGCACCTGATGCGCACGCTTGCCTTGGTCCCGACCCACATCTTCGGGCATCTAAATTTGGGGCTGTTGTGGATTAACGACGGTCGCGTCGACGAGGGCATCGCGCTGCTCGACAAGGCTGCGGGATGGCGACCTGATTGGGCCGTCGTTCATCACTGGCGTGGTATTGGCCTCGAGCAAGCAGGCAAGCCTGAGGATGCACTGGCTGCATCTCGGCGCGCAGTACAGTTAGATCCGGATCACGCTGACTATCTGAGCAAACGGAACGCACTGCTCTACAGCGTGGCGCGTGAGAAGCAGGTCAGCGGCGTAATTGCTGACTCTGTTCCGTTCTTGAAGGAGCTGCATTCTCTTGTGCGCGCGCACCGCGATTCACGCTTCTTGTCGGGCTTCGCGCTTCAGCACGCTGGAGACCAAGCGAACTCTCGACTCGAGTATGAGATTGCACTCGACATGCAACCCGAGCACGCTCAGGCGTTATTCAATCATGGCTTCGCGTGCATGAAGTTGGCCGACCATGAAGCGGCAATAGTGAGCTTCGAGCGCGCGCTCGTGAGCAATCCACAACTGACCGCAGCCCACGCTCACGTTGCCACTAGCTATCGTGCGCTGCAGCGAGATGCAGAGGCGGAGCCTCATGAAGCGCTGTATCGTGAAGCGCAGGCTAAGCCGGCGGCGAGTGCGTCCGATGCACCGGTGCCCGGCGAGGATTGACCAGTCCGTCGAGCGAGGTCTTGCTGCTTCGGGCGCGATAAGCGAGTGGAGGGGCGCTGTCAGATGAGTGTGGCCCGTAAAGCGTGATCCACAGGACACTCGTCCGGGCTATTTCATGCGCGTGATAGAATTAGGTCGTGCTCCGCGAACGAATTTGCGTTCGCGATCTCGTCGACCTCACGAGCGAGGCTCGATCACATCTCACTTCACCGATTCGGTGATGCTCCTCCAGCATGCAGATCTCACGTCCTCGACTTGCACTAGCACTCTCAGCTTCGTTGCTACTGCACGCCTCGTGCGTACTTCGTTCGGCCGGCAATCAGGTCGTGCTGCAGGAAGGGGCCTGGGACTCGCCCACCAGCGCGGCTCGAGTCAAGCATCCAGAGTCGCAGCCGCGGCCGACAGATCCGCGCGGCTCGAAAGGGGATGATGAAGACGAGAATCGCATCCTGCGCGAACGATGGATTGAACAAATGCATCGTACCGCTCCCGGCGTTGATTGGCGCGCGATTGAGCGCGCCAACCAGGACGCGGCGCGCAAGAAACGCAACCACACGAATGGTACGCTGACATTTGGAGTTGGTGCCTGGGAAGAGGTCGGCAGCAGCAACCAGGCGGGGCACACACGCTGTGCAGCCTTCGGGCCTTCGCGTTCAGGCTTTCGCTTCTTGTACGTTGGGTCAGCCAACGGTGGATTGTGGCGCGGTCCGCGCGATGGATCGAGTTGGGAGCCGATTTCGGATGCACTCTTCGGCGGCGTCGACGAAGTCGTTGTCTTGACTCCGGCCAGCCTGATCCTCGACGACATCGTCGTGATGCGAAGGTCGAATCAGTTGTATCGCTCCGATGATGCCGGCGTGACTTGGACGGTACCGAGCGGGCTGAGCGCACTCACTGAAGCGCGGCGCATGTTGGTCTTGGCTGATGGGGGCGAGACGATCTTGGTGCATGGCTTGGCCAACGTAGGGCTGGGCGGTTCGAGTCGCACGGCGATCTATGCGTCGACAGATGCCGGGCAGAGTTTCTCGCTGCGCTGGAACAGCCCCACTAATTGGCGCGGGGATCTTTGGAGCCCGCGTTTTGGTGCGGGTGCGGGATCCGATGTCTACGCGTTGCAGCAAGGCAAGCTGCGCAAGTCGACGGATGGCGGGCATACCTTCTTGCTGATCGGCACCATCGATGCCACTGCGACAAGCGGCAGCCTGCAAGGCTCCGAAGCTGGTGCGCCGACAGTGTACGTGGCCTTGCGCGATAGCGGCGGCAGCTATGCGATCCATCGCTCGATCGACGCAGGCGCCAACTGGACGAATATGGGTGCGCCGCCTGACTTCTGGGGCAGCGTGAGCTCTCTCGCGAGCTTTTCGACTGATCCAAACCGTCTCTTCACGGGCGGCTTGAATGGCTACCGATCATCCAATGGTGGTGCGAACTGGAGCTTGGTCAATACGTGGAGTGCGTACTACGGTGACCCCGCGAACAAACTGCATGCCGACCTGCGCGGCCTGTCGCCGATTCCGGATCCCGATGGATTGGGCTTCACGGACTACCTGTACGTCAACACGGACGGCGGCACCTACGTATCGACGGACTATGGTCTGAACGTGCAAAACATCTCGCTCGATGGGCTTGGTGTCGGCCAGTTCTATACCACGCACACCTCGGTCCTCGATGCGAACCTAATCGTCGGTGGGACGCAGGATCAGGGTTACCAGCGAGGGCTGAAGCTGGCATCGACCGGTTCAGGCCCGAGTACGCCCTTCAATCAGTTGATTAGCGGCGACTATGGACACCTGACTTCTTCGGATGGAGACCATAGCTACCTGTTCTCTACCTATCCCGGCTTCATCTTGATCCAGACCGGCGAGTCGTCGCCTAGCTTGTCAACCGAGGACTTCCCGTCAGGCTCCTCCAATCTGTGGTTGCCTCCCGTCGTTGCCGATCCGCAGGATGACGACGCGTTCTACTTCTTGGGGGATCACCTGTGGCGTTATGACCGCAGCGGCTCCAACTGGAACGACACGCAGCATTCGAGCTTCGACTTCGCAGCAGGTTCGGGGTCCTACCTATCAGCGATGGCATTCGCTCCGACGAACCCCAGTCGGGTGTTGGCCGTCAATGATGCGGGACGATTGTTCTGGAGCACGGACGGCGCGAGCACTTGGACCGAGGCACAGGACTCTGGCCCGGGCAGCCACTACTTCTACGGCAACGCGCTGGCGATCCATGGCAGCGACTCGCTGAAGGCAGTCGTCGGCGGATCCGGATACTCGGGACCGGGCGTGAAGTTGACTCTCGACGGAGGCCAAACATGGAGTGCTCTCTCCAATGGATTGCCGAGTACGCTGGTCTACGACATCGCGTGGGCGCCGGACGGATCGGATGATCTGTATGCAGCGACCGAAGCCGGCGCGTGGAAGTTCGATTCCTCTTCGGGCACCTGGGTCGACGTGATGGGCAACGCTGCGCCGGCAACGACCTATTGGTCTGTGGAGTCGATCGTAGACGGGCCAATCGTACGCTTCGGTACCTATGGCCGTGGAATCTGGGACTGGTTGCCGGACGGGAGTGCGGCTTCTGCCGTGTTGTTCCGCGACGAATTCGAAACGGGCGACTACACCGCAGGGAACTGGGTTTTGTCATCGACGGCTCGCTGTCGTGTACACGCGAATTCCGCGAACCAAGGCAGCTTCGGGGCACGACTTAAGAAGGGTGGTCAAACTGGCCGGCCGACATGGATCGAGCGAGCCGTCGATTCGACGGGCTGGCCGATTGTTCGACTCGAGTATGCGCGTCGTTCGATCAACTACGAGAGCCATGAGTTTCTCGAGACGGAGTGGTTTGATGGTCTGCTTTGGCACAGCGTCGAGTCCTCTCAAGATCCAAGCTGGGCGCAGGTTAACTTTCAGCTTCCGCTCGCTGCCGGCAACAACGCGGCCCTGAAGATCCGCTTTCGCGCAGTCTCCAAGGGGCAAGCTGAGCGATCCGAAGTCGACGATGTCGTGGTTGTCGGCTCGTTGTAAGGACCAAGGCACAGGATCGTATCGGAGCCGAGCTACCTCGACAGCAGGTGGTTCGGCGGCGTCGGGATACGCCGATTGCTTAGCGCAAAGGTGCAGAGCTTCATTCATTACGAATGGCTTGCAGGTCTCATTTGAGCGGACATCTGGACGCTCACGGGGCCAAAATCGGTCGATACGTGCTCTAGAGGGCGATCGCCGCATTCGTGTCGGGCGCGCGGCGCATGACCCACACGTGCCTCAGGCCTGTTGAGCCGTCCTCCGCTCAGTTTTGTTGCTGACCCATGCAGCAGCGTGTCGATAAGGAACTCGGTCCTACACCCCTTCCAATGGGTCCGTGATCGCGCTTCAAAGCCGGTCATGCAGGAGTCACGCTCCCAGCTGCACGCAAGAACATGGTCAACGACGACAGCCACAATCAGGATCCGAACAGCGAGCCCAACGAAGGCACCCCCAAGCGCTTCGAGGATTCAGGCAGCAACGATCAAGCATCCAACGAGCCGACGCCGCCCGAGGCTTCGGAAGTCAGCGGATTGGAAGTCTGGGAGAACGACGATCTCTCGCCGCAGGAGATGTCTGTTGCCGAGGCGGCGGACTTCTTGGGCTTGGATACAGAGCTGTCGGATAAGCCGAGTGAGCCTGTTGAAACGCCCGAGGCCTTCGCAGACAGCGTCTCTTCTTGGCTGTTTGAAGACGACTCCACTAGGGATCGCGCAATCGATCCCAGAGGTGAAGCTCCTGTTGAAGCAGCGCTGGCTCCGCAGCTTCCGACCCAGAGCATCGAGGGTAGCTGGCTGATGAATCCGGAGCTCGAGGATCCCACCGGAGGCCAAGTTTCAGCGACGCCTCCTGCCCCGGCCCAGCCAGTCGATCCTACTCCGAGCATGCATGTCGAGCCGCAGGGAGCAGCCTCGCCGGCCATGCCCGCGTACACGGAGCAAACGCTTGACCACGAGCCGGTCGAAGCGCAGGAACCGAAGGCGGAGTTCGAAGCGAGCGAGGCGGCAGCGCAAGGTTCCGAGCATTGGCTGATGGACTTGGACGAGAGCCAAGATGATGGCACGCGGCCGCTCGGTCCCGCGGGCGATGTCGATGACGTGCAATATGCCGGCCTCGATGCGTCCTATCACGAAGAGCCTCCCAAGGCGGATGCAATAAAGTCGCTTGCGCCGAAGATGATAATGGCCGCCTGCGCCGGCGTGCTCGTCGTCGCTGGCATCAAGTTTACGCAGGGTTTTGGCGCAGGAAATTTCGAGCCGATCACGAGTGGTCCGGTCGTCGTCGAACGATCGATGCAGCGCAAGGCCGATGAGTTGCAAGCGCTGACTAATGGAGAGCGCGCCGCGTTGAATCGCGAGAGCAGCAGCCGTACTTCGGCCGTCGAGAGCGCCCGCGACCCGCGCACAAATCTGGATCCGGCCAAAAACAGCATGTCGCGCATGCGCGATCCGTGGATTCGGCAGGGCGGGCGTGCTCACAAAGAGCCGGGCGAACTCGAGTCCTTCGCGACGGGCGAAACCCCAGTGGCGGGCGCAGCCGGTGCAGCCGTCATCTATATCTTCCCGCCGCCCTTACCGATCCAAGAGTCGCTCTCGACTCTGTTCCAACTCAACTCCTTGATTGGCGGCGGACGAGCCGCCGTGACAGGTGAAGATCTGAAGGTCGCGTTGGCCGACTTCCCACGGCCCGAACGAGACACGCCCGTTCGCGAACCGATCGCCCAGGTGAAAGCGCCCTTGGTGGCTCCGAACATCTCTGGCGAAGCGGGATACGAGCCGGAAATAGCCCGTTGGATGGGACCTGTCTGGGGCGGCTATTTGGCTATCATGAAGCAGGGCCTTGAGGAAACCTGCATCGAGCGCGACCTGACCCTGGGGCAGTCACTCGCTAAAGCACCGAACGCCGAGCAGTTCCGAAACTTCGGAGAACGCTACGAAAACCCCAACGCGTCCTTCCTGGCACTCGGCATCGTCTCGTCGCCGCGCTTCGTGGTGCGCGAGCGTCGCCGCGAAGCGATTGCTAGCGGCGAGCTCGTTCCCAACGCTAATTTCACGACGGGCTACGAAGTTGCCGACAACGCGTGGTACGGGGAATTTGAACGCTTGGGTTCTCCGACCGAGGCCGAACTTGCAGATACGGGCGAAGAGCCGATTGTCGAAACGCCGACCTCAGCCATCGATCCGAATAGCGCGCTCGCTGCACTTGCACGTGATCATGGATTCGAGCTGGCGTACCTCGAGAGCATGAACGACCTGGAAGCCGAGCTGTACTCCTTGCTTTCATTCGACAGCGAGGATGTCGTCGACTTCCCTGCACGTGAAATCCAATCCAGCGCTGGCTCTCAGCTCGCTACCGTCGTGATCGATGGTGGAGAGTGGTTCTCGCCTTCGAGCGATGTTGGCCCACCGCTGCAAGGCGCACCCGGACGCGGCGCTTTGATGGCGCGTATGTTGCCGCTCGAGCGTCATCCGCTCGATCAGTACATCGAGTGGCGTCGCGAGGGTGTCATGCATGACCCTTTGTTCGAGTACGTCTCATCGATTGGTTACACGACGGCTCTTCCGCCGAGTCCAGAAGTACCCTTCACAGAGGCGACGATCGACACAGCGCCAACCTATGTATCGAGCCTCGGTCCTTGGCCTGCAGGTGCGCTCATCATCGAGCCTGCGGTCGAACCTATGGCTGTCGCGGTAGTAGAGCCCGCGCCGACGACCGAACCGCCGCTGCCCAAAGGCGCCTTCGGTATGCCGAAGCTGTCGCCCTCCACCTTGCGTCGCGTCGATCCGCGCGATCGTTGGATGGAGGAGACGATTCCGCATCACGCGATTGCCGCAGCAGCTCCGCTGAAGACCCCGCTTGTCGGACGCGTGCGCGCCGTCTTCCAAAGTGGAGAGGTGCTGGTTGGAAGACTTTGGGCCGTCGGTCAGGAGCGCATCTGGGTCGAGACCAAGCTTGGCCGCTTGTCATTGGAAGCATCTGATGTCTTGCGCCTCGAGCGCATGGTCGGAGAAGGTGTCGGCGACGTGAACAGTGACCATGCGATAGCCGGATTACCGCGCGTGCGCGTGTGGGTCCCGGGCGGCGTCATCATTGGTCACCAGCTCTCGCGTGATGGCGACAAGGTCGTGATTCTTACTGACGAGGGTCGCATGAGACTTCGCAGTGATCGGATTGAATCGGCTAATACGCGCCGCACGACGGTGAGCCGAACAAAGCGGTAGTTTTGGCGAAGCCAAAACCATTGTCTATTGGTTCGACGGCTGACGCCGTCGAGACGGTGAGATATGCGGTTCGGTGGGGGAGACGCGGTCGTTGTCTTGGCGAAGCCAAAACCATTGTCTATTGGTTCGACGGCTGACGCCGTCGAGACGGTGAGATATGCGGTTCGGTGGGTGAGACGCGGTCGTTGTCTTGGCGAAGCCAAAACCATTGTCTATTGGTTCGACGGCTGACGCCGTCGAGACGGTGAGATATGCGGTTCGGTGGGGGAGACGCGGTCGTTGTCTTGGCGAAGCCAAAACCATTGTCTATTGGTTCGACGGCTGACGCCGTCGAGACGGTGAGATATGCGGTTCGGTAGGGGAGACGCGGTCGTAGTCTTGGCGGGGTCATGACCATTGGGCGTTTTGGCCGGGCCACTTTCAGTCTCGTGGGCTGACGCCGATATGACGATGACGAGTGCTGGTCTGGACGTGGTGCTTGCTTCGTTTGTGAGTGCGTGAATCTGGATACGGTGATTGGCGGGCTGGTGCTGGGGTTTGGGGTGCAGTTTGGACGTACGAGTTTCGGGGTTGCTTCACCTTGGGCAGGGGGGCTCTCTTTGCTCGTGGGTCTGGTCGTGGGTTCTGCGGCTCGGATGCACTGAAACCGGGCGGGCTAGTTGGCCTAGGGTGTGCGCGGACCTTCTTTCGGTGGAGCATCCTTAGTGGGCTTGAGCGACAGAGGGTGGCGCGATCTGCAAGCTTTCGTAGCACCCAGAGCGCATGCCCCCGTGCTTCTTGACGTAGTCCTTGCCTCCCGCTGGACAACGGCTTCGCTGGGGCAGAGCTTCCGCCGAGGGGGTGCTAGACTTGGGCTGCCCGGGCTCTGCACCGGGAGGAACTCCAGATTCAACGACTCATGCTTTCCAACTTGCGCCGCAATCTACTTCTCTCTTCCCTCGTTCTGCTCGGTGCACTGACCGTGGTCGAGGCCCAGCCGGCTTCGATGGTCGCGACTGGGATTGGATCGCCGGGCTACTCAGCCGACGAAGAGATCCTCAAGGAGTTCAAGAAGTACTTCAAGAAGTACAAGGACAGCGCATCGCGCGTGGAAGCGATTCGCGCGCTCGAGGGAACCGAGAGCGTGGGCGTCGTCAAGATCTTGATGCCCTTGCTTAGGGACGAGGATCCCGAGGTCGTGCGGGCATCGGTCGGGATCTTGTCCGCCTTCGAAACACGTCCGCCTGTGGACGAAATGTTGCAGCGACTCGAGAAGGATAAGAACACCGAGACGCGCGTTGGTCTCCTGCGCATCCTAGAGCGAGGCGAATACAAAGGCACGGGCGAGATCGTGTCTGTCTGTTTGGAAGACAAGTCCTGGATGGTTCGCCGGCACGCCATCAAGTCGTTGGCAGCAGGCAGTGAGACTGATCACTTGGAGGCGATCGAAGCGTTGCGTGAAGACAAGGAGGGCGCGGTTCGCTGCGCATCCTTGGAGGCGATGTTGGCTTTGAAGTCTGCGCAGATCGTTCCGTATTCGATCGCTGCGTTGCAGGACGAGTCCTGGCAAGTGCGCTCCGCTGCCATTCAATCGCTGGGAAGCGTGCGCCACCTGGATTCGATCCAACCCTTGATTGGTCAAATGCACCTCGAAGAAGGCCGATTGCTGGCCGATGCAGCGCATGCACTCGAGAACATCACGGGTCGTGCCTTTGGTGAGCGCGTCGAGTTGTGGCAACGCTTCTTGGACAACTACAAGGGCAGGTACAAGATCCCGACCGACGAAGAGATGGTCAAGCTGCGCGAGATGCAAGCCAAGCGGCGCGCAGAGTACGAGAAGCGCGCTGGACTCTCGAACTACCATGGGATCGCGACGCCGAGCCGCTCGCTGCTCTTTGTTATCGATGTCTCGGGCTCGATGGAGCACGAAGTACGTGAGAAAGAGCGCTTCAAAGACGGTGACTATCCGTCGATGTCACGCATGGACATCGTCAAGACCGAGCTCGCTCGCACGGTGGTCAACCTCGAATCCCACGTCGACTTTAACATCCTCTCCTTCGCGACCGAGGTGAAGACCTGGAAGAAGAAGCTGGTCAAAGCCAACGTGCTGAACAAGTCGTCTGCTGACAGTTGGGTCAATCGTCTCGAGCCGATCGGCGGCAATTCGAAGGCCGATCTTGCGCGTGCAGGGCTGACGCAATCAGCCAACATCGGGGGCGGCAAGACCAACACTTATGGCGCGCTGGCCCAGGCCTTGGGCTTGGCCGGTAAGGGCGCCAAGGCGAGCGAGTACGAGATCGAGGTCGACACGATCTTCTTCCTCTCGGACGGCCGCCCGACACACGGCACCTACACCGACACGACCGAAATCCTGCGCTCGATCGGCGAAGCCAACGACCTGCGACGTGTTGTCATCCACACAATCGCCATCGGCGACTTCAACAAGACCTTCATGGAAATGCTGGCGCAGGAGAACGGCGGCGTCTTCGTCGACCTGGGCAAGTAGGGCAGGCAGTCGCAGCGTGGCGGGGCCCAAGCCCGTCAGGCGGTCGCCAACCCGAAACTCTCTCCGATAACTGAGAGATGCTCCCGGCCCACTATTGACCCGCCCTGAACCTGGGCCTATTGTCCCTGGCTCGTGTCGGGGCGTGGCTCAGCTTGGTAGAGCGCTGCCTTCGGGAGGCAGAGGTCGGAGGTTCGAATCCTCTCGCCCCGACCATCACAACTAGTTGCCGAGTGCCGGTTTAGGTAAACCTGCCACAGGAAGCGCAGCGCGGCCCAAGGCCCGAAAGTGTGGATCAATCCACACCTTCTCTGCCCGACGCATTCCATTGCACTACGCATCAAGTCCGCACCGGCGCTAAAACGTCACAAGCGCAGCGGCAACGGCTACGCCCGTTTCAACGGCCAGCAAGTTTGGTTCGGCCCGTTCGACGACCCTGAGTCCCACGCTCGTTTCGCAGCTTTCAGTTCGCGCTGGGAAGCGAACGGACGAGCGCTCCCAGGAGCCGGTGACGCTGAAGCTCCACTTTCTGTGGCGGACTCATTGCGCTCTACCTAGAGCACGCTGAGGTCTATTACCGCCGCGCTGATGGGACCCAGACTCATGAGAGGTGGTCTGACACAACGGAGCCAGGCACTGAGTTTGAATTGGTTATCCTGACTGGCTCCGATGGACGACCCACCT
>JBLFWN010000104.1:0-23881 GCA_047611405.1 Planctomycetota bacterium | reverse complement strand
CGGCGATCGCGTCACGTCCGATCAATGTCGATCCGATACCAGCACGAAGCACCTCCAGCGAGGGAGCGCGCGATATGCCAGCCAGCAGCGTGCTGCCCTCAAGGATCGCACGTTCGCCGCCGTCACTTTCTGGAGCCGTATGCACATCGAACACAACAGCGCCATACTCAGCCTCGGCCTCGCGAATGAAGTTCGCCACAGTCGATGAGCCAACGTATCGAAACTCGCCAAGCGGCCGTGCGGGCTGTGATTGACAGCCTGTCAATCCCAGTGCAGTAAGCAGGCACAGGGCTGTCATGGGCGAGAGCATCCGCCTGAACATGGACCATAAGTTCGGACTCATGTCAGCTCCCTTCCGTGTGGGACGGTGTGATTCGGTACAGATCGTGCAGCAAGGATTGGCCGGCAGGTGACTCCAGCCAGCTCACCAAGCGCGCGACACGCTCGCGTCCCGGCCACCAGAGCAAGTAAAGTGGACGAGTGATCGGATACTCGCCGCTTCGATCGGTCGCGCGGACTCCGTCGATCGCAAGCACACGCACTCGCTTATCATCGAACGGAAAGGACGCGCTGATCTGACCGATCGAGTTCGGGTCCTCGGCGACGCGAGCCAGAATCTTCGCGTCTGGCGCGACGACCTCGCAGCCTGCATAGTCGCGCACTCCAAGCACAGCAGCCCGGAATACCTTGCGGGTCACCGAGCTCCGGTCGACGATCAATGGCTTGATGCGCCCTGTGCCCGCGCCATCGATCTGCTCCCAATCCTCGATTTCCCCGCTAAATATACTTCGGAGTTGCCCAATGCTGAGTCCGTTCAGGTCCCGTTCGGTGCTGACCACGACGGCGATCGCATCGTCTCCGATCCAGGTCGCTTCGAGCCCAGATTTCACCACACGCTGACTTGGTGTGCCTGCATACCCGGCAAGATCGCACTGCCCAGTGAGGATCGCTTCCTCGCCACCGACACTCTCCGCTTGATCATCGATGTCAATCTGCTCGTCGATCTCAGCGTCATTCACTGCATGCATCGCATGTGCAATCGTCGACGAACCGATGTACTCGAGCGGGCGAGCCCGGCGATGTTGTGACTCGGAACGGCAGGCGAGCGTGGCGGCGAGCATCAGCGCCAAAGGACCGACAAGGTGGGTACGCATTTGCATCGAGAATGGTTGCGGGTTGCAGACCGCGAAGCGGACAGGGCACATGCTAATCATTGCCACATGAACCGAGACCGGCAAGTAGCTTTAGGACCACCACGCCGGCTCGGCCGAGGTACCCGACGAATTCTGCAACGCCAACAATTAGTTCAGTGGAAGCCGCAGCCAGCAGTATTCACTCTGCCAGTCGGCACCCATGACTGCGGGAAGGGCGACAGCTTCGGGCCGATCGGATCCTTGGCTCATTGAGCTACAGGTGGCAGGTGCTGTGCTCAAACGGCGCCCTTCGCTCGGACATGAACCCGCACTAGCCAAAGTGCGTAGACAAATGAAAGAGCGTTCGCAGGGCGCCTCTCTTCACCGTTTCATACCTCGACGAATCGGTACTAGCTGTGGCCCAATAAGAAAATCTCAGGACCCCTGCAACGAGGCCGGTGGATACTCCACCGCCAAGCTGGATTAGCCATGTTTAGGTGGCGCTTGCCAGAGGCGACCCCCGAGAGCCTTGCGCGCATCGCGAATGCAACTCCGGTCCGAAGCTGATTGCAAAACGAAGAGCTCAGACACTCGGTTGCCAGGATCAGCCACGGACGCTAGATCCAGAGTGCTTTCGAGACTCTTGGTAAAGAAAGCCTTAGCCCCAGACTGAGCTCTCTGCCGCAATGGCCGCATCATTTCCGTTTGCGATCCAACTGTTGAAGTCGAAGCTGAACGAGGCGTCACACGCGGGTCCGCTGCCTCCCTAGTTTCGGACCAGAGCGCGAACGATGGGGGCAGCTAGGTAGAGGTGAAATCCAACCTGAGGGAAGCTCGATGGCCCAGATCTGGAGTAGATGAATATGCCGGGTTGCAAGCCGCGCACCCCGGTCAGGCTCAAGTCAAAGCCCGATCCGGCCGTCGCACTGGGTATTCCATTGAACGACACCGATGGCTTGCAACCAGTGCTTTGAGTCGGACTCCATCCATACAGATTCGTTGAGTTCTCCACCACATCACGCACAAAGATGTCCTGGTGGCCATTGGCATCGCCCGCGACCAAACTAGTCTCGGTGCTCGAGAACACGCTGAATCTTCCGGTGATGGAAGCATTGCCCGGTTAGCAGTTGTTCGTGTTGGATTGATACCCCATAGCCGCAGACGAAAGGCTGACCTTGCGAGTCAGGCCCGTCGCGACGTCCTGCTGGCAGACGCTGTAGTACGCGTTGCTTCCGCCACCCGGTAAATCCAAGGCTGCAAAACGGAAGCCCACAAAGCGACCAAGGGTGATCTCGAGGGGGCGAGCAGGGCTTTCAGAACAGAGGGCCGGTTCTGCTAGCCGCAGAGGGCAGACTGAACACGAGGCCCCATGCGGCGGGTCCACGGCTCGCGGCCCTTGTATCCCTATCCGCAAAGATCATCGATGAGCACTTCTACCACGGCTGATCCCATTGCTGGCAGCGTCCCCGCTGCTCACTTGGAGTGAATGGGGGACCGAGGTCGCACGGATACATCGCCGGCGCTCTATCGCTGAGTGCGCGAGGCCGGGACGGTAGGCCGGGTTGCCTGAGCGAAGTGTGCCCCTGATCGCGCTGTGATAATCGTGCGGGTAGAGGCGGCTTAGTGCCCTACGATCTTCGAGATCTCCGGCCACCACTCCAAGGAGGAGGAGGCTCCGTAGGAGTACAGCACTCCGTCCTTCTCCGGGGCCGTAACGACTTGGTTGAAAATCCCCACGGCGCGTCCTCTCGAATCGATGACCGGGCTGCCGCTCACACCACCAGTGGGGATCGACCCAGCCAGCGGACGCAAGGAGATTGGTGAGACACTCTCGAGCACAGCGAGGGTAATCAGAGGTTGCAGAGGAGAGTTGCGGTAAGCCTGTCCCGAGACGATGAGGCCCGCCGGGTTGACCCCGTGCTTGCCGGGGTAGCCAGGAACGATCACCGTGTCGGCCGAGCGAGGCTCGCCAATCTCCAGGCTGGGCAGCGCTTTCACTGTATCGAGTCGCAGGAGGGCGAGATCGAGGTTCGTGCTCGCGAACTCATCGAAACTGGACTTGACGACCTCCGCATCAAACGATTGGCCGTCGGCCAGAGTGACACGGATGCTCAGCGAACTTGAGTTAGCGAGGGAGTGGCCAGAGGTGAGGACGTAGCGACCCTTTCCGATCAAAAAGCCGCTGCCCTGGACCTCGGTGTAACTGGATCCCTGTTGGGAGACCCGGATCTCGAGCCGAACGCACGCGGCTAATGACTGCACGGCGATCTCGCTCAAACCGGGATGCCCAACCATGTACTCCCGGACGGACTGCCGCCCGCCCTGGAAGTAATGCAAGGGAGTCACGACGGCCGACGACATGCTGGGCGGCACCTCCACGGTCGATGCGTTCTGAAAATATCCCGAGGCGCACCCTGCACACGAAAGGGCCGCCACGAGTAGAGCCGTGAGGAAGAAATCGGGTCGGAGCTCAGGGCGATGGGTAGACGTCTTCATGGGAGGAAGGTTCTAGCAGCGCCTGTTCCGCGCGAGGATCGGTTTCCTCTATTCAACGTGGCTGTAGCTCTCTAGGTGACACCATCCTGGCTGGCGTACCGCTAGCCGGCCATGCGGGACGCGTCGACCAGGGGCCTGCGCAGTTCTACGACCGAATCGGCGGATAGGACAGACTGAGCATGAGGCGCTATGTAACGGGTCCAAGGCTCGCCCCCTTGGTATCCCCTATCCGCTCTTGCGCACAGTTCGCGAAGCACAAGATCACGCTGACGGTGACGACGAAGCGGATAGCGCCGGACCTCGCAATTACTACTTGGGCCTCGCTAAATCTCAGCCGAACGCAAGTGTTCGGCAAGGTCATCCCAGAGTTGAATTCGCGAATCGAGTGCACTGCGAGCAGCCTCAAGAGCTTCCGCCCACAATCTTGGATCATCTCCACACAGACGGCGAACCAAGTTTTTTGCCTGGGGCCCATGCACTTCCGAATCGAGTCCTATGTGCCGTTCGAGGTAGTAACGAAAGGTCCCCCATGCCTCAGGTGCAGTAGTGGAGAGCGTCTCTACCAACTCCGCAAACATGATCGGCACGACTTCCTCCCTTCCGTAAGCAAAGGCCGATGCCACGACATGCGCCTGACCTGATTCGGCAAGACTCATTGTCTTGGCGACGAAGGGCTTGACCTCATTCGGGATCGTTGGCTTTTCGAGGGCAGCAGCGACAGAAATCCCACTGGCCACAGCGCGCACAAACTCTTGAATCGAAGCCGTGGACGCCTGTGCTTCTTCCATGGCCTGCAAGTACAACTCGTAGTGCGAAAGATATCCGCCATCGGGAGCTTCGTCGCTCTCCTCACTCAGGACGATTTCGTTAAGCAATCTCCTCGACATAGGGTCGGCAGTCGGAACCCACGGGACCTCTACGCAGGTCAAAAAAGACTGCAAGCAGGTGAGTAATGACTGGAAATCCCAAACCGCAAAAACGTGCGACTCCATAAAACGTCTAATGGTCGTCGGCCCCGAAATTAGGTCGTAAACCACGTGCGACTTCAGGACCTCTCGACAGCGCTCTAATCCGAGTTCCAATTGAAGTTGTCCCTCACACACATCCCGAGGCGTTGCCTGCTCTGACATACTTCTTATTATATGAAAGCTCATGCCATGCAGCATGAACGGGCCGACCTCTATTACATAACTTGGACTTACAGTCGCTCACCATTCCGCTTGAAAAAATCACCAGGAAAACGTAGTGCTCAATCTCGCTCAAGGGACTCGCCCAACGCCTCGGCGAGCCTGGCCAGTTGGGCTTCCAAGCGCGTGACTCGGTTGGCTAGCTCTTCTAGGTTGGACGAGGGCTAACCTGCGAAAGACGAGGCCCTTGCTGACTGAGAAAAGAGTGAAGCAGCCGCAGCGGATGGAGCCGCGGCTCGCGCCGGAGTTGAAACCGGATGGCTCGTTTCCGCTTGACCTTTAGCCGAGAGCGTTTTACTAACTCGAGCAGCACGGGAACCAGGCAGCGGAGGCAGATCGGCTAAGAGTTGCTAGTCGCACAGGGAGATCAGCACTTCGCCTAGGTCCTCCTGAGTAGCGAACGGGTTCATGCGATTTGCTCGAGTACGCAATTCGCCTTTGGTTTGCGCTCCACGCATAAGCAATTCGGCCAAGCGGACTGAGCACGAGGCGCCATGCGTCGGGTCCAGGGCTCGCGCCCCTGTATCCCCTATCCGCTCGCTAAGGGTCAGAACTGGCGGGCAGCCAACCGTTCGGTCTTCCCCAATGGATCATGGGGCAATGGCGGTGGCATTAGCTATGGGCGACGAATCCTCGAAATCTATCATCGCGAACTTGCTAGATGCGTGCGATCGAGCGGAGTTCAGTGTGAAGCTTCAGCTCGTCGGCAGCTTGCTAGAGACCGGAGATCAGCGGACCGCGCATAACCTATGCAAGTAGCTCGACAACTTCATGACCCCTGTCGACTCAAGCGTGACGGCCATCGCGCTGGCGCTACTCGGGCCGCGAACGCACGTTTGAGGCCTTGCTCCTGCGCGCCTCACAACGAGGTGGAGACGTCGGCACGATCAGTGCTATGACCGGTGGCATTTAGGGTGCGGCCAATGGCTATCGTGGGCTTCCGGTTGAAATGCTACGCCAAAAGGAACAGCTGGATCGACTGACCGAAGTAGCCACTGCAATCCATGAACGGGTCATTGCCGAACCCAATTGAATGGATATTCCACGTCTAAGTTGAAACCCAATCTTCTCTTCAGCGCGATCCATACTCCATCAAATATCGGATCCTAGATGCCGGACGATGTCGCCTTCGACCATGTAGATAACATCCTCGGCAATGTTGGTCGCGTGATCGGCTATGCGTTCGAGATTCTTGGAGGCAGACAGGAACAACAGAGCATTATCGATATGCGCGGGGTCTTTGTGCATCCGCTTCACCATGCTGGCGATGATGTCTCGGTTGTAGTCGTCCACGACGTTGTCTTCTACCAACACTCGCCTGGCCAGCTCCACGTCACTCTTGACAAAAGAGTCCAAGGCCTTGCGGAGCATCCCTGTCGTCGCTTCCGTCATGGGCGCCAAGTCTTTGGGCAAAGGAAAGCACAAGATTCGATCGAAAGACTTCGCACGCTCGGCGATACTCACAGCCAAGTCGCCGATGCGTTCGAGATCACTGTTGATCTTCAAGCAGGCGGCGACGAAGCGCAGGTCGGTTGCAACGGGCTGGTGCAGTGCCAGGATCTTCAAGCACTCTTCTTCCAACTCGACCTCGGCCTGGTCGATGGCTGAGTCCCCCTCGATCACCTCCTTTGCGCAGTCGCTCTTGCGGGCTTCCAGAGCTCTGATTGATTTGCGCACGGCGTTTTCGACGCGTGCTCCAAGGTCGAGTAGCCGGCGTTCCAGCTTCGACATATCGTTAAATAGGTGCTTCGACATAGCTTTGAATTCCTGCCTGGATCAACCGAAACGGCCGGTCACATAGTCCTCGGTCTCTTTCAATCGCGGCGAAAGGAAGAGGCTCTCCGTCGGGCCATATTCCACTAAGCGGCCGAGGTACATGAAGGCAGTCATGTCGCTCACGCGCGAGGCTTGCTGCATGTTGTGAGTGACAATCAGCACGGAGTACTGACCCTTCAATGTATCGATCAAGTCTTCGATCTTGCCTGTCGCGATAGGATCCAGTGCCGAACAAGGCTCATCTAGGAGTAGCACTTCCGGCTCTGCGGCTATGGCGCGTGCGATACAGAGGCGTTGCTGTTGGCCGCCCGACAATGCCAAGGCACTCTTGTTCAGGCGATCCTTCGCTTCATTCCAAAGGCCGGCAGATCGAAGGCTCGTTTCGCAAACCTCCTCAAGCACCTGACGGTCCCGAATACCGTCGATACGGAGCGAGTAAACAACGTTCTCGAAGATGCTCATTGGGAACGGATTGGGCTTCTGGAAGACCATCCCGATGCGCTTGCGCAGCTCGATGACGTCGACGCCCTTGCCATAGATAGGATCGCCATTCAACTCCATGACGCCTTCGATCGATACGCTGTCGATCAGGTCATTCATACGATTGACGCAGCGCAGCAGAGTTGACTTTCCACATCCGGATGGTCCGATCAACGCAGTAACTTTGCCATGCGGTACAGTCAATGAGATGTCGTGCAGTGCCTGCGTGTCTCCGTACCACAGGTTGAAATCCTTGATACCCAGGACGGTTTCTTCGCTGCCGGTCCTTTCGTGAATGGTTGACTCGAACGGGAGTCCTTCTTGGATCGCATCAAAGAGCCCGCCGTGTTCAGCGGCCCCGTGCTTGATCGTAAGGGAAGGTTGTTTGACTTCTTTGGTGCCCTGCCGCCCGCCATGCCCTGCGGATTGCTCTATCGACCTTTGTTGTTTATTCATCGTCTCATTCATGACAAGCCAAAGGGCGTTCTATTTCGGCCCTTGGAAGCTGCTACGGAGTCTCGCTCGAATCCAAATCGCGACGAGATTCAGCATCACGACGATGGCGATCAGCAGCAGAGTGGTCGTGTAGACCATCGGTTTGGCAGCCTCTGAGTTCTGACTTTGGAAGCCCACGTCATAGATGTGGAATCCCAAGTGCATGAAGCTGCGCTCTGGAAAAATGTATGGGAAGTGGGCGAGGTCGACTGGCAATTCAGGAGCCAACTTGACGGCTCCGACCAACATCAAGGGGGCGACCTCTCCCGCGCCACGAGCGATCGCCAGTATCGCGCCGGTCAAGATACCGGGCCGAGCGCGCTGCAAGACGATGCGACGGATGGTCTGCCACTTCGTTGCCCCGCAAGCGTAAGAGCCCTCGCGCATCGAGTTTGGTACAGCCGACAAGGCCTCCTCTGTCGCGACAATCACGACCGGGAGCGTCAGCAAGGCCAAGGTCAGGGAAGCCCACAGGACCCCACCCTTGCCATAGGTCGGGTTGGGCAAACTCGCGCTAAAGAACAACTCGTCGACCGAGGTGCCGACTATGTAGCAGAAGAAGCCCAATCCGAACACGCCGAAAACGATGCTCGGGACTCCGGCCAAGTTGTTGACCGCGATTCGCACGAAGCTGACGAGCACACCTTGTTTCGCGTACTCGCGCAAGTAAAGGGCAGCCAGCACTCCGATCGGCACGACAAGTACCGACATAATCAACGTCATGATCACTGTGCCGAAGATCGCAGGCCAGACGCCACCTTCCGAATTCGCTTCGCGCGGTTCGGCTGTCAAAAATTCCCACCAACGGCTGGCATAGACATCCAACTTGCCGGCGAAGTCGAGTTGATTGGAGGGCACCGCGCGAACTACCTCGGCCAATGTCAGGCGCGTCTGTTCACCATCCGCCATCTCGAAGGCAACTTGGTAGTTGTTGTTGATCGCACGCAGAGCGCTGATCTCGGTAGTGATGCGCTGGTAGTCGGCCTGGGCATCGGCTTCCACGGCATCATGGATCAGTTGCCTCTTGCGCCACGGATCCGAATCCAGCCCATGCTTCAACTCGGTGGCGCGCAGTTCGAGACGCTCATCCTCGAGTCGCGCGTTTAGATCCCCGAGATCCTCTCGCTCGAGTCCATGGATTCGTTCGACGCGTTTCTGAACCTCGACGTGATGCTCCTGAAAGCTCTTCCACGTAGCCTCAGGACCCGTTGCCTGCTCCTCGCCGTCTACTAGGAAGCTGCGCGGGATACCATAGAAGCGCCCTTTGGCGGTTCGCTCCACGACGAAGGCCCAGGCCGGAGTGTGCTCCGCTCGAACATTGGCTTCGTCGATCCAATCGAAGTGCGTGCTAGTGAATTCGTAGTTCTCGGTTCGCAGCAAGCGACGACGAGCTTGCCCCTGCTGCCCCTCCATCTCTTGCTCGAGCTCGGCCTGCTCGGTCCTAGACATCGTGTCCATGACTTGCGGGTCGGGCACATAGACCTCGGACTCCATAACTTCCCCGAGAAAAGCCTGACCTGCTTTCGTGTCGATGTGAACGATCGAACGCGGCCAGAAAGTCATCCCGCCCTGGTAGATCACCAGGCCCAAGAGGCTAACGATCATGACCAAGCAAATTGTCAGCGAGACCCCCGAGAGCCACACCAGGGGTTCACCCTGAGCCGTGAGGGACGACTGACGTCGTCGTCTCTGCTTCAGAGCTTTGGATCGATCCACTGCTTCGCGATCTGAATCCGGGGAGGCTTGCTCCAAAGTGACACTCATAGCGCTTTGAAACGATTCCGGAAATGTCGGCGGACGAGTTCGGCCAGGGTGTTCAGTAGGAAGGTCATCGCGAACAGCACGAGCGCTGCCAGGAAGAGGGTGCGATAGTGGTCGCTTCCAGCCACAGCCTCTGGCAACTCAACCGCAATGTTTGCGGACAGCGTTCGGAAGCCGTTGAAGATGTTCCAATCCATGACGGGCGTGTTACCGGCAGCCATCAGCACGATCATCGTCTCGCCCACGGCTCGCCCGAGACCGATCATCATCGCTGAGAAGATGCCACTCATCGCGAATGGGACCACGATGCGAACCGTTGTCTGCCACTGAGTTGCGCCGGCCCCCAGAGATCCTTCGCGCAATACGGTTGGGACCTCAGACAGGGAATCCTCTGCCAAGGTGTAGATGATCGGAACGATCGCGAACCCCATCACGAAGCCGACGATCAATGCGTTTCTTTGAACATAGGTGCCAACCACCCCGCCGCGCGGATCCAATCCGGTCGTTTGAAGCAGCAGAGCTATGCCGGCGGCCAGTGCAATCGTAAGGACAAGACCCAGCAAAAACTTAGCGCCTTGCGCACGGGCGCTCTGCTTGCGGTCCCATTCTCTCGATCGTGCCTTCAACATGGGCCCGAGAACCATAGTGCTGAGCAATAGCGTTACTAGGCTCGCCAGCGGGAGCAGCAGGAAGAACCACCCTCCCCAGCCGGACCCCGTTTGACCTGCAAGCCAAGCGGTGATGTCGCCGGCGAAGAAGACACGCTCGACCGTGGGCCCCATCATCACTGTTATCAAGAATCCGACCGGCAAGGTCATCGAGATGGCCAGGAAGCGCTGCCAACCCTGCCACCGAACGGATATGTGCCCCGGCAACAACAACCAAAGATGGGCACCTAGTAATGTTGTCGCGGGGATAACCAGCATTGCCGCGAGGATCATTGGCACGGCCGATTGAACAAAGGGCGCGATGACCAAGGCAGCAATGAATCCCAGTACGACGCTGGGAAGGCTGGCCATCAGCTCGACGGTTGACTTGACCGTTGAGCGGAAGCGCTTGGCCATGAACTCGCTCGTGTAGATTGCGGCCAGGAGCGCAAGAGGCGCACCGAATATCATCGAGTAGATCGTGGCTTTGATCGTTCCGAAAACGAGCGGCATCAAGCCCAGCTTGGGCTCGAAGTCGTCGTCGGCACTGGACGATTGCCAGAAGTGCTTCGGAGCCTGGTAGCCTTCGTACCAAACCGGCGTGAACAGAGCCGTCAAGCTTGCAGAGGGGTATTTGGTGTCGATCTCCCAAGCTGCAATCTTGGTGGCAGTCCTGGCGAGGATCGCGTCCTCCTTTGGGGAGACGATCAAAGCCAAAGCTAGCTCATCACAATGGAGTGTCAGCAAACGGTCCCGCAAGGTCGCTTGCAACAGCTCCACCGTTCCCGACTCGAAACCAACTGCGACCATTCGGGAGCGAGGCGAAGCCGCGATGATGCGTGCCGGTGAGTCTCCTTGTAGCAGCGGATTCGCGTAGACCAGCAAGGGGTCGTTGGAAGAGCCTTCCTCTTGTGCAGGAAACCAACGCGCGACCATTCCACTCGAATCACCGACCAAGAGCGTCTTACGGCCGGTCGCAAATGCGAGCGCAGTAACCCGCACTCCTGCTTTCTCGACCAAGTCCAGCTCCTCGAACAATCGAGGCCCATCGAATTTGCGCAAGTCCCAGTGCTGCGTTTGTCCGTCTTCGCCAACAACATATGCATGTTGACCCAGGCCTCCGATCTTCACGCCAAAGGGTCGTGTCTGCTTTCCGTCCGTGCGAGCAGCCTCGAGTTCGGCAGTCTTGAGGGATCTCGTGACCTTGCCGCTCATCAAGTTCCGCTTGCTGCGAACTCGCGCGACTCGCAACGCACCGTTCTCTTGCAGCGTCAAAAGAGACAGTCCCGCCGGTGTGATCGCATGGTCGATCATCGCGATCGGCGAAGAGTCGCTGGTTGGGAGAGGATCTTGAAGCTCGACTCGTACTGCCGTGCGACTCAGTTGCCCCATGGAGGTCCGCAGGATGATTCCCTCTTCATAGATTGCCTGCTCACCGGCATGCAAGCGGGAGAGCTCGGCCGCTACCTCGCCATCCTTCAAGAAGGTCGTGTCGAAGGCAATCTCGCCGATTCGCACAGTGCCGTCAGCGAATCCGAAGACACCATCGCTCGTGCCGGCCGAGAAAGATGCAGCCGTCGGAACAGCGTCACCAAAAGGCCGGAGCACGGTGATCGGTCGGCCGCTGCCGAGCTCGATCAGCTCGAGCCCTCCATCGCGATGGAGAATCCAGGCCATCAAGCGCTCGTCATCAGTGCCCATGTGGAAGGGCGCTTCGGCGAGCGCAGGTACATCGATCCGTTCGTCGCTCTGGAGTTCCGGACTCTCAAACAGGGGAAGCACAACCCAAACCAGAAAGACGAAGATCAGCCCAACGGCGATGATCGTGCCGATACCACCTGCCGTGATGGCTGCGCGTGCCAAGTGCTCGACGTAGATGACACTCCGCCTGGTCTTGCGGATTCTTCGAGTCTTAGATGTTGGTTGAGATTCTTTCATCCGCGTGTCGCAACGATCGCAGCTCCATCAATGAGTCGAGCCGGATGGCTACTGGCCACCCGGCGGGGAACGGCCTGAGGCCGTAGCTAGGATGCGAGGTTCAACTTCCGCTGGGAGCGGCTGTCAAGCCGACCCGTTGCAGGGCGCCCGTGGCAATGCGTGCCGTTACGGGGAAGTATCCATCCTTGACGACGTCCTTCTGGCCTGCGCGGCTGAAGACATACTTGATGAATTCGGCGCGCAGCGGCTCGAGCTTGCTGCCCGGCTCGTAGTTGACGTACATCAACAAGAAGCGAGCGAGCGGATAGTCGCCGGTGTACGCGTTCTTTGGCGTCGCAGGGATGAAGTCCTCGCCCGTTTCGAGGGCCAACGGCACGGCAGCAACATCTGCTGTCTTGTAGCCGATGCCTGAGTAGCCGATCCCGTACTTGTCGGTCGCAATGCCTTGCACTACCGAGGAGCTCCCGGGCTGCTCC
The DNA here is from genome assembly GCA_047611405.1 of Planctomycetota bacterium. GTDB lineage: Bacteria > Planctomycetota > UBA1135 > UBA1135 > JBLFWN01. Next base: position 11,492 of record JBLFWN010000104.1, on the reverse strand, counting down.
TTGACAGTGTCCTTATAGTCGCCTTTGAACAAGGCGTTCTGCTTGAAGAAGCCGTAGGTTCCGGAGGCAGAGTTGCGGCCGTACAAACTGATTTCGTGCTTGGCCCACTCGCCCGTCAGACCCAAGTCGCCCCAAGTCTTGATGTCACTGCCATGTCCGCCATTGCGAGTCTTAGAGAAGATCGCGTCGACCTGCTGAAGGCTCAGCCCACTAAGAGCGATCGGATTGTCTTTGTGGACGTAGACGGCCAACATGTCGATGCTGGTCGGCAGAGCAATAGGTTCGTAGCCGAAGGCCTTCTTGAATTCGTCAATTTCTTTGGCCTTCATCTCACGGCTCATCGGGCCGAAGGTTGAGTTGCCAGCGATAAGAGCCGGGGGAGCGGTCGATGAGCCCTTGCCTTCGATCTCGATCTGAACGCCGGGGTAGTTCTTGCGAAAGCCCTCCGCCCACAGCGCCATCATGTTGTTCATCGTGTCGGAACCAACACTCTTGACGTTGCCGGAGACGCCTTGCGTGGCGCGGTAGACCGGCAACTGCTCATCGACTTTGACCTGGGCCGAGGCCAGGGAAGATATGCAGAACAGAATTTGTGCGACGCTGAGTATCTGAAGAGTCTTCATTGTGTTCGTTGAATTGGATGGCTCTGCGTTGAAGCGAGCCTTGTTGGCAGTTCATTCTTCGTTTGCTTGCAGGCCAACTTCGGATACGCCGATGAAGGCAAGTTCAGGCGCACATAAAAAACTTATTAATCGCTTCAGAGCGGCCCTTAGGCTGTCCCTGGAGGAGCTTCGATGCGCCTCGAAATGAGCGGTGCATGATCGAAGACTTTGCGCCCCCCCCGGAGGGAGCGCAATCCGCTGACGCCTCCGTGCGTCAGCTTCCCGAAACGCCTCAGGCTCTCGGAAGGAGCACGACGAATCGCGTACCCGGACCTGACTCGCTCAGCACGGTGATGGATCCGTTCATCGCACTGACCATGTGCTTGACATTCGAAAGGCCCAGGCCGGTTCCAACCACTGCACGCGAGCGAGCCTTGTCCACCCTGTAAAAGCGTTTGAAGATGCGTAAGAGGTCGGATACCAGGTGATTCAACCTCTTGACGTTGTCTTCTATCTTAATCAGGAAGCGCCTATTGTTCCTCTGGTCATCGATTGCGCCGTCGATCAAGGTTTCGACATAGCCTCGAATCGAGGTCAAGGGGGTCTTGAACTCATGCGAGACCTTCGAGACAAAGTCCCGCCGCACGCGCTCGATCCTTCGCCGTTTCCAGGGACGCATCGCTCTCGGTCCCGAGGCTGGCAAGCGCATCGAGCGCGCAGGCGAAGAACCCGCCGGCGCTGACCGCTTCGACTCGGGGGCTGGCAGGTTATGCGCCAACGGAAACGGCTTCTCCCTGCATGCCGAAGTCTACTTGAGACCAGACGATAGAGTCCGGCTCGAGCACTCTGCCAATACGTCACACGCGGTCCGATCGCAGCCGAACGCCTCTCCTTCTCACCCGAAGGCAAGGTCATTCTTGAGCTGCGCCGTCCCTGGCGTGATGGCACAACTCACTTCGTGTTCGACCCGCTAACCTTCATCGAACGCTTGGCCGCGCTCGTTCTGCGTCCCGGTGTGCACAGGATTACATACCACGGAGTGCTGGCTCCCGCCTCGACCTGGCGAAAGCATCCAGCGCGCCAAGTTGTTCGTCGTCATCAATTTCGACAGCCAGGCATGGGCTGTGAGGAACCTCACTCCTGATGGTGAACTGACCCAGGCGCGACGCCCATCTGAGCTGCAGGCCCCGCCGCGCGGAGCCTGGCGTGGCTTGTACGCACTAATACAGAGCTTTGCCCGCCTATGTTCGGGCTCATTTCCGCAGATGAGTCTCGTATGGTGATGTACAGCTAAGTCCGCTCATGCCCTCTCACACTCGACACATCCTCCTAATCACGCTCTTCGCAGCAACACAGCTCGTGCTTCTGCCCTTGATGTCGTCTGTGTGGGGTCAAATGGAGGCCGATTGCATTGCGAGCTGTTGTTGCTGTGCGCCCGAAGCTGGGCCTTCGAGTGCTTGTGGGTGCTGTTCACGGCGAAGCGAAGACGAATCGAAGCCGGACGAGACTGAGCCAGAGAGTCTGGGCACAACCTGCGATTGCAAGGTGAAGCCGCCGGTGCCTCTGCTTCAGTACCCGAGTGAACCTGTACTCGCGAAGCGACGCGGGCTCAACGCACTGCAGTGCATTGATGAGAGTCCCATACTCTCGAGTGTGTGGCCGGACCTTGCTGCGAGGGCACGGAATCCGCCACCACGGGCGAAGAAGAAGGCCGCTTCGGTCTTCACCCAGTCGTATCTGATTTGAGCCAGCGCTCGCCACGTGGCGAGATGCTTTCCTGTCTTGTCTGGGCCTCTGTTCCCACTCGAGCTGATGCTGCATCGCGCCATGGGGTCAGCTACGTCGTTGGCAGTCTAGAGAGCCCCACGCGGGCTACGACGCGTCACCATGACCGTGCTTCCTTGACCACTATTGGGCGTCAAATGTATACACACCCTCGGCTACTGCATTGTGCAGCCGCTTTCCTGCTCATCCTCTCTGGTTGTGCGAGCAGCTATGACTCGGGCCTGATCGAGAGGCGAACTCGACAGCTCTACGACAGTGCGCAGGCGCCCGCGCCCGAAGGTGATTCGCACGAGACGGCAAGCGCTCGCAGTGAGCTCCTCGAGCAGTCTAACCTCGAGCAATACGTGGCCATCGGCCTGCGGCACAGCGCGCAGCTTCGCGCCGCGTTCGAGACTTGGTTGGCTAGTACGGAGCGGGTCGAGCAGGTGTCCAGTCTGCCGGATCCAAAGCTCTCCTATGCCGAGTTCATTGAGCAGGTCCAGACTCGCACAGGTTCGCAGAATCGCCGCATCGGTCTCTCGCAAGCCTTTCCATGGCCTGGCGAGCTCAGCACGAAGGCGAAACTGGCTACCCGCATGTCCGAGGCTGCTTGGGAGCGTGTCGAGCAAACCCGACTTGCTGTGACCAGACACATCGAAGAAGCCTTCCACGAGTATGCATTCCTTGCGCGGGAACTGGCCATCACCCAAGAGCTCCTGCAACTCGTCAAAGGATTCGAGCCTGTCGTTCAGGGGCGCATTCGCGCAGGGGCAGGCCAAGATGGCTTGCTTCGGCTGCAGGTCGAAATCGGGCGGCTCGAAGACGATCTAGCGAGCATGCAACGGCGTCGCCCGGCTCTATCCTCACGTCTTGCGGACGCGATGAACTTGCCGCTCGAGGCAGCGGCTTCGCTGCCCTGGCCCGAGCTCGAGGTTCCCGAACTGGTTCCGCTCCTCTCCGCTGCCGAACTGATCGAGCTTGCTTTGGATGCTAGCCCCAAGCTGCGCGTACTTACGCGACAGCTAGAGGCGGCGCGCATTTCAGAAGAGCTTGCCGCGTACAAGCGTCGCCCCGACTTCGCTGCTCGCGTCGACTACATCCAGACCGGCGAGGCATTGAATCCTTCGACTCCTGGAAGCGGTGATGACCCGTTATTCCTTGGCCTCAGCATGAGCTTGCCGGTGTGGAGATCGAGTTACTCAGCCGCAAGCCGCGAGGCGAGACACTCAGTACGTGCGGCCAATGCGAGACTCGACGATGCACGCTCCACGTTGAACGCTGACATCACTAGCGAAGCCTACCGTGTCGATGACGCACAGCGACGCATCAAGCTTTACCGCGAGTCTCTCATTCCCCGAGCGCGCGAGTCGCTGCAGCTCACCACAGGTTCCTACCGCGCAGGCGGTGCATCCGTACTCGAACTTCTTGACTCTGAGCGCACGCTCCTCGATTTCGAGCTGTCGCACTGGCGCGCATGTAGCGCGTACCTCAAGGGTGATGCGCGCCTGAAAGAGCTCCTAGGAGGAGCCGTCCAATGAAGACCACGAATAAGGTTCTGATTCTTGCCAGCGCGGCCGTCACTCTCTTCATTGTTGGCCGCTCATCGGTCGGGTGGGGCAGCGAGCCAGAGGCCAGAGAGGCGCACGTCCATGACGAAGAAGAAGTGAAAGAGCCGACGCTCTGGACCTGCCCGATGCACCCGCAGATCAAACTACCTGAGTTTGGGGCCTGCCCCATCTGCGGGATGGACCTGGTCGAGATGACAGCAGGCGGTGACGACAATCCGCGTCAACTCGTGATGTCGCCCGCGTCCAAGGCCCTGGCACGGATAGTTAGCGAGCCCGTTCGTCGCAAGAACGTCACCCGCCCTGTCCGTATGGTCGGCAAGGTCGACTACAATGAGACGGCGGTGCGCACCATCTCGGCTTGGGTCCCTGGCCGCATTGACCGTTTGTACGTCGACTACACGGGTGTTCGAGTCAGTAAGGGCGATCACTTGGTGTGGCTATACAGCCCAGACTTGCTCACGGCCCAGGAAGAGTTGCTGTCTGCTCGTGATAGGCTGAAGGCAACTGCAGGGGAGTCCAGTGAGTTCCTCACAGCGAGCAATCTCGATGCGTACTCGTCCTCGCGCGAGAAGCTCCTGCTCTGGGGGTTGACTGAAGAACAGGTCGTTGAGATCGAAATGCGCGGCAGCGCTAGCGATCGCGTGATGCTCACTTCCCCGAGCACGGGTGTTGTCATTGACAAGATGCTCGATGAGGGCGCATATGTTCAGACTGGAACGCACATCTATCGCGTCGCCGATCTGAGCCAACTCTGGGTACGCCTCGATGCCTACGAGCAGGACCTCGCGTGGCTGCGCTACGGCCAGCCGGTTGTCGTCGAAGTGGAAGCCCTCCCTGGAGAGACCCTTGAGGGAATCATCTCCTATATCGACCCCTTCATCCACGAGCATACTCGCACCGCTAAGGTGCGCGTAAACGTCGACAACATCGACGGTCGTTTGAAGCCGGGCATGTTCGTGCGTGCCGTTGCAAGCGCGCGACTTGGAGCTGGTGGGGTTGTTCTTGACCAACACTTGGCAGGCAAGTGGGTGAGTCCCATGCACCCGGAGGTCGTCAAAAACGAGCCCGGGGTGTGCGATGTGTGCGGCATGGACCTCGTGCGCGCTGAGGATCTCGGCCTTGTCCCTGATGTCCCGAGTCCGTCCGCGCGCCCCCTCGTCATTCCCTCGAGCGCCGTGCTTGTAACCGGCAAACGAGCTGTGGTCTACATCGAGGTCCCTGGGACGGACAGGCCTACTTATGAGGGGCGCGAGGTGGTGCTCGGGCCAAGAGCCGGCGATGAGTACATGGTCTTCGAGGGGCTTGCAGAAGGTGAGCGTGTTGTCACTCACGGGGCCTTCCGCATCGATAGCTCGATGCAGATTCTCGCCAAGCCCAGCATGATGGGGATTGCCGGCGAGCGCAGGCATGCATGGGGTCCCGAGGTGAAGCTCTTTCGCGCATCTCTTACGCCGCTCTATGAAGCGTACTTGGCTGCGCAGACGAGTCTCGCCGACGATGACTTCGCGGCCGCCAAGGCATCTTTCGAGCGCATCCTTCCCCAGCTCGAGATCATCTCTGCCGCCGGTTTGGTTTCGGAGCTGCGGACGATGTGGGCTGAGGAGAGCACGCTACTCGGAGTTGCCATCTCGGGTGCTGACCAAGCGCAGGACATGGAGGCGCTTCGCACTGCGTTCGAGTCGGCATCTCGTGCAGTACTCACCCTCGTTCGTGGATCAGGACACGATGAGTCTTCGACTCTTGTAGAAGCCCATTGCCCCATGGCATTCAACGGATCGGGGGCTTCATGGCTTCAGGCTGGCAGCGACATCCTCAACCCATACTTCGGAGCTTCGATGCTACGCTGCGGCGAAATTCGTGAGGAGTTCGCCTCTCATCTGCCGCCCGCCGCCGCGCATGAATCCGAACAGGCCCCGATGCAGCACGAGCATGGCGCGGAGATGGGAAGCGAGCCCATGCGGGTAGATGGAAAGGCCTCGCCGCTAGCGGCAGTGTTCACGAGCTACCTCAGCCTGCAAGAGCAGCTTGCAGGTGACGAGGAGCAGTCAGCCCACATGTCCTTGCAGGGTCTGTTGGGCGTAGTCGTGCTGGCAACCGGCGACAACTCTCTTTCAGAGGCGACGATAGCGCACCTGCACAAGATGCACGCAGCCTTGCTTGGTTTGGACGCCACCTCTGACATCGAGGTCGACCGTGTGACCTTCCACGTTTTGTCGGAGCAGGTTCTCGCCATTGAGCAAGAGACAGGCAACCCGCTGAGCCGAGCACTGCATGTGATGCACTGTCCGATGGCATTTGACTTCGAGGGGGCGAGCTGGCTGCAAGCTGAGAGCGTTATCGCCAATCCTTACTTTGGAGCGTCGATGTTGCGCTGTGGCTCCGTCACTCGAGAAGTGGCTAGCAAGTAGAGGAGAGCGGCTATGGACACCAATTCACATCAGCCCAGCATGCTCGACCGGGTCATTCGCTTCTTCCTCGAGAACAAGCTGATTGCCTTCATGCTGACCGTGTTCTTTGTTGGATGGGGCGTCCTTGTCGCTCCCTTCGACTGGAACGTTCCTGGGTTCCCGAGGGACCCGGTGCCAGTCGACGCCATCCCCGACACGGGGGAAAACCAGCAGATCATCTTTACGGCTTGGCAGGGACGTTCGCCTCAGGATGTCGAGGATCAGGTCTCTTATCCACTGACGGTGGCGCTTCTAGGCGTTCCTGGTGTCAAGAGCATCCGCAGCTCATCGATGTTCGGCTTCTCGTCCATCTTCGTCATTTTCGATGACAACGTGGAGTTCTACTGGTCGCGCAGCCGACTGCTCGAGAAGCTCAACAGCCTTCCTTCCGGCACATTGCCACCGGGCGTGCAGCCCGCTCTGGGACCGGACGCCACTCCGCTTGGCCAGGTGTTCTGGTACACCCTCGAGGGGCGCGACGAGCGCGGCCAAGCCACGGGTGGTTGGGATCTACATGAGCTGCGCACGGCGCAAGACTGGTACGTGCGCTACGCACTTTCGAGCGTGGAGGGGGTCGCTGAGGTCGCCTCTATCGGAGGCTATGTTCAGGAGTACCAAATTGATGTCGACCCAGACGCAATGCACGCACATGGCGTCGCACTCAGCAGCGTCTTCAAGGCCGTCAGCGCCTCGAACGTTGATGTCGGCGCACGCACGATCGAAGTGAATCGGGCCGAGTACGTCGTGCGTGGGCTTGGATTCCTCGAGAGCCTCGATGACATCGAAGACATCGTGGTGGGTGTCACCGAGAACGTTCCTATCACGGTCCGCCAGATTGCTAAGGTCTCGCGCGGTCCTGCGATTCGGCGCGGGGCGCTCGACAAGGGTGGAGCGGAGGCCGTTGGTGGCGTAGTCGTGGTTCGCTACGGAGCCAACCCGCTGGCCGTTATCAATAGGGTCAAACAGAAGCTCGAAGAGATTGGCCCTGGGCTGCCGTCCAAAGTGCTCGAAGATGGGCGTACATCGCGGCTCTCGGTTGTCCCGTTCTATGACCGCTCGGGGCTCATCTACGAGACGCTTGGCACGCTCAACTCTGCGCTCGAGCACGAGATTCTCGTCACCATCATTGTCGTTCTGTTGATGGTGGGGCACTTGCGCAGCGCCGTGCTCATCTCCGGCCTCCTGCCACTCGCCGTGCTCATCTGCTTCATCGCGATGAAGCATCTCCATGTCGATGCGAACATTGTTGCGCTCTCGGGCATTGCTATCGCAATCGGAACGATGGTCGATGTGGGCATCGTGCTTACGGAGAACATTCTCAAGCACGTCTCACCTGGTCAGAGAGCGAAGGAGCGGCTCGAGAGCGTCTACCGCGGAGCGACTGAGGTCAGCGGCGCCGTGACGACAGCGGTGCTGACGACCATTGTGAGCTTCCTGCCGGTGTTCACGATGGTCGGGGCGGAGGGCAAACTCTTCAAGCCGTTGGCCTACACCAAGACCTTTGCGCTGCTGGGCTCCATCGTTGTGGCTCTCGTAATTATCCCCCCGGCGGCCCACTTCCTACTCGGCTCCGATACGCAGCCGAGCAGGAGACGCGGTTGGTTCAAGGCTGCTCTCTTTATCGGTGGCGGTGTGCTGGCATCCGCCCTCACGCGTTTCTGGGTTGGCGCACCACTCGTCGTGCTCGGTGCCTGGACATTGGGCGCGGCTTCGCTGCCTACCACCGTCAAGAGCGTCGTCCTGAAGTCCGTGAGCTTCGTCGTTGCCATCAGCGTCGGGGTGTTGCTCGCCGGGCTTTGGGAGCCACTTGGGCCCGGTCGTTCGATTGCGAACCTAGTCTTCACGTTGGGCATTATCGGAGTTGTGCTCGCTGCCTTTCAATTGCTCATCTGGTGCTACGAGCCGATCCTTCGCTGGTGCTTATCCAACAAGGTTGTCTTCCTCGCCATCCCTACAGGGTTGGTCATCCTTGGTCTGTGTGTGTGGCTTGGGTTCTCCAAGTTGGCGGCACCTTTGGCGATCCCTCTGGCAGGCGGAACGAATTTGGTGCGTGCCGTACTTCCAGAGTCGCTAGCTGGCACCGAAGCCATCACGGACGCGGATGTTCGCAGTTGGAAGCCATGGGTGGCGTTGACCCACACTTTTCCAGGTCTGGGCAAAGAGTTCATGCCGCGGCTCGATGAGGGCTCATTCCTCTTGATGCCCGTAACGATGGCACATGCTTCCATCGGCGAAGCATTCGAACTCTTGCAGCAGCAAGATATGCTGATTCGCGCGATACCGGAAGTTGAGGAGGTAGTGGGAAAGATTGGACGCGCGGACAGTGCGCTCGATCCGGCTCCCATCTCGATGGTGGAGACCGTCATCACCTACAAGCCGAAATACAAACTCGATGCCTCGGGCCGGCGCGGGCGCTACCTCTACGACGAAGAGAGCGAGCGCTTCATTCTCGACGCGAACCACAGCCTCATCGAAGACGAGGACGGAAGAGCATTCCGCCAGTGGCGCGACCACATCGCGAGCCCCAAGGATATTTGGGCCGAGATCGAGCAGGCCGCTTCGATTCCAGGCATGACCACGGCCTCGATGCTTCAACCCATCGAGACGCGCCGAATCATGCTTCAGACGGGCATGCGCGCAACGATGGGCGTGAAGGTCTATGGGCCCGATCTAGCGACCATCGACCAAGTGGCGCTCGATTTCGAACAGCTTCTTCGCGATGTCCCCGGTGTTCGTCCCGCAACAGTCATCGCAGACCGTGTTATCGGTAAGCCCTACATCGAACTAGACATCGACCGCAAGGCCATCGCGCGCTATGGCCTTTCGGTTCGGCAGGTGCAAGATGTCATCGAGGTCGCCATCGGCGGGAAGAAGCTCACGACGACGGTGGAAGGCCGTGAGCGCTACGCAGTGCGAGTGCGCTACCAGCGCGAACGGCGCGACGAGATCGAACAGCTCAGCACCATCCTCGTTCCAACACCCACTGGGATCCAAGTGCCCCTTGGGCAGCTCGTTACGATCCGGTACACGCCAGGACCGCAGAACATAAAAAGCGAGGACACCTTCCTCGTCGCCTACGTTTTGTTCGACAAGGAGTTGGGTCGCGCAGAAGTTGACGTGGTCGAGGAGGCACAGGCCTACCTCGCAAGCGTCATTGCGAGTGGTGAGTACGAGTTGCCCGCTGGGGTCTCCTACCGATTCGCGGGCGACTACGAGAACCAACAGCGCGCCGCCGCGAAGCTTCGGGTCGTGCTGCCCCTCGCGCTTTTCGTCATCTTCCTCATCCTGTACTTGCAGTTCCGCTCCACGATCACAACGGGCATCGTGTTCTCCGCTGTCTTCGTTGCCTGGTCTGGTGGCTTCCTGATGCTGTGGCTGTATGGGCAGGATTGGTTCTTGAACACCTCGGTGTTCGGAACCGATCTGCGCGAACTCTTTCAAGTCAAGGCACTGAACCTGAGTGTTGCCGTATGGGTGGGCTTTCTGGCCCTCTTCGGCATTGCTACCGATGACGGCGTCATTATGGCGACCTACCTCAAGCAGACCTTTGACAAGGATAAGCCGCGTAACAAGCAGGCAATCATCGAGGCCGTGGTCAAGGCGGGCAAGCGGCGCATTCGTCCGTGCCTGATGACGACTGCCACGACGACTCTTGCGCTGATTCCTGTACTCACCTCCACTGGGCGTGGAGCTGATGTGATGGTGCCCATGGCCATTCCGTCCATCGGGGGCATGACCGTCGCCCTTATCACCATCTTCGTCGTGCCTACGCTGTACTGCTTGGTCGAAGAGTTCAAGCTGCGCTCCGTGAGGTCAGGGGAGCAAGAGCCGAGACTCGCTCATGCTACGAGTACAGGCGAATGAATATTGATTTGAGCTAGGCATTCGATCGACGCGGTCGCAGGCGGGAGTGGCGTTGGTGCGTCATTCACTGCCTGCCCCAATCCCGAGGCCGGATCTGATCACGCTGCGTGCGTCCTCTGCCATCCTGGGTCGATGAATTCCCGCGTGCACCCGAACCATAAGACTCACTACCGTGTGACCAACTGGGCCGAGTACGACCGGAGCCTTGTTCAGCGCGGCGACATCACCATCTGGGTCACGTCCAAGGCAATCATGGCATGGAAGGCCAAGCCCTCGACCAGACGTGGCGCTCCGCGCAGGTACTCGGGCCTTGCGATCGAGACCGCCCTGACGCTTCGCCTCATGTTCCGGTTGCCGCTACGCCAAGCCGAGGGCTTCTTGCGCTCCCTGCTCGATATGATGGACCTGAGTCTAGAAGCACCGGGCCACACGAGCATCTCTCGCCGAAGCAAGGAATTAAAGGTGAAGCTAGAGGCCGTCACCTCGAAGAGGGGCGTTCACCTGATCACCGACAGTACCGGACTGTCCATGGTGGGGATGGTGAATGGGCTGCTGCAAAGCATGGTAAGCGTGGTTGGCGCAAGTTGCACATCGATGTTGATCGTAAGGGCATGATCCACGCGCAGGTGCTGACCGATAGTTCGGGTGACGATGCGAAGACTGCGCTGAAGATTATCAAGAAGACCAGGGGCAAGCTGGCGAGTGTCACCGGCGATGCTGCGTATGACACTGTGGCGATCTACGATGCGTGCGCGGTGCAAGGGTCGCCGTTTCGCCATCCCGATCAGCTAGCGTTTCTCGACGAAGGCCGCGGTCGCCTGCCCGTGATCGGACGATCAAGCCGGTGAGCAGACTCGGCAGGCGGCGTTGGAAGCAGGAGGCTGGCTATCATCGACAGGGGACCGTCGAGAACGCGTTCTTCAGGTACAAGTTGATGCTCGGTGGTGGGCTCCATGCGCGGGGTCTAGCTGCGCAGAAGACGGAGGTTGCCCTTGGGTGCAAGGTCCTGAGCCACTTGCTAGACCGGGGCAGGCCCAGGTCGGTGGCCATTGCTCGCTAACCATGCCAATGGAGGGTGACTTGTTGAGCCAATCAGAGTTGTGCGCCAACGCCTCAAGGAGCCGCAACGTAGCCAGCGCGCGAATGAGGCCGAACATATGTTGCCAACTTTTGCCGCACACCACTAGGGGTCAGGCGGGAGTCGCCGTGATACGGAGCCGTGGGGGGTGTGTGCCCCGCCCGGCACG
>JBLFWN010000103.1:0-24126 GCA_047611405.1 Planctomycetota bacterium | reverse complement strand
CGCCCGTCAGTCAGAACCCGTAGTGCCCACAAGCCCCTTGTCCGTATAGACTCAGGACGGGCAACGCCCAGCACATGGTCCTTCGTCATCTCATGCGCGTCCTCGGATCTGATCCCAAGGACGCCCGTCACCTCTCTCAGGAAGAAGCCTTCCGAGCCTTCACGGCGATTCTGGGAGGATCCGAGAGCGATGTGACGATCGGCGCCTTCCTGACCAGCCTGCGTTGGAAGGGTGTCACGACCGAGGAGCTGACAGGTTTCGCGAAGGCGGCTCGTTCGCGCGCGCGTATTCCGTGCGTAGGCATGCCCGGCCTGGTAGTCATTTGTCCGCCGCACGATGGGCACGAGAGTGTTCCACCGCTCGATGTTGCGGCTGGAATCATTGCTGCCGGCGCTGGTGCGCGCGTCTTGATCATCTCGGACCGCTGCGTTCCGCCGCGCCGTGGCCTGACCTCGTCGACCGTGCTGGATGCGATCGGGCTATCGATGACTTGGGATCCGACGGAAGCGGAGGACTGGGTCGCCAAGGGGCGCTTCGCCGCCATTTCGCTGGCTGGAATCCTGCCTGAAATCATTCCGCTGCGGAAAATCCGCGGCGACCTGGTCGTGCGAACCCCGCTCTCGACCGTCGAAAAACTCGTGGCTCCGCCCGGATCATCGGTTGTGTTGGGCGCGCAAGCCGGGCCTGTGCTCGGCCTGGCAGTCGACGTGATGCAGGGTCTTGGCCATAAGCGAGGGATCGCTATTCAGGGCCTTGATGGAGGCGTCATTCCCTCGGTTCGCAAGCGGACGCGTGGAATCGAAATCAATGACGGCACGCTGGTGTCTTTGACGGTCGATCCCAAAGACTTTGGACTCGATATGCACCAAGAGCCCGAGCTGCCGATGTTCGGACCGCCCGATGATGGCTTTGGTGCAGCGGATAACTCGTTGCTCGTGTCGGCCTGCGGCGACATGACGCTGGCGGTTCTGGCGGGAGAGACCGGACCCGCGCGCAATGCATCGATCTTGGGCGCAGCCTTGGTGCTGAAGTCATCAGGACGTTGCATGACCTTGGCGGAGGGTGTCGATGAGGCCACTCAATCGATCGACAGTGGCGCGGCGCGCGAGACTCACGAAACTCTCAAGCGTCTGTTGGCCCGCCCGAACTAGGGCTCGTTCCTGACAAGCTTTCGCGCGCAGCAGGCCTTGACCGACGGAATGTTGCGGTCGCGGGTCATCTCGAGACACTGCGGAGTTCACAGCCTCTTTGAAGGGGTGCGGGAGGCTTGAGCGCGCGGGCGAGAACAGTAAAGCTCCATCAGTCCACAAGGCTGGACTCGCGTTTGCGATGGCTGCTCAGGAATGCACGCTCGCTTCGAGCGATAAGAGGAGCAGCTTGCGGCCGACCTCAGCTTTGATACTCCCGCTTGCGCCCGAGCCTCCAATGCCATCCCATACGCAAAGCGCAACTAATGGCGCGACCTTGGCGTCGACCCTGCCCGACGAGGGCCGTGACCCGATCCGCAGGTCACGCTTGTTCGCTCGCCCTTATCTATCCCTCTCCCACAGCGTCGAATCCGGTCCATGAACCTCATCCTTCGAAGCTTCTTCCGCGGGCTCCTGTTCGTGGTCCCCGTTGCCGCGACAATCGCTGTCCTCCTTTGGCTGTTTCAGAAGCTCGACTCGTTGGTCGATGCCGACAACTGGTTCGGCAAGCACGTCCCGGGATTGGGCATCGCGATCATGTTCGTCGCGGTCACGGCCATCGGCCTGGTCGGCTCGAGCTTCTTCGCGCGGTGGCTGGTCAAGCTTGTCGATCGGCTGTTCCAGAACACGCCCTTCGTCAAGCTGATCTACAGCGCGATCAAGGATCTGCTCGAGGCTTTCGTTGGCGACAACAAAAAGTTCGACACGCCGGTACTCGTGTCGCTCGGTGAGGCCGTAGGCGCAGAGGCGATCGGTTTCATCACGCGCCGCGATCTGAGTTGGCTCGGTCGCGAGGGGTCAGTCGCGGTCTACTTCCCGCAGTCGTACAACTTCGCGGGCAGTGTGCTCGTCTTCCCTACAGACAGATTGACCTCGGTCGAGGCTGACTCGTCTGAGGTCATGCAGTTCATCGTCTCGGGCGGAGTGTCGGGCGGCATCGCCGCACCCGCCGAAGCTTGAGCCTTCGTTCGCTCACAAGGAGAAGCTGACTTGCAGCGCGTTCGACGTCAGCACGGCACCGTTGTCGGTACAGTCGAGTTTGAAGGACAAGGTCGAGAAAGACCGGATTTCGCTCGGTCCGCTGCTGGCTGGCTTCACCGTTCACTTCGCTCCAAACACTAGATTAGGCTTCGAAGAGGTGGGCTTCGTCAAGCTACCTGCGCAGCACGCGGCACAGATAAACCGGGTCGCCGACGATCGCCGACAAGCGAGCGGCGTCCGGCACCTTCAGTCGCAAGCCGGCGCGGTCAGCGCCTTCTGAGATCAATTCGAGCTCTTCGTTTGTCGTGAAGATCCAAGCGGGCGGAACGAGCGACGACATGGCCTGGTCCACCAGACGAGCAGCCCAATTACGCTCGCGACCCTCGTTGCCACCGCGGACCTCCAGCTCCGTGCCGAATCTGCCATAAAGTCGGTTGTGCAGAGCTGGGAAGGCTTCGGGATCTGTGAGTACGCTGACCATCCAGACGTGATCAAAGGAACCCTGCGGCGCATTCTCTCTCAGTCCAAGATCCTTGGCTTCGATGCGCGGAAGTTTGCGGTCCACCTTCTTGGATGCGGCCTTCAGTGCTCGGTTCAACTCTGTCGTCTCTGGGGATTGACGCGCGACCATCACGACCTCGCGTCCGAGCATCAAGTGATCGAAGAGTGCGACAGGTAGTTCGGCAACAGCTGCGCCGACATACAGACTTCGGCCTGCTTTCGTCGGCGCTTCCAACAGGGCTTCACCAAGATCACTTGCAAAGTGCAGGCCCGCATCCTGAATCGCCTCGACTTGTTCAGGCGGAAAGAAGTCCTCGCCACCTTCGTGGCAATACATCGAGCCTAGCTTGGTCCAGTTGATTGCTCGGAAGACTTCCGACAGTGCGGCGGCAAAGAAGGCGGGGTCGGGTTGCACAGAACTCATTCGGTCGTTTCTTCTGCGTTCTTGCTCGTAGACGCGGCGTCACCTGTTTCGAGATCGGCGATCAAATTCTTGATCGCATCGCGTTGCCCAATCACGGTCAGCTGATCGCCGACACGTAGAACCGTATCACCACCCGGCACCAAGACCTCTTGGCCACGCTTAATCTTGGCGATCAAGCTGCCTTGCGGCAGGTGTACGTCGCGTACCTCGACGTCGATCAGCTTTTCGGCAGCTCCGCCACGCATGATGTCGATCGTCAACGTGCGTTCCTTGTGGACGAAGATTTCGCGCAGGTCTTCTTCACGCGCCGCGGACAACCAGCGCGACAGGAAGTCCTCTTGATCGACGCGACTGGCCAGCTCGGCCAGCATGCGCAGGTGTTGTCCGGGGTCCGCCTCGGGACTGATCAAGAAGAAGATCGCGTGAATGGGCGGCGTGTCTTCGGGCGTTCCGAACACATTGGAGGTCGGGATATCCATCGCCTTGCGACAACGAACCAAGACCAAGTGCGGGTGCGCGACTTCCTTCATGCGCAAGTGGGGCAAGGCCGCACCTCCGGCGACCGGTGTTGCACCGGTTCGCGTTCCTTCCATGAAGCCCTTCACGAGTCGGTCCCGATCGACTTGAATGCGGCGCACTAGAGGCCGAGTAGCTTCGACGACGAGCTCTTCGAAATCGAGGCTCTCTTGAATGTCCAGGATGATCGCGTGGGCGAGGACTTCGTCGAAGGGGTCCTGATCACGCAGGCCTTTCTCTTTCAAGATGCCACGCAGTTCGGTGTCGAGCTCTGCGAAACGATTCTGGCCGAGACGTTCGAACACGTGATAGATCGCGCCGTAGCGCGACACTCGCTTCTCTGCATAGAAGCGGAACCACAAGACGCCCACGAAGACTAGCCCCATGCTGAACGCGATCGGTAACCAACCCATCTCCGCGATCAGGAAGAAGGGTGCCATGATCCCAAGGATCGGCATCCACGGATACCACGGCGTTCGATAGGCCGGGTCATAGCTCGGGATGCGACTCTCTCGCATTACGATCACAGCCAGGCACAGCAGCGCGAACATCAACAACTGGAACGCGCTGGCGAGCTTGGCGATCTTGAGCGGATCGAGAACGAGCAGGAAGAACAGGATCGTTCCGACGGTGAGAATGATCGATTTGACCGGCGCGCCGCTGGCTGACAGCTCTTGAAACCTGGAGGGGATTAGGTTGTCTCTTGCCATCGCGAGCGGATAGCGCGAGGAGCCCATGATTCCAGCGTTCGCGACCGACGAGAAGGCAGCCAGCGCGGCGAGTGAGATGATGATCAAGCCTGGCTTGCCCATCGTGATCTGTGCCGCATCCGCCATCGGCGTCAGGCTTCCGGCGAGGGTCTCCATCGGGATCACACCGACCATGACCGCGGTGCAGCCCAAGTAGATGAGCAGTGCCGACGAGAGCGACAGAAAGACCGCTTTGGGCAGTGCCTTATCCGGTTCAGCAACCTCTTCCGAAACACTGGCGACGTTCGTGACGCCGACGTAACTGATGTACACAAGTCCCGCCGTCGACAGGATTGAGTCGGTGCCAGCCCCGAAGAAGCCATGGAAACGCGTCGTGTCCATCTCGAAGCTTCCGCCCGCGATGAATAACACCAGGACGACCAAGAGGCCCGCGACGAGGATTACCTGAAAGCGGCCCGAGCCTTTGGTGCCAAAGGCATTCAGGATTCCGAAGCCGATCGCAAAGGCGGCCGCGATCAGGCGCACGGCCCAATTCGGTGTGTTTGGGAGGAACAGCAACAAGTACGCACCGATACCGATCAGCGCGAAGGATGTCTTCAGCGTCAACGCCAGCCAGGTTCCCAAGCCGCCGACGGTTCCGGCCAACGGGCCGAGCGAGCGATCCAGGAAGTAGTAGCTGCCGCCGGCGCGAGGCATGGCCGTCGCAAGCTCGACCGCGCAGAGCATGGCTGGAATTAGCGGGAGGGCAGCCAGCAAGTAACACAGCGGCAAGGCGGGTCCCGCTTGTGCTGCGGCCAGCCCAGGTAGCAGGAAGAGGCCGGCGCTCAGCGTGGCGCCGGTCGCGAGCGCGTAGACATCGATCAAGCGCAGGTTCTTGCTGAGCTTGGGTCCGGAGGGGGAGGCACTCATAGTCGATTCGGACGAGGAGGTGGGCCGCCAGCTGATGGAGGCTGACGCTGGGTGCAAGGTAACAGCTTCTGGACCGACGACCAAAAGTCGGTAGAGCTCTGAGTACCCGCAGATTCCCGCAGTGGATGCTGATCGGAGGCTCGGCTGGAGGGGTGTTTGGGTAAGCTACGCGCCCCTCTCTCTCGCCCTCAGGAGACTCTCCCCCGTGCAACTCGGATTTGTAATAGATCAGTCACGGTGCATTGGTTGCCACGCCTGCACAGTCGCTTGTAAGTCCGAAAACTCGGTCCCCGTGGGCGATTTTCGGACGTGGGTCAAATACACCGAGGAAGGCACGTTTCCAGAGGTGAAACGCTCGTACGCAGTGCTGCGGTGCAACCAATGCACCGACGCGCCCTGCATCGAGATTTGCCCCACGAATGCACTCGAGAAACGGCCCGACGGCATTGTCGACATCAATCCGGACCTGTGCATCGGCTGTAAGTCGTGCATGCACGGTTGTCCGTACGATGCGCTGCATATCAACGACGAAACGGGGACCGCAGAGAAGTGTCACTTCTGCGCGCACCGCACCGAACAAGGGCTCGCGCCGGCTTGCGCGGTGGTGTGTCCGACCGAGGCGATCATCCCCGGTGACTTTGACGACCCGGACAGTGCAGTCTCGCGCATGCGAGCTAAAGAGGACCTGAGTCGACGCAAGGTCGAGGCGGGAACGGGCCCGAATGTTTTCTATAAAGATGTCACCGAGGCGGCCATTGATCCGGGCCTGACGAACCTGTCGGGTGGATCGATCTGGGCTCAGAATCCGACCGGCCCGCGCGTCGATGCTCAGGCATTCGAGGCGATGGAGGCGAAGGCCACGGAGACTGAAAAGGCGCGCACGGTTTACGATGTGCCGCGCAATCAGTTGTGGGGCGGAAAGATCACCGGCTACTTGTGGGCCAAGTCAATCGCGGCTGGCTTGTTCCCGGCTGCGTGGCTGGCAGCTTCGGCTGGCGGCACTGGAACGTCGACGGCGGCTAGCATCGGCTGGCTCGTGCCCGCTCTGGCGCTTGTGTTCCTTTCGATCACCGGGGTCTTGCTGGTCTTGGACCTGAAGCGCCCCGATCGCTTCTACTACATAATCATCCGACCCAATTGGTCGTCCTGGCTCGCGCGCGGCACCTTCATCATCATGGCGTACAGCGGTTTGCTGACGTTGTGGGGGATCTGGGGCATTGCTGGCTACGATCCGGGTAGGTCGCTTGGCACCTTTGCCGCCGCGGTGACATGTTTCATCGCACTCGCGACGGCTGCCTACACGGGTTGGTTGTTCTCGCAGGCCAAAGGGCGCGTCTTGTGGATGAAGCGCGGCTACTGGTTCCACTTGGTGATTCAAGCCATGTTGGCCGGTAGTTCTACGCTGCTCATCTTCGGCGCATTGATGCCGTGGAACGAAGCTGCGACCTCGCGCCTGCAAGACATCCTGGTCATAGCGTTGGCCGGTCAGTGGCTGATGATGTCACTCGAAAATAAAATGGCGCCCGTCGGTCGCGAAGCCGAGTACCACCGCGCGGAACGATTGATCACAGCCGGTCCGTACGCACGCTTGCACTGGATCGGAAGCGTCGGTATCGGAGTCGTTATTCCGCTGCTCTTGTTGGTCACGGGCCTCGGCGCCCCCTTCGCCATCCTCGCCGGCGTACTTGCGTTGGCAGGTTTGTGGATTCACGAAGATGTCTTCGTTCGCGCAGGCCAAGCACTACCCATCTCCTGAGCTCTCCAGCACAATGACCGATCAAATCGACGACAAGGTTGGCGAAAAGGGACGGCCCTCGCCCTGGGAACTCGCTGTTGGGCCGCCGCCGGACCAGTGGGACGATTGGACCGAGCTGGATCCGCAGGCTTGGCCGAAGAAAGTCGAGAAGCACTATCGCTGCATCCCGACGATCTGCTTCAACTGCGAATCCGCGTGCGGCTTGTTGGGATTCGTCGACAAGGCGACCGGCAAGATCCAGAAGTTCGAGGGCAACCCGGCGCACCCGGGCAGTCGCGGACGAACCTGCGCGAAGGGACCGGCGACGATCAACCAGGTCAACGATGGCGAGCGCATCCTGGGTCCGCTGAAGCGCGTCGGAGACCGCGGAGAAGGTCGCTTCGAAGCCGTCAGTTGGGAAGAGGCACTGAGCGACATCGGTGGGCGCATCCGTAAGGCGCTCGACGAGGATCGCCACGACGAGATCATGTATCACGTCGGCCGTCCCGGCGAAGATCACTTCATTCCGCGCATGTTGCAGGCGTGGGGCGTCGACGGGCACAACTCGCACACGAATGTGTGCAGCGCGAATGCCCGGCTCGGGTACACGCTTTGGTTCGGCGCGGATCGTCCCTCTCCTGACTTCAACAACGCCAAGTTCATCCTGCTGCTGTCGGCGCACTTGGAGACGGGTCACTACTTCAATCCGCACGCGCAGCGCATCATCGATGCCAAGACGGGTGGAACGAAGATCGCGGTCGTTGATACGCGCTTGTGCAACACGTCCACGCATGCGGATATGTGGATCTCGCCCTGGCCCGGCACTGAGTCGGCGATGCTACTTGCAGTCGTGCGCGACTTGCTCGAGTCGGATCGCATTGACCATGTCTTCGCCAAGCGTTGGCTGAACTGGGAAGCCTTCTTGAAGGAGTGCCACTCGGATCGAGAGTGCACATGGGAGAGCTTCCTGGCCGTCTTGAAGGAGATGTACGCCAAGTACACCCCCGAGTTCGCGGCCGAAGAATGCAAGATGCCGGCCGATACCGTGCCGCGCTTGGCCGACGAGATCGCTGCAGCTGGCAGCAAATTTGCAAGTCACGTTTGGCGCAACACGGCGGCTGGTCACGAGGGTGGATGGCTCGTCGCGCGTGCGCTGGTGTTGCTGCACGCATTGACGGGAAGTGTCGGCACGCCGGGCGGCTTGAACCCCAACTCGTGGGATAAGTTCTCGCCCAAGCCCAGCGTCAACCCGCCTGCATTCTCGAAGTGGAACGAGGCTGCGTGGCCCAAGGAATATCCTCTCGCTCACTACGAGATGAGCTTCTTGTTGCCGCACTTATTGCGCGATCAAGACGCGAAGATCGATGTCTACTTCACGCGCGTCTACAACCCGGTCTGGACGAATCCGGACGGCTGTTCGTGGATCGAGATGCTCGAAGACGAGTCGCGCATTGGTTGCCATGTCGCGTTGACGCCGACTTGGAATGAGACTGCGCAGTGGGCTGATTATGTGTTGCCGATGGGACTGGGTCCCGAGCGGCACGACATCATGAGTCAAGAGACGCACGCGGGCACATGGATTGGCTTCCGTCAACCCGTGTTGCGCGAGTACGAACGCTTGTCCGGCCGCGACGCCAGCAAGACCTTGGGCACGAACCCGGGCGAGGTCTGGGAAGAGGCTGAGTTCTGGATCGCGCTAACTTGGAAGATCGACCCCGACGGCAGCCTGGGGATTCGCCAGTACTACGAGTCCAAGGAAAATCCTGGTGAGCCGATCGGCCTCGACGAGTACTTCGCGGACATCTTCGACAACTCGGTACCGGGTTTGCCCGAAGCCGCAGAGAAAGAAGGCGTCAAGCCGCTCGAATACATGCGCAAGTACGGTGCTTTCGATGTGCCGTACGGTGGACAAGAGCGCTACGAGAAGGAGACGGAGGATGGTCTCGAGATGGAAGACGGCAGCAAGCGCGCCGGCTTCGCGACACCGTCGAAGCGGCTCGAGTTCTACTCGCACACTCTGACCGAGTGGGGCTTCGGGGAGTTCTCGACACCGACCTACCAGCGCTCGCAAGTGCACTGGAAGGACATGAACTTCGAGATAGGCGAGCGCGCCCTCTTGCCGACCTTCCGTCTGCCGACCTTGATCCACACGCGTTCAGCGAACGCGAAGTGGCTACAAGAGATCTCGCACACCAATCCGCTGTGGGTGCACCCCGAGGACGCCGAGAAGCTAGGCCTCGTCAACGGCGAGCTCGCGCGCGTGAACACCGAGATCGGATACTTCGTGCCGCGCGTTTGGGTTACCGAGGGCATTCACCCGGGCATCGTCGCGTGTTCACACCACGTAGGCCGTTGGCGTCTGTTCCGCGAGATTGGTGGACAACGCACGGCTTCTTCGGTGATGAAGTTGCAGCGTATGAAGGGCCAGACCGAGTTCTTGTTCCGTCGCGATATCGGAAACGAGGCCTATGAGTCGGAAGACGGTGACACGAACCGCGTTTGGTGGAAGGAATCAGGCGTCAACCAGAACCTGACCTTCCCCGTGCAAGCCGACCCATTGAGTGGCATGCACTGCTGGCACCAAAAAGTGCGCGTCGAAGCCGGGCATGACGACGACATGCACGCGGACGTATTCGTCGACACACAAGAGTCGATCAAAGTCTACGAACGTTGGCTACTGAAGACGCGCCCCGCGCCCGGCCCGGGTGGCCTGCGCCGCCCGCTCTGGATGAACCGCCCGCTGAAGCCGACACCCGACGCCTACAAGCTGTAACGGTCAACCGGCATCCGGAGGAAAGTGCCTGACGCCGGATGCCGGTTACGCGCGCTCCGCTCAGCGGAACGGATTGATGCTCATGGCCTTTTCGGCCGCGACTTGGCTGGCTAGCACTTTTTCGAAGTCGACTTGATAGTCGAAGCGCAGGTCGGCGCCGCTTGCGGTCAGCTGGGTGTAGAAGGGAGTGCGGCGACCGCGGATCATGCGCTTCATCTTGTTGATGATCTCTTCCGGGTCTTTGCCCTCGCTGAGCAGGCCCAGTTCCATCACGACCAGGCGGACCGCATTGCCATCGCCGTAGGTTGCGATCTCAAGGACTTCGTTGGAGGTCTCCGAAATCCAATCGGGCCGTACGGCTTCTTCCTCTTGTTCGATGCCGAACCAGTCGCGCGTGTTCGTTCGACGGCGCTCGTTGCCGTCGATCAAGATCGCCATGTGACCTCCGCGTAAGACGAGCTCGATGTCGAACTTGCCTGTATCCCACTTGGCTTTGATAGGGCCGGAGCGGTAGCTACGCGTGGGATCGATTCCATTCAGCGTGCTCGTATCGCGACTGGAACAATGCAGACGCAGGCCGAGACCACCCTCGATGTCAATCGGCTCACTACCTTCGATCACCGTTCCGGTTGTGGTCAGTAGCAGCGGCAACATCAAGCGCAGCTTGGCGAAGGCATTTTCCTGCAGTTCAATTCCGGGCTTGGCGTACAGGATGGCGAACGGGCCGTCGTAGTTGCTGTAGTCAAAATTCAAGAGCAGCTCACCACCAAACAACGGCAACCACTTCTGAATCTCGAATGCGAGGCCCTCCAGTTGAAACTCGGCCAACCTAGCCTTGCTGAAGCCGAGCAATGCCGAGTCGTCCCAAGACATATGGAGCGTCGCCACCATCCGTGGATCGGCATAAGCGTATAGCTCATGCGTTCGCTCCGAGACCGCTTGGCCCTTGTGCTCTGGATCCTCGAACAAGTACTTCGAATCCTCGAGCAGTTTGGTCGCGAGGGAGATCGTGTGCAACTGACCTGTCGGTGCGACCGACAGTTCGATTTCTTCGACGGCGTGCACGAGTGGGCGTGTCACGGTTACGAACTGCCGCAAGGATTCACTTTGCGCAGGAGCTAAGGCGGCTGCCTTGCGGATTGCTTCGTCGAGAGCATTGCCCATCTCGGAAGGGCGGACCCGCATCAGAAAGGTCGTATGACCCGTGATGCCATGCAAGATCGGCGCCACCTCGCGATTGGCAGAGTACTCGCTGCGATCGCTGATACCGATGTAGCCGGGCCGCGTCAGCGGTTTGGCTCTGTCCGGCGGCAAGGTCAACGAAGACGCGAAGGCAGTCGGTGCAGGCACAGGAAGAATGGCGGCCATCGTGCCCCTGTCGTCAACTCCGCCTGGGCCGACGGCTACAACGACTGGCTTGTTCGGGTCGAGTGCGCTGGCATCGCCATTGAACTCGGCAAGCAACGAGCTGAACATAACCTTGGACACTTCGCCGATGTCGGGCTGAATCGCCGAGACCAAGGTGTCGACTTTGTTCATCGAGCGGAACTCGAGGAACAAGAAGGTGTCGCTAGGCACCAAGCTCGCGTAAGCCGGCGCAGGGATGCGAGCTTCTGCACTGGAGCTCGTTGCTATCGATGGCGTAGCCACGGGTTCAGGCTCTCCGGTGAAGATGCGCTCCAGCCGTTCCGCGTTGACACTGGGCGATCGTACGACGACCGCCGCGGAGATCCCCAACGTGAACGCGCTTGCGATGATCAGAATTCGTGACATAAATGTGCGTGAGTCGCCAGTAGCGGATCGGAGACCGGTCCATTCGACGCTTTCGGCGCTCCCGTAAGACAAACTCCAGCGGCAGAGTGCTTTTCACTGATCATGCACCGTGGCTACTTCCATCGTGTTAGCGCTGGTCAGCGCAATGGAAGCACGCATGAGCCCACAAGCACCGCATTGGGCTTGAGGCGACGGCTCGTACATCAGGCATACCGTGCATGCACTTTGTTAGCAAGGTGCAGCCACCAGCGCAGGAAGAGCGTGTGATGGCCCTAGCGTCAGCTAACTCGAAGCACCGACGTTGGCCTGCACGCGCTGCACATCGATGCTGTCACCACTGCGCAGCTCGCCTTCTTGCACGACGCTACACATCACGCCACGTCCACGCTTGCCAACTCGGGTCGCACGCGCAACCTTCTTGACGGAAGACACACCGAAGCGATCAGCAAAGGAGCTACAGGGCCTGTGGACCTCAGGCGTGACTTCGAGCACGACGGAACCGATCGCGAGTCGTGTTCCGATCGGCAGACTGGCTTCGGACAGGTCCAGATCAACCTGCAAGTTATCACCCGATAGCGCCATACGCGCTTCGTCTCCAGCGCACAAAGAGCGCAGCACGTGAACGTTGATCAGGGTGACTTGGTTCGTAGGAGAGGCGTGATCGTCCGTCTTCCAGCGATCGCCTACAAGGCCATCACCATGTGTGAAGCGCCCGAGCTCGACCACTTCGCGCTGGCCATGATCGCCTGGCAGCCGGCGCACAATACGGTGAACAGATCCGGCATCCTTGGGGGAGGTCGGCAGCTTGCGGAACCAAAAATCAAAGCGCCACGAGAGATCCATGAAGCAAGCATACCCCCTGCTGCTCGCCACTGGGCCGCTTCGGCGCCGACAGGAATCAAGATTGCAGAATCTGGTTCAATGAAAGCCGCTCATCTCACAACCCCGATGCATCCCATGAAAACTTCGCCTCTGGCTCGTGTTGTCCTCTTCGCCTGGACCCTGTCGCTATGCTCCGCCGCCGCTGCACAGGAATGCGTTGGTTGTACGCCGCTGTCCGACTTGGGTGCAGGTTTGTACCAGGGCCAATATATGGGTGGTCTGTATCCGGGCGGACTGAATACGCCTCCCAGCGCGCACCGGATGGCAGCCATCGCTGCCGGCGCGCAGATCGTTCCATTGGATGCTGCCGGGAGCGCGGCGCCGGATGGGATTGTCGGCATGGTCTCGATCACCATGTCGAACGCGAACCAAGAGTTCTCGGCCTTCGAACGTCACGCGGACCAAGACTGGATTCGGGGAGCGCAGGTCGCGGTGATCAATGGCGCACAGGGCGGCCAGGCTCTGGATGGCATCGCAAACCCCAACGCTCCCTATTGGTCGAACCTGGATATGCGACTCACCGCCGCAGGCCTGAGTTCGCAACAGGTTCAGGTCGTCTGGTTGAAGATGGCGCAAGGATCGGTTCCCGACACAAGCTTCCCGAACCATGCCGATTCACTGAAGGTCGATGCGACAACGGTGCTGCAAAACCTGAAGACGCGCTTTCCGAATCTGCAGATAGCGTATCTGTCGAGTCGTATCTATGGCGGGTACGCGCAGAACCCGCAGCGCGGCGAGCCTCTGTCTTACGAAACAGGCTTCGCCACGAAGTGGTTGATCGAAGATCAGATCAACGGCGTCGCTTCGCTAAACCATGCTGCGGGCGCAGGTCCGGTCGTCGCGCCGCTGCTCTTGTGGGGGCCCTACTTGTGGGCGAATGGGAATGTGCCGCGCAGTGATGGCTTGCTGTGGTTGCCGTCGGATATGGAGGGCGACGGCGTGCACCCTTCAGAGGATGGAGAACAGAAGGTCGCGGGTCTCTTGCAGGACTTCTTTCGCTGGGACTCACTCAGCGGCCGCTGGTATGGACGTCCCGAGGGCTCGCGCTTGCATACGCGAGAGGCCATCGCTGACGCCATGATCGATACCGCGCAACCCAGTCAAAACTTCGGGTCTGGCACCGAGTTGCGAATCGGCGAATCAAATCGGCGCTCATTCATGAAGTTCGACCTATCCGGCATCAGCGGCACGATCACACGTGCGAAGCTCAGTTTCCGAGTACCTAGTAACTTGACGAACTCACCCGGGACGACGGTTCGCGGTGTGTCGAGCACAAGTTGGGAGGAGGGTACGATCACTGCGGCGAATGCACCCGCGATCGATGGAGCACTGCACGGGAGCTTGCCTACCTTGAGCCGGGGCACGGCGACTTCAGTCGACGTGACCCCGGATGTGTTGGCAGCGAATGGTGGCCTGGTCAGCTTCGCGCTCGCAGTCGACAACGCATCTAGCCCGGGCAAGGTCTACATGAGTCGAGAGACGGGCGTTGCGCCGCGGCTGGTCCTGACGGTGATCGCCGCCTGCGATGATCCGGCGATTTCGTTTTGCCCAGCGACCGAAAACTCCACGGGGCAGTCGTCGGTACTGGCCCTATTGGGGAGCGCGAGCCTGACCAGCAATGACATGTCGCTCGAGTCGACTCTCTTGCCGGCCTCGCAGTTCGCGCTCTTCTTCTATGGCTTCAACACAACGCAGGCTGCATTTGGCGATGGAACACGCTGCATCTCTGGCGGCATCCAGCGCTTGAATCCGCCGACGGCCTCGAGCGTGACTGGCAACCTGAGTCGTGCATTGGACTTCAGCACGGCCCCGTTTGGCAGCGGTCCGACGGCTGTCATTGCCGGTGATACCGTCAACTTCCAGTGCTGGTACCGAGATCCTGCCGGTGGACCCGGCGGGTTCAATTTGAGCGGCGGGGTTCAGGTACGGATCTGTCCCTGAGTTGACCGGGTCGCCAGGGCCGACCGGGTCGCCAGGGCCGACCGGGTCGCCAGGGCTCCTCGGTCAGTTCGTGTTATCAGCCATCGTGTCAATACCGTCACGATGGCTGATGACGAGGCGCGTTCTCCTACTGGCAGAACAAGACCTGCAAGCCATCGGACAGACCAATGCCGGTGCCATCGGTGTGCAAGGGATCGCGGTACCACCACTGGTAGAAGCGAGTCTGGCCAACCATGCCTGCGTCGATCGGGATCAAATAAGAGCCGTGGCCGTTACCATCGAACTGCACGAGCGGCAATCGATTCAAGCCGCCACCGACAAGTAGGGTGCCACCGAAGAACGGCAAGTTGTTCTGTTGCGGACCCCAGAACAGGACCGAGAACTGCGTGCCAACCTGCGTGGTCATCTCGAGCTCGAGATCGTTGACCGAGAGTGAGTTCGTTCCCGTGAACTCGATCTGTGCCGCGATAGATTGCGAGTTCACTTTCGCTGCACCGTAGTTCACCGGCGCTGCGCAGCCTCCGCCGCCCGACAAGTCCCAGCCTTCGACATCGTCCAGGGCCGCCTCGACAATCGAGCCATTGCCTTCGTCCGAAGCGATGAAGCGCAAGCGCATGTTGGCAGTCGCCGGTAAGATCGAATTGATGGCGACCTGGTGCTGAATCCAACCGCCGTTCGAGCCTCCATCACTGGGGCCAACGACTTCAATCGAAGACCAACTCGAGCCGCCATTATTCGATAGATCGATCTCGAAGATGTCGCTATCGGGAGCCGAACCCGTTCCGTTGGAGTACCAACGCCAATAGCTGATCTGAGGATCGGTCAAGCCATCGGCATCGAATACGGGCGAGAGCAGCGTTGTCTTGCCATCGTCGACATCGTTCTCGCCCAAGCTTCCGCCGGCCGAGCCTTGGCCAGTAAACCAGCAGTCCGTGCCCGGCGTGCTGTGATCATCCTCGGGTTGTGCACCCGTGCCGATCGGATTATTGCGCGTCCAATCGCCCGTCGTTGCGTCGTCACCCGCTGCACCGGAACTCCAGCCCTGTGTGCCGGGGCCTTCGAATGCGCCAGTCAAGAACACGGTCAGCACACCGACGCGGAAATCGATTGTGTTGCCACCGGCGCCATCGGGGTAGCGACCGGTGTTCGCGATGGCGTCTTCGGCCGTCAGGTAGTACGCGACCTCGGCCGGTCCGGCTTGGCCGGGGATCAGACCGCGATACACATCGCCGCCTTGAGCAGACATCGCAACGCTCTGCAACGCGCCGCCATCGACGCGATAGTGAACCGTCGGATTGATGACCGGCGGAGCAGTCAATGCCTGAATCGTCGCGTCGACTACATAGGGCCCGACCTCGTCCTGCGTGTCACCCAACTCGGTGACGTTCTGATACTCGATCAGGTCGAGGTCAACCCCGGGGAAGCCGTGAATCAAGAAGCCGGCGTTGATGTCCGAGTAGTTCGGCGTTCCATTCGAGATGTTGCCGTCGTTGTCGTCGAGCGCCAGCCACTGTGTCTCGATGACGGTCCTGATCTGCGTCTGGTTGTAGCTGTTCAGCCAACTCAAGAAGAGTGAGTCCGCCGTCAGATCGCCCGCGCTATTGCCGAGGCTGTTGTTCAGGTTGACGCGGATCTTCCACGCCGTACCCATCCACACTTCGCCGTCGTCATGAGTCTCGCCGTAGCAACCGCCACAGCAGTCGCCGCAGAACTGTCGCAAGTTCTCGCCCGTGCGCCGGTGTGTACCGGGGCCGAAAAGATCTTCTCCAAGGACTGCATAGTCGAAGGTGTAAAGCGACCAAACATCGGCGTTGCCCTCGCCCATTCCGTCGCTACCGTTGCCGGTGCCATAGAGCGTATTGAGCCAATGTCCGTACTCGTGCGCGACGACAGACGCGTAGGCCGTGTTCGGGCAGCCGCCGCCCTCGGTCATGTAGTTGATCGATGAGCCATCGTAGAAGGCGCTGCAGTTCGAGTTGATGTTCGTGTTCGAGACTGCCGTGAAGTCCGGCTCCGAGTTGCCCGGGAAGAAGGACTTGATGTAATCGCGCACTGAGCTGACGTGCCGGAATGCATTGGCTTGCGCGTTGACGAGCGCTTGCCCCGCCGGGTTCATCAAGATGTTGTTGCCCTGACCGGTCTGACCTGTGACGTTGATCGAATAGTCGGTGCCGCTGTCGTGCCGCACATCGTTGTACGGGCCGACGTACTCGATACTCAGCGTCAGCGGGCCGGAAGCGCCGGGGATGTTGAAGTTGCCATTCGCGTCAGTCACTGCTGAACCCTGCGAGCTATTGACGCGCACATCGGCTAGCGGGAAGGAGGCCGCGGGGTTGCTGCCACTGTGCGGGAACTGCCCGGGCGTCGCCATCGTGCTTACGCTACCCCCGACATCGCAGCGATGAACGGTCGTTTCGAAGTCCAAGGCTTCGCCGGTTGTCGCGTCGATCCAGTAGCGGTAGCCCTCGGGGATGGTGTCGGAACCGTGCCAAGCCGTCTCGACCTCATAGGTCATGACGGGCAAGCGCTCTTCACCGTCCTCGACGACGCGCACCACAAGCTCGGGCGCGCTGACCTCGTTCACCGGCAGTCCAGTCTGGCCGACGAAGGCATTGATTGCTTGGGCGATCGATTGGGTTGCGCTGAGCGCGACATTCGGGCTGACGAGTTCGTCGAAGGGAGTCGCGGTCGAGTGCACCGACAACAGCGTGCCGTCCATCGCCATCAGGACGTTGACGCGGCCGCCCGACACCGGAACATCGTGAATGAACTGATCGAAGCGCACCGTCATTTTGTCCGTGCTGCCATGCGCCATCGCCAGCGGCAAGAAGCGCACCGACTGCTCGACCAAAGTTGAAGCATCGACGCCGTGCAGCGCTGCACTATCGATCACGAAGGAGCGCGCCAGCTCGAACCATTCCTGGTCCGTCTTTGCTGCGAAGCTCGGTGCAGCGGAACCACCCCACAGCATTTCGGCATAGCCCGTGTGCTCATTGCGATGCAAACGCCAGACATGGCCGTGATCGGCACGCCAATCGCGCAAGGCATGAGTGACTTCCGGCAATTGAATGGCGAAAGTCGGTGAGCAAAGAAGAGCGAGAGCGGCGAGAGAATGACGCTGCATCGAGGAGGGGGTGTTGAGGGTCTGAGGCTCTGAAGGGGACTCTCCAGTCTAGCCCTGATTCAGAGATCCGTGGCCGGTGCTCCGGCGCCCGGACCTGATGTCTCGGACACGAACGCTGCTCCCTCCCGACAAAGGCAAAGGAGTGCCTGTCCTCGCGGCAGTGGGGTTGGGGAAAGCAGGAGTGAGGTCACGAAGAACGACTTCGCCGGCCTTCCGCAGGTCATCCCGGCATCCAGTTAGCTAGCCACCGCGAGCCCTTATTGAAGGCTAGTTTGCTCGAACGGCAAAGAGCCCGTTCGGCGCCGAACAGCTCTGGCGTGCTCAAGGGGGGCGATTGACGTGCTGCGCGCGCTTGTTCGGGAGAAATTTCCCGATGGCTGTCCTCTTCGAGGCGACTCGAACCACAGGCCTTGTGTAGGCGCGGTAATCGCGCTGGCCGACAACCCCGACCTCTAATCAGAACCTAGTTATGAAGCACCTCATCAAAAGCGCCCTTCTCTCGATCGCCCTGCCCTTCTTCGCAGCTGACCTGGCGGCAGCACAAACCCCGTACAACCGCGGCATCACGAATGTCGAAGTTAGCCCCTCGCCGCTGCACGGTCCTGGCTTCTTCGACTTGAGCGTCGGCCTGATCTTCAGCGCGACCGATAGCGCACCTTTCGATGCGAACCGTCAGCTCGACCTCTCGACGAGCATCGAAGTCTTCGTCGACGGTGTCTTTTGGAGCACGACTCCGCTACTGGTGCGGATGGCCAACGGAGACAACGACTACCCGACATGTGACACCTGGCAGCCGTGTGATGGTGACTGCGGAGATACCGTCGTCGGTCCCGATTCTTACTCCAACAATTGCGTGCCGCCCTACATCAATGGTGGAACGGGCCCCTGCATGTGCACCTCCTTTGCCGCGGCCGGGGCGCCCAACGTCTACGTCGATCCCAACGGAACTGGCAACATCACGGTTCAGCTAGTGTCGGCCGCCCAAGAGCTTGCCGAGTTCTATACGGACGACGATTCGCTGACCTTCCCCTTCATCGGCGTGAACTACTGCGTGTCCAATACGAACTCGACCGGAGACCCGGCTCTCATCAGTGCCATGGGAAGCCGAAGCGTCCAAACAAACAACCTGCGACTCGAAGCCTCACCGCTGCCCACGAACCAGTTCGGCATCTTCTACTACGGTCCCACGCAGATGCAGGCTCCCTTTGGCGACGGATACCGCTGCGTGAGCGGTCAGACCTTCCGCTTGCCCGTGACGAGTGCAGGCTCGGCCGGTGTCCTGTCGACGCAGTTGGATCTGGCCAATCCCTCGGAGCCCGGTGCGCAGATCACGCCGGGAAGCACGCACTTCTTCCAGGCTTGGTACCGCGACCCCAACGGTGGTCCGGTCGGCTTCAACTTGTCGGACGGCTACATGATCACGTTCATTCCCTAAGCGCGACCAGCCGCAAGAACCTTCAGCGTTTGCCCTGGGCAAGCTCTGCAACTACTGGTCCCCTGTTGCCCAATCTAGGGCAACGGGGGACCAGTAGTCGTAGAGCCCTTGGTGGGTGCGTGATGGAACGCAGCATGAGGCTCAGACGCAAGAGAGTGGGGAGTGACTGAGCCCGGTCTCTGCACATTCATGGAGCGGAGAAACCGTGATCCCATTCGAGTATCGGCAGTCAACCGGATGTGCGGGGACTCTTGCACCACGAATCAGAGTCAGTGCCCATGATGAGTGACCCGCTTCATCCCACAGCTCGTCACGCCCTGCTTGGCATTCACACTCGATCACTCCTTGGGTAGCTCGCGATCCTTTTAGTTTCTAGCGAAGTCGCCGAGGGACAGATCTGTCCCCCGCAGACCGTCACGTCGAGTGTTTCCAACTCATTCACCGTCTGTGCTACGGACATGAATGCTGATGGAGCGGTCGATCTGCTTGGAATTTCGTCCACAGGAGACACGCTCGCGACCTACATCAACTCCGGTGGCGGTGCTCGTTGGACTGAGACTGCCTGGCCGTGTTCCCTCAGTTTCCTGCCTGGCCGGGCTGCCATCGATTTAGATGATGACACGGATCTTGATGTGGTCGCAATGGGCGGAGAGGTTCGGGTCTACGAGAACAGTCGACTCGACTTGTATTGATCTCTGCGGCTGCGCGCAGCTTGCGATTATCGACGTGCTAGCACCGAGTCCGATGGCTAACTGGGTTAGGCAAGACTCGAACAACTACCGAGTTCTCGAGAACGATGCGAGCACGTTGACTCTGCACGCTTGGAGCGAAGGAGGCATCTTCTCAACTCCATCGGGGGGGGGCCGCTTGCGATCAGTCAGTTGCAAGATGGCGAGAGCGGCCAAGTCGATGCGACTAGCGCGCTGCTGGTGCGTGACTGGAATGAAATCATGCACGTCGCGAAGTCTCCGTACGGCATTGACTCGAGTCTGTCCGGGGTCGCGCTCTGGGTTTGCTATGACGCGACCCTGCCGGCGGGCAATGTTCACAACGATGTGTTCGAGTCGGGTCTGAGTTCTTGCCAAGAGCTACCGCTGGGAAGTGTCACCTCTGTCGAGTGGTTTGCCGTTGGAGAGGGAGCGCTTGCGTACATGGATGTCGATCCGGCATCCGGCACACTGTGGCCGCCGGTGCTGGACTACATCTACGACTCATTGCTGGATTGCAACAGCAATGGGCAATTCGATCGCGACGACATCAGCGGTGGAATCAGCCTCGAATCGAACCTCGATTATGTTCCCGACGAGTGCACCAGCAGCGGTTCGAACTATTGCAGCTCGCAGCCAAACTCGAGCGGAGTTGCCGCTGTGATCAGCATGTCGAGAAGTCCGATTCTTTCGCTGAACGAACTGACGCTGCGCGCAGAACCGGTATCGAACCAGCCCATCCAGTTCCTGCTTGGGCTCAGTCAGGTTCAGATACCGTTTGGCGATGGCGCTCGCTGTGTAGGCGGAAGCATCGTGCGCGTGAATCCACCGGGGCAAGCTATCGCGGGTGTGGCAGCGAGAACGCTCGATGTCGCTGCAATCGGATTGCTTCCCGGTACGACGAACTTCCAGTGCATCTTCCGTGACCCCACAGCGGGGATGTCAGGATTCAATCTCTCGGATGGGTTGAGCATAAGCCTGTTGCCCTGATACGACCGCTTCCGTGGCCCGTCAGGCATTCGGGAACGACAAGAAGCGCGAGGGAACACGCTTCGTTCAGCAGATGTCACTGGTCGACAAGTGGAACTCGAAACCTCCAGCAAACATATCTCGACTGCGTACGGCCAGGATCACTGGCTTGGCGCGCTTCGCTCCAATCGTGTGCGCGGCCTTGCGCTCGCTGGACAGGTGAACGAACTGGCGCCCGCGCGACTGCAGGCCCCCGCCTTGGATCGACTTGATGAAGCGAGCGACGGTTCCGTGGTAGAGATGCTCCGGAGGTTCGCACGGGTCGAGGGTGAGCACGACATCGACGGAGTGCCCGTGGCGTACGCGGATGCAGTGCTTATCCGAGTCGAATTCGAAGCGTGCCTTGTCGCCGCTAGCGACGATGACGGTCAGCGCACCCAAGTCGACTTGTTGACCCCGGCCTGCTAGAGGCTTTGCGGAGCCGCGTTTGGACTGGGAGATCGACTGCGACGGGATAACTCACTCCGATTGATCCTCGAGTGAGCAAGCTGGAATGGCCGGATCGTCCGTCGGTTTCTACTAGACCTGAGCGAGGTCGGCTTGCGCCCACAACAAGCGGACTGAAGCTGCCGTGTTGTCATCGTCAACCGGTCCGTTGAGGCGATCGGTATGAATGGCGCGCGGCGTCGAGGCCATGAGTCGTATCTTCAGGTTTGAATCTGCAGTGGTCGTAGTGGCTTCAGTTCTTGCGCTTCGCACCGTGGGGTTTCGAGCGATGGTCCTATTCGTATGCGCCGCCCACCTACCACTCCTCCATCCGACAAATGCAAACTGCCCGCAGCACAGAGTGCTACGGACAGTTTCTTTTCTAGCTGGTTTAGTACTCGATCAGGCTTCTTCGAGCTTCACTTCGGATGCATCGCCGCTTGCATCCGTGCCAGTTTTAGTTTCAGTGCCGGTGTCCGTAATCGTGCCATTGTTGGACACCGCGTCCGCAGTCCCGTTCTGTGGGATCAGTGAGACATCCTCCAGCTCGACCTTGTCCAACGGCTGGTTCAGCATGTCGGGGTCGGTCTGGCCATAGCTCTCCGATAGCTGATCGATGGAACTTAGAGCCCGATCGGTCTCGGCCTGGAGCGTCGTCAGGTGATTCAGCACGCGACGGTGCTCCTTCAAGCGCTTCTCGATCTCGGTCAGGCTGCCCTCGACGACTTCCTTCTCGGCCTGGAACCGGCTTTGCATCGCCTCCGTGACGGCACACGTGTACTGCACAAGGACTTGGCTGCGGATTGTTTCGAGCGTCAGCGCGAAGAAGCCTTCGCGGTGACGATCGAGTGAAGCGAGCATTGCGCTGCGACCTGCCGCGCCGATCAGCTTGGCCTTCATTGCGCGCGGGATGCGCGTTCCTGGGCGCGATGTCGGACCCATCAAACGTTGTCGCACCGTCGCGGCGCTGCGGAAGAACAGCCAATCCAGCAGGCCCTTCTTGACCGGGATCGTGTCGATATCGAGCGGCGTACCGACGCTGGGCTCACGACTGTCGACGCGCACGGAATTGACGGCTTCCTGTCCGAAGTCGGACAGCAGAATGCCGGTGTCTTGAAGGTCTTCACCTGTCTCGGCCGGAACCAAAATGCCGGCTTGCCCCATTTCTACGCGCTCGGACAACGCGGACTGCAGGTGGTCGGCCATGTGATCGCGGTGCTCACCCAGGATCGGCACGAGCCGCTCGGTGATCAGCGTCTGCATGCTCGAGTCGTCGCGGAACCAGTCTGCGACGGCTTCGTGCAAGCGGTCGACCGTCGCCCCGGCGACCTCGCCGGCGTGATCGGTGGTCTGGGCGCCCAGCTCGGTCTGCAAAGACTCGAAGGCTTGCTTCCACTCGAAGTTGATCAGGCGGTCGAAAGCACGCAGCCGCGAGCGATCGACTTCTTGGCGTCTCTCAAGGTCCTCGACGCGCACACGCAGATCGTCGATCGCGGGTCGGTTGCACAACTCACGCACCTCGGTCAGGAAGGCGTTCGCCTGGCGCAGGCTGTCGCCAAGGAAGGCGACCAGGTACTCGGTGCTGTTCAAGAACTCGGTCAGATCGCCGGTGAAGGCATCGAAGTTGGCCTGACCCTCGTAGGGGGCAGAATTGCTTTTGCCATTCTCGGTCGGACCCTCTTGCAGGCGCTCGCTGGCGGCGCGTAGCAGGTCGACGGGGTAGATGCGAAGACGGCCCTGGTCAGCGGCCTCTTTCAGACCTGCGCTCATGGCCAGGTTCTCGAAGGCCTCGATGATGCGCAGCGGGTCGCGGCGCTCAAGGCTGGGCTCGAGGCTGCCATCGGGACGCAGATCGACCTTGCTGGTGTCCAGGTTGACGACCAGGAAGATGCGGCTGAACAGCTCCAGCAGCTGGTTGAACTCGTTGAAGACCTGCTCAAGGAACAGGTTGTCCGACTTCACGACGAAGATCGCTACTGCGGCCGCATTGCGGAACTCGCGCGTCATGCGGTCGTAGCCGAACTTCATGCGGCTGTACAAGCCGGGCGTATCGACCAACACAGCACCCGATTTGGCCAGGTGGCCGGCCGGGATGCGCACATCGACGCGGCGAATCGCCTCTTGGAAGTGAATCGCGGGGTCGAAATCCTGCTGGCTCTCCGCCTCATTCTTGCGGATGTGGTCGGCGAGCTCTGTGTGCCCGCGGTTGACCTGTATGTGGAGCGCCGCTGAGTCCGTGTACTTCTCGACCTTCCCGTTGTAGCGGTGGACCTTGAACTCCTGCTCGTCCGCGTGAGAAACGTAGACCATACACGGATAGGCCGGCAGGCTCGTCACTTCGCTGACGTAGGCGGCAGAGACCGCGTTCATCAGCGTCGACTTGCCACTTTTTAGCGGGCCGAAGATCAGCACGTAGGCCTGCTGAGCTTCTACCTTGTCGGCCAAGGTCTCGATGTCGTGTCGGGCATCGAGGAGCGGCGGCAAGATTTCGCGGCCGGGTGTATCTGCACTGGCTTCGCCAAGCGTTTCACCGGCTCTGCGAAGGGGACCGAGGACTGGACGAAGAACCCCATTGAATTCTTCACAAAAGCGACTGAGCAATGTCTGCATAGCGAGAGCAAGCTTGAGAGAAAGCCTTGTGAGCGGCTGCAGTCTCGACAAGAAACGCGACTTCTGCAAGTAGCACATCGAGTGGTCTCCGTAACTCCTGATCGGCAACGGGACAGCATTCACAATTTCGCAGCGCGTGTGTTTGTGTCGGGTCCCCGCATGCCGAATGCGATTCGAGCAGCAGTCGCTGACGTGCGGCTTCGCTGCTGGAGGTGCGCGAGATTCCGAGCCGCCGAAGGGGCCGGCGTGGGCGTGTGATTGCAGCGGCCGAGCGCGACTCAATGTGCGCCGAGCGCGGTAGCACGCGCACCCATTGCGCCCTTCTTCGCTGGCGGACGAACGGTGTCAATTAGCCTCCTTTGAGCGCGCGTCCTGCCTCTGCTTCCGGTCACAAAACCGCCCTCAATCACCCAATTGAGCCCCATTTCAATAGGAGACGGCCCCCGGCGCGGTTGGGCCGGGG
>JBLFWN010000102.1:0-24156 GCA_047611405.1 Planctomycetota bacterium | reverse complement strand
CATTGCGATTTCCGCCTCCGCGTCGTCGCTCAACTTGGCACCGTCGCCAGCAAAGATCTTGATGCCGTTGTCGTGTCCCGGGTTGTGCGACGCGCTGATCATGATGCCAGCGGAATACGGCTCGTGCCGGACCAGTAATGCCAATGCGGGCGTCGTCACCAGCCCCATGTCGTGCACACTGACGTCTGCAGCCACCAAGCCTTGCACCAGGCAATCGAGGATCCACGACGCCGATTCACGCCCGTCGTTGCCGATCAGGACACGGCGCTGAGAGCCATCGCCCTCGCGCATCAACAGAACCCCTAGGGCCGAGCCGATGCGACGCAGCGTCTCCGGCTCCATCGGCGCTTCTCCGGCGCGCCCGCGGAGACCGTCGGTGCCGAACGTGACTGGTTCAAATGTGCTCATTACTTGGCGCGCACAGTAACCGTCGTCGATGCTTCGAGCCTGTATTCGTTGTTCGGATAGCGATCCAACAGGCGGCCATCTAGCAGAATCCACGGCAACAACTGCACCTCCTGACCGAGCGCCGCGCCGTTCGCCAGTTCGTCCAGGTAGACTTCGAGCCGAAGGTTCTGCGTCGCCCACTGCTGCCGGCCCTTCACATCCTTGCCTCCCATCTCCCGGCCGAGGCTGCCAGCGAAGCTGACGTCGACCGGCACCGACTTCTCATCCGTCTCGTAATTGGTGGTCTTATCGAGTCGATTGTCACGTATGACGAGCGGCAGGATGAGCGGGTAGATCTTGCGTTCCACGTTCAACGGGACCGTGACTTGCGAGGCCTTCGACGGTCCGCCTTCGGGATAGACTTCCCGATCCTGACCACCGATCACCTCCAACGTAGCTTGCGTACGGGTGTCTCCCGGCAAGAAGTTGAACACGGCACGAAAGACCTTCTCGCGCTTCTGCAAGGCGTCCAAAGCCTTCGCCGGCCCGATCAACGTCATGCTGCTAGGGTTGAAGGTTGCGTTGTCCGTTCGCATCCGGTCAGGGTCGTTCGAACTAAACTCGACCCTGGATGGGGAAAGGGGGATGGTGATCGTTTCCTGAATCACCACCTCAAGGCGGATGCGCGACGGAATCAACTCGATCGTGATGTTGTCATAGCGAAGATCCCGCTCGATATCGGACGCGGAGATCGGAACGATCTCTAGGTCCGACTCGTCGCCCGCGGTGATCTCGCGATTCCACTGACGACCCAACAGACTCATCACTTTGAGTCGCAGCGGATTGTTCTTCAGCTCCTCGATCTTGTAGCGCGGCCCAGTCATCTTGACTTTGATCGTCGTCACCCGGGTATCGCCATCGAGGAAACGACGCTCCGCGACTCCGCTCGGTAAGAACACTACGAATGCGCTGCTGTCGCGCGTCGCGCCCTGCATCTCTATCTGGTCGTCCGTAGTCAACGAGAGCGTGAAGACCTCCGAATCCATGATGCGGCTCTGGATGAAGAACCACAGCAACACCGCGAGGCCGACTGCGACCATCTTTCGGAACGGGTCGTCGACGATCATCGCCCATACTCCGCGCTTGCGACGATCGGCACTCATGAGGAACTACTCCGACCAAAAACACCGTCTAGTTCGGCCTCGAGCTTCTCGAGTGTCAAACCGTGATTGAGTTTGCCGTTGCTTGCTGCCGAGATGTTGCCCGTCTCTTCGCTGACAACAATGATCAGCGCGTCGGTCTCTTCAGACAATCCGAGTGCCGCACGATGGCGCGTGCCGAGTCGCTTGTCGATGTCAGGGTTCTGACTGAGCGGGAACAAGCACGACGCCGCGACGATGCGATCGTCCTGCACAACCACGCCGCCATCATGCAGCGCGCTCTTGGGGAAGAAGATCGACTCGATCAGGTATGAGTTGAGTTCGGCATCGATCGTGATGCCGTTCTCTGACAACTCGGACAACGACGCTTCTCGTTCGATCGCGATCAACGCACCGATGCGCTCCTTGCTCAGTCGCGCAACTGCGCGCAACAGACGCGGCACGATCTTGGCATCACGACGGAAGAAGCGGCCGAAGATCGGCGCGTCACCGAGATGCACGATCGCGCGCCGGATCTCGGGATGGAACACCACCACCAACCCCAGCACAACCGACGGCGCCAACTGTTCGACCAGCCATTCCAGGCGGGCTAGTTCCAACGGCCCAGCCAGGATGAAGAACGCGACCGCGAACGTGGTCACCAGCAGTGCCAGTCCGCGAATGACTCCGGAGCCGCGCGTTGCGCGCAGGAAGCGCAACACGACGTAGATGAAGACCGCGAAGATCGCGACCTCAATGATCATCTTACCCGCATCGAACAGTCCGCTGAAGTCGTCCTCAGCTGGGTTCTGTTGCGCGAGCAAGGATGAAATCATGGGTTGATGCGGTTTCTCGATCAGGCTCCCGACAGGCCCACGTCGGGCTTCTCGTCGGAAGAGGTTTCGTTGTTGGTAGACGCGTCGACTTCCGCCTCAGGCTTAGGCGCAGCCTTCGCGGCATTGCGGGCAGCTTCGCGTTCGACCGATTCGCGGTGACGCTCGGCGGCAGCCTTGAACTCTTCAAGGTTGTCGCCACGCAAGACCGCACCAATCTCATCGCCGCTGAGCGTCTCGTATTTGAGTAGCGCGGTCGCCACCGCGTCGAGCGAATCACGCTTCTCCTTGAGCAACGTGGTCGCCGCCTGATACTGCTCGTCAACGATGCGTCGCACCTCGTCATCGATCGCTTGCAGCGTGCGCTCCGAGACGCCACCCGACAGCCGGAACTCTTGGCCGAGGAACGGATTCTCATCGTCCGCCGTGTATTTGATCGGGCCGACCTTCTCGCTCATGCCCAACTCGCACACCATCACGCGCGCCAGGTTGGTCGCTTGCTCGATGTCGTTTTGGGCGCCGGCGGAAACGTCTCCAAAGACCAACGACTCGGCGATGCGGCCGCCGTAGCAAACGGCGATGCGGCCAAGCAGCTTATTCTGCCAGTGGTTGTAGTCGTCCTTCTCAGGCAACGACATCGTCGCTCCGAGAGCGCGACCGCGGCTGACGATCGTGACCTTGTGAACCGGATCCTGATCCGGGGTCATCATCGAAACGATCGCGTGACCAGCTTCGTGATAGGCAGTGACCTTCCGGTCCTCTTCTTCGATGGCGCGACTCCTCTTCTCGCGGCCCCAGCGCACGCGGTCGCGCGCCTCTTCGAGGTCGGACATCTCGACCCAGTCCTTGTTCTTCATCGCCGCCAAGATCGCGGCTTCGTTGATCACCGCAGCAAGCTCGGCACCAGAGAACCCAGGGGTTGCCTTGGCGATGCGCTTCATGTCGACGTAGCCGGCGAGCTTCACCTTGCGTGCGTGCACGGTAAGGATCGCTTCGCGGCCCTTGACGTCCGGACGATCGATGACGACCTGACGATCAAAACGACCGGGACGCAACAGCGCCGGGTCGAGCACGTCCGGACGGTTGGTCGCGCCGATGAGGATGATGCCCTTGTCGGAATCGAAGCCGTCCATCTCGACGAGGATTGCGTTGAGCGTTTGCTCGCGTTCGTCGTTACCACCACCCATGCCGGTGCCGCGCTTGCGACCGACAGCGTCGATCTCATCGAGGAACACGATACAGGGGCTCGCTTCGCGGGCTTGCTTGAACAAGTCGCGCACGCGGCTTGCGCCAACGCCAACGAACATCTCAACGAAGTCACTGCCGCTGATCGAGAAGAACGGCACCTCGGCTTCGCCGGCGATCGCCTTGGCGAGCAAGGTCTTACCCGTGCCCGGCGAACCGACCAGCAACACGCCACGTGGGATCGAACCGCCGAGACGCGCGAACTTGCCCGGGTTCTTGAGGAACTCGATAATCTCGCGGACTTCGGCCTTGGCCTCTTCCATGCCCGCGACGTCGTCAAACGTCACGTTGGTGCGGCTCTCCTTGGTGTAGAGCTGCGCGCGGCTGCGACCGAAGTTCAACACACCACCGGAGCCACCCGGCGAGCGCATCTGACGAATGATGAAGAACCAAACGATCGCCAGCACGAGCAGCCAAGGGCCAACTGTGCCGATGATATAGATCAGTGCGGTGTTCGGTTCGCTGACTCGGAAGTCCACGCTGCCGAGTGACAACGTGCGCGACTGCAGCGGTACGCCGAGACGATCCAGCTCGGCGCAGACGTCTTGCAACGTCGGCGAGCCCGGAGCCGTCGGACTATCGATGCGAACGTAGTGCTGTGACGAACCGTGCTGCAACAACGCGGTCAGGTAGGCGCCCTCCTTGCGAAGCTCGTCCGTGACCGGCTTCGCGTTGGGCGCCTTGGAGGCAACTTCGTTGACGAAGAAGGCCTGCCATACGCGCACGCGCTTCTCGAGGATATCGTCGAGGAAGCGGCTCGTCGCGACAGCCGCATCGGGATACAGCGTCTCGTCGAGGCTGGTCACCGACAGCGTGCTCAACAGGTCATGATCAATGCCGCCAAACCGCAGGAAGTCCTGCAGCACGACTTCGATCTGCCTGTCGTCCGGGTCCTTGACATGGCCACTGACCACACCTCCGGACATCGTGACGCCTGTCAGCCGACTATTGAGTAAGTGGCTGTAGAACGCGTGCACCGAGTTCTGGCCTTCACGGCCCGAATTCGACACGACCACGAACATTGCCATCAACAGGGCGAGAATGAG
Organism: Planctomycetota bacterium; assembly: GCA_047611405.1. Lineage (GTDB taxonomy): Bacteria > Planctomycetota > UBA1135 > UBA1135 > JBLFWN01. Next base: position 19,506 of record JBLFWN010000102.1, on the reverse strand, counting down.
GATGACCCCACCCATGCCGCGCGGCTTCTTCGGGGGGACTTCGCCCTCTTTCGGTTCCTTCGGTTCTTTGTCTGTCATCTGCTTCTCTTGCGCCAACCCAAGCCCGTCAATCCGGACCAAGCCTTGCCCCCGATGTATAACGGAGGAACACCTCTTACATCGGCGAAGCGCGACGGTTGGCCGTAGCCCGGTTGCCATCGCGAGTTCCGCTCCGATCGCACGGGCGGCGCATGGCCAAATACATTAGGTCACGGGACGGCCGGATGCCAGCGGACGAAATCCCTGACTACTCATCGGGTGTTTGACGCACCCGGGGATGAATCGAGTCACGAACACCGGATTCCTCTCGGTGAAAGCCCCGATGCGCAGGTAGAAAAGTCCCCATGCTGGCGCCGGTATTCCGAAACTGCGGCAGCCCCAAGGGGCGCGAGGAGACTCCGATGCCACCGCCCCGTTGGTATCAGAACCGCGCAAGCCACACCCAAGGGGGCCATGGTCACGTTTGAGGTCATCTTGCGACAGGCCGAGGATCCATCCTCCCAGGGGGAACGCACGGCATTCGACCTCTCACCCGGCGAGGAGATCGTGTTCGGCCGGGCTCCGGATGTAGAAATCACGATCCCCGACCCCAAGGTCAGCGGCCGGCACGGCAAGCTGCTCTGTGATCCGTCGGGTGAGTTGCTCGCATTCGACTCAGGCAGTCTCAATGGCACCTTCGTGGAGGGCGAGCCGGCCGACCCCAAAGCCGGTACCCCGGTCACATTCGGCTCCCAACTTTGCGTCGGCGACTACACCCTCGAAATCGCGAATCCGGTCGAGTTCGAGACCATAAACAAGAGCGATGTCGCAGGCGCCAGGAACGCTCTTATTAACGACCTAGAAGACGCTTACGGATATGGACTCGATCTCGATGAGCCGACCAGGAGGTCCTCCATGGAGACCGCCGTCGAGCGCGTCATCACGGGTCTGAACAGGCGCGAGAGTGCAGTGCTTCTCGAAACCATTCTCGTAGGTCGTGCGCCTGGCGCTGCTGACGTCTCCATGGCCCCATCCGGGTTGCCAGGCGGGCCAGCATTGCTCGCACAGCAGCCTGAGATCGCCCCGAAGACTCGCGGAAAAGTCAACGCAAGCATCTCTCCACCAGGCACTTACGGACCATCCACAAGCAGCAATCCAGCAACGGGAACGCCCGACGCGGGATCGATAGCCGGGACTGTGCGCGCGCTGGCCGCCCAACTGGTTCCAGGCAAGCAACTTGAGACGGATCAGGACTTCGAAACGTTCTGCCAGCTGCTACAGCAACTGTGCTCCTCGACGCTCGATTGGTTGGCCAAGGGCCTCCAGAGCCGCAGCGTGTTCGCCGAAGAATTCGGTGCGGAGGTCACTCTCGTCTTCCAACGCAGCAACAACCCGTTGAAGGCGATGGCCCTCGAGGACTTGACCGAGTATCTGCTCGACTGGCGCCACGAGACCAACGCCGAAACGCGCAGCTACTTCCTAGAAGGCGCGCTCAAGGACATGTCCGAGCACCAGATCGGCATGATCGCTGGCGTCAAGGCAGCCATCACCGGAATCCTAGGACAGCTAGCTCCGGAGCGCATCGAGAAGCTCGCCGAAAGTTCGAAGGGCTGGTCCAAGTCCGCCAGGGTTTGGGGAACGTTCCAGCAGGTCCACAAAGAACTGTCGGAGGAGCAGAGCAAACTCTTCGCCGAGATGATCACCCCGGCCATCCAAAAAGGGTACTTGCACCAGCATGGGGATGGTGACAAGCCTAGTCCCCCGAACGATTAATCGCTTGACGTCTAGTGGCCGCCCGCGCGACCACACCGCTCAGTCAAACTGAAACGCCCATCGCCTCCCCCTCCATCCGCGTAAGCCCGACGTTTCCCCCGCTGCCCAATGCACTCGCACCGTATTCCGAGCACCCTCTACCTGCTTTCACTAGCACTCGCCGCAACCTTGGCCAGCTGTGCCAGTGGCCCGTACCAAACCACGTTGCACGTGCAGGGAGGAGAGAAGCTAAACCCAACGTTCAACAACGAACCGAGCTCGGTGAACATCCGCATCGTGCAGATGAAGGACCGGGAAGCCTTCGACAATGCCACCGAAGAGCAATTACTCTCCGAGGACCTCACTGACCGCGCCAAAAACCCGTGGGTCATCGCCCTGCAGGATGCCACCGTGCGAGTCGCCCTGCCGGGTGAGTTGCCAGTCGCCATCAAGGCCGACGTTCGGTTCGTTGGCATCGTCGGCATGTTCAACGAAAGCAATGGCCAATGGCGGGCAGTCCTCGACGTCGACACGTTGAACAACGTGAGGCTTGTCTTCGACAATTACGCATTTTCTTCGGAACCGATCGAGTAGCGCCACCCCTACTGCACTCAGAGTATGAGCAACCAACATCGAGTGATCTGGGACGAGGGCATGATGCTCGCGCCGCAACATTTCCAGCAGTGGGAACGTTGGCTTGAAGCGGAGCTACGCGACCGCTCCCAAGCGAGCGCGACCTACTCTTGGGGCTTCACGGCCCTCGAGCTGGACCCAGGCGCATTAGCTGGCGGGCAGCTCGCCGTGACCCACTGTGCCGGCATGTTCGCGGACGGAACGTCGTTCTCGAGCCCGAGCCGGGATGCGTTACCCGCGCCCCGCTCGATCGCGGATTCGTTTGAGGACCGAGCCACCAGCATCAACGTCTATCTAGCGGTGCCACGAGTTGTGCAAGGTTCTTCGGCGTATTCCGACGCAGGAGCCACGGACGCAGCAGGCAATGCCACCGCGATGCTGCGATCCCGTGTGCGCGTAGTCGACTCGGCGCGCCCGGAGACGGACCGCGAAATCGCCACCGCACAACTCAATCTCAGCATCAGGCTCGAGACCGAAGACCTGAGCGCATACCGCACCCTGCTGATCGCGCGCGTGGTGCGATCCGCTGGTGGCGGCGTCGAACTCGCCCCTGACTTCGCTCCGCCAAGCTTGACCGTCGCCGCATCGCCACTGGCGTTGTCCGTGCTGCGTCAAACCGCGGGCATGCTCTCGCAAAAGTGGACCGAACTGTCCGGCAAGCGCCGCGGCGGCGGCGGCATGGCCGACGCAGCTGGTCTGCTGATGCTGCACACTGCCGGCGACAACCTTCCGGGGATCCGACACTGCGTCGAGCACGGCGGCACCAACCCCGAGAATGCGTATCTGCAGCTCGCCAAGCTTGCAGCGCAGATGTGCTCGTTCCACGAGACCATCAGCCCGACGGACATCCCTGCGTATCGCCATGAAGACCCCGGACCGAGCTTCCGCGGACTTGGCGATCTGTTGCAGTCGCTGCTCGGCGATGCAGCTCCCAGCATGTGCGACACCCTCACACTCGAGCGCGAAGGCGACTCGATGTTCTGGGCCAAGATCCCATCGCCAAACATGCTCTCGCATGGAAGCCTCTACCTATCCGTGCGCGCTGACGCGACGGAAGATGAGATCCAAGCGAAGCTGCCTACGCTGACCAAGATCTCCGCCAAGGACAAGCTGCAAGAGCTGTTGATGCGGGCCATCCCTGGCTTGCCAATCCGCTACGTCGCGCAGCCACCGTCAGCAATTCCGCTGCAGACGGGTCGCATCTACTTCAAGCTCGAGCCCGAAGGCGAGCATTGGGAAGCGATCACCAACTCGCTCAGCATTGGCATCCACGCTTCGCCTGGCTTGCCGAAGCTGAGCCTCGAGTTGCTATCGGTAAAACAGTAACGCGCCAATCCCATGGCAAATGCTGGAGAAATCCAGGAACGGTCGCCACTCCAACTCCCTAATTGCAAATGCAACCCGTTCGCCAAGCACGATGAGTGATACCAACAACCGAGACGCAGGCGCGCAACGCCTACCAGAACTGTGTAGTGAGCTGTTCGCATTCGCCTTGAGCTTGCGGTCCGCGAAGGATCCGGGCGAAGCCGAACCATTGTTTGCCACCGTCGAACGCCTACTCGAACAGCTTGGCAAGCGGGCGCGCAACGCCGGCGTAGACTCCGCGCATCTCGACGCTGCCCGCTATGCGTTCTGCGCGTTGATCGACGAAACCGTGCTCGGTTCCCGCTGGGAGATCAAGTCGACTTGGATGAGCAAGCCGCTGCAATTGAGTTACTACGGCGACTTCACCGCCGGCGAGCAATTCTACCAACGGCTAGAAGGCTTGCGCGGTGACCCCACGCACAACATCGACGCCATTGAGATTTATGCGCAGTGCCTAGCAGCAGGCTTCCGAGGCAAATACGCAGACCTCGCCGGCATGCAAAAGGTCGACGACTTGCTCGCCGAGCTTGGCGAACAGATTCGCAGCACACGCGGCCTCCACGGTCGCGCCTTATCCAAGACGTTCGTGCGTTCCGACGTTGTGCAACAAGGCGTCCGTCAAATGCCCGTCTGGATCATGGCTGCCGCGGGCGCCGGCCTACTCCTGCTCGTGTTGTTCTTGCTAGACGGATTGCTCAGCTCACAAGCCTCTGAGTTCCTTGAGACTGGGAAGGTTGCACGATGAAGAAGCTACTCGCATTCATCCTGCAGCCACCAATCCCGGCACTCGCGGGCCTCGTTCTGCTCAGCGCCGTCATCTACTACGGCGGCCGGGCGTTGCACCGCTGGATCGGCCTCAGCGACTCGACGTTGCTGATGATCGTGATCGGCGTCTGGGTATTGGCAGCCCTGGTGTTCGTATGGCGCCGCTTCCAATCAAGCAAGCGAGCACGCCTAATCGAAGACCGCCTGCGTGGCCAAGCGCGTGAGCACAAGGAATCCGTTCGCCCCGACAAGCGCAGCCAAGTCGAAGAGCTTGAGAAGCAACTCGGCACGGCGCTGTCGACGCTGAAGACTTCAAAGCTCGGTAAGAACGCACTCTACGAGTTGCCGTGGTACGTCATTATTGGTCCGCCGGGATCCGGCAAAACGACGCTGCTGCGCGAGTCCAACCTGACGTTCCCCGACCAAGCACACGGCCGCGGCGTGCGCGGCGTTGGTGGCACCCGCAACTGCGACTGGTGGTTTACCGATCAAGGCATCCTGCTCGACACTGCAGGCCGCTACACCACGCAGGACGAGGATCGCAAGGAGTGGTTCTCGTTCCTGGATATGCTGAAGAAGTCGCGCGCGCGCAAACCGATCAACGGCGCGATGATCGCCATCAGCATCGCCGACATCATCCAATCGACCGAAGAACAGCTCGCCGAACACGCTCGCAAGATTCGCGAGCGCCTGGCAGAACTGACACAGCGGCTCGAGGTCGTGTTCCCCGTGTACCTCCTGTTTAGCAAGTGCGACTTGCTCGAAGGATTCGTCGAGACGTTCGGCGGCTACGGCAGCAAAGAACGAGCACAACTTTGGGGCTTCACGCTGCCCTACCTGAAGAGCAACGATAAGAGCATCGCGCAGCAATTCGACACCGAGATCGATGCCCTACAAGACCGACTCGGAGCCGAGCGACTACACAACCTCGGTGCAGCCAAGTCGAAGAGCAAGAAGGCTAAGATCTTCTCGTTCCCCATGCAGTTCGCGATGGTTCGAGAACGCCTGCGCTCGTTCTTGACCCAACTGGAACAACCGAACCCGTACCACGAGAGTTCGGACCTGCGCGGCTTCTACTTCACGAGCGGTACGCAAGAAGGCCAGCCCCTCGATCAAGTGCTGGCCAACATGCGCGCGGCATGTGGCCTGACCGAAGACAACGAGTCAGCCGTTGAAGAGCAGACCGACAAGAAGGCCTACTTCATCGACGATCTGTTCACCGATGTCGTCTTCCCGGACAAGGAACTGGCCCGCTCATCGGCGAAGGCCGAGAAGCGTGGCCAACTGATGCGACGCATCGGCATGATCGCCACTGGTGCCGCAACCCTGGCACTACTCGTGTTGCTGGTGGTCGGCTACGTCGGCCAAAGCAGCCTGATCGATCGCTCGATGCAGGCGCATGAGGCGGCAAACATCGATTTCACCGCGGACGAACTGCAGCGTGAGACCACGCTCGCGGAAGACGGAGGAGGGCCATTCGAGAAGCTGCGCGTGCTCTTCGAAGAGCTCGATGACGCCCATGACTCCATGGGCAGCTACATCATCGGGCAGCAGAACGCGCTCTACAGCCGGCGCGTCCGCAAGCTCTACATCAAGCAACTCAAGACGACGTTGCTCGCGCCCTTGCAGGCACGACTGAAGCAGCAGCTAGAAGACGGCATCAAGCAGTCGAGTGAAGAGCTAAACGTCATCTTGCTGAAGGACGTGCTGACTGGCTACCAGATGGTTGGTGGCAAAATCGCGTTCGATCGTGAGTGGATGAAGGAGTTCCTACTTGGCGACCGCTGGACGTGGCGTAAGGGCGAAGAGATCCTGGCTGGCCTGGCACACCGAACGACATTCTTAGAGCGTGTCGCGACAGCGACGACAACGGATTGGCAAGTAGAGGCTGAGGAAGGCCTGGTCCGTGACTCGAAGATGAAGTGGCGGAAGAACAGCGGAGTCGCCAAAACCGTCGACAAGCTTCGCGACGAAAGCGGTGAGACCGCGCCGGTGCCGATCGACATCATGCTCACTCACCCCGACGCAAACCTGGTCGAGAACAGCGCCGTCCTAGAGTGCTATGTGAACGAGACCTCGCTCGACTCCGCCTTTGCAAAAGAAGCCGAACGCAACGCCGACGAGACCCTTGATAGCCTTAAGGAGAGAGACCGCAAGGACGCCATCAAGGCTTGGCGGGACTCACTTTTCACCCTCGCTCCGAAGCAGCGGCTCAACCTCAAGGAAGCCTGTGAGAGGGTCCGGAAGCTGACCTCTGAGCCCGCAGGAAGTTTCTACGTCCGCTACTACGAGCTCGTCAGCGAGCGCTTGGTGCGCCTCGGAGAAGACTGTAGTTCCCCGGATGATCAGGCCTGGTTGCCAGACACGCTGACAGCTATCGGCGCTGTCGCAGAAGCCGCCAAGCCCATCACGAATCTCACGTCAACAAAGCGCATCATTCCGTCGATCGGTAGCAATCTCGACGCACTGACCGGGAAGATCGCCGAGGCTCGTTCGACGATTGGCCTGCGTTCCAAAGAAGCCCCAGTCGCGATTCAATCCCATATCGCCACGGCACTGTCGAACCTCCTTGAGTCTGTGACTACGGCGCTTGCCTACGAAATCGTCACCCAAGCCAATCAGGAATGGAGCCAGGGCGTCGGCAAGAAGCTCGGCACGTTTTCGACCCAATTCCCATTCACCGACAGCGAAGAGGGAGTGGATCCTGGCGAGTTCCAAACGATGTTCGCTGACGACGGCGACTTCGCCACGGCGTTGACAGAATGGGTGCTGCCGCTGGAGGGCTACCTAGGATTGCTATCACTCGACCGCGAGTTTGATGACCACACGCTGGATCGGGTCAAGATCGACGACATTCGCAAGGCGCTCTTTGGCGTGACGGTCGGCTGCGAAATCGACTTCGTATTGGTCAAGCCCAACAAGACACGATCAGTCACGTTTCAACTCGGCAAGCAAGAACCGATAACCGCGAAGAGACGCACCCGCAAGACGCTCACTTGGACGCCGAGCGACACCGTGATGATCCGAATCAACGGTTTCGAACTTGCAGGTCCGGGAACGGGCGTCGACTCCACCAAGGAAGAGCTTGATACCTGGGGCTTCTTGCGGCTGCTATCGCATGGTTCGCGCAACCCGGCGACCTTCGAAATGGATTCCGTAGAATACCAGATGTGTGTCTGGAGCGACTTCAAGACCAATGGTGAGTCACTTACCGCCGGCGACACGCCTGCGAGCATGACCATACTTTTCAAGACTTCCGCGAAGCCCAACCCTCTCAACCAAGACTTCTTCAAGCACAAGTTCTCGCACAACAAGGTGTTCAAGAACACCGAGGAAACCGATGGCAAGTAGCCCCCAAGCACACAGCATCTGCTTCGGCAAGCTGCCAATCGCCGGCGACTTCCTACGTGGCGATGGCGCCGCGCCGGAGTTCCGCGAACTGGATGACTGGATCCAGCACGGCATGTACGAGAGCCAGCAGCGCCTCGGCAACGGCTGGCAAGAACAGTTCGACGCGTTGCCGCGCGACCAGTTCCTCTGGACGAACGGCGAAGGCGTGGTGATCGCCGGGTTCTGGCAATCGTCGCGCGACAGTGTCGGGCGCCGCTATCCGTTCTTGCTCGCGGCACGCCTCCAGAACGTCAAGCCACAGGACTACGCCGCGTTGCCGTTCGCGCTCGCCGACTACTTCCGTGATGCAGCTACCCTGCTGAGCACCGAGTTCGCTGGCAAGGATGTGGTCAGCGCGATCGAAACGGCGCAGGGCCTACCGTGCGTCATCGATTGGGATAGTGCGCACGCACAACTTCGTGACTCGCAGGCTGCCGCGACCGCGAACGATGCGTGGGCAGGCCACGCCGACGCGCCCGAACTCTTGCTGCATGACCTCGAACAAGTCGCTAGCCAAAAGACCCCGCCGCTCTACAGCCTGCGCTGGCCAACGCGCGGTGCGGATGCGGACATCGCCTTCTGGCTCGCAGCGATGGCCAAGTTTGGCCAAGCCACGCCGCGACTGCTGATGTGGCACGGTGCTGCCGGCTCAGAGACCACCGGCGCCGCGCGCGTCGCATTCTGCCCGCTCGAACCACGCTTGTTCGCCGGCATGGCCTTCGTCCACCACGACGACGACGACGCCTACGACATGGGGCGCGGCACAGGCGAAGACAGTCGCATGCAATCTGCGCGTAAACGATTTGCGGCAACGGTGCGTGCCGACAACCAAGCCAGCGCGATCGCAAGCCTATCGGGGGAAGCCCGCTGATGGATCTCGACGCAATCCGCAAACTCGGCACGGACTCGATCGGCGGCGGCGCCGGCGAATCGGTTCGCTACGAACCCGAGTTCGACCAACTGTCCACGGAGATCGAGAAGCTCTCGGCCGTCGAACAAACGCCCGTCAACTGGCGCATCGTCGTCAACTTGTCGAGCGGCCTGCTCAAGGACAAGGGCAAGGACCTGCTGGTCGCGAGCTACCTCGCCTTCGGCCTCTACGACCAACAGGGCTACAGCGGCCTCGCGGCGGGCATCGATGTCATCAACGGCCTGGTCGACAACTTCTGGGACGGACTGTTCCCCGAATTGCGCCGACTGCGCGCGCGCATCGCGGCGCCTGAGTGGTTTGCCGCTCGCCTCGAGAAGGCCCTCGAAACGGCCAGCGATCCTGGCATGAGTGACCGCGAGGCAATCGAGCAGTGCATCGCAGGCATCAACAAGTTACTCGCCGACGAACAGAACCGCTTTGCCGGTGACTCGCCAAACCTCGGTCCAGCGCGCCGCGGCTTGAAGGCCAAGCTAGACACCATTCCGCTGCCAGAACCCGAGCCGGAACCAACCCCCGAGCCGGTCGCTGGCGAAGCAGCACCCGCTGAGGCCGGCCAACCGGTCGCTGCCGCAGCAGCAGCTCCGCCGCCACCACCTCCCCCACCGCCAGAGCCCGATCCGGCGGAGAACGCGGAGGCCGTTCTCGAAGCGCTCGCGAAGTACCGCAAGCAACAGATCGAGTATGCCGCAGTGCTGCACGCAACCGACGACACCGACCCGCGCGGCTACTTGCTGCTGCGCGAGGCACTGTGGACGGAAGCCGTGCTCGCAGAGCGCGACAAGCAATCGACTGGCGGCGCCGAGTTCATCCAGGCGCAACAGCAGGAACTGGAAGAAGGCGAGTTTGAAGACGTGCTCGAGCGCGTCGAAAAGCTACTGCTCGAACATCCTCTGTGGCTCGACCTGCAACTGCTGACCGTACAAGCACTCGAAGGCCTCGGTCGCCGCTATCGCAAAGCGCACCGAGCCGTGCTCGCCTCGTTGTCGTTCTTGCTGCAACGTGACCCAAAGCTGGCGGACGCGAAGAACCAGAAGGGCGAAGCCTTCGCCAGCGATGCCGTGCAAGTATGGCTCAGCAACGAAGTGCTGGCAGCAGTAGGCAACCAGGGCGACGCAAACGCCGTCGAGAGCGTCGGCAAAGAAGCTCGCAAGTTGGTCGCCCGCGGACAACTTGGCGACGCCATGCGCTTGCTGACGCAACGCATCGAAATGACTGCCAGTCGCCGCGGCCGCTTCGTGCTGCGCCTCGACCTGGCACAACTCTGCATTGAAGCGGGACGCATGGAACTAGCCGTGCCGCAATTGGAACAACTCGAGCAAGAGGTCACCCACTTCTCCGTTGAGGAGTGGGAACCAGACCTCGCGACGAGTGTCGTACGTTGGCTGTGGCAGTGCTGCACGGGACCGAAGCCGGTTCCGTCGCTCGCTGAACGCAGCAAGGACATCTATGCGCGTCTGTGCCGACTGGACCCGGCCGCCGCGGTATCCGCCCCAGGTCCCTCAGGAGATTAACCATGGCAAAAGACGGATCTGTAGCACCTCGCGAGAGGATCAACATCAAGTACCGACCTGCAACTGGCGACGCGAAGGAAGAGAAGGAGCTTCCGCTCAAGCTATTGATGATGGGCGACTACACGCTGCGCAACGATGAGACGCCGCTGGAAGAACGCAAGCCGGTGCAAGTCGACAAGGACAACTTCAACGAGGTCATGCGCGCCATGGACCTCAACCTCGACGTCAAGGTGAAGAACACCCTGGCAGAAGGTGACGACGAAGAGTTGGCTGCCAGCCTGAAGTTCGACAGCCTGAAGGACTTTGGCCCCGAAGCCATCGCCGGCCAGGTGCCCGAACTGCAACAGATGCTCGCGCTACGCGAAGCCCTGACGGCACTGAAGGGTCCACTCGGCAACATGCAGGGCTTCCGCAAGAAGATGCAAGCGCTGCTCACGGACGAAGACAGTCGCAACAAGCTGCTGAAGGAACTCAGCAAGGGTGACGATGCGCCCGCAGGCGATGCCCCGGCGGCACCTACTGGCGATGCTCCTTCTGGCGACGGTGACAACTAAGGCAACTGGAGAATCACGATGAGCGAACAACAAAAGAACGAATCTCAAGAACCGCAAGCAACGGAGGCCGCAGGCTTCTCGTTGCTCGATGAGATCATGGAGCAGACCAAGCTGGCACCCGATGATGAGAGCTACGGCGTCGCCAAGCGCGGCGTCGAAGCCTTCATCAGCGAGATGCTGGCTCCGAAGAGCACCTACGCGAAAGCCGACAAGATTGCCGTCGATCAGATGATCGCCGAGATCGATCGTAAGCTCAGCGGCCAGATCGACGAGATCCTGCACAACAAGGATGTGCAGAAGCTCGAGTCGGCATGGCGCGGCCTGAAGTTTGTGGTCAACCGCACCGACTTCCGCGAAAGCAACAAGGTCGAGCTGTTGAACATCAGCAAGGACCAGCTGCTTGAGGACTTCGAAGACTCACCGGAAGTCGTTCGATCCGGCCTCTACAAGCTCGCCTACACGGCTGAGTATGGCCAGTTCGGTGGTGAGCCCTACGCGGCCATGATCGCCAACTACGACTTCGGCCCTGGTGCCCAAGACATCGCACTGCTGCAGAACTGCGCCAGTGTCGCCTCGATGGCCCACGCGCCGTTCATCGCCGCCGCCGGTCCGAAGTTCTTCGGTCTCGAAGATGACTTCCAAGGCATGGACACCCTGAAGGACCTCGACTCCGTGTTCGAGGGCCCGCAGTACACCAAGTGGAACTCGTTCCGCGAATCCGAAGATGCGCGCTACGTCGGCCTGACGTGCCCGCGCTTCCTGCTGCGCCTGCCGTATGGCGAAGACAACCCGGTCAAGGCATTCAACTATTCCGAGAGCGTCGACGCGGGTCACAACTCGTACCTGTGGGGCAACACGTCGTTCTCGTTCGCGACCAAGCTGACCGAGAGCTTCGCGCAATACCGCTGGTGCCCGAACATCATCGGCCCGCAAAGCGGTGGCGCGGTCGAAGACCTGCCGCTGCACCAGTATGAGGCAGCCGGTGCCAAGGAAACCAAGATCCCAACCGAATTGCTGATCTCGGAACGCCGCGAGTATGAACTCGCTGAGCAAGGCTTCATCCCGCTGTCGATGCGCAAGGGCAGCGACAACGCCTGCTTCTTCTCCGCCAACTCGGCGCAGAAGGCCAAGACCTTTGGCAACAGCAAGGAAGGCAAGGAAGCTGAGCTCAACTACCGCCTCGGCACCCAGTTGCCGTACATGTTCGTGATCAACCGCCTGGCGCACTACATCAAGGTGCTGCAGCGCGAGCAGATCGGCAGTGCCAAGGACCGCAGTGGTCTCGAGCGCGAACTCAACAGCTGGCTGTCACAGTATGTGGTCGAGGACGACAACCCGTCGCCCGACGTGCGTGCCCGCCGCCCGCTGCGTGAGGCCAGCATCATCGTCGAAGATGTCGAAGGTGATGCCGGGTGGTACCGAGTGCGAATGCAAGTTCGTCCGCACTTCAAGTACATGGGCGCGATGTTCACGCTGTCCATGGTCGGCAAGCTCGACAAGGACTAGCACAACTAGTGCTGCCTCGAGTAGTTCGAAGCAGTCTGAAAAACAGGGGAACGAACCTCGTCTCGTTCCCCTTACTGAGTAGTAACCAAATCCTTCCTAACGGCCACAGGGCCGACCAAACCTCAGGAGAACAGTATGGGCAGTATGAAAGTGTTTATGAAGATCGAGGGCATCGCAGGCTCCTCGATGGAGAGCGGACGCACCGATTGGAGCGACGTGCGTGGCTTTGACCACCTCCTCCAGTACCCCTTCGACATGCGCGACAACCGCGGCCGCGGCGAACCTGAGCACGGCGCTTGCACGATCACTAAGGAAATCGACAAGGCCTCGCCGAAGTTCTACGAGGCGCTCGCCAAGAAGAAGAAGATCGACTCCGTGCTGCTGGAGTTCGAGCGCGACAAGCCAGGAGAAGGTTCGACCGAAGCATACTTCCGCATCGAACTCGAAGATTGCCGCGTGATCACCGCGCGCCCGCACATCCCGAAGGCTGGCGCTGGCGACGACAACGCGCCACCGCACGTCGAAGAGATCGGCTTTGCCTACCGCAAGATCACCTGGACGTGGGATTCGGGTGGTGCGATTGAGACGACGTTCGACTTCAGTGACCCGCAGGCATAAGCCAGCAGTTCGCTGCATACGGGCTGGCTAACGCCAGCCCCCGCCTCACAGCTAATCCTTCATGACTCTCTCCGAGAACACTTTGTTCGAAAGGCTGCGTGATGACCGCGCCGCCAGAGACCCCTCCATGTCTCTGGACCGCGGCCGCTTGCGAGAATCCATCGCAAGCAACCTACACCGCATCTTCAGCTCCCGCGAGATGCACGCCCCCGCCCAACTTGACTACGGCATGCCCGATCCCAATACGATCCTGCATGCGTTGGATGGCGGCGCCGACCTGATGCGCAAGCGACTCAAGCAGTGTGTTGAACTCTATGAGCCGCGCCTCAAAGACGTTCGGGTGCTGCAGATCGACTCAACCGAGATCGGTCACCAGATCCAATTCTCATTGCATGCAACCTTGGTCAGCGATCCACCCGAGCCCATCGTGCTCGCGGCGTCGATTGAAGCCAGCGGTCGCATTCGCGTGACGGCCTAACCCCCTCCGACCGGCTACTCCCTTCGATGTTCGCCAAGTACTACCAAGACGAACTCGCGTGGCTGCGCGAGATGGGTGCCGAGCTAGCGGAAGCACGCCCCGAAATGGCGCGTTTCCTCGGCGAGCCCGGTGCCGACCCCGATGTCGAACGCATGCTCGAAGGCTTCGCGTTCTTGACCGGCCGCATCCGTGAAAAGCTCGACGATGAGTTCCCCGAACTCACCCACGGCTTCATGGACATGTTCTGCCCGCACTACTTGCGGCCAGTGCCATCCATGGCGATCTTGCAGGTGTCGCCAAAGCAGAACATGAATTCGGGCGGCAAAGCCGTGCCACGTGGCACGCTGATCGAATCGACGCCGGTCGATGGCACCCGCTGCCGCTTCCGCACCGTTGCCGACATCACGCCGGCGCCAGTCGTGCTACTAGACGTCAACTTCCAAGTCGGACACCCATCCACACTTTCCCTGCGATTTGGCCGACGCAGCGGTGGACTGGCGAATCTGGGCGAGCAACCGCTGCGACTCCACCTGACGGGAGACTCGCAAGTCAGCCGATCTCTGTATGTCGCACTTTGCCACCACGTGCACGCCGTTCGCGCGGAGCAGACGATCACACAAAGCGCCACCGACCTGTCGCTGCTTCTCAATCCCAAAGGTCTCGACCACGTCCGCATAGTGCCCGGTGGCCTCGACGAATCCGAAGCTGCGATCGATATGCCGGCCGGTGCGTTCCGTGGCTTCCGGCTGCTACAGGAATACTTCGCCTTCCCGGAGCGCTTCCTGTTCGTGGACATCTACGGCCTCGACAATGCCGGTGGTGACACCCTCATCTTCGAGTTCAAGGACCTGCCGGACAACATGCCGCCAGTCAGTGCCAGCAACGTGCTGCTCGACTGTGTGCCGATCGTCAACTTGTTCGATCACGATGCAGACCCAGTGCGTGCGCAAGTCGGCAGAACCGAATACCGCATCCGTCCATCGGGCAAGGACAGCTCGAACTACGAGGTGCACTCCGTCAAGGCTGTCAGCGGACGCGTTCGTGGCGCGGTCAAGCAAGAGACCTACCACCCGTTCTTCGCATTCGAAGCGCGCGACCGATCCTCGGGCCGCTTCTTCCAAGTAAGTCGACGCGACTCGCTGCATGTTTCGGGCTCCGATGTCTACCTGCGCCTCGGCGCCGAGGACCCCGACAAGTGGTCCGAGCTAGACACGATCTCCACGGACATCGTTTGCACCAATCGCGACCTGCCGACGAAGCTGCGGCCTGGTGACATCAGTACGCCAACCCCCGAGACCCCCGGCGCATTCACCTACCGCAGCATTGGCACGCCGTCGGCACCGATCGCACCGCCTGATGGTGAAGAGATTCACTGGCGACTGCTGTCGCACATGACCCTCAATTTGCGCCGACTGGCAGACCGCGAGTCCATGTGCACGGCACTGTCGCTCTATGACTTCCGCGCCCGAACCGACCGACAGGCTCGGCGCCGCCTCGACAATCTGATGACGGCGATCAGCGAGGTCGGCGTCCAGCGCGGCACCGAGTTGCTCGACGGTGTGCCCATCAACGGTTCCGAAATGCGTATCGCAATCGACGAGGAGAAAGCCGGCGGCGAAGGCGAGACCTTCCTGCTGGGCACGATCCTCAACGAGTTCGTCGCGCAATACGTCTCGCTCAACTCGTTCTCCAAGTTGCGCATTCACTGCACCACCAACAACGAAGTCTTCTCATGGCCAGCACGAGTCGGACGCCGGATCACCCTCTAATTGCATCGCTGATGAAGCGCGGCAGTGAGGCCGGGTTTCATCAGCTGGTACGAATCCTGGAAGCACTGCCGCAAATGAGCGATGCGGTGGCGCTTGGCCATCAAGGACCGCCGGCGCGCGAAGGCATCCGCTTCACCCCGGCGCTCGACCTCTCGTTTGGCGCCAGCGAAGTCGACGACATCGCCTTCGACGAGGAGACCGGCCGCTTCACCATCACCAGCCGTTTCTTCGGCTTGTATGGCACGCCTTCGCCGCTGCCAGCCAATTACACCGAGCAGCTGCTCTACGACGATCCCGATGGACGCCTGCGCGCGTTCCTCGACATCTTCAATCATCGGCTGTTGTCGATGCGCTACCGCGCGTGGCAGAAGTATCGCCACAGCGTGCAATACGATGGCCGCGGCACCGACAAGATGTCGCAGCGCATGCGCATCCTGACGCACCTCGAGCGCCTCGGCGAACCGATTCAGCTGCTCGGGCTTAGCGGCCTGCTACACCAGCAACCGCTGTCGGAGACAACCTTCGAACAGATCTTGACGACCGTGCTCGGCGTCCCGACCGAAGTGCATTCGTGCCACGTTCGTTGGATTCAAGTGCCGAGCCATCAGCAGAACCAACTTGGCGGTGACAACTGCACCCTTGGCGGACTCTGTGCTCTCGGTGGCGAGATGCGCTCCGCCACTACCACCTTCCAAGTGAGGATCGGTCCGCTCGGTCATCGCGACTTCAAACAGTTCTTGCCCGAGGGCCGTCGCCGAAAGCAACTGTGCGACCTGATCGACCGCCTCAACGGCGACCAACTCGACTGCAAGGTCTCGATCGAGATCGACCCCGAAGCCATTGAGCCGACTTGGCTCGGTGAGCAAAGCCAAGGCCTCGGTTGGAACACCTGGCTCGGCGAGGACGCCCCCTCGCGGGCCCCAGAATTAGGCGACACCGTGTCGCACTCATTACACTCTCCCAATAACGACCCCATGGTGGCCTGATGGTTGACGTAGACGTCAAAGCGATTGTCTCTCGATTGAATCCTTCCTGCACGCGCGCACTCGAACGTGCCGCGGGAATGAGTGTTTCGCGGCAACATCACGAGATCACTGTCGAGCACGTGCTCGCATCGTTGATTGAAGACCCCTACACCGATGTGCAGAGCATCGTCAAACACTTCGGCATCGACCCGGGTCGCTTGACCAAGGCGCTCAACGGGGCGCTCGACCAACTGCAGACCGGCAACAGCGGCCGGCCAGTGTTCTCGCCGACGCTGATGACATGGTTCCGCGATGCCTGGCTATTGGGTTCGCTAACCCACCGCGACCAGAAAATCCGCTCGGGCCATCTTGTGCACGCGATGGTCGACGGCGGCATGCGCATCTGCGGTGGCGACTATTCAACGCTGCTTGAAGCCATCAACAAACGCGAACTCGCCGAGTCCCTCGACAGCATCACTTCGGACTCAAGCGAGCAGAAGGAGATGGCGCAAGCGGCTTCGGCTGCTGGCGGCGCACCTGGCGGTGATGGAGCCCCCACCGGCGACAGCGCCCTCGAGAAGTTCTGCACCAACCTGACGCAGCGTGCCCGCGACGGCGAGATCGATCCGATCTTTGGTCGCGATCGCGAGATCCGCCAGATGGTCGACATCCTCGCCCGTCGCCGGAAGAACAACCCGATCATCGTCGGCGAAGCTGGTGTTGGTAAGACCGCACTAGTCGAAGGCCTAGCGCTAAAGATCGTCGGCGGCGAAGTCTCCGAGGAACTCAAGGATGTGTCGCTGCTGACGCTCGACCTTGGCCTCTTGCAAGCAGGTGCCAGCGTGAAGGGTGAGTTTGAGAACCGCCTCAAGAACGTGATCGACGAGGTCAAGGCCTCGGAGAAACCGATCATCATGTTCATCGATGAAGCGCACACGATGATCGGTGCCGGTGGTGCTGCCGGTTCGGGCGATGCCGCCAACCTGCTCAAGCCAGCACTCGCCCGCGGCGAACTTCGCACGATCGCTGCGACCACGTGGTCCGAGTACAAGAAATACTTCGAGAAGGACCCAGCACTCGCCCGTCGCTTCCAACCCGTCAAGGTCGACGAACCAGACACCGAAACGGCAGTTGGCATGATGCGCGGCCTGCGCGAGCGCTACGAAGAAGCTCACAATGTCGTCATGCGCGACGACGCAGTTGTAGCCGCCGCCGAAATGGCCAGCCGCTACATCGCTGGCCGCCAACACCCGGACAAGGGCGTCGACCTGATGGACACCGCCAGTGCGCGGGTTCGCATCTCGATGGCCGCGAAGCCTGGCGAACTCGAAGACCTGCAGGCCCGCATCGAAGCAACCGACCGCGAGAAGACGGCGCGCGAGCGCGACCGCCTCAATGGCGTTCCGAATCTCGATGAAGCCATCACCGAGCTTGAGGCCACTCTCGTCACCCTGCGTGTTGATGAAGCGGAGCTAACCGTCCGTTGGCAAAGCGAGAAGGCCGCCGCCGACGCAGTGATCGACATCCGCAAGGAGCTGGCAAAAGCGCGCCTCGCTGGCGACGAAGCCGAAGTGGCACAACTCTCCGCCAAGGCGCAGACCGCGCTCGACGCCCTGAAAGCCAAACAAGGCAAGGACCCGTTGGTGCACGCCGAAGTCACGCCCGAAGTCGTCAGCCAAGTCATCGCAGACTGGACCGGCATCCCGGTCGGCAACATGGTGCGCGACGAAGCCAAGATGCTGCTCGAGATGGAGCAAGAATTGACCAAACGCGTGAAGGGTCAGGATCACGTCATGGAAACGCTGGCCGAAGGCATCCGAGCTTCGAAGGCCGGCCTCAAGGCACCGGAAGTGCCCATGGGTGTGTTCTTGTTCGTCGGTCCAAGCGGTGTCGGTAAAACCGAGACCGCCCTCGCCGTAGCCGACTTGTTGTTCGGCGGCGAGCGCTTCATGACGACGATCAACATGTCGGAGTTCAAGGAGAAGCACAACATCTCCAAACTGGTCGGCTCACCACCCGGCTACGTCGGCTACGGCGAAGGCGGCATCCTGACGGAAGCCGTGCGCCAACGCCCTTACTCCGTCGTCTTGCTCGACGAATGTGAGAAGGCCTCGATCGAGGTGATGGAAGTCTTCTACCAGGTGTTCGACAAGGGCACGCTGTCCGATGGCGAAGGCCGCGAAGTCGACTTCAAGGACACCGTCATCTTCCTGACCAGCAACCTGGCAACGCAGGTGCTGACCGAGGCCGGCATGATGGAAACGCCGCCGAGCCCCGAAGAGCTCGCGACGATGATCCGCCCGATCCTCAGCGAGCACTTCAAGCCGGCCTTGCTGGCCCGCATGACGATCGTGCCGTTCTACCCACTTAAGCCGGAGGTCTTGAAGATGATCACCAAGCTAAAGCTGCAGAAGATCGTCAAGCGCCTGAAGGAAACGCACGACATCGACGCAACCGTGGACGACTCGGTAGTCGACGCCATCGCGGCGCGCTGCACCGAAGTCGAGACGGGTGCCCGCAACGTCGACCACATCATTCGCGGCAACTTGTTGCCGCGCATGAGCAAGCAATTGCTCGAGCAAATGAGTGGCGAAGAAATGCCTTCGACCCTGAAGGTCACCATGAACGAAGGCGGCGAGTTCGACTTAGAGTTCGGCAAGTAACTTTGGCCGCGGGAATAGCAATGCGCCCACACGATGGTCCGCTGGATCGACCGACTAGGATCAAAGCGAACCGCTGCAGGCTCATTCTATTCCCGCCACGCTAACGCAGCTGCTCGCCTATGCCGGGCAACCGGCACGATTAGCTTATTCGTATTCTCGCCACTCGATCGCTCGATTGGCCGTCAGCTCTAGTCAACGATTTCAACCGGCCTAGGAGGGCGCACTTGTTTCCCGCTTCGAATCATGGTCCCGGCCAGAACATTGGGTTCCCGGATGTCTGCCTCACTCCCGGTGTACCGCCAATTCCGGTGCCCTATCCAAACCTCGGCCCCAACGCGATGGCGGTACCCGTCGCCCCCAATGTCCTGGTTTCCGGGCTTCCCGCCCAGAACATGGGGTCCATGCCGGCGATGACCAACGGTGACAATGCCGGCTGCATCCATCCGCTCGGCATGATGAAGCCAGGCGGAACGGTCACGGGCAATCCCATGATCATCATCAACGGGTTGCCCTCCAAGCACCTGCTATGCCCAAGCCAGGGCAATACGTTCAACAATCCGCTCGGTGCCACCTTGGTGCCGGATGTCG
>JBLFWN010000101.1:0-24156 GCA_047611405.1 Planctomycetota bacterium | reverse complement strand
AAATGGGAGCGAAGCTCCTATTTAGTTTAGGCATAGATTCCGCGCATGTCATCTGCTTCAGCGACACGCTTCACTGCCAGGATGTTCGACGCCGTGCGCAAGTCGACATCGTACTGGTCCTGCACTTCGCGCACCGATAGCCACGCATCACGCATGAAGCGAATCAGGCGTTTCTCGAGCACCTCACCGATCCAGTAGTAGCCCTGCCGATTCTGGACCCACTCGAAGTAACTCAGCACGACGCCGCCTCCGTTGGCCAGGATATCGGGCACTACGTGGACGCCGCGCTCGGCCAGGATCCTATCCGCGCGCTGTGAGACAGGACCATGCGCGCCTTCGATGATGAGCTTGGCGCAGACCCCTTCTGCATTCCTCGAATGAATCGCGTTGGCGACCGCGCAGGGAATCAACACGTCACATGAGTGATGCAGCAGCTCTTGGTTCGTAATGCGCTCGAAGGAGCCTTCGCAATCAGTCAAGGAGCCATGCCCGAGCCGATAATCGAGAATCGTGGGGATGTCCAGGCCGTCGTCGTTCCAGAAGCCGCCATGCAGATCAGAGATCCCGCAGACCTTGAAGCCCTTGCCGTGCAGTACGCGTGCCAGCGCGCCGCCGACGGTGCCCGCACCCTGAATCGCGACCTTCAGCGGTGAGGAGGTCAGGCCGAAGTGGCTGGCAGCCAGCTGCAGCATGATGTGCAGGCCATCCGCGACAGCCGTCTTGCTCTTCAGGCTTCCAGCCATGGCGATTGGCTTGCCAGTCACAGCCGAACTCTCGGTGAAGCGCGAGTGGCTCGAGATAGTGTCGAGCACCCAAGCCATCACGTTCTCGTCCGCGCGTAGATCGGGCATGAAGACATCGCGATCCGGCCCGATGTCTTGCAGCAACGACGCGGTGTAGCGTCGTACCGCGCGTTCGAGTTCGCCCCGGCTGTGGCGCTTCGTGTCGATCCGAATGCCACCTGCGGAACCGCCGAAGGGGACACCCAACAGTGCACACTTCCACGTCATCCACGCCGCCAGTGCACGCAGGTCGTCTCGGCCCAGCGTGTCATGCAGACGGAGCGGCCCAAGGAAGGGGCCCAGGCCGGCATTGTGTTGAATCCGGAAACCGTCAAAGACAACTAGCTCGCCATCGTCTAGTTGGACAGGCACGGCGACCGTCACTTCGCGATCCGGCTTGCGCAAGATCTTGTAGCTGGCTGGCCGCGTCCCTAACAGACGTGCGGCCGCATCGAAGTTCGTCATCATCGACGCAAAGGGCGTCTCTTCGTCCAGCAGGGGAGTCGAAGAGAGCACGCCTTCGCGCGGGAGATCGATCAGCTCGTCTTGCGCCATGGCAGCAACTCAGCTCTCTACGCGAAGATGCCGCGCAAGCGGTAGACGGAGGCGACGCGATCGATCGCGCCGATGTAGGCAGCTGTCCTCATCGAGACTTTGTACTTCTCGGCGGTGGCCGCAACTTGGGCGAAGGCGTCGACCATGATCTGTTCGAGGCGCGAGTTGACGACTTCTTCCGTCCAGAAGTAGCCCATGCGGTCCTGTACCCACTCGAAGTATGAGACGGTCACGCCGCCGGCATTCGCGAGAATGTCGGGCACAATCAAGACACCGCGCTCGTCCAGCATCTCGGTCGCGATCGCAGTCGTTGGACCGTTGGCGCCTTCGACAACCATCGTGGCCTTGATGCGATCGGCGTTCTCTGAGGTAATCTGGTTCTCGGTCGCAGCCGGAACAAGCAGGTTGCAATCCAGCTCGAGCTGTTCGGAGTTCGGCAGTGAGTCCGCCTCGGGAAAACCTTCGAGTCGGCCCGTGTCGGTCAAATGGGTAAGTAAGGTCGGCATATCCAAGCCGTTCGCGTTGTACACAGAACCGTACATGTCGGAGATGCTGACGATCTTGTAACCCTCACGATGCAGCAAAAGCGCACCGATGCCGCCAACGTTGCCGGAACCCTGCACGACGACGCGCGTGTCTTCGGGCCGGAGTCCGCGCAACTTCAACGCTTCGTTGGCGGTCAGCATCACGCCGCGGCCAGTGGCCTCGCGACGTCCCTTACTTCCTCCGAGCGAGAGCGGCTTGCCGGTGACGATAGCTGTCGTCGTCTTGCGAACGTGCATGGAGTAAGTGTCCATGATCCACGCCATCGTCTGCTCGCCGGTGTTCATGTCGGGCGCAGGCACATCGCGATCAGGACCGAGGATGTCCATAATCGAGGCGGTGTAGCGACGGGTCAGTCGCTCGAGCTCACCGGCGGACATGTGACGCGGATCGCAAATCACGCCACCCTTGGCACCACCGAAGGGGATGTTCACGACGGAACACTTCCACGTCATCCAAGCAGCGAGCGCGCGCACCTCGTCGATGTTGACGTCGGGTGCGAAGCGAATGCCACCCTTGCACGGGCCGCGCATGAAGTTGTGCTGGACGCGATAGCCTTTGAAGACTTTGACCGCTCCGTCGTCCATCAACACGGGCAGGGAGACGGATAGTTCACGATCCGGTTGACGAAGAACCTCGCGAACACCTTCATCCAAGTTCAGGTGATCCGCCGCAGTGTCGAACCCCCTCGCCATCGAGATGAAGGGATTGAATTCGTCGCGCAGGCTCTTGTCGTCGGCTACAGCAGATCCGGATGACATATCGCGGGTGTTCCTAGACTTGGAAACAGCTGAAGGCGTGCCCGTTGCGAGCCCGCAGGTAGATGGAGGGGGATCATTCCGGGCTGATGACCCGTGTGACCTGAGTAGAAGCGAGACCGAGGAAAGTCACGTCTTGTATCATTCGATATCGCCCGGGCCGGTGGTGAAACCCTTGAGTCGAGATTTTCTGTTGCAGTCCGATGACAGCCGAAGCTGGTTTCGAGCGCTCGCTTGGTATGGGATGGAAGAATGTTGGGCTTCGAGCAGACTCTTGTTGGGGGTAAGTGGTCGGTCGTTACCTCGACCGAGTCCAGTGCCGGGTCGGCGCAGGGCTTGGAAAAATTGCTCGAGGAATTGATGGGAGGTACGCCCGCTCGATTCCTGCGCCGGGTCCCGGGTCGAGAGACCTTTGCTTCGAGTGAGCTGCCTGGCGTGCCCGGGGGATGGATCGTCAAGCGTTTCGGGCGCGGTCCCCGCGCAGACGACTGGTTCGAACGCGTACGTGGTGCAGGCGTGAGGCCGCCTGCTCGGCGCGAATTCGAGAATTTGATGGCGCTCGAGCAGCTGGGCCTGCCCGTCCCGCAAGCTGTGCTGTGGGGGGCACAGGTGAGCGGTGATCGCTCCTTGGTCGTCATGCGTGAGATCGAGCACAAGAGCACGCTGCGGGACGCTCTGGCCGGAAATTACCCGCCGGCCGGTATGGAATCGCTGCTCGCACTCGTCCTGGGCCTGCACAAGTCCGGTTGGTACCACCGCGACCTTTACCTGCAGCATTTCGTGATCCCGCATCGGCAGGACGGTGGGGAGCTGGAGCGAGGCGGCATCATGCCCAGACCGCGCGAGCTGATGTTGCTCGACTTGGGCCGTTGCCGAAAGGACGCAGGAGCGCGCCGGCGCTGGTTCGAGAAGGACATCGCAGCCCTCTTTCACTCCTGCCCTCAGGCCGTCTCGCGTCAGACCCAGCTGCGATTCCTGTCGCGCTACCTCGACGGGCGTGGCTTGGCGCTGGGTCCAGCAGGAAGGCCCGAGCGACGCGAATGGGCACGCGCGATTGAGAAGCGCCGAGCACGCATGGCGAGCCACACGCCGCGCTTCGGGGAGGAGCCGGAGAAATGACTCCTTCCGACTCGTCTGCACCAGAGCTCCGGCCGAAGTCCTTTTCAGAGACCAGTGGCCGTCACCTGGCACTGCGTCTGCCCGCCGACTTGGCCGATGTCGCGCTCTGCAATCCAATCCTGGTCGCAGCGGAACTTGATCCGCGCTGGGATCGGGTGACGGTGGTCTCACCCTACGAGAGCTCGGCCCTCTTGTTGGACGACGATGATGCATCCCTGACCAGTGGTGGCTCAGAGATCGTTCGCATTGGAACGGAGCGCGAGGAATCCGCAGCACTCAGAAGGCTCGCGCCCGATGCGATTGGGCTACTCGACCACGGCTTGCGCTGTGCATGGAAATCCGCGCGCGTCGGTATCCCCGTTCGCGCCGGGATTGCCGTCGGGCTACGGCGCTGGCTACTGACGCATGGCGCGACGCCTCCGACCTCAATGGGCCGCGTGTTGCCGACTCCGATCGCGCACCTCGCGCGCGATGTCGGAGGTTTGCTTGGCTTAGGGACTGCTTCGCTTCATCCACGCATCACTTTTTGTGAGGAGCGCGCCGCAACGGCCATGACGCGCTTGGCGGATGCCGGCGTGCAAGCGGGCCATCCGTTTTGGCTGTGCGTGCCCGCGGCTGAAGAGGGCCAGGCTAGCTTGTGGCCTATCGCTCACTTCGCGGCGCTGATTGACCGCATCGTTCAGGCGCGCAAATGGGCGCCTGTATTGGTGGCTTGGACCTCCGCCCAAGATCAGCTCAACCATCAGATCGCCGAAGCTGCTGACTCCGAATGCACTTGCTTGCTTTTGAGAAACCGTGACCTGCGTTTGTTTGCGCCGCTCGCCGCTCGAGCACGGGCGTGGGTCGGTGGTGGGGCGGCCCCGAGTGCGCTTGCGGCAACAGCGGGCGTGCCGTGTCTGGGCCTCTTTGGACCTACGGCATCGATCGCGCGTACTCCTGTTTCGGCCTTTGCGAGCGGACTCGCGATTCCAGAGCTCGACTGCGCACCCTGCCTGCAATCCGTGTGTCCGTTGGGTCATGGACGATGCCTGTCCGAGCTGCAGCCGGAGCGTGTCCTTGCGTCCCTGATTGAACTTATTGACGACCGCGAAGCGGCCAATCAGGATCCTAATGCATGGTCCGACTTGGAGGGCACCTCGTGACGAGCGTACAGAACAACGGTCGACTATTGTTGCGCTTGCCGTCATGGCTCGGGGACTTCGTGTCGACCGAGCCTGTCATTCGCGCGCTGCATGCATCCATGGGGGAACACCCCGAACTGATGAGCTTGGCGGCACCGGCGCCTCTGCTAGCTCTGTTCGAAGATCGTTTCGAGGGTGCGCTCCGGATTCCGATCACCAAGAACTCCGAGGGCAAGGGTTGGCGCGGGCATGACACTGCGCTGCTGTTCAACGGAGCCTTCCGCAGTGCTTGGGCCGCATGGCGCGCTCGCATCCCGACACGTATTGGTTCGAGCAAAGGCGGCCGCGGACCCTTCTTGACCGATGTGATCGGGCCCGCGCGCGAACGGGGTCGCACTCCGCTTGGCTTGGGCCTGCACGGTTCGTGGCCGCGCGCTTTGCCGCGACCCTTTAGTGGCGTCTGCATCGAGTTCGCCAGCCGCATCGGCCTCGAAGTCCGCCGCGCCAGACCGCTCTTGATTCCCAGTGAAGCTGCGCGCTGGCGAGTGCGACGGCGTCTCGCTCGGGCCGGGTTGACGCTGTCCAGCCCGTATATCGTGATCAACGTCGGTTCGCGAAATGACTCGTCGAAAGCGTGGACGATCGCAGGTTGGATCGAGGTTGCCGAGAAGCTTGCGTTGCGCAGCGGCTTGCCTATTTTTCTCGCTTGCGGACCGGGCGAAGAGCGCTGCGTGCAGGCTGTTATGGATGGAGTAGCGAGTGAGCGTATCCACGCACTCTTGGATCCGATCGCCGAGCTGCCAGAGCTGGTCGCCGTCTGCGCTGGAGCTCACGCCATACTGTGTACCGATGGCGGTGTGCGTCACGTGGCTCGCGCAACGGGCGCACCGAGCTTGGTGCTCTTCGGCCCGACCGATCCGCGCCATAGTGCGAATCACAACGGGCGTGAACGGCACCTACGGGTCGAGGTGCCCTGTGGCCCTTGTCATGACGAGAGCTGCGCGTTGTCAACGAATCTGCGGCGCCAGTGCATGCACAAGATTTCGGTCGACGAGGTGCTCGAGATCGCGTTGGAACGCATCGAAGAAGGCGCTCGCGTGCGCGCATTGCGCTGAGCCCGTGCAGCTTCCGAGCGGCGGTGGGGGATTGCGTCGCGCAGGGTCCTCCAGCTGCCCAGCCGACGAATCTGGCGCGTAGAGTCGGCGCCGCCGCCAAGAACAGTAAGATGCCTGCCCATTTCATCCTCGATCCGTTGCAAGCCACCGCCATGAGTCCGACTCTCGACGCCGTTTTGGCCGACTTTCCGTCTGATGTTCCCGACCAGCCCGAATTGGTCAGCTGCCGCCGCGATGGTGACCTCGTCTGGCTGACGATCGATCGGCCCGAGGTCATGAACTGCCTCTCCTTCCCGACCTTGCGGCGCTTTCGCAGCTTGTTGGCCGAGTTGGCTCTCGATCTGGACATCCGCTGCATTCTGATTACCGGCGCCGGCGAGCGAGCGTTTTGTGCTGGAGCGGACCTGAAGGAGCGCAAGTCGATGCCGGCCGAGCGCGTGCCGGAATTCGTCAAGAACATCCGCGCACTGATGGACGATGTCGAGGCCATGCCTCAGCCGACGATCGCTGTCGCCGCGGGCTTTGCCTTTGGCGGGGGGACCGAGCTGATGCTCGCGTGTGACCTGCGCGTCGCCGCCGAGAACGCTCAATTCGGCCTGACCGAGACGACTCTCGCGATCATTCCTGGCGCCGGCGGCACCCAGCGCATGCCGCGCTTGATTGGCAAGAGCCGCGCGAAGGACTTGATCCTGACGGGCCGGCGCGTCAGCGCGGCAGAGGCTGAGCGCATGGGGCTGGTCAATCGGGTCGCACCCGCGGCCGAACTCGAGAGGGCGGCACTCGAATTGGCGAGATGCATCGCAGGCAATGGCCCCGTCGCGGTTCGGGCAGCCAAGGCTGCGATTGATATGGGGTGTGAGGCTCCCCAGCCGGAGGGCTTGAAGATTGAAGCCAGCTGCTACGAGCGTGTGCTACCGACGCAAGACCGGCTTGAAGCCTTGGCGGCCTTTGCCGAGAAACGCAAACCGAGCTTCCTGGGCCGATAGCGCTCCTGGCCGAGTGCCGGTATCGTCACACGACCTCGCCTGTGTGCGCCCGATTTGGCAGTGGACCCCCCTCGAAGCCATTGATCACACGCATTGAATTGAGGACATTGTAGGCCGTCGTCGCGGGATTCGAATCCCATCAATTCACAGGATTCCGCCGCCGCCCGCTGTAGACCCGAATAGATTGGGATAGGTGTTCACGATTCCGCAACTCTCGCATCGCGCGGGCAGTCCCCTGTGGGGCTTCGCTTGTGCTCTTGCCGTGTCGTCCACGATCTTCGTTGGATCGGCTTCGCCCGTTCTTGCTGCAACCACTCAGGACGGCGGCGCGGCCAATGGATTGCGAAGACGCGTGATCGAATGGGAAGCGATGCTTCCCGACACGGTCGAGACCGAGTCCGGTCAGATCGTCGAGATCCTCGACGATGGGTCGCTGCAATTGATCAAGCTGACCAGCGCGACTGAAACGCTCAAGATTCACTATAGCTCGGAACGTCCAGAGGTGACCGGTTTCCGACTCGAGGTCTTCGCGGACGCGAGCCTTCCCTCTAAGGGTCCGGGCTGTTCGGAGAGCGGGAACTTCGTGTTGAACGAAGTGTCGCTCGAGACGCGACCCTCGCACAGCAATCGAACACGCCCTGTCCCGTTGGTTCACGGCTCCGCGGACTGGTCGCAAACGACTTGGAGCGTATCCGGAGCCATTGATGGGGACGACAAGACGGGCTGGGCCATCTCGCCCAAGGTAGGTGAAGACCACCACGCGATCTTCGAGACGCAAAAGGTGCTGCGCGGCGCGAATGGCAATGAATTCACCTTCGAGCTCACTTTCAACTACGGAGCGCGGCACTACCCGGGTCGCCTGCGAATTTCGAGCACGAGTGATGTCGATCCATCACGCTCCGCGCGCTTAAGCCAAGTCGACGAAGAGCTGCAGGGCAAGATCGATGTTGCGGTCGCGAGTGGCGTCAACTTTTTGCTGCGTACTCAGCAAATCGACGGCAGCTGGGCCGGCTTGCAGGATGAGTACATTGTTGGCCAAAGTGCGCTGAGCGTGTACGCGCTGCTGAAGGCTGGGCTCTCCGCCAATCATCCTTCGCTCGAGCGGGGCTTCGCGTACCTGCGGACACATGCGCCCGAGAAGACCTACGAGCTCGGCACCTTGCTGATGGCGGTCTGCACGCGCGGTCTCGAAGAGGACCGCCCGTGGATCGAAGAGCTGGCTGATCTGATGATGGCCTGGCGACGCGATGGGGGCTATGCCTATCCAGACGGCGCCTTGGACGTGTCGTGCACACAGTACGCAGCCTTGGGTGTGCGAGCCGCGGCACGTTATGGCGTCGACATCCCGCCGAGGTATTGGGAAGAAATCGCCGACGATGCGCTCTCCTACCAGGAGGATACGCAGGAAGACGATGGCGCCGGCGGCTTCGGTTACGCCGGCTTTGCCTATCGTCCAGGCGGCCCGATCAGCGGCAGTCGAACCGTCGCAGGCTTGACGATTCTGAACATCGCGGAAGAACAGCTCGCCGGATCGAAGCTGTATTCGAAGGAGTGCAGCGCCAAAAGCCAACTTGGTTTTCGCTGGCTTGAGCGTTACTTCTCGGCCAATTCGAATCCGCGCACTAATGAAGGCGACCGCTGGACCTATTACTACCTCTACGGTGTCGAACGCCTTGGAGCGCTGACTTCCAACACTTACATCGGCGGTAACGACTGGTATCGCGACGGCGCACGCTTTTTGGTCAGCAGCCAGGAGAAGGGCGGCAAGTGGACAACCAACGCCGGTGAAGGAGAGGCCAATACTTGCTTCTCGCTGCTATTCCTGACGCGTGCGACGGCCCCTAGTTCCGGCAGACGCTCTGCACGCGTGAAGACCCACGGCGGTGCCGATCCGACCAAGGACATTTCCTTACGCGTCATCGAAGGCCGCGATCTGACCGTGTGGATCGACTCGTTCGGCGATGCGATCCGCGAAGAGTTCCAGTGGCCCGAAGAGAGGGGCGGCGGTCTGCGCATTGCGAAGGTCGAGTATCAGCTGGCGGATCAAGCGCTCGCTGAAGATGCGCGCGACGGATCCATTCCGTGGCGCTACAAGCTTCGCGAACCACGCGCCGGCTGGACCGAAGTCGACTTCGAGGACAACTTCTGGGATGAGGGCCGCGCCGCCTTCGGTCTAGAAGGAACTCCGCAAGCAATGGTCCGAACGCAATGGAGTGACGACTTGATCTGGCTGCGGCGCAGCTTCGACTGCGATCCCTCCGAGTTCACCGATCTTCGATTGGTCATCAATCACTCGGATGCTGAGCCGCAGGAACAACCCAGTCCGACCGCTTCGCTGATCTGCCTCTTCGATGAACGCGGGGGGCTTGCGGGTCAGTTGAAGACAGCCTCCCAGGGGGCGCGCGCCAGCGAGAGCTTGGAAGATGCTGCCAATGGTCGACGCTCGCTCGTCTCCACGCCGCGTGCGATCGAAAACCCAAGGCTGCCTGCTTGGTCGTTCGAGGTGGCGAGGAAGCCAGGCCCCGGCCAGATTCGCTACCTGCGCTATTCCTGGCGTAAGCCGAGCGGCAAGGGCGGCGTGATGCTGCAGCTCGCGCGCGACGGCTCCTTTGGCGGAAAGGCGATCCGCTATCATGCCGGGGGCAATGACGTTGGCTTCACGCCCTCAATTCAGGTCTCGAAGAAGGTGCCCAAGAAGTGGACCAATGTGACCTGCGACCTGTTCGAGGACTTCGGGGCAGGGCGCGTGACCGGCATCTCGCTGGTGGCTATGAATAACGGCGAAGCCCACTTCGACGAGATCTATCTCGCTCGTAGCAAGAAGGACTTCGCGGACATTCCCAAGCTGAAGGCCACGCGCCTCGCGAGTGCGAAGACTGCTTCAAAGGGTGCCGGTGGCCTGAGAGTCATTCGACAGGTCTACTTGAACGGAACGCTGATCCATATCGGCAGCGCTGCAACCGAGGGCTATCGAGAAGGTCGACTGTCGGAAGATCTCAGCGGCCTGCTGAACAAGGGCTCGAACCACCTCGCTGTCGTGGTGAACGCTCCGGAAGGCGGGCAGAGTTTCGACGTCGGTATCCGCGGTCGCAAACTGATCGTTCAGAAAGAGGGCAAGCGTGATCAGGCAGTAATCGATGAGCGCTTCGGTGCTTTGCTGCCCTTCGAGCGCCTCGGTAAGTACAAGATCATTGGTCGTGCCCAACTGATCACGCCGCCAACGCACATCAACCCGGGCCAGGCCGTCTGGTTCGAATCCAAGCCGATCGAACTCGATCTGATGGATCGCGGCGATCAGGCCTTGATGGAGTATGCGTCCGATGCCGAGCGCAACCTTCTGCTCGACATCCGCCCGCGCGTGAAGGCATCCAGCCGTTTGCACGAGAAGTGGGGCGGAGAACGCGTCATCGATAGTCGTTTGACTAGCGCCTGGATCTGTGCCGACCATGACACGGCGCCGGCGATTGATATCGATCTCGGTCGCGGAGCTCGAGCCAATGTGCTGATCTTGACGCATGCGGTCGGTCGAGGTGCTGAAGCTCGATCGACGCGCGCCTGGCGCGTTCGGCTGATCTTGAACGGCAAAGGCACGGGCGAAGTGATCGAGATGGATCTCAATCCGGATCGCAAGACAGAGGTCGACCTTGGCAAGTCACGCTCCATCCGGAGCGTGCGACTCGAGATCATTGAGCGAGCGTTCATCGACCCTGCCAAGCCGGGTTGCGGCATCGGCGAAGTCGAGCTTCAGCTGCGTCGCTGAACTCGGCTACTTGGCAGTCTCGAGTGCCTGCCCTGACGGAATCAACTGCTCGCATCTACGAGCTTGTGCCAATTACCCCGAGGGCTGGGTGAGACGGCGCGGACTATTCGTCGCGCACGTACCAGTCTTCGTTTTCTTGCGCGATGCGTTCGGCTTCGTCAGCCGAGTGAAGGTCGCCCTTGCCTGAGCCGGGGCAGGTCGAGAGAACGATGTTCTCCCAGATTGGCTTGCGCAGATTCTCCTCCCAGAAGGGCCAACTCGAGCACTGCTTGGGGCGTACCGGATAGATCGAGCAGCGCCCCTCAGTGTCCAGGAAGGTGCACGAGGAGCCCTCCGATTGGATGATGGTCCAGCCCTGATCTTCGCCGCAGTGCTCTTCGAGGAAGGCCTCCTCGCTCATACCCAGGTAGCCGGAGATGGCCGTGACATCCTCGGGCATCGCGTACAGATAGGTATGCTCGCCGCGACTGGTGCAGCAATTGCCACACTGCGTGCACTTGAAGCGGAGGCCGTTCTCGTACCAGCGTGTTTTTTTCGGTTCAGCCATGATCGTGGAGTCGATCCTATCCTGTAAGCACTTGTCAGGAAATGGATTGTGCACGATCTGGCGCGTCATGGGGGAAGTGTGCGGTGCCGAACTTTTGTTTCGGGTAACCTACTCGCCTGTGTGCGATATCACACATGCTGCCCCCTGAGGGCCCCGTCAGCTAGGAATTGAAAGCGTATGCGTCTCACTGTCGTCGAAGAAGGAATTCGGACCGAGCTCGATCTTGCCGGTCCGGTGATCACCGTGGGGCGCGCGCTCGACAACGACATTCGCTTGGCCAACACGCGTGTCTCGCGCCACCACAGCAGGATCGAAGCCCGTGGCGATCAGGCCTGGGTGATCGATCTGGGGTCGGCCAACGGGACCTTGGTCAACGGCGAGCGCGTCACTCGCAAACTCCTCGCCGGCGGAGACGAAATCCAGCTGTGCGGCACGCGGCTGCTCGTGGCAGGGGAGCAGCGCGAGGAAGTCGAGGTCAGCCAGGAAACGATCGCCGTGCCCGGCCAGGCCATGTCCGAGACTGGCATGAAGACATTGTCGGGTGATGCGCGCAGAGAGCGCGAAAACCTGCGCGTGTTCGCGAAGATCACACGTGAGTTGGTCCGCGAGACCGACTTGTTGCCGCTTTTACGCCTGATCGTGGACTCTGCGGTTGCGCTCGTCGGCGGGGAGCGCGGCTTCTTGATGTTGCGCGACCACACGCGCGATGCGGGTGACCAGAAGGGTGTTCCGGATGTCGAGAAGATGACGGTCAGTGTCGCGCGCAGTTTCGACCATTCAGATGTCGTCGTTCCGCGCTCACGCCTCTCGATGGGCATCGCGGGCAAGGTCGTCGCGCTGGGCAAGCCAGTGCTCTCGCTCGACGCCGCGCAAGACGAGCGCTTCGAACATATGGCCAGCGTCGAGGATCTGCGCCTACGCTCGGTGATGTGTTTGCCGATCGAGTACGACGGCGCGGTCGAAGGAGTGATCTACGTCGACAACCGGCTGCAGTTCGGTGCCTTCAACGAAGAGGATATGGAGCTGGTCGAACTCTTTGCCGGCCAGGCATCGATCGCGATTCGCAACGCGCGCTTCGTGGCTGAGCTGCGCGAGCGCAATCACAGGTTGGAAGCATCGCGGCGCCAGATTGAGCGCCTGAACGAACAGTTGGGTCGCAAGGTTCGCGATCGTGATAACGAGCTGGCCGTCGTACGTGCGGAGCTCGGGCGTGAACGCGGCCGCTACGACTACACCTCGATCGTTGGGGCATCGGACTCGATGCGTAAGGTGTTCCAAGACCTCGATCGCATCATCGAATCGGCACTTCCTGTCCTGATTCATGGCGAGAGCGGAACCGGAAAGGAGCTGATTGCGCGCGCGATTCACTACAACGGCATTCGCAAGGACAAGCCCTTCATCACTGAGAACTGCGCAGCCTTGCCCGACACGCTGCTCGAGTCCGAGCTCTTCGGTCACGTGCGCGGCGCGTTCACGGGTGCGTACAAATCGAAGAAGGGTCTGCTTGAGCAAGCCGACAGCGGCACGCTGTTCCTGGACGAGATAGGGGACATGAGCCCGGAGATGCAGAAGAAGCTCCTGCGCGTGCTGCAAGAGGGCGAGTTCCGCATGCTGGGCTCCGACCGGCGCGTGAAAATTGACGTGCGTATTCTGGCTGCGAGCCACCGTGACCTGGAGGAGCTGGTGCGCACGGGCGAGTTCCGCGAGGACCTTTATTATCGCATCGCGGTCCTGAGTGTCAGGCTGCCCCCGCTGCGCGAGCGCCGGGACGACATTCCGCTGCTGGCCGAGACCCTGTTGGCACGCGCAGCTCGCGAAGCCGGCCGCGAGGTACCGGCTCTGCCGCACGAAGTGATTGCCGCTCTGACGACTCACAACTGGCCCGGCAACGTGCGTGAACTCGAGAACGAGATGCGCCGTCTCACTGTGCTCGCGCGCGAGATCGTAGGGCTTGATGATCTGTCCGAAGCAGTACGTGAGGGGCGCAGCGCAACTGGCGCGCCGCACGCGGGACCGTCGGTGGTGGAGTCAGGCGACATTCGCACAGCTGTCGCCGAGCTCGAACGTCGATCGATCGAGGCGGCTCTGGCACAAGCCGGCGGCAACAAGAGTCGCGCAGCGGCTGGACTGGGAATCAGCCGCTTCGCGCTGCAGCGCAAGCTCGAGAAGTATGGTCTGGTGAAAAAGCGTCCCTCGCGTGCTGGCACGCCTACAGAGGAGCCGGATTCGAGCGACCGCACACGTGTGACCGAGCGCCCACGGGTTCCTAAGAGCGATAAGGATTCCGATGTGGTCGAAGAGCTGACCAAGCCGCCCAAGGTCCCGGCCCGGCCGCCGGGAGAAGCAGGCGATGAGCTCGAGTGAGAGTGCCGCAAAGCGGCGCGCGCGATTCGCTATGCTGATGCCTTCCCAGCGAGTTGATTCCACTCGCGAGCAGCCGCTTCATGATGCGGCGTGTCGCGAGCTCCCAAAATCATGATGACACGAAGTTCCCGCTTCCCTTGCTTCGCACACGCAGGCCGTCGCCGCTCGAGGCTTGGCTGGCTGCGTGCGGGGACGACGCTGCTCGCGCTCGTGCTCGTCTCGATGCTCGCGCATGCCGATCGCGTCAAAACCAATGATGGTCGTGATCTCGAGGGGACAATCGTCAAGGAGACCAGCTCCGAGATTACGCTTAAGACGCGCTTCGGCGAGATCAAGCTGAAGCGTTCCGAGATCGAATCGATTGAACGCGGCAAGACGGTCGACCAGGAGTTCGACGAGCGCTGGAAGGCTTCGAAGAAGCTGAGCGATTTCTTCGAGCTGGGACAGTGGTCCAAGGAGAAGGGCTCGCGCAGCAAGGAGAAGAAGTGCATGCGCAAAGTGCTGACCTTCGACTCCGACCACGAGGGCGCGCATGCTGCGCTCGGCAACGTGCTCTACAAGGGCAAGTGGATGACGGTCAAGGAGCGCGACAAGCGTGCGGTCGCTGACCTGGCCAAGCAGAAAGCTGGCGAGGGGCTGGTCGAGCACGAGGGCAAGTGGGTCACTCCGGAAGAGAAGGCCGGACTAGCGGCCGGGATGGTCCTCTACAACGGTAAGTGGATGACCCTCGAAGATTCGATGCGCGCACAGGGCTTCGAGTTTTGGGACGAGAAGTGGGTCCCGGAGGGAGTGGCGCTGACGTTGAATCAGGCGCGTGAGATTGCCGACAAGTGCGGCTTGCCGCAGCGTTCGTCCTTCGCGGATTCGGTCGTCGTTAATGGCCCCTTTGACTACGACTTCTTGCACGAGATCGCACGCGACTTAGAGAAGGGCCGTGTCTGGTTCGACGAGGCGATGGGCTCGCCCGCGGGACTCGAGTGGCTTGGTGGACGAGCGGCCGCGTTCTATGTCTTCTCGCGCGACACAGAGCCCTACCTGAAGTCGACTGATCTGCTGGCCGAGCTGACCTTCACTGTGCCTGCCGGATGGGCGGATTCGGTCAAGAAGACGCACGGCTTCTACTACGCTGACCCCTATTGCGTGTCAGCTGCGCGCGTCTGGGGCCGTCCCGACGAACATCTCGCGGGGCACAGCTACCATCACTGGGGACATTTGCTTCTCGGGCGTCTCGACTACGACGGGCGACTGCTCCCGCCCTGGTTCGATGAAGGCTTCGCGAGCTACTTCGAACACTCGATTCATGCTCGTAACGATGTGTTCTGTGTCGGCAACCAGAGCGATGTCTCGAACCGGACCTCCGGCTCCAGCGCGAACTTCGTTTTCAAGTCGAAGGAATTCCGGCGCGGGATCTGGCGCAGTGAACTCAAGGATGCGCTGAAAGCAGGCGTGATCCGTGACTTCGACAAGCTGGCGCAGAAAGAGATAGGCAACCTCAACCTGCTCGACATCGCGAGCTCGATGGGCATTGTCGATTGGATGGCGCAGCTAGATGCCCCGGCCGGAGAAGCTTCGGCTTTACGTGCCTTCCATCGCGAGCTGCGCAAAGGGGCTCCGCATGCGCCGTATCGCAACATCGAGAAGGGCAAGGATCGGCAAGCACTGTACGACAAGGCATTTCGTGCCGCCTGTGGGCAGAGTTGGCGTGAGGCGGATAAGACGTGGCGAGCGTGGTTCCTGAAGACAAACTAAAGGTAGATAGCGGCGCCGCAGCGCGCCCTCTGGAACGACCGAAGATCCCTGGCTTCCGGCTGGAGAAAATCATCGGCCGGGGCGCTACCGGTGTTGTCTGGCGCGCGATGCAAGTCGCGGTCGAGCGTCCCGTCGCGCTAAAAATTCTGCACCCCGAACTGGTCGGCACAAAGCGCGCCATTCGCCGTTTGCAGCGTGAGGCACGTACAGGTGCTCGACTTGCGCACCCCTCGATCATCTCCGCCATCGACATGGGCGAGGTCGACGGGCTGTGGTGGTATGCGATGGAGCTGGTGGTTGGAATGCCGCTCTCGCGCCGCCTGCGCGAGCGTGGACCGATGAGTGAGCGAGAAGCACTGCGCTTGTTTTCGCCGCTATGCGACGCCCTGCAGCATGCGTACGAGAGTGGCGTCGTGCACCGAGACATCAAGCCGGCCAATATCTTGGTCGACACGCATGGTCGTTCACGCCTCGTCGATCTAGGACTCGCCTTCGCCGAAGACGATCCGATGCTGACCAAGACGGGCGGCACGCTCGGCACGCCGCACTACATCAGTCCGGAACAAGCCAGGGATCCCAGCACCGCTGATACACGTTCCGATATCTGGTCACTCGGCGCGACGATGTATCAGGCCTTGTGTGGTGTCCCCCCCTTCGAGGGCGAAAGCGTGGCCGAGATTCTTTCCGGAGTTTTGTACCAGCGTGTTCCGGACCCGCGTTCGCACCGGCCCGGATTGTCCAAGGGTATCAGCCTGGTGCTACGCAAGTGCCTGGCGCGTGAGCCGGAGCGCCGCTACCAGACTCCGGACGGATTGATGCTCGACCTGGAGCGGCTGCGTGAACGACGTAATCCTGGGGTGCGTGCCGGCAGTCTGGATCCTGTTGCCGGCGGTAGGCCGCTCTGGTTGCTACCTGCAATTATCGCCGGCGTGGCGATTGTTGCTGGAGTTTCATGGGCGGTCGTCAATAGGCCCTGGATGCCGAACGAGACCGGCGTCTCGCAGGACGGGACTCGAGCGGAGAATGTCCAGCTGGGATATTTGTCCGAGCGCTTCGAAGCAGGCGAGCACTCGCATGCGGACACATGGTTGGCGCTGCAAGATTTGCCCGTCGACGCCGATCAAGAGGGTCAACGTGATGATCTGCGGACGCATGTGTTGCGCGCGCTTGACCGTGAACTGCAAGGCGCTGAACGAGTGATCAGCCAAGCCTTCGAAAGGCACCTAGCCTCCGGCCACTTCCTGGCGGCTGCCGATGCGATCGATGCGGATTGGAACCGCAGGTTGAAAGCGGACACTGGCTTCCAAAGCCTGCGCTCTCTACCCATCGTGCTGCGCCCACGCTATCAGCGCGTGTTCGGCGAAATGGGGATGCGCTTGGCCAATGCACGTGAGAAGGCGGTCGAAGCCGGTGCGGCAAGTTTGGGTGCGCTCTTCGATGACGAGATCCGTCCTTCGCAAGCAGCGCTGATGAAGGAGCTGCGCTGGGCAGATGCGCGTCAGGAGCTCCGCAAAGAGCGAACGGTCTGGCTGAAAGATGCAGGTGTCGACGTCACGGTCTTCAGCGAGTCCGAGTTGGAAACTATTTTTGCGGCGATCGAAGGGCGCCTCTCACGCGGACGGAGCGAGTTGTTGCAGCACTGGCTCTCTATCGATTTGGAGCTGAAGGTCTGGGTTGAAGATCTGTATGACGAGCTCTCGGATGGGCTCAACGTAGGCAAGGTTCGCAGCGCCGCTCAGGCAATCGAGAGCGGATATGTCGCTCGGCTCACGCACGTCGGCATCGATGCCGCTCAGGTGCCAGATGATTGGGTCAGCAATTCACGACGCTCGCTCGTCGATCGCAGGCAGCTCCTGCGCGAGGAAGAGCGTGAGTTTCTGATCCAGTACGCAGCCAGTACCTACGAAGACACGGAGGGCACCTTCGAACATCTGTGCCGATTGCGACGCTATGCAGAGGCCGCTGACTTGTGGAGGACGCGCAGGGACGACGCTTTGCTGATTGATATCCGCGACGAGTGCGCCTTGCGGCTGCGAGAGTGCCATCTGCTGTTCCAGGTCTTGGAGCGCTGCGCGCGCGGGTTGACGGAACTCTCTCCGACCGAGGAGTATGCCGTCAATGTGAAGTCCATTCGGACCGAAGGGCGGATCGAGGTCGGAGCCGATCCATTGGCGCGTGGGCTGAGTGTCGTGCCGCGCGGGGGCGAACCTATCGCGCTGGTTATGATGGGGCCGACCGAGGCAGACCAGTTCCTGATGGCGCCGCGCGACATCGAGCGCTTCGCTGATCTCGAGCCGCACACGCTGTCCGACAGCGACAAACTGCTGCGGGCGCTCTTTCGTTTTCACGAGGGCGACCTTGAAGCGGCGCTTGCTTGGGTGCCGCACAACCTGTTGTCCGACCCGCTCGTCAGCGACCTGCATAACCGGATCACGCGCATGGAGGAGCGCGTCAAGCGCGGGCGGCGCGCTCGCGATGACCAAATGGTGCGTGCGCTGCGTCAGATTCGAATTGACGCTCGCAACCAAGAGGGGGCCGGCGCCTACGGTCTGTATCTGCGCGTCGAACGTTTCTTGGCGGTCTACGGTGATCTTGTGAGTGAGGAGGATCACGAGGAGTTGACTGGCATCGCGCACGACTCACGCATTCGCTCGAAGCCGACGCTGGCATCGGCCTATGCGCCCGATCGGATCCGAGATCTAGGCGATCAGACTGAACTCAGTTGGCGCTTCGACCGGGCAAGTTCAGGAGCATGGGAAACGGGGCCTTGGCGCTGGGACGGTGAGGGGTGGTCCCAGCCGCGTGCTCTCGGAACGGAAGAGGTCTTGGCAGCAGGTGGCGCGCTGCGACTCGAACTGGGTTCACCGCTCGATGTCCTCGAAGGCTGCCGAATCGAGCTCGACTTCGGCAAGCGCTTGAGCGCCGAGCGCTCCACGAATACGCTCTTTGTGCACTTGGCTGGCTACACTCTCGCGATCCTCGAAGATCGGCATGGGCAACGCCTCATCGTCGACGGCGTATCCGAGACGGAGTTGCTCGATCGACTCGATCAAGGCAAGAGCCAGCGCTTCGTCGGTCTGCCCTGGGACCGTGATTTCATCATCGGCTTCGAGGTCGATAAAGGGCGCGTCAAGCTGACCTTGGATGGCAAGGCGATCCCGCTAGGAAAGAGCCTTGTCAAACGCCGGGGCCTCGACCCGGAAGATCTCGAGTTTAGGCTGCGCTCCGTGCAACCCTTGCGGTTGCTGGGTGCGCGCTTGATTGCCAGTCGCAACTAGCAGCACACCTGCGGCTTGATCCACAGCTTGAGTCGAGGGCAGCGTGGGGGAGTTGCATCGCATGACGTGAGGCGCGCGGGAGTGAAGATTGCGACGAGCCTCGAGCCAGCATCAGGCATCATCGTGATCCTGCTCATACTTTCCGAAGCGCTGCAGGATCTCTTTCGCGCGCCCGAACCAGTCCTCGTCGATGTACGGCTGAACGAGCGGTAAAAGAGCGAAGAGCTCATCCGGACTAGCGCCGCATCGGATTGCACCTCGTGCATGGCTAGCGAGTTGCCGATCTTGGCGCGTTGCGATCAACGCCGCCGCAGCCAGCAGCTCCCGTCGATCGGCCGCGAGCCCGGGTCGTGCCAGGACGCGCGCATATGCATGCTCCGCAACCCACAGCGCGAAGTCGGGGTGTAGCTCATGCAGTCTGGATCGAACGCCTGCTGCACCCTTGGCGTAGATTCGATCGAAGAGCTCGCTGCCACGTCGGTCAGCAGCGGGTGCCGCAGGCTCGAGCTCCACGGATGCGGCAGACGCGGCGCCGACCTGTTCTGAATCACGACCCTTATCAGGCTGCTCAGCGTCCTTAGCTACTTCGGAAACTGGCCTGTCCGCTATTGTTTCAAGCTCTTCAGGGTCGATCGAACCAAGCCCGCCCGCTTGATCTAATACCTCGAGCGCTGCGACGAGGCGCGGGAAGCCAGCAAAAAGGTGCGTCTGCAGTACGGCCTCACGCCAGCTGCGATCGATGTGCTCCTCGGGCGTTGCGTGACGCAGGCGAGTGACCTCGTCCCAATCACCTATGACGATGGCGATTGTTATGCGGACCAGCTGCGCGTCTCGTGTCGTCAGACTCACGATACTGATGGAGTCGAGTCCACGTCGTGATCACTGCTCTGCGCGGATGGTGCTGCCTTGTGGAAGGTGCCGATGCCTTCGCCGAGCTGAACGGTTCGCCCTTGGGTTATGCCCGCGATGGGTGTCGCGACTGCGGCGGGCGCGAGCAATACGATGGTCGAGCCCATTTCGAAGCGTGCTAGCTCTGCGCCGCGCTCGAAGTGGCGTGGTGCGTCCAGAACGCCGTCGTGCGCAGGGTCCACGCCGATGACACGAATGCGACCGACATTCAGCGCTCCTACTAGCACGAGCAACATGGGTCCATGGACTGTTGCAAGCTCCAGTACGCAGCGTTCGTTCACTGCGAAGACATCGCGGCGCAATAAGACCTTGGGATTGACCGAGAAGCGATCGCCAGCGACCCAGCGAACCGATAGTAACTCGCAGGACTCCGGCGCGTGGATACGATGATAGTCGCGCGGACTTAGGTAGATCGTCCACGCAGTACCGCCCTCAAGCGGAATGCATTCACCAATTCCGGCCAGAAACTCACGTAAGCCGTAGTGGCGACCTTTGGCTTGTAAGATAGCGCCATCACTTCCGATTGGACCGACATCCTGCACCGTACCGTCGACGGGCGAGACGAGTGCACCTGGGTCCTCCAGAATCGGTCGCGCACCATCTACCAGTCGCCTGATGAAAAACGCACCCAGGCTGCCGTATCCATTCAGTGGCGGCCGGCATTCATCCAGGTTGCAGCCCGTGAGTTTGCCGTAGGTGCGATAAAACGGAACTCGCAGGAAGCGCGGTACGCTGCGATCTGCGAGCCAGCCCACCAGATGAGAGGCGGCGAGTCGAAACGATGTGGCCATGGCGGGGAGCGTATCGAAGAGAGGTCAGCGCCTACGCCACGCGAGGCAGATTCCGAAACCGGTGAGAAATGCCGCCCTGATCTCGCCCGCATCTGGAGAATGACGCGGGCGAGCTCTAATGAGCGTAGCTGGCGGCTACTTCTTCTTTTTCTTTGCCTTCTTCTTCGAAGTCACACGCGGCTTCTTGCCGCTTCCGACGAAGTATTTGGTGCCTCGCTTCTCACCCTCTTTGCGAATTTTGCCTTCGGCAATCAACTCATTGAGGGGGCCGCGCACGACCGGGGCTTCCGCGCCCATTGCCCGCACAAGGTCGGACATCCCGGCGGCCGGATTCGCCTGGATATAGTCGACGAGTGAAGATGCCATTTGGTCCAGATCGTCGCGAGTTCTGCGGATACGCTTGCCGCCCTGTTGCTTACGAGCCACGGCCGGTTTTGCAGAACCTGCTTTGCTCTTGCGGGGGGCGCGCGCAGCAGGTGTATCTGCTCCGAGTGCGGTATGTACAGCCTCGATGGCTGCTTGCTGAATTAAATCTCGCAGGTCGTCTACGAATGCATCGACGCGTGCTCGGATCTGCTCGGTGGTATTAGAGAGTCTTGCCATAAGGA
This sequence comes from Planctomycetota bacterium, assembly GCA_047611405.1. Classification (GTDB taxonomy): domain Bacteria; phylum Planctomycetota; class UBA1135; order UBA1135; genus JBLFWN01. Next base: position 3,171 of record JBLFWN010000101.1, on the reverse strand, counting down.
CTTAAGGAAGGAGGGGAGAGGGTTCCTTGGGAAGTGAGTCGCATGAGTTGTGGCTCAGTAACTCTACCCACACTTTCTAACAGGCTTGGAGCGTGTCTAGTATTGTATCGCCGATTATTTGCAATACTCCCAGACCTGGAACTGAGAAGCTTCGTGATGGAAATGCATATTGGAAATGAGCTACAACAAAGCAGCCAAGGATATTGATGAGGCCATGGCTTCGATGCGTTGGAGTATCGAGCCCGAGCTTTTTGCGTTGGTCGGATTCAATGAGCCACCCGAGCGAGCGGACATTGATGCCATGCGTCCGCCAGCGCAATTGATCCGCGAGGTCGACGAGACGACGCTATTGATTCGCGAGCGAGATCTGGCGCCAATCTGCGAACGTCACCAGGCGGCTCGCGTAGAGAGCGGTCTGATGTGGATCCGCTTTGAAGCCGCGATGGGGTGGGAGGTCGTCGGGTTCCTGGCGCAAGTGACAGGAGCCTTGGCCCAGGCTGGAGTGCCCATTGGTGCCGTCTGCGGCTATAGCCGGGATCATTTGTTCGTCGCCAATAAGTATGAGGAGTCCACGCGCGCCGTCCTGACCTCATTATTCCCCCCGTCAGACGCCTGATCGTCAGGCGGCTGGTGCAGCGCTGGATCGAGCGGGCATCGATTGCTCGAGGCGAGGGTCGATACTTCATGCATGTCCCAGTCAGCGGCTCGGCCCCCTTTGGCAGCCCAGTCGCCCTGAGCCTCACTTGCTGCGAAAGGCCTCATGAGGCACGGACGCCGCCCTCCTAGAGCGTGAGTCGTGACCGGCCCGGATCTGAGCCTCGCTTCGAGCGTGATCTCGTTGACATCCGGCGGGATCGAGGAGTAGGCTCCCCGCTCTTTTTCGGCATCAGACCAGGCCGAATACCCCGACCCGCCCCTTGATCAGCTCTCCGGTGGCCGTCACCCAGGAAGTTGTTATCCCCTTTGTCTACGTCCGCTCAGATGCAAAAAGCGTCCCAACGTGATGTCCAGGTCGTGATCCTCGCGGCAGGCAAGGGGACGCGCATGCGCAGCGCGAAACCGAAAGTTTTGCACCCGCTCTGCGGCAGGCCGATGCTCGCGTGGGTACTGGACGAGGTGCGGGCGATTAGGCCCAGCCGCATCGTGCTCGTGGTCGGCCACGGCGCCGATGAGGTCGAGGCCTGCGCACGCGCGGCTGCTCCCGACTTGGAACTCAGCATCGTCGTGCAGGAGCCGCAGTTGGGAACCGGACATGCCGTGCAGATAGCGGCTGAAGCATTAGGTGATGCGCGCGGGCCCGTGATCGTCACCTATGGCGATATGCCGTTGTTGATGCACGCGAGCTTCGAGGCGTTGCTGCATGAGCGCGATGCAGCCGGCGAGGGCGCGACCGCGATCGCGACCGCCGATGTCTTGGAGCCTTTTGGCTATGGCCGAATCCTGCGTCGCGAAGATGGCATGGTGGCTGGCATCGTCGAAGAGCGTGACGCGTCTGCGGAGCAACGCGATATCAGCGAGATCAACCTTGGCGTCTATGCCTTCGATGGCCCTAGCCTGTTGCGCGATCTTCCAAAGCTCAAGAACGACAACGCGCAGAGTGAGTATTACATCACCGACTTACCAGGCATGGCGGTCGCGGATGGGCGTTCAGTCGTGCCGGTCGTCGTGGACGAAGAGGAATCTCTCGGCGTCAATAATGTCGCCCAGCTTGGCCAGGCGCGCGCGGTGCTGCAGGATCGCATTCTGGCCGAGCACATGGACGCTGGCGTCGTGATCGAGGATCCGGCGACGACTTACATTGATTATGGAGTCACGATCGGCGCAGGCACGCACGTCTTGCCTTGCACCGTCATCAGAGGTGGCGTCACGATTGGCGAGGGCTGCGAGGTTGGGCCCTTCACTCACTTGCGCGTCGGAACCACACTCGAGGATGGGGCGGAGGTCGGCAACTTCACCGAGTGCAAAAAGTCGACGATCGGAGCCGGGTCGAAGGCTAAGCATTTGTCCTATATTGGCGACGCTCACATTGGCGCTAAAACGAACATCGGAGCCGGGACGATCTTCGCCAATTATGACGGCAAAGATAAGCACAAGACGCGAGTCGGCGATGGTGCCTTTGTCGGCAGCGGCACGATCATCGTGGCTCCGAACGAAATCCCGGACGGCGCAACGACCGGCGCGGGCGCCGTCGTGACGCGATCGGCCAAGGTTGAGGTCGGAGAGACCTGGGTCGGGATGCCCGCACGGCGGCATGGCGAGGAGCCTCGCCTTGCGACAGATCCCGCCGGAGAGAGTGCCGCAGCTTCCGGAGAAGTCGGAAGCTGATCGTTCGCGAAGCTGAGTCAGAATTCACCGCAAATTACGCCTTCACCGTTCCGACCCCACCCGTAACGACACCCACGAGGATACTTTGTCTTACCACGACGAGATCACGCTGATCGCTGGCAATGCTCACGCTGAACTGGCCGACTCCATCTCCAAGGAGCTCGGGATTCCGTTGGCGGATGCGCACGTCGGCCGATTCCCTGACGGCGAAGTCGACATCAAGGTCAACGAGGACATTCGCGGCCGCGACGTATTCGTGTTGCAGCCGACGTGTCCGCCGGTGAACGAGAACTGGATCGAGCTACTGCTATTGCTCGATACGCTGCGGCGCTCTTCTGCTGGTCGGATAACGGCTGTGATGCCGTATTACGGTTACGCACGTAAGGATCGCAAAGACGAGGGGCGCGTGCCGATCAGTGCCAAGGTCGTCGCCAACACCTTGCTCGTGTCGGGAGCAGACCGTCTGGTGACGGTCGATATGCACGCAGCTCAGATTCAGGGCTTCTACGACATCCCTGTCGACCACTTGTACGCGCGCCCCGCGCTGCTCGAAGCGGTTCTAAGGCTCAATATTGAAGACCCCGTCGTAGTCACGCCGGATGTCGGTGGCTCGAAGATGGCGCGTGCCTATGCCAAGCGCATCGGCGCGGAACTCGCCATTGTCGATAAGCGGCGCGTCTCAGGCAGTGAGATTGTCATCGAGAACGTGATCGGTGATGTCAAAGGCCGTAACGTTGTCATCGTTGACGACATGATCTCGACCGGTGGATCGATTTCGCAGGCGGCGCGCATCTTGAAAGATTCGGGTGCGCTGCAAATCGTTATCGCGGTCTCGCATGCCGTCTT
>JBLFWN010000100.1:0-24674 GCA_047611405.1 Planctomycetota bacterium | reverse complement strand
CACCGCCAGGGTCGCTCGGTCGGCCAACCGCGACAGGGGCGGGCCAGGGATCCGCTACAGCAACCTCGGCTTCCGCCCTTCGCAGGATCTCTCCTTCTGACTTTACTACTTCACGTACTTGGGCCTCCCTCGGACAGGCACTGGCCTCAGCGAAGCCGCTGTGAGCGCAGCGAATGCGTGCGTAGCGGGGCTCTGACTTGCGGAATTCCCGGAACTCTGAGATTGTTTGTGTTTTCGGGTGGCGGAGCGGGGTGGCGGGGCCGAGGGACCAGCGCATGAGTAATCTGTCCCTTCACCTGGTGTCATGCGCGTGCGTCTCTTGACTCTGCGTTTCGACAGCGCGCTTGACTATTTCGACGACCGGCCGCTAGACGCGCTGTTGGCTGGCCGCGAGCTGCTCTCGTTGCGCGAGCACTTCTTTACGAGTGGCGGCGTGCCGCACCTCTTATGTGTCGTCGAATACCGAGAGGCAATTGCGAAGCCGCCTTTGGGTTCAGGCGGCTCGAATTCATCATCGGGAGCAAGCCGCTCTGATCCGATTCCGGCGACCACCAAAGCGGCTGTTGGTAAGGCTCGCAAAGTCAGAGCCAGCGCACCGGATCCCTTGGAGCAGCTCGACGAGAGACAGCGCTTGCTCTTTCAGACAATGCGCGCGTGGCGTAGTGACACTGCGGGGCACGAAGGCGTGCCGCCCTATGTCGTACTGACCAATCGAGAACTCGTCGCTGTCGTTCAACGGCTACCGCGCTCCCGCTCCGCCCTTGTCGACGTGCCTGGCATTGGGAAGGGTAAGGTCGAACGCTATGGGGAGTCGCTGCTCGCGAAGCTTGCTGATGCCCTGGCCGATGAACCCGCGCGAGTCGAAGAGGGCGCCGTCGTACAGCCTTCCGGGAACACTCCGCTCGACAGCACCGAGGAGATTGCTGAATGAATAGTCACGGCCAACCCGAAGCGCGACGTGGGCCGCGCGACGCTGAAGCGGAGCTAGTCGTCCTGGCTCGCTGGGAAGAGCATACAGCCTGGCTCTTGGACCGCACGACGCGCTGGCCGAAGGTGCTGCGTATGACGGTGACGCAGCGCGTCGAGAACGAAGCCCTCGATGTCGTCGCGCTGCTGATCCGCGCGCGCTATCGCAGGCGCGGGAGGCTGGCGGTGCTAGAGGAGGCGAACCTTGGGTTGGAGCGACTGCGCTACCTGTTGCGCTTCGCTCGTGGACGATCCGCGCTCTCGAGCAAGACCTTCGAGGCAGCGATCCGGGGAATCGATGAGGTCGGAAGAATGCTTCACGGTTGGCGCCAAAGCCTGGCAGGCCGGACGACAGTCTGCGACACGGCAGCAGAGACTTCAGGAGCGGGACGATGAGTTCCCGCGCGAAGCTCTGGCAGGAGGTCACAGGCTTCGAGGCTCTGTGCCGAGCTGCACGACGAGCAGCCAAGGGGAAGCGTCAACGCGCGGGCGTAGCGCGATTCATGGAACGGCTCGAACCTAACGTCTTGGTCCTCCAGCAAGAGTTGGAGACGGGTAGCTATCGACCTGGGGAACCGCAGTGCTTCGAAATCCATGACCCGAAGCGACGCACGATATCCGCCGCTCCATTCCGCGATCGCGTCGTGCACCACGCACTGATGGCGCCGCTCGAGCCTCTGTTCGAAGGACGCATGCTGCCGCACAGTTTCGCGTGTCGGCGTGGCAAGGGGACGCACGCGGCCCTGGATCACGCGCAGCGGCTGGTACGGAGTCACCTTTGGTTTCACCGCTTCGATGTAGCGCGTTGCTTCGACAGCATTCGGCATGATGTCGTCATCGCGAGCGTCGAGCGCAGCGTACGCGACCCGCGCGTGCGGTCCTTGTTCGAGTGCGTGATCCGCTCGGGAGGCGTCGAAGGGCGCGGTCTACCGATCGGCAGCTTGACGAGCCAGTGGAGCGCGAACCTGATCCTCGACCGACTCGATCACTTCGTGCTCGAACGGCTGCGACCGGGCGGGTATGTACGCTACATGGATGACTTCGTGCTGTTTGCTTCGAGCAAGCAGGACCTGCGTGAGATGCGCCGCGCGGTCTGTTCCTTCTTGGAAGAGGAGCTGGACCTGCGGGCCAAGGAACGCTCGCTCCAGCTCGCTCGCTGCCTGGATGGTCTGCCTTTCCTCGGATGGCGGATTTATCCGCGCCTGCGTCGGATCCGTCCTCAGAATCTGCGCCGGATTCGCCAGCGGATGCGCCGCAGTCGACGGCATCTTCGGCGTGGGCATGACGAGGATGCCGTTGCCACGCGCGTGCGAGCGACGATTGAACACTTGCTGGCGGGCAACACTCGTCAGCTCGTGCGGGGCTGGGTCCACCCTCCGCGAACCGTGTGAACCGTGGCGGCAGTTTCAACAACACCGCCAGGAACGCACGGTCGGCCAACCGCAACAGGAACGAGCCAGGGAACCGCAACAACAACCTCGGCTTCCGCCCTTCGCGCCAAGGCGCTCGCACAGGCAGATCGATGAAGCAGGCAGAACGCCCCTTCGTCGCAGAACGAAGCAGCGCCCAGACCCAGCTCCGGTGCAGGCGAGAGTCTGCCGAATAGCACCCGCGCCCGCGCGCCCCTGTCATGCAGGGGGACGTGCGGGCGCACCTCATTTTGAAACGAATGTGCCTGCACGGAAGGAAGGGTGTTGGTAGCTGTCAGGCGAGGCAGGACCGAGGAAGCGTGCCTGAAGCCGCGCGCCTCCCGCTGCCTGTTAAACGAGAGGCACTGACGGAAGGAGTGTTTAGCAGGCCGTCTCCGAGTAGCTGTTAAACGCTCGTGCCTCAGTGGGAGAGACCCGAGAGACTTCGAGAGGTCCTGGCCACCAAAACCGTTCGAGCCCGCCTTTGTGTCCACCCGATCACCTCGAACCGAGACCTCCACCCCAAAGCCCAGATGCACCTAACCCACGGTCAAATCGCCAGTTAGCCCGCCTCCATCAGCCACCCGAAACCGCCGTCCGTCAACCAGACCAGCGCCTGAAGTTCGCACCTGAGCGAAGAGTGGCTCCCCGGGTAGGGCTCGAACCTACAACAACTCGGTTAACAGCCGAGTGCTCTACCATTGAGCTACCGGGGAACGTTTGAGGGGCGAAGTATAGGCCCGCAGCGGAGCGGGTCAACCCCCCCTGTATCGGTTTGAGATGGCTTTGGCTGAACTCGAATGGCTGATCCTGGTGGACCGCGGCGGGTGGCATACGTTCGGCGAGGTGGGGAGAGCGCTTTGGGCTACCTCAGGATCTGGGCAACAGGCCGATGATCTAACCCGTTCGGCGGCCGCTCGGCGCAGGATCGAGGGCGTGGGCGGGGACCGGATCCTCAGCACGGCCAACTCTCTCCTGCAGCACTTCGCAGGCCCTGGGAGTGAGAGAGCTGCTCCAGGCGGTCTCGGCGGCTAGACTAGGGCGCATGAAGCACGGAATCCTCGCGGGCTCGAGCCTGTCTCTATTGGCGTCCCTCTCCTTTGCCTCTCCAGCCAAGACGGAGGGGCTGGCTGATCTTGCGATCGCTCGCCGGCTGGTGGGCCCGGCGGCCGTAGCTGAGGTCGACTACCTGAAGGATGTGCAGCCGATCTTCGAGGAGAACTGCTGGTCTTGCCACGGGCCCAAGAAAAAGAAGGGCGGGCTACGGCTCGACACCAAGGCTGGACTCTTCGAGGGCGAGGAGGACTACATCCCGGTCGTTCCCGGCAAGCCGGATTCCAGCTACATGCTCGAGCTCGTCTGTCTGCCCGCCGACGATCCTGACATCATGCCGGCCAAGGGTGATCCGCTGACGAAAGAGCAGATCGCTACGCTGCGCCAATGGATCACAGAAGGCGCCGAGTGGACAGAGCTGGAGCACACTCCCGAGGCCAAGCCCGAGACGCTCGACCTGCCGGCCCTGACTCCCGCACAACGCGGAGCCGTCGACGCGGCGGTCAGTCAGTTGCTGAAGGCGGGCGTGCGCGTCGTTCCTAGTTACTCGGGCACCGACGCGCTCGAGGCTAACTTCGCGTTGCTGCGCGACAAAGTCGACTCGGATACGGTGCGTCAGATTGCTGGGCTTGAGCCCGTGTTGGTACATGCTGACTTCTCGCGTACTGGGATCGACGATCGTGCGCTCGAAGCCTTGGGTGCTTGCGGCGAGCTGCGGCACTTAAACCTCTCGCGCACCAAAGTCACAGGCGCTGGCGTTGCTGCGCTCGAAGGCCTACAGCACCTTCGCTACCTGAATCTGTATGGCACGCAGGTCGGCGATGACGCGGTGGCGGTGCTGGCTAGCTTGCCTTCGTTGGAGAAGTTGTTCCTGTGGCAGGCACCGATTAGTGATGAAGCGGTTGCTCGCCTTCTCGAGCAGCGTCCCGGCTTGCAAGTGATTCGTGGACAAGCGTTGGTCACGGCAGCGCCGATTGAGGCGGTCAATAAGAAGTGTCCGGTCATGGGAGAGGACATTGATCCCGCGCAATTCTCGACCGTCCAGAATCAACGCGTTGCCTTCTGCTGCGCGAAATGCAAAGCAGCTTTCGATGCCAAGCCGGCTGATTTCCTCGACAAGGTCGACGGCTTCGTCGCGACCGCATCAGCGAAGGAAGCGGCAGGCACGGACAAGGCAGGCGATGTCATCGCCGCCATTGTCGTGGTCAACAAGAAGTGCCCCGTCAGCGGACAAGCCGTTGATGCTTCGCAGGTATCGGTCGTTCAAGAGCAAGGCGTCGGCTTTTGCTGCGCGAAGTGCAAGAAGACCTTCGATGCGAAGCCTGCCGATTTCTTGAGCAAAATCGATGGCTTCGTTCCTGCACAAGAGCCTGGCGACAAAGCCGATGACAAATCAGTCAAGGCGACAGCGGTCAATGCAAAGTGCCCTGTCAGCGGGCAGGCCGTTGTTGCTGCGCAGTTCTCGGTCGTTCAAGATCAACGCGTTGCGTTCTGCTGTGGGAAGTGCAAGAAGGCCTTCGACGCGAAGCCTGGCGACTTCTTGAACAAGATTGATGGCTTCGTGCCGGTGAAGAAGGCTGAGTAGCACTCCGGCTACAACTCACTTGCGACTGGAGCGGTTGATTGAGCGCGAAGCTCCTGACGGGCAGCTGGCGCTGCGCAGTTCTCAATTGACTGCGATGGCTCGCATTTGGCGGATGGGCCAACGTGCGAAGCCTTGTTGTCTCGGCGACGTTACGAGCCAGCAAGCAAGCGGACCTCTGCGCACAGTGAAGGCGCAATAAACGGAGATCCGACACGCACGGGCTCAGCCCAGCTACGCCTCGGATCTCCTTCTCCCTCTCAAGAGTTCTCTCAGCGTATGCAGAGCTGTGCTTTGGTTCGGCTGGCCTGTTGATCCAAGCGCGGGTTGCGCCGGCCGCCGATCATGTAGAACCAACCGAGCGAGTTGTCCGTTGTGCGACTGCGGCGAATGCCCTCGATGTCGAGTTCGACGAACATGCCGGGGCCGATCTCGCTGTAGCGCTTCGCGCAGCACAGGCCGTTGTCGTAGCGGCGCTTGCCCCAGAGCTTACTGCCTAGGCTCGGATCAAAGCGGCCGTAGGGGTCGTGGCAGACGAAGCGTGTTGTCGAGTCAGTCGGGGCGGGCAGAGCGCCCAGAGGAGAGGCTTCCAACGAGCGCGTGACGTAGCCGACGACGAGCAGTACATGCGACAGATTGAAGTTCGAGTGGCTCGTGCTCGCGATGACGGGCATGCCGGCACGAACACTGTCGATCACGAATTTGCGTGCGACTTCGGGCCGGTTGGTGAGCATGCGGTTCATGTCGACCGAGCCTCCGAACTCGCGCTCGATCCACCACATCATGTTCTCGTGGTTGTTCTTCGATCCCTTAATCGGGCGAGCGGAGTCGGAGTTGATGCTCTTCTTGATGGCTCGAATGTCGCGCGCATTCACGGGCTGACCCAGGACTTCGTCCATGTAGGTAGCCAGCATTTTCAGAGCTGTCGCTTGGCAGTGAACACCGTCGGGCTGAACGAAATACGGTACGTCTAGAATAGGCATAGATTGGCCAGTCGATTGATTACTACGGGTTGGCTACTTCACGAAACGGATGTCTTGGCTCGACCAGACAAGCAATTCGGATTTATAGCGTGGCAGGCGAGGGCGGGAGATCAGTTCAGCGCTGTGATGCCTCGCGTTGGCGTACCAGCCGTCAGGTCATTGACCCGCGCGGCCACCGCACCCGCCCGGTCAAGCAAGCCGGGCACTGAATCGACCCGCGTGGTCAACCAAGCCCCGTGAACCCCCGAACAGGCGCCCTCGCCACGCGAATGGCGAAGGGGTTCGCCCAATCAACTTTTGAGCCGACCGGGGTCAGGATCGAGTGAAGTGCGCGGGGTCCACGACCACGGCTTCGCGAGACAGCGAGTCGAGGGACCATTCCGAGATCCAATCCGCAGCCAAATGCCCCGACTCCGTCTGCATGCCTGCGCTGGCGGCAACCCAGCGCACGATGCTCTCCGCCTTCACGCCGCCCTCGCGCAACTCCGTCAGCGACAGATCGTCCGAGCGCTTGGCCAAGCGCCGCCCGCTGCGATCGGTGACCAGAGGCACGTGGATCCAACACGGCGGCTTGGCACCGAGCGCAGCATAGATCAGCTCTTGCCGCGCCGTACTCGACAGCAAGTCGTCTCCGCGTAACACCTCGCTGATGCCTTGCTCGACATCATCGACGACGACTGCCAACTGATACGACGCGATCAGGTCGCGACGCGTCAGCATGAAGTCGCCAGTCTCACGCCAGACGCATGAACGCTTGCGACCATGCATCGCATCCTCGAAGACGACCTCGGCTGGCCCACGCTCCGTATGAAAGCGCCAAGCGACGGGACGACCGGTCGCTTGCGCTTCTTGCAGTGATGCGAACCGCCCGCGGCAGGTTCCTGGATAGATGTCTCCAATGGCAGAGGGATCGAGCGCGATCCTGTGCGCCTTATTGGATTGCTCCGCCGTGACAGATGCGTTCTGCGTCTGCTGATCGGCGCGCAGAGCAGCCACGGAGGGACTTGCTTCGTGCGGCGCGCGTGATGCATGCGCCACTTCCTTGCGGCTGCATACACACGGATAGGCGACCTGCTTGGCTTCTAATCCCCGCAAGGCGTCGTGGTACAGCTCGGAACGTTCGGACTGCCAAGTAACGGGACCATCCCAATCCATGCCGAGCCACTCGAGGTCGCGCAGCACCGCATCGGCGCTGCCTGGCTTGACGCGCTCGGGATCCAAGTCCTCCATACGCAGCAGCACGCGGCCGCCGCGCGAACGGATGCTCCACCAAGCGAGCAGGAAGCTTCGTGCATGACCCAAGTGCAAGAGGCCCGTCGGGCTCGGAGCCAAGCGGCCAACTAGGGGAGTCGGGCGGCCATCTTCGCGGCGCGCTTCATCGCTGGCTTCAAGACTTTGGCTAGGGGACACCATCACGAAGCTCATTCGAGCGCACGAGCGGCGAGGGGTCGAGAAGATCTCGCGCTATCTATGAACGAACCCGCCCGCGGACAAAGTCCACGGGCGGGCCATGAGTCGAAGTGTGAGCGCGAGCGATGACTCGATCGCGCTCTACTTGCTTAGTAGCGGTAGTTGTCCGGCTTGTAGGGACCGTCTTTCGGGATGCCGAGATAGCCGGCTTGGTCGTCCGACAACACGGTCAGCTCGACGCCGAGCTTCTCGAGGTGGAGGCGGGCGACGCGCTCGTCGAGGTGCTTCGGCAAGGTGTAGACCTTGTTCTCGTAGAGCGACGAGTTCTGGAAGAGCTCGACCTGGGCCATGACCTGGTTCGTGAAGCTGTTCGACATCACGAAGCTCGGGTGGCCAGTGGCGCAACCGAGGTTCAAGAGGCGGCCTTCGGCGAGGATGATGACGCCGTGTCCATCAGGGAAAATCCAGTGGTCGACCTGCTCCTTGATGTTCTCGCGCTTGATGCCTTCGATCTTCATCAGGCCAGCCATATCGATCTCGTTGTCGAAGTGGCCGATGTTGCCGACGATGGCGTTGTGCTTCATCTTGGACATGTGATCGGCAGTGATGATGTCCTTGTTGCCGGTCGTCGTGATGAATATGTCGGCGTAGGCGACGACAGAATCGAGTTGCTTGACTTCGTAGCCTTCCATCGCGGCCTGCAATGCGCAGATCGGATCGATCTCGGTCACGATGACGCGCGCGCCTTGACCCTTAAGGGATTGAGCGCAACCCTTGCCAACATCACCGTAGCCGCAGATGACTGCGACCTTGCCGGCGATCATCACGTCCGTCGCGCGGCAGATGCCGTCGACGAGGCTGTGACGGCAACCGTAGAGGTTGTCGAACTTCGACTTGGTGACCGAGTCGTTGACGTTCATGGCGGGGAACTTCAGCTCGCCGCGCTCGACCATCTGATGCAGACGGTGCACGCCCGTGGTGGTCTCTTCGGTGACACCCTTGATGGCGTCCACGACTTTGGTCCAACGCTCGCGCGACTCGGAGACGCTCTTCTTGAGGCACTGCAGAATGATTGTGTATTCCTCAGAGTCCTCCGCGGTCGGCTCCGGCACTTCACCGGTCTTCTCGTACTCGGCACCCTTGTGCACGAACAGAGTCGCGTCGCCACCGTCGTCGAGGATCATGTTCGGCTCGCCATCGGGCCAGAGCAGTGCTTCCTGCGCGCACCACCAGTACTCCTCCAAAGTCTCGCCCTTCCAAGCGAAGACCGGAACGCCGGCGGGGGCGTCGGCTGTGCCATTGACGCCGACTGCGATCGCGGCGGCAGCGTGATCCTGAGTCGAGAAGATGTTGCAGGAGGCCCAACGCACTTCGGCGCCGAGCTCGGTCAGGGTCTCGATCAAGACGGCAGTCTGGATCGTCATGTGCAGCGAACCGGTGATACGCGCGCCCTTGAGCGGGAATTTGCCGGCGTACTCCGAGCGCATGGCCATCAGGCCGGGCATCTCATGCTGGGCAAGGATGATCTCTTTACGGCCAAAGTCGGCCAGGCTTAGGTCCTTGACCTTGAAGTCAGTGAAGTTCTGAGTGGTCGTCATTTGTAGGGTTCCGGTTGTGCCGGGAAATCTGCGCTCGCGCGCGAATCGAAACTAGCTCCGTGCGGGTAAACGTCCGCGCACGGTATACAAGGTGAGGGCGACGTCGCGGCTAGGCTCCGCGCCCGGACAGTAGCGGTCGTCTACCGCTTCCATACGCAAGTCCTCGAAGCCAACGCGCCGTAACGCAGTCAAGACTTCTGACGAAGGGATGCCGAGATGGCGATCCCCTAGGGCTTGTTGCATCCATGTCTCACGGTGCGGGTCGAGCTCCAACACGACACAAGTGCCGCCGGGCTTCAAGACGCGTCGCATTTCCGCGATGGCTCCATCCAGTGTCGGCAAGTGGTGCAAGACCATGCCGGCCAAGACACCGTCGACTTCGGCATCTGCTAACGGCAGACGATCGAGCTCTCCCAAGCGGAACTCCAGTCCGGCTCCGCCATCGAGTGACTCCAAGCGAGTGCGCGCCTGATCGAGCATGCCTTGCGAGCTGTCGATGCAAATCAACGTCTCGCACAGACCGGCGACGGCGCGACCCAGATAGCCCGTGCCGCAACCCAAGTCGGCAACGACTAGACCCGGCGGCAAGAGTTGCGAGACTGCGCGTTGACGCGCTTGACCGGTCGAGAAGCGCGCCCCGAACTTATCCCATTGATCTGCCAGGCGATCGAAGAAGTCACTGCCACCCGGTCCGCGTTGAGCGATCAGCGTGTCGAGTCGTGTGCGGTCCGCCGCATGCTCGGGCAAGCTTCCGAGACCTTCGCGCAGCGTCGACCAAAGACGCTCCGGGAAGGAGGCCTCGGCACCATTCTCAGAGGGGGGGGCGAGCGCGGGGCGCAGGTAGCTGCTGGTTCCGACACGGCGTTCGCGCAACAAGTCGGCGTCACGCAGCACGCGCAGGTGGTTCGAGACCCGGCTCTGGGTCATGCCCAATGAAGATGTCAATTCACCGACGCTAAGCTCTTCCAACTCGAGCAGACCCAGGATCCGCATGCGGGTCGGGTCTCCAAGTGCTTTTAAGAGAGTGCTGAGGTCGAGCTGGATCACGTTCATCGGTATCGGACGCGCGTAGGCATCTGCTTGAACATTAGATCATGATGCTCTGAACAACAAGTGATTGGGTGCCTTTTTCATACCTTTGGTGCCCCAAAAGGGGGTTTGTAAGCCTGGCCGCCCGATTGGGGCGGCTGGCCCCGTAGGCGGACGGGAGCGGCGATTCGCGGCCCTCGCCTGGTGCGCAGCCGTCTCTCGGGGCACGAAAAAAGAGCCAGGAAGCACGGGGCTCCTGGCTCTTCTCATTCGTTGGTATTCAGCGCTGCCCAGCTGAGGCCGCGCGGAAACCCAGGTGGATCAGACTGTCTCGAGCTCGACCGGAGACACCTCGAGGATGTCGACGGTGACTTCCCCGGCGGGCAGCATGATCTTCTTCGACTCGCCGCTATGCATGCCCAGCATGCCTTGAGCCAGCGGCGCCAGGTACGAGACAACGTCCTCTCCGAGGTGGCCGTCCCAGGGACCGAGAATCTTGATCGAGATCTCACCCGCCGTGCCAATCTCGCGGTAGCGCACGCATGCGCCAGGGCAGATCGTGTCTTCAAGGAAGGCGGCGTTTTCGATCAAGTCGGCATCGCGCAGCTCGGCTTCGATCTCCATCGCACGGTTCGTCAGGTTGCGCTGCTCTTCGATAGCTGCTTCCCACTCGGCGTTCTCCGAGAGGTCGCCATAAGAAGCGGCGCGACCGATCGCGTCTTGGTTCTCGGGAATCTTCACATCGTGCAGCTCGCGCAGCTCACCGCTGCGCTTCGCAAGACCGGACTTCGTCGTCCATGTCGTGCTGCCAACCCAGAAGGGTCCTGCATCGCCGGCAAAGAACTGACGGTCATGCTCAAGAGCAATGTCGGTCACCAAGCGGTCGATCGTATCGTCGACACCACGTGCCAGAACGAGCTGCAATCCACGCAAACCGGCGACGCCCGCGTTGCGCAACAACAAGCGTAAGAGCGGCTTCTTGACGCCGGTCAAAATCTCGACCAGGCGCGCATTGACGCGTGTCATGTGCGGATCGCCACGACGCGCTTCGTTCAGATGCGTCGCCAAGGTCAACAGTGCGTGTACGCGCTGCAGAGGAGTCGGCCAGCCTTCGACGTGGTCGCCGGGGTCGAACTGACGTGCGAGCGCAACCAGAAGCGTGGGGGCACGCAACGGACGCGCGAGCAGCCCAATGTAGTGAGCGGACAAGGCGTCGGCGTGTCCACCTGTTGTTAGCGCATCGACCAACGGGCGAACCATGCCAGGCGCGGCGTGCTGCAGGTTGCGCAGCGCGGCGACCATCCAATGCTCGCCATACAGCTCGGGTAATATGCTGACGACGCGTTCCTGATCACGCGAGCCGGACAGCTTCTGGAAGATCTCCCATGCGGGCGGGGCGATCGAAGGGTCGATCGGGTCCTCGGCGATGATGACTTCTTCGAGCGCGGGCTTGAGCTCTTCAGGCGTCTCGCCCTTCAACTCGCGCAGGAACAGCCAGGCGCCAAAGCGCTCGTGCAGCGGCTCTGTCTCGACAGTGACGGCCTTCGAGAGTTCCTCGATAGCGACTTCTTTGAGCGCTTCCTCGACCGATTGACCAATGAATAGCTCGCGCACCTTGCCGTGAACTTCCGCCAAGTCGCTGGCCTGAACCAGGGCTTTTCGCAAGCCGGCTGCAGGATCCTTGGCCTTCAGTAGCAATTGGATGACCGACCGTTGGGGCGAACCTGAAACGTCGAACCACTCGGAGTTCTCGGCCAGCTTGCGCGCCTTGCGCCACCATGCCGACCAAGCGCTGCCTTCGATCCCGATCTGCATGAGACCGTTGCGGATGACCGCCGTAGTGGCCTTGCCATGATGTCGCTCGAGCAATGTTCGCAGTGCTCCCAGCGGTTCCTTCTTGGTCTGCTTGCGCATACTTTCGGGATCGCGGAAGTGCAGCGAGCGCAGGTCCTGTTCCGGCAGCGGAATAAAGATATCGATCGCTGCGTTCATCGGGAAGGTCTCACGCATCCCGCTGCCGAAGGTGACGCTGATCGCGCGCTCGTCCAAGTCGACATCGGTGATCTCGCCTGCACCCCAACCGCCGGGGTGGAAGACGAGCGTTCCCTGTTGGTAGGCGCGCAACTTCGTGAACGATATCCACGCGCCACGCAACTCGTCACTGGGTCCATTGAGTCCGGCGAGCTCGCTGTACGCCGGCCACCAAGCTTCCGATCCGAAGGCGGCTTCCGTCAAACGAGTCAGGTCGGGGCGCAACTCGGAAGGGTTGCCGCCGGCAGCCGTGGCCGTTCCGATCAGCATGGCCGCATCTTCGATGCGGCCGGCCTCTTCGAGCTTCTTCGCGTGTTCACGTGCCAGTGCAGTGCAGCGTGAACCGCGCTTCTTGTCGCCAGCGACGCGCAGGGCTCCAAGCAGTTCTGCGATCGCGGCGTCGCCGTCGATCAGGGTGCGCCATTCGGCGTCAAATTCTTGCCACAGTTCGCGTGCTACGAGGATCTGTAGGCTCATGGAGTTCAGCTTCGTGAGGACTTGGAAGGATCGGATGGACGCAAGTGCGATGAGGGTGACGGGGTGTCGCGATCATCAGGTGGGGAGGGGCAGGACGGCAGAGCGGGTGTCCGCAAGGGCTGACGATGTGCGGTCCATCCGGTGAATTTACGCTGAGTGCATAATGGCGCCCCCGCCCTACTCTTTCGAAAGCAGGCAGAGGCGCTACTTGAAGATTATGTGAGTTGGAGAGTGCTTGATCCAGACCCAGGACACGATTCGGCACAATGGAAGCGAGTGATTCCAACAATCAGGCACGGCCGTTTGGCGGCATCCCGGCGGTGGAAGACGAGAATCGCCAGGATCACGGCGATTTCGGCTGATGAAGCGAGTGGGGTCTCGCTCCGAGCGGGCACATCTTTGAGACGCGCTACGAGCCGAGAATCCTAGATTAGCGCTCGTCAGCTCGACATCGGAGGGCGGCGGGACGCGGCCGTGTCCTACTCGCGCAACCCTGATGCATGAAGGGACGATGAATCCACGCTCGTCTCAGCTCTTCGCCGTACTTCTGCACTCAATCCACTGCCAGAAGCGCACCCTTCAGGTAACGCGAGCGGCTGAACTCGGGGCGCTGCGGGTGGTCTGGCCCGGCACCGAGTACTTCGAGGAGCTTGATCGAGCGGCCCGCGCGGCGCGCCGCTTGGAAAAGGATCCCCATGAAGGCCGACAGGTCGACGGCTCCGGAGCAGGAGAAGGTCGCCAGAATTCCGCCCGCCGCGGTGGCTTGGATCGCGAGTGCGTTCAAATCGAGGTAGCGCAAGCGCCCGGCCTCGAAGTCAGCGCGGCCACGTACGAACTTGCTCGGATCCAGGATCACGAGCTGAGGCCGGCGGCGATAGCCGAGTGCGCTGCGCAACGTGTGGAACGCGTCCTCGTGCCTGAACTCGATGTCGAGTCCATTCAGCTGAGCTGCCGCTACGGCCTTTTCCAACACGACCTCATCCAGGTCGATGGCCGTCACGCCGCGTGCGCCGGCCCGCGCGGCGGCCAATGCGAAACCACCGGTGTTGCAACACAGATCCAAGACGTCGCGATCTTTCGCAAAGCTGGCAACGCGCTGCCGATTCTCACGCTGATCGCAGAACCAGCCGGTCTTGTGTCCGATGCCGGGTTCGATCGAGTAGCGCAGACCGCACTCGTTCAAGATTACCTCACCAATCGATTCAGGCTCTTCCTCGGGTTCGAATCCCTCACTGCGGCGCGCCGCTTTCGGCACGCGATGAACGATGGGCAAGCCTGGATGCAACTCGCCAAGCGCCCATTCGACCTCTCTCCGCAGCTTCCAGAATCCGCGTGAATGGTATTCGCACACCAATGCGGGACCCAACTTGTCGATGATCAGGCCGGGTAAATCATCACCTTCGGCATGCGCCAAGCGCCACGCGTCGGTTTGATCTTCGAGTCGCAAGATCTTGCGGCGAAGGCGATCGGCGGCTGCGATCTTGCGCAGCAAGAAGTCCTTCGGGCGATCGAGGTCCGAACGCTTGCCGCGCGCGATCATGCGAACGCGGATGTCCGACGCATCGTTGAAGAGGCCGTGGCCGATGAAGCGGTTTTCCCAATCAACGACCTCGACGATCTCACCGGGCGGGATGTCCTGCTCGGGACGACGAAGTTGACGAGCGTAAATCCAAGGTCCGCTCGGAAGGCGGTCGGTGTCGAGAATGACTATCGGACGATGCGGCATGATCCGCGCATCCTAGCCCGTGAGTTTCGCTACCCCGCATCGCAATCGCGCGCAACTCGCCCTCGCGCTGCCGGCTTTTATGCGAAGTGAGCAGGCGCGGCGGGCGCGGGCCCGCGCTGTAGCACCCAATCAAAGGCTCTCGATCGGCGCCCGCGCTGGGGGACAGCCGTCTCAATTGGACGACGCGGACAGATGTCGAATTCGATCCCAGCAGAGCTCAGGGGGCTCGCTGCCTGCTCTGAAGCGCTTTGCCGGTAGCTGACCGCGCCGTCGCTTCCCATGGCACGGGAACTGCTGATGATCGGGCTTTCCTCCTCCCGCGAAGCGGATACAGTCTGCGCTGACTACCCGCATCCCTATCGAAACTCATGCTCTGTCTGCTCCTCGCCCAAAGTTTGGCCCTGACCGGTGGAACCGTGCACTCGATGGTTCCCGGTGAGGAACCGCGCGTCGCGACAATCGCCATCAAAGACGGCCGTATCACTGCCATCGGGCCCGATCTTGAGGTCCCTGAAGGGGCCGAAGTGATCGATCTGACTGGCTTGCACCTGATTCCTGGATTGATCGATGCTGCGGTCAACCACGACTCCGATCACGATGTGCTGTACATCTCGTCGGGGATCACGTTGGTGCGCGACACGGGTAACGATCTGGCGCGCATCTTGGCGGAGCGCGAGCCGTCGGCACGTGAGCGAAACCCTGGGCCGGATTTGTTCTTGCCGGGGCTGCCGCTCGATGGCGACCCGCCTGCGACCACGATGTCGGTCGTAATGACCGAGGTCGAATCTGCGCGCAATTCGTTCGGCCGTCTGCTGACCTCGGTTCAACCCGACTACATCCACTACGCGGAAGGCTTGCCGGCCGACGTTTGGCGCGAGTTGCGTGGCTGGGCCAAGATGGCTGAGTTGGATGTCTGGGGGCCGATCCCGCATGGGATTGGGCTCGACGAAGTTCTTGGATCGGGCCAAGCCGGCTTGATGAGCTTGCAAGCTGCGCTGCCGCCCGGGAAAGGGTGGCACGAGATCGAGGATCGGAATGCATTGGATCCGCAGATCGCCAAGTTGATCGCCGCCAAGACCGCAATCACTCCGATGGTGATGGTCTATGGCCGCATGCTGAAGTCATGGGATGGCGAAGTCGAAGCGTTGCACTATCTCGGTCCTCACTACCGAAGCGGTTGGACGAGTGAGCTGCGCGTTTGGCGCGAACGGATGCAAGGCGAGCTGCGTGGCTTGACGGAACGTGCTCTCGCGCTCGAGGGTCATGTGATCGCGAAGCTGGCTCTCGGCGGAGTCTCAATCGTTCCCGGCAGCGGTTCGCCGAATCCTGGCTTGATGCCGGGCGAGGCCCTACTGGACGAGTTGCTGACCTATGTCGATGGAGGACTCGATTCCTACGATGTCTTGCGGATGGCGACACACGGCGCGGCCGAGGTGCTCGGTGTCGAAGAGGATCACGGCAGCCTATCCGTAGGCAAGTTGGCAAACGTCGTTGCGCTTGGTCTCGATCCGCGCGAGCACATACGCGCGTTACGCGAATTGGAAGTGCTCGTGTTGCGCGGCAAGGTCTACGAACGCGATGACTTGGACAACCGCTTGCAGAGCTTGCGTGACCAGCAAGCAGAGCGTTTTCGCAAGGTCAATTTGGCTGTCGAGGTCCCGGCACCCGAAGTTCCGGAAGGGGACCTTATCCTGCGCGGCCGAGCCGAGACGCGAGCCGAAGGCGTGCGCACCAACTCGGAGAGCTTTGCTGTCGTCAAGACGCCAACGCGCGACACGGTGTACTCGACGCGCATCTACAATCAAGCGACGGCGACGACCCAAGGCAACGAGGTCACCTTGCGCCAGCTGTTCCGAGACGATCGCCTTTTCGAATTCGACATGGTCGTGCTGGGCAAAGGCGAGCAGTACGAGATCACTGGCCGTTTGCTCGGTGGCCTGATGAATGTCGAGGCGCGCGCGAACGGAATGCATCTGTATGGCAACCGCGCCAAGCAGCCGATCGCCTTCGTCGACATCGGCGGGGCGATGTGCTCGGTGATTGCGGGGCAGAAGCTGACCACTAAGGTCGACAACTTCGTGCTCGGCTTCGAGGACCTGGACCCCGTTGTCCACCGTTGGCGTCTGCACATCGCTCCGGATGATCACCAATTTGTCGTTGACGCCGGCGTCGGCTACGCCTGGTACGGCTTTCGAGCGACGGGTGCCCCCGCCTTTACTATGCGCCAACAGGGGACGGGGCAGACCGAGCTGCGTCTGCTCGACATCGATACTCTTGGGGGGCCCGGCCTAGCTCTGTCCGCAGATCGTGTCTGGACGGAGCCAAAAGAGACTCCGGTCGCGCGATAGGGGAGTCGGGTCCACGTTGACCGGCGTAGCGGGTAGAGTGTTGCGCGTGAACAACGATCAGGAGAGCAACTCGCAGCCGGCGAGCCCGCATCAGGACGCCGCAGCTGCAGAGCCCGAGGTTCGCCTCGCGAGTGAGACGAACCGGGAGGTGCCCGTCGCGCGAGCCGGCGAGTTCGAGACCTTGCGCGTCGGCGGAATCTCGGTCTGGCCACCGGTTGTGTTGGCTCCGATGGCGGGCGTCACAAACTACGCCTTCCGCAGCTTGTGCCGCGAATACGGGGCGGGCTTGTATGTGTCGGAGATGATCACCGCGCGCGCCTTCTTGGTCGGCAATCGTCTGACGCAGCTGCTGGCCAGTTCTCACCCCGATGAACGGCCGCGCTCGGTTCAGATCTATGGTTCGGATCCGGTCGACTTGGGCGAAATCGTCAGCGTGCTCACGGCACAAGGCGTCGATCACATCGATTTGAATCTGGGTTGTCCGGTTCCCAAGGTCACACGCAACGGCGGCGGCAGCGCGATCCCCGCCAAGCCGCGGCTGGTGGCGCGCCTCGTGCGCGCGATGGTTTCGCATGCTGGTGATGTTCCGATCACCGTCAAGATGCGCATGGGCCTGGACGAGGACCTGCTGACCTTTCACGAAGCGGCGCGAGTTGCTCAAGAAGAAGGCGTGTCTGCCGTCGGTCTGCATGCGCGCACTTCGGCGCAGCTATACTCGGGCCAGGCGCGCTGGGATTCAATCGCCGAGCTGGTCTCGCTGCTGGATGTTCCCGTGCTTGGCAATGGCGACATTTGGGAGTGCTGGGACGCGTTGCGCATGATGCGCGAGACGGGTTGTGCAGGCGTTATCGTCGGTCGTGGTTGCTTGGGCCGGCCCTGGCTGTTCCGCGAACTCTCCCAAGTCTTTGATGGGATCGAGCCGGATAATCCACCGCGCATGGGCGAGATCTTCACGATCATGCGCGATCACTTGGAGCGACTCGTCCAGCTGTTCGGAGAGCCAATGGCGATTCGTCAGTTCCGCAAGTGGACCAGCTGGTACACCAAGGGCTTCAACGGTTCGACCAAGGCACGTGCAGCCTTGCAACGCATTGGCAGTCGCGGGGATATGGAGCGAGGATTCGAGCTACTCAACCCCGACGAGGCCTTCCCTGAGCGAGCCCTGCGTCAAGCGCGCGCCAAAGGCAGCAAGACACAGAAGGTGCGCTTGCCCGAGGGTTTCCTCGATGACCCTCTGGACGATACGCCGCCGAAGGGCCCGCATACGCTGGCAGAGATCGAAGCCTGGGAGAAGGCACTCGGCGGCGGCTGAGGAGTTGCCTGTTCGTCCAAGCTTCTGCTTGGGACCGCGAACTCGGGTCCTCCGCCTGTAGGGCCAGGAAGCGTGCACGGAATGCCGTGTGATAGATGGGCAAGCTTGATGCTTGCAGGGCGGCATGAAATGGTCGTATGTAGATGAACGATAGCTCTAAGCAGTCCGCCGTATTTGATCACGACATCTGCATCGTCGGTGCAGGTGCAGCGGGTCTGTGGGCGGCAGGTGTTGCGGCACGGCGCGGCGCGCGTGTGCTGGTCCTTGAGAAGACTGCACGTACTGGCACCAAGATCCTCGCCTCGGGTGGAACGCGCTGCAATTTGACCACGACACTGGGTCCTATCGATGCGGCGCGCCTATTTTGCGGCAGTGGAGCGCGCTTCCTGCGTTCCGCCTTTCGCGCCCTTCCGCCGGAACGCGTTCGTGAACGCTTCGCGGAGCTGGGCGTGCCAACCAGCGAGGCGCCGCTCGAGAAGATTTTCCCGACCAGTGGGCGCGCGCGTGACGTGCGCGATGCGTTGGAGCGTGAAGCGCTGGAAGCAGGCGCTCAGATCGAGCTGAACGCGAGCATCCACGGCCTGCGACAGCTCCCTTCCGGTGCCTTCGACCTGGCACTTGCGGACGGGCTGACACGCACCTCACCCTGCGTCATGCTGTGCACCGGCGGGAAGAGCTACCCGAGCACGGGCACGACAGGCGAGGGCTACGAGTGGCTCCGTTCGCTGGGACTGAAAGTGCTCGACACTGCGCCGGCCTTGGTTCCGCTCGCGAGCCCTGCGCCGTGGGTGCATTCGTTGACAGGCATCGCTTGGCAAGGAGGCGAGGCTCGCCTGCGTCGCGCGGGTGGCAAGATCATTGCGCGCCGGCGACGTCCGTTGCTATTCACGCACCAAGGCTTGTCCGGACCGGCCGCATTGGATTTATCCGTGCATGTCGCACGTGCCGAAGCCGGTGCGGATTTTGTTCTGTCGCTTGATTTCTTTCCCGATCACGACTGGGATGCCCTGCGTGATTTGCTGATTGAAGCCGCGAGTTGGAAGGGACAGCATCGCTTGTCGCGCGTTTTGCCAGCCAGCGCAGAGGGCGAGCCGATGCCGCGCCGCTTGCTTGCCGCAGTGACGGAAGCGGCTGGACTCGATGCGAGTGACCTTCATGTCGACACCTTAAATAAGGCGCGCCGGCATCAGTTGGTCGAGACGCTCAAAGGCCTTGAGGTACCCATTCGCGGGACGCTCGATTTTGACCGAGCCGAGGTGACCACCGGGGGCTTGGACTTGAAGGCAGTGAATCCGCGCAGCATGGAGGTGCGTAGCATTCCCGGTCTCTATGTCTTTGGCGAGTTGCTCGACCTCGATGGACCGATTGGCGGCCTGAACTTCCAAGCAGCCTTCGCGTGTGCACAGCTAGCAGCCCTTGCCGCGACACCGGAGTTAAGCGAGTAAGCCTGTTGCGCGTTGCCTAGCTGGACGGGGTGACGCGCACATTTTGCTTCTCATTCCGCCGCCGGAAGCAGTTCGAGCTCGCGCATGACCCAAATTAAAGTCGCACGCACCGTGGCGGAGTCTTGCTGCAGTGTCGACTTGCGCCGTAGAGAGCCAGTATAGAGCTCGCGCGAAGTGTCGACCTCCTTGCCGACTTTCTCTAACCAATCGAGCCAGTCTTCGGAGTTAGGCAGTGCGTCCGCCATCTCGCCCGGATCCGATTGGAACTTCTCCCACAATCCGTGGAAGCGATCCAGGTTGCCCTCGTAGCCATCGTTCAGTGCAGGCTCGGCGCCCAAGAAGACCCGCGCAAGCGCATTGCGCAAGCCACGATGGCGGCGCACGTTGCTGAAGTGTTCGCCTATGCGCTTGTACAACGAGCTTTGCTTGCTGACAGGCGCCTTCCATGTCTTCCAATCCGCATCGACCAGATGCACGATGCCGAGACACTCGACGTCCGGCATTTCCATCTCGAGTCCGGAGGACCACATGTCGTACAAGCTGACGCCGGGGTAGGCATAGCCTTCGCGATTGGCATAGGCAAAGGCGAAGGCTTGGTGAGTCGTGCGCAACTCGCCGTCATCTAATATGCGCTCGACCATAGCCTCACACAGATCGTAGTTCGGTTCGAAGCCGGCCAACGCATTGCGGAAGATGCGACTCTGATCGTCGACATCCTTGCTCTGTTCGATTTGCCCGGTGCCGTAGTTGTAGCGCCACGCGGTATCGAGCTTGCGCTCCGGTATCTTGCGGAAGACCTTCTCGCGGAAACGCTTGGTCGACGAGCTCGACTTGAAGCGGCGTTTGATCGGTTGCTCAGGCGCATGAACGGTCGAGTCGTATAGCGAGAGTTGCTTGGCCCAGACCGGCCATTCCGCCAGCGGTCGCTCCGGCTCCTGCAGCAAGAAGCGCATCAAGCTAGCGCGGAAAGTCTTCATGCGCTCGCATTCCGCCATCAGAAAATCGAGCACCTCGCTCCGCTCTTCGCGCGAACTCCTCTTCCAGGCGCGCTCGACTTGGGTGTCGGTCAGGCCTTTGGGTTTCTTGCCCTTGTGCTGTACAGAACTCGCTTCACGTGGAGGACCAAGCACGAAGCCAGAGGCCGACGCGTTCGCGGCCAGTAGCAGCGCGATCAGCGGTAGCAGCGCGAGCAGCGGACGAGCAAGAGTTGTAGGGCCCCGGAAGGAGGTGTGCGCGTACGTCGATTGCATCGAGGTCTTCGAGGATCGGTCTAGGAAAACCCTCGGCCCGCGGCCCAGGGAGTCCACCCATCCTGCCACTAGCGGCGTCGCGCGCCAGAGTGACGTCCGAAGTCGCAGCTCGATCGGCTTAAATAGAAGGGGGGCGGCCCTTTTTGGGCCGCCCCACCGGAAGGTCGGATCGGATGAGAACCATCCGAGTCCGGAACGTTGCCCGCTAGACCCGAGGGTTATTGGACATCGAACGAAGACAAAGCCATCCGCGCGGGGGTGCCACCCCCATCCGTGCTGTATTGCGCTCCAGGACACCGCAAGACCCTAGTGCGCCAGCTTTTGGGGCTGGGGATGCTGCCCCCAGGCCCTGTCTTCACCGATCAAAAGAAATGTACCCCGTGATCGGAGCCCGGCTGGACAGACCGGAAATTCCTTCCAATTGGAGGGAAGGAGGGCCGCTGCGGCCACAGAGCCGGAATCGCGCAGCGAATCTGCGGCTCAGGCCACCAGCCCATTCGCGATCACTTCTTTGTCCGGCGACGACGCTTGCGGCGCTTGCGGATCTTGCGCCGCTCATCGTCCAGCGTGTTCTCGTCGACTTCGAGAGCCTGCAATCGGCGGTGCTCCCAGCCCTCGACCAAATCGGATCCCTGGCCGCGTGCATGGACGCGCAACTTGAAGAGCTCGAGCGCCTCCGGGAAGTCCTCGCTGCGTGCAAACAGGATTGGGCTGAAGCGTTTGTTCGCGGCGTTGTTGAGGAAGCGGTGTTGGATGCTGATGATGCGGCGTGCGCGCGCGAATTCACGGCGCGAGAGGCGTGTCGCTATCGCCATGGGCTCGATCACTTCCCATGCGACGGTCGAAAGTTCGCCGGGGTCGCCCGGCAGCGAACGCGTCTCGGGCTCGCACTCTCGCTCAACGATTGGCAGGAAGATGACCGCGATGCAGACCGCAGTCGAAGGCATATAGCCCACTGCCACTTCGGAATCGAGTGCCTCAAGCAAGCGCCACATCAACTCGGCTCGCGCCGAAGCTTCGGGCCCGGGATCCTTGCGAGGCCCGAGGTAATCGTCGAGCGCGGGCAATAACACTTCCATCGCACCGCACGCGCGCAGCATGCGGAAGGCGCCCAGCGCAGAGCGCGAACGCATCAAACGTAGGATCTCTTCAAGAACGCGCGGTGGTGCAGACTTCTCTAGGTGAGGCGCGAGGGAACACATCGCATCCCATGTCTGATCTTCGATGCGCAAGTCGAGCCGCGTCGCGAATTTCACGGCGCGCATGATGCGAACCGGATCTTCTGCCATGCGTACATCAGGATCACCGATCGTACGCAGCACGCGTCGTTCCAGATCTCGCAATCCATCTACGTAGTCATGGATCTCGTGCGTGGCAGGATCCAAGAACAGGCCGTTGACGGTGAAGTCACGTCGATACGCATCTTCGCGAGCCGTGCCGAATTCGTTGTCTTCAACGATCAACAGCTCGGTCGAGTCATCGTCCTGCTTTCCGTTGCTGCTGGGCTCACTGCGGAACGTCGATGTCTCGACGATGTTGTCGCCGTAGTAGATGTGCACGAGGCGAAAGCGTCGCCCGATAATGCGACCGTTGCGGAACAAACGCCTGATCTCATTCGGGTGTGCGCTGGTCGCGACATCAAAGTCCTTGGGTACGCGACCGATCATCAAGTCGCGCACGCATCCGCCAACGAAGTAAGCCTCATAGCCGTGATTTTGCAGGCGCATCACGATCCGCTTGGCATCACGATCGAGCACCTTGGGGTCGATGTCGTTGGCCTGAGTCGTGCGACAGTCGATGCCGTCATCGTCGTCATGATGCGGAGCGTCGACGTAGTCCGGATCGTCGGCGTACTCTCGCATTGATTCCTTCGCAGGTGCCGGTCTGTGGGAGCGCTTGCTTCCGGAGCCGCCGCGTGAAACCGAGCTGGCTTCCTGCTGGCGTGCCGCGCGTCCCTGTCCGCCGCGGGAGGATGAGCTGGAGCGATCCGTGTTGGATGAATCTCGGCTCGACGGCGAATGCCGGTTCGCCGCGGCCGATCCACTGACAGGCTGCTCAGAATCTCCGTTCGACCGAGCGCTCCGCTCCGTTCTGTGACGAGCCTCTCCCGGCTCCGGCTCGGAAGCCGGCCCTTGGCCACGGTTCGATTGCCGCCTACGTCGCCTGGGGCGGTCGTCGTGCCGGGTGCTGTCTTGCTTGTTTTCGTCTTCGGGTCGGGTCATTGGGTTGCGGCCCTAGGCGGTTCTTCACTCACCCGCTGCTGGTGGGGGGTGATGGAATCCGGGCGGGCCGATGGGGCCCACACCTGAGGCGGCAGCATTACTCTAACCGGCACATGGGTGGGGGACGTAGATCCCAATCGGCATCCCAGCCTCACAACTGGAACAATCAGCGGCCTTGCGGGTCGCAGGCCTCGCCGCTATTCTTCCCGTCCACCTAGGGCAGTAGCTCCAATTGGTTAGAGCGACTGATTCCAAATCAGTAGGATCGGGGTTCGAGTCCCTGCTGCCCTGCCACCCACCCCTCCTCCCTCCTTCTTGAGCCCCTCCAAGTAGAAGCACCGGGACGAAATGACGCTCGAAGACAGCCTCAGTGAATCCGAATCGAGCTTTGTGTGGGAATCTGCGGAAGCAGAAGACCAGTCACCGGAGCGCGACAATCATGCCTGGGACGCCCCTGGAGGGCGGGAACTAGGCGATGATATCGAGGACGAAGAGCCAGACGACGAGGAAGAAAGCGACGACGAGGAAGACGAGGACGAATACGATTCGGCCGTCGGTGATCTCGGCGCCGAACCCGATTTGCCTGGCAGCGATTCGGACCTGGGGCCCGGCGAGCTCGTGGCCGGTGGCCTAGGAGCCGCGCTGGGGGACGACATGGATTCCGTCATCGATGACGATGACGATGATGATGAGGGCGACGAAGGCGAGGACGAGGACGAGGACGGTGACGGTGACGGTGACGGTGACGGTGACGGTGACGGCACTGAAGCTGAAGGCGCCAAAGCGGAAGCCAAAGAGGGCGAAGCCGATGCGGCAGCTCCTCAGCGCTCCGCGCCTTCGGCTCGAGTCATCAAGAAGCCCGTTTCGAAGAAGACCGAGGCGGACGAGGAAGTCAACAACCCAGACACGCCTGTCCCTTCCAAGGACAAGATGCTGAAGGCTTTGGAGTGGGCCTTCGAGAGCGAGGACGAAGTCACGCCCGACATGCTCGGCAAGTTCTGCGAGCACGCTCTCTTCATGCTGAAGAAGAACAGTGAGATGAATCTCACGAAGGACATCGATCCCAAGGAACTGGCTGCCAAAGTCTACTTGGACAGCTGGCGCATCACGCGACTGGTGCCGTTGATGGCGCGGCGCGTGTTGGACTTGGGCAGTGGCGGCGGCTATCCCGGCATCCCGCTGGCGATCGCTGAGCCCAATCTTTCGATGCTGTTGCTCGATTCGACACGCACGCATGCCGACTTCATGGAAGAGTCGATCAAGAAGCTCGGCCTGCGTAACTGCCGCGCGCTCTGGGATCGCGCTGAAGAGTATCTGGCCACGGAGCGTGTCGATGTCGTCGTCGTGCGTGCCGTCAGCTCTGTGCGTGAAAACGTGCGCGTGCTACGCAAGGTCCGGCATTCGATGAAAGATGTCGTGATGCTGAAGGGCAAGTCGTGGTCGCGCGAGGTGCGCGCCGCGGAGCGTGAAGCAGAGCGGCTTGGCTTCAAGCTCGATACGGTTTGGGAGCACGAGCTTCCGGGTGAGATGGGCCAGCGAGCGATTCTCGTCTACCGTGCGCCAGGCGGCGCTGGACTCTAGGCCGTAAGGCCAAGGCGTCCGGCATGTCCGTACTTGGGTGGATTATGGTCGGCGCTGCTGCAATCGGCGTGCTTTTGATCGTGCTCGCTGTGATCGGCTTTCCAGAAGACGGATCCTTCTGACGGCTCACGCTGAGAAGCGAGTGTGGGCTACCTAGCTGCGCGCTTTGGCGTATGGACTCCAGCTGCACTCGTCTACTGCTTGCTGACTCGAGGAGTTACTAGGAGCCAGAACGCTTCCTTGAGCCGCTGG